>DATJVP010000067.1:0-36440 GCA_035581425.1 Allostellaceae bacterium | reverse complement strand
CGTTGGCGGCGCATCATCGAGGGCGCCTCGAAGGTCATCGCCGCGAAAGGCTTTGCCAAAGCGACGATCCGGGAGATCGCAGCCTCGGCGGAGATGCCGGTTGCGACGATGTACCAATACCTCGAGCGAAAGGAGGACATTCTCTACAACATCTACCGCTTCTTCATGACCGACATCGTGACGGCGCTCGCGCATTGGCGCTCAAGCGAGCTACCGCCGAAGGAGCGGCTTGCTGGAGCGATCCGGACGGTCATCGAGGTCTTTGACCGCAATCACCGTTTCATCAAGCTGATGTTCCAGGAGAGCCGTGCGCTGACGCCGGAGGCGCGCCGGCAGGTTTATCAGCTCGACGCGCAGTACATCGCAATCTTCCGCGAGCTTCTCGCGGATTCCATGCAGAACGGCGACTTCCATATCCGCAACGTCGAGCTCGCCGCGAACTTCGTCTATTTCCTCTGCACGATATGGCCGCTGCGTTTCTGGTCCATCGGCAAATTCGGCGAGAAGACCGTCGCCGAGGAGATCGTCGATTTCGTCCTCAAGGGCCTTGGCGCAGACGAGCGGTCCGACGACAGGAGGCTCAAATGAAATTCATGTTCTTCTCCGAAGCGGAGACGATTCCCGGCTCCTCCTATCAGACGCGCTACTGGGAGCTCGTCGAGCAGGTGATCCACGCGGAGAAGTGGGGCTTCGACGCCTTCGGCGTCTCCGAGCAGCAATACGCGATCGGAGGAATCGCGACCTCTTGCCCGGAAGTGTTGTTCGCTTACCTCTTCCCGCTCACGAAGACGCTGCGGTTCGCACATGCGATCACGCTGCTGCCGAAGCGGATGAATCACCCGCTCCGTATCGCCTCGCGGACTGCTGTCCAGGACATTCTCTCCAACGGACGGATCGAGCTGGGCGTCGGCCGCGGTAACACGACCTTGGCGCTGCGCGCCTTCGAGGTCGATCTGGAGAAGAACCGCGAGGAGGTGAGCGAGGGAATTCAGGTCCTCAAGAAGGCGTTCACAGAGGACCCCTTCATGTTCTACGGCGAGCACTACAAGATCCCGCCGCGCTCCCTGGTGCCGAAGCCGCTGCAAGCGCCGTACCCGCCGATCTACGTGGCAGCCACCAGCGCCGACTCCCACCGCATGGCGGGAGCCCTCGGTGTCGGCGTCTATAGCTGGTCGAATTTCATGGGGTGGGACGCCCTTGCGGAGTCCGTCTCCGAATTCCGCACGGCGGTCGCGGAGACGAAAGGCCGGGGCGAGCACGTCAACGAGAGCGCGGGCGCGCTGCTGCAAGCGTATTGCGCGGATAGCGACGAGATCGCCGAGGCGGAGGCGGGCGCCGGCAACATCAAGTGGCTTCGGATCGCCATCGATGGCTATCCCCGGCTCGCCAAGGTCGCTGAGAGCTATGCCTACATGAACAAGATCGCAGAGGTCGCGAAAAAGACGGACGACTTCGAGTATTTCAAGGAGGGATCGGGTGCCGCGATTTTCGGATCGCCGGAGAGCTGCATCCGCGCGATCGAGCGCTTCGACGAATGCGGCATAGACCAGCTCGTGATGCGCATCGACAGTGTGCCGCACGAGAAGATAATGAAGTCAATCGAGATGTTCGGCCGCTACGTCATTCCGCATTTCAAGAGCCCGCGCAATTTCATGCGGCCGGCGGAAGATGTCATGGCCGACATCCGGACGATGCGCGACAAGGCGAAGGCAATGGGGATCTATGCGGAGGGCGAGGAGAGGCGGAAACCATCGGCTCCCACGGCTGCGGCGGAGTAGACGATGGGCAAGATCCTCGAATTCCTCACTATCAACGTCGCGACCGGTGATCTCGAGGCGACACTGACGAAATGGCGGAAGCTCGGCCTGGCAATGCTCCCGCCGGCGCACATGCCACAGCCGCCGGTCGAGATCACCGACGTGACGCTGCCCGTCGGCGCCTCCGGAGCCATTTCCGTCATCGCTCCCACGGGGCCGGGCTCGCCCGTGCAGCGCTTCCTGGAAAAGCGCGGCCCGGGCGCTTATTCGATCGCCGTCCGCGTCGACAACCTCGCCGAAGTCATGCGGGAGTGGAAAGGATCGGGAATCGAGTGGGTATTGCCCGTGCCACAGGATCTCCCGCCTGGAACACCCGCGGGCCGATACATGGTCGAGCGGCTCACGGTCAACTGGGTGAGACCGGCCTCGCTCGGCGGTATCATGCTGGAGGTCTTCGAGTTCGGGGGACGCGTTGAGCAGCAGGCGAGCCTATAGCTCGACGCAGGTCGGCCGCAGGGGAGGGCGGCACATGAATTTCGGAACGATCTTCGATCTGCCGCTGACGATGTGGCCTCAGAAGGAGGCACTCATCTATGGGCCGCATCGAATCACCTACGGCGAGTTGGAGGACCGTACCAACCGCGTCGCCAACGGCTTGGCCGCACTCGGTATCGGCAACGGCGATCACGTAGCGGTGCTGGTTAAGAATGACCACCGGTTCGTAGAGGCACTTCTGGGCACATTGCGCACGGGAGCGACGGTGACGCCCGCAACGACGCGCGCCCATTACAGTACCCTCGCCCACATCATGCAGGACTGCGCGGCGAAAGTGCTCTTCGCCTCCGCGGATTTCGCGCAGGAGGCGGCGGAACTGGCCAGGGCTGCCTCGGCAATCCGCCATGTCTTCGTCATGGACAAGGAGACGCCCGGCACCGTGGCCTATGACGGCTGGCTCGCCCGCCAGAGCAACGCTCGCATCATTCGGGAAAAATCGGCGAGCGACCTCGCCTTCATCTCCTATACCTCCGGCTCGACCGGGCTTCCCAAGGGCGTCGAGCTCACGCACGGCGCGATCGACTGGGCTGCACGCAATCTGCGCCGCGCCCTTCTTTACGGCCCCGACGAGCGTTGTCTGCTCGCGGTACCCATGTTCCACGCTAACGGGATGTTCGGCGGACTCTTCTCGATGCTGGAGTGCGGCGGCTCCGTCGTCATCCTGCACGACGTGCATCCCGCCGAAATGATCCGTGCGATCGAGCGCGAGCGGTGCACCTACACGACCGGCGTCCCCGCAATGTACAAGATGATGCTCCGCGAGGACGAGCTCCTGCGCGACAGCGACTGCACGTCGCTGCGCTTCGTGATCTGCGGCTCCTCGGAGGTCCCGGAGGAGCTATTACAGGAATTCACGCAGAAGCTCGCCCCGATGCTCGAGGCCTATGGCCTCACCGAATGCGGCTTTGTCTGCAACAATCCGCGCTGGGGCGTAACCAAGCAGGGGACGACGGGCTTGCCCTATCCCGACGTCGAACTCCGCATCGTTGATCCCGAGGACACCGCGCGCGACGTTCCCGTGGGCGAGCTCGGCGAACTTCTGATCCGCTCGCCCGGCAATCTCGTCGCCTATCACAATTTGCCGCAGGTGACTGCGGAGCGGATGCTAGCCGACGGTTGGTTCCGAAGCCGGGACATGGTGCGCGCCGACGAGCAGGGCTACATCGAGATCGTCGGGCGGCTCGACGATCGCATCAGCTGCGCCGGCGAGAGCATCTATCCCAAGGAGGTCGAGAACGTGCTGTTGCAGCACGCGGACCTCGTCGATGCGGCCGTGGTGCCGATGTCCGACCCGGTGAAGGGCGAGGTGCCGGTCGCCTTCGTGATCGAGCGCGCCCGAGGCGCCGCGCGAGAGACAGAGATCAAGGATTTCTTCTTACGCCACGGCGCGGCATACATGCATCCGCGTCGCGTCTTCGTTCTCCAGGAAATGCCGCTGACGTCGGCTAAAAAGATCGATCGCGCCGCATTGAAGAAGCTGGCCGAAGACCATCGAAAATCCGCCGCAACCCCGACGAGTCCCTGAGGTTCGCGGCTCTTATTGCGCAGCCACGGCCGGCGTTGCGGCCAGGCAATCATCGTCGAGCGGCACGATCGGCGTCAGGTCGCGATGATGCTTGTAGTCGGGGCGTTGTGTTTTCGTGTATGCGTTGGAAATCGGGTTCACGATCACCGAGAAGATCCCGCGATCCCACGGCGAAAGATTGGGCGGTGATGCGTGGACGAGGCAGTCGCCGAAGATCAATGCCGTGCCGGCGGCGCCGGTCGCCGAGAACAATCCGCCACTCTCAGCGACGAGATCGGTGACGGTCTCGCGGTCGACGACCCAGAGCGGATAGCTCGTCGTCTCGACATCGAGCCGTGCCGGCACCGGGCCGCGCTTGTGCGATCCCGGGATGAAATAGAGCGGCCCGTTGAACTCATTGACGTCATCGAGGAAGACATGGAGGTTGAGCGCGAGGGGCGCTGGCGCGCCGTCCTCGGCGTGGTGTGTTGCGAAGTCATAGTGCCATTGCCAGATCTCGCCCTCGAAGGCGACCTTGGTATTGACTTTGACCTGCTGCACATAAAGGCGATCGCCAAGAAGCTGGAATGCCGGCTCGATGAGCCGCGGATGTCGCACGAGCTTGGCGAAGCTGTCGTGGCGCAGATGCAGCCCCATCGCCGTCCGCACCTCGCCACTCTTCTTCTCGCGGATGTTCGCGGGATTGTCCTCGGCATAAACCGCGGACAATGCCCGCCTGAGGGTCGCAACCTCCGTCGGCCCGAAGAGCTTGGGCAGAACGAGGAATCCGTCCCGATGGAAGCGCTCGATCTGTTCAGGGGCCAGCAGCATCACCCTTCTCCTTCAGACGGCGAGGGTCGCCCGCATCATGCGAGTTTCCGGCGCCGTGTTCCAGTCCATCTAAAGAAGGAGTGGCGCACCCGGCGAGATTCGAACTCACGACCTCTGCCTTCGGAGGGCAATAATTCGAGCGCTCAACAAGAGGATCGGACTGAGAGAGAATCGGGCGCCCAAGCGGGGCCGAACCGTATGGGACAGCGATGTCAGCGGCTTCCATGCGCGGCGCCAGCGGGTATCGGGTCCCCGCGACCACCTTTTACCGACGCGCGAAACCGATCCGATACATTGGCAGCTGGCGCCCGTACCAATCTCAGACCTCCAGACCCAGCATCGACTTCGTCTCGCGAAGCATCGCCTGGTGAGGCGAGTAAAACCGGCCGCCTATTTGGCCGCCGTCGACGACAATGTCTTCGCCATTAACGAAGGTTGAGCGGTCCGACGCAAGCCAGCAGACGCACTGGGCGATATCATCAGGCACGCCGGCGCGCGGAATCGGTTGCGCCTTAGCGAAGCTGGATTTCAAGCTTTCCGCCATGGTGTCGGCTTTGTTCATGTCCTTGACACCCAGCGCCTTCGCGAGGATCCCAGTCGCGATTGCGCCAGGCGAAACTGAATTTACGCGCACGCTATGTTCGCCCAACTCCATCGCCACACAGCGCGTCAAATGCACCACCGCGGCCTTGGCGGCGCCGTAGATCATCGAAGTAGAATAGCCAGTTCGGTGAGCCGCGACCGAGCCGTTGTTGATGATCGAGCCGGCACGCTGAACCTTCATGATCGGCGCCGCGTGCTTCATGCCGAGCATCACCGAGCGCACGAGGAGCGCCATCGCCGCATCGAAGCCTTCGACTGGCACGCTCTCGATGCTGCCTGTGGGGGCCGGGCCGCCGGCGTTATTGAAGAGCACGTCGAGCCGTCCATAGCGCTCCTTGGTCGTCCGCATCACGGTGAGCCAGTCTGCCTCGCTGGTGGCGTCGGCCTGGACGAATGTCGCCCTCGGACCGACCCGCTTGACGATCGCCTCGCCCTCGGATTTACGTCGCCCGGTAAAGACTACCTGGGCGCCTTCGGCGATGAAAAGTTCCGTTGTCCTCTCGCCGATCCCACTGGTCCCGCCGGTGACGATCGCCACCTTGCCGTCGAGCATGGCCATCTTGCGTCTCCCGCTATGAATTCCATCAGGCGCCCGCCAGGTTACTCGATCCCAGCGGTCGCGCCATCGATAAGGCTTGCGAGTCTGGCGTGCGGCCTGCCGCTGGATGCGAGCGCGACAATTGAGACCAGTTCCGCAGGCCGTGGCGCGTCTACGATTGAGACCGGGTTGGGATCGCAATGCGACCGCAAATTTGCGGCGTCCACATTGCCCAAGGATAGACCGAGCGTGGTTCCGGCCGCGCCAACCTTCATCGAGCCGGGAACCGCCGCCGATCCGTTTTCTCCGGGCCCCGGACTGCCCATCTTAATGCGACATATCATATATTATGACTTGGGCAATTGAGATTGGCGTTCTCGGAATCGCTCCTCCATCCGACAATTGCCTCAGAGCTCCTGAGTTGAGCGGTATGCAACAATCGGAGTGCGCCATGTTTGCACACGACCCGAACCGCGGATTCGTCGCACCGCTTGCCGTCGACGTGCCGCGACTGCTCGCTGCGATCGACCAGAAGAAGCTGCGCGGCTTTCGGCTGGAGCGCCTGCGCAGTGAGCTGCGCAAGCGCGACTATGGCGCCTGCCTCCTATCCGACCCCATCAACATTCGCTACGCGACCGGCAGCCGGAATATGACGATGTGGACGATGCATTCGCCGAGTCGCTGGGCCTTCGTTCCCGCGGAGGGGCCGGTCGTGCTCTTCGAGTTCGAGAGCTCCAAGCACGTCAATGAGGGGCTCGAGACGATTTCGGAAATCCGTCCCTGCACACCCTGGATCTACTTCCTCGCGGGCCCGCGCTGCGAGGAGAAAGCGGGCTTGTGGGCTCAGGAGATCGCCGATCTCGTCGCCGCACTCTGCGGCAAGAACCGGCGGCTCGCCGTCGATCGCTGCGAGCCCTTGGGTGCCTTCAAGCTTGCGCAACATGGACTCGATCTCTTCGATGCGCAGGAGACGATCGAACAGGCGCGCCTCATCAAGTCGCTCGAGGAAATCGCGGCTCTGCGCCTTTCCATGGACGTCTGCGATGCCGCGATCGCTCGCATGCGCGCGGCCCTCCGCCCCGGCATTACCGAAAATCAGCTCTGGGCCATTCTTCACGACGCCAACATCGCTCATGACGGGGAGTGGATCGATGCGCGGCTCCTCACCTCGGGTGAGCGCACAAACCCCTGGTTCCGCGAATGCGGCAATCGCGTGATCGAAGCCGGTGACGTCGTCGCCTTCGACACCGATATGATCGGCCCGCTCGGCTATCTCGCGGATATCTCGCGGGCTTGGGTCTGCCCAGGGAAATCGCCCACGAACGAACAGCGGCGACTCTACGCGATCGCGCAGGAGCAAGTGCTTTTCAACATGAACCTCATTAAGCCCGGCGTCGGCTTCCGCGAGTTTGCAGAGAAATGCTGGTCCGTGCCGGAGGAGTTCGTCCCGAACCGGTACATGATGATGGTGCACGGCGTCGGGCTCGTCGACGAGTACCCCAGCATCGCCTATGCTCGGGACTTCGCGGATTGGGGATATGACGGCGTCTTTCGGGAGAACATGGTTGTCTCGGTGGAGAGCTACATTGGCGAGGTCCGCGGCAGGGAGGGCATCAAGCTGGAGCAACAAGTACTCATCACCGCAAGCGCCGCCGTGCCCCTGTCGAAAACACCGTTCGAGGATGCGCTTGAGGTCTGAGATACAGCCGCCCGGAGAGCCGAACCGATGAAATGCCTGGTGATCGGTGGCGGTGTCATCGGTGCCAGCATCGCCTGGCACGCCGCCGAGCGCGGTCTCGGCGATGTGATCCTCCTCGAGCGTGACCGGCTCGGCTCCGGAACCACCTGGCATTCCGCCGGCAACATCACTTGGAAGCCCCTATCATTGCACGACGATGCTGTTCTCTACGGCCTCGACGTGATCGACCGTCTCGAGCGCATGGGACGGCAGACAACGGGTTGGTTGAAGACCGGCCGCCTCTTCATTGCGGAAAGCCAGGAGATGCTGCGGTATTTCGAGACTCTCGACGCCGCGGCAAAGGAGCGAGGCGTTGTGGCGCGCTGGCTCACGCCGGACGAGGCCGCCGCACTTCACCCCTTGCTCAATGCCAGAGCCGCCTCGGGTATCTGGCTCAATACCTTGTCTGGCCGATCGAATCCCGCGGACCTGACCGCCGCCTATGCGAGAGCCGCGCGCGATGCGGGGGCGCGCATCGTCGAGAGCGCGAAAGTGCGGCGCATCGTCGTTCGCAGCGGGCGAATCGCAGGGGTGGAGACGGCGGACGGGCTCATCGAGGCCGATGCAGTCGTCGTCGCGGCGGGGCTATGGTCGCGCCCGCTCCTGGAAACAGCGGGTGTTGCGGTCGCGCAATGGCCCACCGAGCATTTCTACGTCATTGCCTCAGTATCGCCGCCGTTGAAACGCGAGACGCCGTCCTTCGTATGTCCCGATGCTCTCATTTACGGCCGCGAGGAGGTCGGGGGCTTTCTCTGGGGTTGCTTCGACGAGAATGCGAAGACCATCGATCCCCGCGATCTTCCCGATCCATTTTCCTTCACGTTGCTGCCGCCGAACTGGGATAAGATTGCGCCCTATTTCGCTTCTGCCTGCCGCCTCTTTCCCGCCCTCGAGCCAGCACCTATCCGCCGCTTCATCAATGGGCCCGAGACCTTTACGCCAGACGGACTTCCGCTCATTGGTGGCATACCCGAAGTCGGCGGCCTCTTCGTCGCAAGCGCGATGAATTCCGCCGGCGTCACCTGGTCAGCGATGGCTGGCGAGATCATCGCCAGCCTGCTCGCGTCAAAGCCCAGCCGTTTTGCGACCGCGCGGTTCGACCCAGTTCGCTTCGGCGCCCAGGCCGGCGATACGGAATGGCTGAAGCAAGAGATCTCCGCGATCGTAAGTCAGAGTTATCGCAGCCCCAGCCGGTGAGGCGTCTGCCGCTTGAAGCGACGTGCCGCAGCCCACCATCGGCAAGACCGTCGATGACGCTATGAGCGCGATTGAGTGCAACGACTGCTGGGTTTTGCGGGCTGCCCGGAGTTAGGCGTCGTTAAGTTCAGTTATCTCCGGCGAACTGACTCAAGAGCTGATTTGGTAGGGTTCGCTCCGCAATGTCCTTGTTTGCTATGCGTTTGCTAGGTCGTTCCCGGCCCCGGACGCTAGCCAAATAACTCGTTGAAATGAGTGGCGCACCCGGCGAGATTCGAACTCACGACCTCTGCCTTCGGAGGGCAGCGCTCTATCCAGCTGAGCTACGGGTGCACGCCGGAGCCAAGATAGGCGGGAGGGGTGGATTCGCGCAAGCGGGAGCGGACCGACTATGCTGGGGATCTAGATTTCCCGGTCCAGGAGCATTCCCCATGAGCATCGAGCAACGCCTCAAGGAATTGAAGATAACTCTCGCCCCAGTGGGAAAGCCGATGGGGAGCTACGTGCATGCCAAGCGCGTGGGCAACCTTCTCTACCTTTCGGGCAAGGGACCGCTTTACGCCGACGGCAAGATGCCGAAGGGAAAGCTCGGGGCGGGGATGAGCGTCGAGGAAGGCTATCGCCACGCGCGCCAGGTGGGGCTCGTGCTGATCTCCGCGATGAAGGAGGCACTCGGCGGCGACCTCGATCGCGTCACCGACATCGTCAAAGTGCTGGGCATGGTGAACGCTGCGCCCGACTTCGAGGATCACCCGAAGGTCGTCAACGGCTGCTCCGATCTCTTCGTGGAGGTCTTCGGCGAGCATGGCCGGCATGCGCGCTCCGCCGTCGGCATGAGCTCGCTCCCCGCGGGCATTCCCGTCGAGATCGAGGTCATCGTCGCCGTCAAATAGCCGGCCTCAGCCCGGTCGAGGCAGTCGCCCGAGTGCCGTCACCCATTCGCGCGCGCGCTGGTTCCAGTCATAGGCGGCGCGCGCATGGGCGCGCTCGCGCGCGACGATCGCCTCGAACTCCTGCGGCTTCTGCCGCGCGGTCTCGACCACCGCGCAGGTTAGCCGCGCGAAGTCCCGCGCCATCCGCAACGAATCCGTCGAGAGCTCCATCGTGAAGGCAAACCCCGCTGCGGTCTCCGGGAGCGCGCCTAGCTTCGTCGTGAGGAGGAGCGCACCCGCCGCCATCGCCTCCATCGCGGCAATGCAGGAGGTCTCCGCGAAGACGCTGGGATAGGCGAGGATGTCGACGGCACTGAGCGCCTCCGCGAGCTCCGCTTGCGGGACCGAGCCCCGATACTCGACGCCCGGCAGCGCGCGCGCGAGATCGTAGAGGACGCCGTAATCGTCGGCCTCGCCGTTGAGCTGATAGACGCCCATGCTCGAAAACACCTGGAGCCGCACGCCTGGAATCGCCTGTGCGATCGCGGGAAACGCCGTGAGCAGCAGCCAGAGGCCGCGGAAGGGGGTGCTCGTATAAAAGAGGACGGGCGGCTCGCCTGTCAGGAAGAATGGCTCGCGCCGCCGCTCGAGCTGCTGGAAGGGCGGCGAGACAGCGTTGCGGAGGATGCTGATTCGCTCCGGCCTGATGCCGAAATTTTGTTCGTAATTCCGCGCCTGCCATTCGCTCACCAGGAAGAAACCGTCCCAAGCGAGGCGCTCGTTCATATCCTTGAGCGCGGCGATCGCGGATTGATCGGCCGCGTGCTGCGACCAGAGGACGAGGCGCGCTTTGACGCCGCGCGCACGAAGCTGCCTTCCCATGGCGCCGTTCAGCACCACCACGGCATCGCGATCGTTGAGGAACCCCGTGTCGATGCCCTGCGCGAGGCTCGCGCAGCGAATGCCCGCGTAGTCGCCGGGCGTGGCGAGATTGTTGAAAAGCGCTACCTCGTGTCCTTGCTCGACAAGCGTCGCCGCGAGATAGCAGAGCGCCGATTGGCTGCCGCCGAGTGGCCGCTCCCGAGGCGTGAGCGGCGTGTAGTCCCAGGGAATGGGGTCGATGAACGCGATCTTCATGGAGGAGGCCGCCCGCTTTATGCGCGGCAGAACTAAGCGACCGCGCGGCTGTTGGCAATGGGGCGCATGCGCGTCGCGCGAGCGAAGAATCGCGCTGGCAGCTTTCGATTCATTCGCTATAAGGAGCGCCATGGCGACGATTCCCGACGTGCTCAACACGGCGCTCGAGCATCACCGTGCCGGTCGGCTTGACCAATCGGAGGCGCTCTACAAGTACATCCTCGCGCGGATGCCGGCCCATCCCGACGCGCTGCACTTGCTGGGCATGGCCGCGCATCAGCGCGGACGGCATCAGGAGGCCTTCGACCTCATCCAGCGCGCGATCCAGAGCAACAACTCGGTCGCGGAGTATTACGATCACCTCGGCGTGATCCTGATCTCGCTCGGGCGTTATGAAGAGGCGATCGGTGCCATCAGCCATGCGCTCAGCATGCAGGAGAAGCGACCCAACACCTGGATTGCGCTCGGGCGCGCGCAGATGAATCTTGGCCGCGTGCTTCGTGCGCTCGAGAGCTTCCAGAAGGCGCTGGAGATCGAGCCCGAGAATGTCGACGCCCTCTCCAATCTCGGTGTCTGCTACTACGAGCTCGAGCGGCTCGAGGAGGCGAAGGAGAAGTTTCAAGCGGCGCTCGCGCGCAACACGAACATCGCCGCGATCTGGAACAACATGGGTGCCATCCAGATCGAGCAGGGCGACGCCGACGCCAGCGTCCAGGCTTATGAGGAGGCGATCCGCCGCGACACCAGCTATTCCCAAGCCTACTGCAACCGGCTCATGAACGAGCAGTACCGGCCCGTGGTGACGCCGGAGAAGCTTCTGGAGCTCAGCCTTGGCTGGGACAAGCTCTATTCGCCGCATCCGACCCCGCAGCTCCCGGCGCGGCCGCGCAATCCCGGGGAGCCCATCCGCGTGGGCTTCGTCTCGCCCGACCTCTGCCGTGCGCCCGTGGGCTATTTCATCTGCGGCATGCTTCGCTTTCTGGATCGGCGTGAGATCGTGCCGCTGATCTATTCGACGACGCCGCGACTCGACGATCTCTCCGTCGACATCAAGCGCCACACCGCGCTCTGGCGCGACGTGCGCGCCTTCTCCGACGAGAAGCTCCTGACCTCGATCCGGGCGGACCAGGTGGACGTGCTATTCGACTTGGCGGGCCACACCAAGGGGAACCGCCTCCGCGTCTTCGCGCGCCGCGCGGCGCCGGTGCAGGTGACCTGGGGCGGTTACGTCGGAACGACGGGCATCGGCGCCATGGATTACATTCTCGGCGATCGTTGGCAGATCCCCGAGGGATGCGAGAGGTTCTACACCGAGCGCGTGCTGCGCACGGAGCACGATTACGTCTGCTACGAGCCGCCGCCCTATTCGCCCCCCGTGGGCCCGCTTCCGGCGGAGCGGAACGGTCACGTCACCTTCGGCGGCTTTCACAACGTCGGCAAAGCAGGTGCGCTCTCGGTCTCGACCTGGGCCAAGGTGCTGCACACCGTGCCGGGCTCGAAGCTCGTTCTCACCTACAAGAAGCTCAATGATCCCGTGGTGGAGACGCGGCTGCGCAAGCGCTTCGACGAGGCCGGCATCGCGCGCGAGCGCATCATCATCGAGGGCTCGACGCCGCATTGGGCGCTGCTCAACCGCTACAACGACGTCGACATCGGCCTCGATAGCCGTCCCTATAGCGGCGGCCTCACCACGCTCGAGGCGATGTGGATGGGCGTGCCCGTGGTGACGACGCCCGGCCGCACATTCGCCGGCCGGCACTCGCTCACCCACCTCACCAATGCCGGCTTCCCCGAGCTCTCCGCGCCTGACGAGGAGGGCTACGTCAACCTCGCGGCAGAGCTAGCAAACGATCTGCCGCGCCTTGCGGACTATCGACGCACGCTCCGGCCGCGTCTCGTCGACAGCCCCATCATGAATCCCCGCGCCTTCGCGCGCGAGTTTACGGCGCTGATGCGGCGGATCGTAAAATCCGGCTGAGCCTCAGGGGCTTCGCCAGGAAGCCCAGGCGAGCGTCGTCATGAAGGCGAGCGCCGCCACGATCGCGCCGATCAGAAAGGCATGTTCTCCGGGGGTCATCGCTTTCCTCCGCGCATCCTCTGATGCGGGGAAAGTGGCGTGCCGCCGGCCCGGGGTCGTTGATCTGGATCAAGGCCCGATCGTCAGCGTGAAGCCGCGAGCGTCTCCTGCGCATGGCGATCGGCGCCCGAGGGAAGCGGCCGGTCGCGGTTCGCGACCCAGGCCGCCACATCCTCCCGTACCACCGCTGCGTCGAGATCGCGCAGCAGCATGTGATATCCCTTGGGATAGAACGCAATCCGGCGCTGCTCGTCCCCCGGCAACGCCGCGAGGAAGCGGCGCGTCGGCTCCGCCGGGATGATCTCGTCGCGGTCGCCATAGAGGAAGAGCATCGGCGCATGGAGCTTGGGCGCCGCCGCCGCGGCTGCGTCCATGAGATCGACGAGTCCCTCGAGGCTCGCGATCCGCGTTTCCTTGAGCACGAGCGGATCGCGCGACAGCGCACGCAGCATCTCCGTGTTGTCGGAAGGCGTGATGCGAAGTCCTTCTCCCGTGACGGTCATGCCGGGGACGACGCCGTCGGCGAGCCAAAG
Source organism: Allostellaceae bacterium (assembly GCA_035581425.1). GTDB lineage: Bacteria > Pseudomonadota > Alphaproteobacteria > ATCC43930 > CGMCC-115725 > DASZHJ01. The sequence continues at coordinate 23,098 of DATJVP010000067.1, read as the reverse complement.
GGCTACGCGCTCGAGCATCGTCATGCTGCTGCGGCCCCAGACTGCGGGCGCCGCGACCACGAGCCCATCCGCCGGAGTCGGCGGCGTTCCCAGCGTTCCCGTCGCCGCGACGATCGCGACTGCGCCCCCCATGCTCTCGCCGAGAAGAATGAGGGGGCGGCCGGGATAGCGCTCCTTCAGCAAGAGGCAGATTTCCTCGGCATCGAGGGCGAGGCGTTCGGCGCCCACCCAGCCGCCGCGATTCGGTGCCTCGCCGAAGCCGCGCTGGTCGTACGCGTAGGTCGCGATCCCCTGCTTTGCCCAATCCTCCGCGGGCGCGGTGAAGGCGTTCGAATAGTCGTTGAAGCCATGGAGCGCGAGGATGACGGCCTTGGTCTCGCCCCCGGGCAGCCATGATCGGAGCGGCAGCGCCGTCCCGTCATCGGCAACGAATTCCTGCGCGGCAAGGTACGGCCGGACTGAGCCCGGCGGCGCAGGCGGTGGCGCCAGAGGCGGCGCCGCACAGGCGCCGAGCAGCAGCGCCACGGCGAGAGCCGCGAGCCCGAGCGCGCGCCTCATCGCGCACCCCCGGTCAATTGCAGGAAAATGTCCTCGAGATCGGTCTCCTCGCTCTTGATGTCGCGGACCGAGATGCCCGCGGACCGGATCGCTTCCAACACAGGCGCCAGCGTCGTCGTACTGCGTCGGTAGTGGAGAACAAGGTGATCGGATGCCGTGAGCGTAAATCCCATCGCGGCGAGCGGCGGCGGCAGCGCGGCGATCGGCTCCGCCAGCAGGAAGGTAAGGGTCTTCGCGTCGATCCGGCCCACGAGTGCTTCCGTCGTGTCGCAAGCGACGACGCGGCCTTTGTCGATGATCGCGATTCGCTCGCAGAGCGTCTCTGCCTCCTCGAGATAATGCGTGGTGAGAAGGATCGTCGTCCCCGCCGCATTGAGCGCGCGCACGAGGTCCCAGAGCTGACGCCGAAGCTCGACGTCGACGCCCGCCGTGGGCTCGTCTAGCACCAGCACCGGCGGCGCATGCACCATCGCCTTTCCGATCATGAGACGCCGCTTCATGCCGCCTGAGAGTGTCCGGGAATAGGCGTCCGCCTGCGGCAGCAAGGCAAGGGAGGCTAAGATCGCTTCGGTGCGCCGCTCGGATTTGCGCACGCCGTAGAGTCCCGCTTGCAGGTCGAGGAGCTCGCGCGGCGTGAAAAAGGCGTCGATGTTGAGCTCTTGCGCCACGACCCCAATCGCCGCCCGCGCCTGGCGCGAATCGCGCTCGGTATCGATCCCCCAGATTCGGACCTCGCCCTTGCTCTTGATGACGAGCCCCGCGAGGATGTTGATGAGCGTCGACTTGCCGGCGCCGTTGGGACCGAGCAAGCCGAATATAGCGCCGCGGGAAATCTCCAGATCGACGTTGTCGAGCGCGAGCTTGTCCGGCTGCCGATTGCTGCCGCGGTAGATCTTCGTCAATCCCTTCACCTCGACCGCCAGCGCCGGCGCGGCCGGATCGCGCTCGGGCAGGCGCGGAACGGTTGTGGTGAGGGGATCGTTCAGCGGGGCACTCCGATGGAAATTGGACTGGGAACGGAAGGGATCACCGCACCGCAGCGTCTCATTGATTGTCCTACGGCAATCGGTATCATCCGCGCGCATCCTCCTCAAGACCCGGACCCAAGCGATGCAGCCCTTTGAGACCATCCATGTGGAGACCGACACGGTCGCTTGCAACGGCGTGGGCGGCGCGCTCGGCCATCCTAAGGTCTATCTGAACCTGGGTCCCGAGGGGAGGATCGAGTGCCCCTATTGCTCGCGCCTCTACATCCACGTCTCCAAGCGCGGCGAGGCGAAGGCCGCGCCCGCCTCTTGAAGAAGAACCCGCATCACGTCTATCTGATCGACGGCTCGGGGTTCATCTTCCGCGCCTATCACGCCCTGCCGCCGCTGACGCGGCCCGACGGAACGCCCGTGGGCGCGGTGCTCGGCTTCACCAACATGCTGCTGAAGCTGCTGCAGGAGACGGACGCCGATCGCATTGCCGTCGTCTTCGATACCGCGCGCACGACGTTCCGCAACCGCATCTACGAGGCCTACAAAGCGCAGCGCCCGGACCCGCCCGACGATCTCATCCCGCAGTTCGCTCTCGTGCGCGAGGCGACCGATGCACTCTCCGTCGCGCGCATTGAGCAGCCGGATTACGAGGCCGATGACCTCATCGCCTCCTACGCCAAGGCCGCGGTCAAGGCGGGAGCGACGGTCACCGTTGTCTCTTCCGACAAGGACCTGATGCAGCTCGTCTCGAACGAGGTCCGCCTTCTCGATCCCATCAAGAACCGGCCGATCGGCGCCGCCGAGGTCAAGGAGAAGTTCGGCGTCGGGCCCGAGCAGGTGATCGACGTACAGGCGCTTGCCGGCGACAGCGTCGACAACGTGCCGGGCGTGCCGGGGATCGGCGTCAAAACTGCGGCCGAGCTCATAACGGCTTACGGCGGCCTCGAGGAGCTGCTGAAGCGTGCGGGCGAGATCAAGCAACCGAAGCGGCGGCAGAACCTCATCGACTTCGCGGAGCAGGCGCGCATCTCGAAAAAGCTCGTCACCCTCGACAGCGACGCGCCGTTGCCGTTGCCGCTTGAGGCACTCGAGGTGAAGCCGCTCGACCGCGCCAAGGTCACGCACTTCCTCCAGACCCAGAACTTTCGCTCGCTCCTCAATCGGCTCGACGGCAAGCTCAAGAGTGAAGGGGCCGCGGCTGCGCCGGAAGCGGAGGCGAAGCACGAGGCGAACGGTGTTGCGGCCAGCACGATTCCCCCGGGCCTTGCGGACGCAAAGCAACATTACGAGCTCGTGCAGGAGAAGGCGCAGCTCGAGCGCTGGATCGCGCGAGCGATCGGTGCCGGTTTAATCGCAGTCGACACTGAGACCACCTCGCTCGATGCGACGCGGGCGGAGCTCGTGGGCGTCTCGCTCGCGCTCGAGCCCGGTGAGGCCTGTTACATCCCGCTCGCGCATCGCCCGAACGCTGAGGGGCTCGACCTCGGCGACCGCAAGGTGGAGGGCGATCTCAAGCAAATTTCGATGGAGATCGCGCTTGGATTGTTGAAGCCGATGCTGGAGGACCCCTCGGTCCTTAAGGTGGGTCACAACATCAAGTACGACACCCTAGTCCTCGGCCGATACGGGATCAGCGTCGGGCCTATCGACGACACACTGCTGCTGTCCTTCGTGCTCGAGGGCGGACAGCATGGGCATGGGCTCGATGAGCTGGCTCTTCTTTATTTCAAGCACGACACCATAAAATATAAGGACGTGGCCGGTAGCGGGAAGGCTCACATCGGCTTCGCCGCAGTGCCGCTCGAGAAGGCGCGCGACTACGCCGCGGAGGATGCGGACTACACGCTTCGTTTCCACCGGCTCCTGAAGCCGCGCCTCCTCGCCGAGCATATGGTGAGCTTCTACGAGACGGTCGAGCGGCCCCTCGTGCCGGTGGTCGCGGCGATGGAACGTGCGGGCATTCTCGTCGACCGCGAGCGGCTCAAGGAGCTCTCCGAAGATTTCGCCGCACGGATGGCCGAACTCGAGCGCGAGATCCACAAGCTCGCGGGCCACGAGTTCAACCTGGGCTCGCCGAAGCAGCTCGGCGAGGTACTGTTCGAGGAATTGAAGCTCCCCGGTGGCAAGAAGATGAAGACTGGCGCCTACGGCACCGATGCGAGCGTGCTGGAGGACCTCGCGGACCAGCATCCCTTGCCCGCGCGCATCCTCGACTGGCGCCAGCTCCAGAAGCTCAAGAGCACTTATGCGGACGCGCTCGTCGACGAGATCAATCCGGACACCGGCCGTGTCCATACGAGCTACTCGCTCGCAGGCGCAGTGACGGGCAGGCTCTCCTCGACCGATCCCAATCTGCAGAACATTCCCGTCCGCACGGAGGAGGGACGCAAAATCCGCCGCGCCTTCGTCGCGGCGCCCGGAAATCTCCTCCTCTCCGCGGACTACAGCCAGATCGAGCTCCGGCTCGCGGCGCATGTCGCCGATGTCGGCGCGCTCAAGCAAGCATTTCGCGAGGGCGCCGACATTCACGCGATGACCGCGAGCGAGGTTTTCGGCGTCCCGCTCGCGAAGATGGACGCACAGACGCGTCGGCGCGCCAAGGCGATCAACTTCGGCATTATCTACGGCATCAGCGGCTTCGGGCTCGCGAGGCAGCTCCAGGTGCCGCAGGGCGAGGCGCAGGCCTACATCAAGGCCTATTTCGCGCGCTTCCCCGGCATCCGCGACTATATGGAGCGGATGAAGCAGCTCTGCCGCGAGAGGGGTTACGTCGAGACGATCTTCGGGCGCCGTTGCGCGATCCCCGGCATCAAGGATCCGAACGCCGCGCGGCGCGGCTTTGCCGAGCGCCAGGCGATCAATGCGCCCCTGCAGGGCTCGGCCGCGGACATCATCAAGCGTGCGATGGCGCGGCTCCCGGCGGCGCTCACCAAGGCCGGGCTCACGGCAAAGATGCTGCTGCAGGTCCATGACGAGCTCGTCTTCGAGACGCCGGAGCGCGAGATCAAGGCGACCGCGGCTCTCGTCAAGGAAGTCATGGAGGGTGCGGTCGGTCCCTCGCATTCGCTCTCGGTGCCGCTGGTGGTGGAGACTGGCGCGGCGCAGAATTGGGAAGAGGCGCACTGAGCGCCGGCGCGCAGGAGGCTGATATGAAATCGACGATCGTGGAGCAGGATTTCGCGGTGGCCTCGCAGGTGACCGCGCGGGATATCGCGGAACTCGCGCGGGAGGGCGTCAAGACGCTCATCAACAACCGTCCCGACGGAGAGGAGATGGGCCAGCTTTCGGCCGCCGCCGCAAAAGCCGAGGCGGAGAAGCTGGGAATGACCTACCTGCACATCCCGATACGGACAGACACGATCTCGGCCGCCGATGTCGACGCCTTCGCTCGCGCGCTGGAGGAAAGTCCGAAGCCGATCCTCGCCCATTGCCGCAGCGGCACGCGCTGCTACTTGCTGTGGGCCGCGGTGCAGGCAAGCGCGGGCGGCGATCCGGCTCAGCTCGTCATGCGCGCGGCTGGGGATGGCTATGACATCCGTGTGCTCCCGGACCTGCTACGGCGCATCGCCAGGCGATAAGCACTTCAGCAGCGGGGAATCTCCACGCGCTGAACGCGGGCGGCGCGCGCTCACCCACCATGGAGCGACGCCGCCCGACCCAAAATTGCCTCGAGCATCGTAACGCGGCTGCCACGCATCGCCCTGATAGTCGCGCCACGTTCCGATGCGCAGAGAGTGTGGCGGCGATGTATCGCGCGAACGAGGAGCCGAGGATCGAGGAGCTGATGAGCGACCCCATTGTGTCGCTCTTACTGGAGCGCGACTCCCTGCAGCCCGAGCAAGTCTGGCGCTATATTCGCTGCGCGCAGCGCTCTCTGCGGCAGCGCCTCGAGCCTAAGCGCGAGAGCGCGGCCGGAGACCATGTCAACTCGCCGCGAACAGTAATCCGATCCCGACGATAATCGCGAGTGCGAGCGCCCACGCCACCACGACGTCCGCGCGCGACGCCGCAGCGCCGATTTCAAAGACGATGTCGAGGGGCCGGCGCCGAGCGTCCGACGCCAAGCCGAGTCGCCGATATTGCATGGCCGCCTCCTTACGAACCAACCCCCGCATTCCGCCCTGACAGGGGGAATCTAGGGAGCGGAGCGGCGGGTCGGTGTGAGGCGCTTCATACCCCTGTAGGGTAAGCCCGCAGTTGATCAGGCCGCGTTGTGGACTCCCGCGGCACGCACCTCGGCGCTCACATGGCCGTCGAAGCGCTTGAAGTTCTGCTCGAAGCGGCCCGTGAGTTCGCGTGCGGTATTGTCGTAGGCACGCTTGTCCGACCAGGTGTCCCGGGGGTTTAGGACTTCCTTGGGGACCCCCGGGCAGCTTTCGGGGACGTTGAGCCCGAAGAAGGGATCGCGCCAAGTGCTGACGCCCTCGAGCTTGCCGTCGATCGCCGCGCGGACGAGCGTGCGGGTGTGCTGGATCTTCATCCGGCTCCCGACGCCATAAGAGCCACCGGACCAACCGGTGTTGACGAGCCAGCAATGGGTCCCGTGCCGGCGGATGCGCTCTGCGAGCATGGTCGCGTAGACCGTCGGGTGGCGCGGCATGAAGGGTGCGCCGAAGCAGGTAGAGAATGTCGCCTGCGGCGCGTTCCCCATGCCTTTCTCCGTGCCCGCGACGCGCGCGGTATACCCCGAGAGAAAGTGATAGGCCGCCTGATCCGGGGTGAGCCGCGCAATCGGCGGCAGCACGCCGAAGGCGTCCGCTGTCAGCATCACGACCGTGGCGGGATGCCCGGCCATCCCCGTCGCGCTCACGTTCGGGATGAAGTCGATGGGATAGCAGGCGCGCGTATTCTCCGTGAGGCTCTGATCGTTGAGATCGGGCTCGCGGGTCGCGGGGTCGAGCACCACGTTCTCGAGCACGGTGCCGAAGCGCCGGACGGTCGCGTAAATCTCGGGCTCAGCCTCGGCAGAGAGGCGGATCACCTTGGCGTAGCAGCCGCCTTCGAAATTGAAGAGTCCGTTGGGGCTCCAGCCATGCTCGTCGTCGCCGACAAGGGTGCGCGTGCCGTCCGCGGAGAGCGTGGTCTTGCCGGTGCCGGATAGCCCGAAGAACACGGCGCTGTCGCCCTTGGCGCCGAAGTTTACGGAGCCGTGCATGGGCAGCACGTCCCGCGGCGGCAGCAGGTAATTCAACAGGCCGAAGACCGATTTCTTGATCTCGCCTGCGTAGCGCGTGCCTCCGATCAGCACCATGCGCTCGGTGAAATTGACGAGGATGAAGACCTCTGAGTTGAGCTTGTCGATCGCGGGCGTCGCCTCGAACCACGGCAGGTGGACGATGGTGAAATCCGGCACGAAGCTCCGGAGTTCCGCGGGGGAGGGGCGCAGGAACATGTTGCGCGCGAAGAGACTGTGCCAGGCGCTGTCGCTCACGAGGCGCACGCGCAGCCGGTATTCGGGATCGGCGCCGGCGAAGCAATCCGTGACAAAGGCCTCGCGGCCTTGGAAGTTCGCGAGCATGCGCTGCTTCAGGCTGTCGAAGACCGCAGGGGAGACGCGCTGGTTGATCGTGTTCCAATCGACTTCGCCTTCGGTCGTCGCGTCCGCGACAATGAACTTGTCCTTGGGCGTGCGGCCGGTGTGGACGCCAGTCACTGCGACGAAGGCGCCGCCCGCTGAAATCTCGCCCTCCTGACGGCGGATCGCCTGCTCATAGAGCAGCGGCACGCTCAAGTTCCAGTGCACGCCCTGAAGCCGGCGAAATCCCTGCTGATCGAGGCCGACAGCGCCTTTGAGTCCGACCTCTCTCGGTGTCCCGTCCATCTCCAGGGTTCCTCGTTAACTCTATTGTTTGAGTCGCGGTTGAGCCGCGAATGCGCGCGGACGATAGCCGAGCCGGCTTCGCGCGGCAATCGCGAGCCCCACGCAGTCTTGGTGAATCGACTCGCCGCGGAGGGTGCGCCGCTATTGCGCTGCAGCAAAAAGGTCCGGCGCATCGATCCAGTGGATGCGCCCGAAGCCCGCGACGAGATGCGCGCGCGCGACCTCGACTCGGTAGAGATGGAAATCCTTGAAGCCCGCATAAAGCTCCGCCGCGGGATGGCGCGCGAGGAAGCGTCGGAGACGCTCGGCCGCATCGCTCTGCTTTGCATGGCCGAGCACGGTGACCCGCGGACCCGTGAGGGGATCGGCAAGCCCTGCCGTACCGTCGAATAGCAGAGACACGCGGGACTCGCCTGCGATGTTCTTGGCGTGCTCCGAGAGATCGGAAATCAACAGCATCGGCGTCCCGTCGGCATCGAGCGCGGCCAGCACCAGCGACGCGAAGGGCCAGCCTCGCTGCGAGGTCGCGAGATAGGCGCGGTCGGCGGCCCGCATCACCGTCATCGCCTGACCGGCAGGAGAAGCTGCGGAAGTGGGTGTATCGGCCATATCGCGGCGCACTCTACCCCTGCTTGCAGGGGGACGAAAAGTGCGGAGCGCTCGGCTAGGATTCGGCGGCGCTGCATTCACCGGCGAGAAGGCGATTGCAATGACGGAGATCGTCTCAAACCCTTTGGCTCCTGCGGCGCCGCCGCGGTCGCAGGCCTATCGCTACTACGTGCTCGGCGTCCTCTTCCTCGCCTATGCCCTGAATTTCCTCGATCGCAGCATCCTCAATATCCTGGTCGAGCCTATCAAGCGCGAGCTCGGTGTCTCCGACACCGCCATGGGCCTACTCTCTGGCTTCGCCTTCGTGATCTTCTATTCCGTCCTCGGCATTCCGATCGCGCGCTGGTCGGATCGCGGCGATCGCCGCTCGATCCTCGCGCTCGGCCTTGCGGTCTGGTCTGGATTCACCGCGCTCAGCGGTCTCGCGCAGAGCTATGTGCACCTCGCGCTCGCGCGCGTCGGCGTCGGGATCGGCGAGTCCGCGGGAGCGCCGCCGGCCCAATCCCTCATCTCCGACTATTTCGAGAAAGAGCGCCGTCCGCGTGCGATGGCGATCTTCCAGGCCTCGATCTATTTCGGCGTCTTCCTGGGCTACCTCATGGGCGGGTGGGTGAGCCAGTATTGGGGCTGGCGCGCGGCCTTTTGGACGGCGGGAATTCCCGGCATCCTCGTTGCCCTGCTGCTGCGCCTCACTGTGCGCGAGCCGCTGAGGGGCGCAGCCGACGGCATACGTGCCGACGGCGCGGCGCAGAACCTGCGCGAGGTCCTCGCCTTCATGCGGAGCCAGCGCTCTTTCGTCCTGGTCGCCGCGGGCGTCGGTCTCGTCGCCTTCGCCAATTTCGCCTTCGCGGTCTGGTCGCCTTCCTTTCTGCGCCGCGTCTACCAGATGCAGCAGGCGGAGATTGGGTCCTATCTCGGACCGATCAAGGGTGCGATCGGCATCGTCGGCACCTTGATCGGCGGCCTTGTGGTGGAGCGCTTCCGGGGCCCTGGAGATCGGCGCCTCCTGGCGCTGCCGGCCGCGGTGACGGTGCTCGCAGCACCCGCCCTCGCGCTCTTCCTGTTTGCGCCCGGGCGGTACTCGGCACTGGCGGCGTTGGGGCTGGCCACGCTTCTCATCTCCTTCCATCTCGGACCATGCCTCGCCGTCGCCCAGGCGCTGGTCAAGCTCCGGATGCGAAGCCTCGCCGCCTCGATCCTTTTGCTCTCGGTGAACGTCATCGGCCTCGGATTCGGGCCGCTTTGCGTCGGGGCCCTCAGCGACGCGCTCGCCGGTGGGCTGGGGGCGGGGGCGATCCGCTACGCGATGCTGCTAGGCTGCCTTGCTTGTCTCCTAGGCGCCGCCTGCCTCTGGGGCGCCTCCCGTTCCGTCGATAGCGACCTGCGGCGATGCGACGCCCCTTGACGGCGGGGCCCCCGAGGGCCGACATCTGGTCAAGAACGGCCGGATTTGCGCCGTAAAGGCGCCATAGTGGCGGCAGAGACTGCCCTAGCCGCAGCAAAGGGACTCCCTCTCGTGAGCAGCACCATCGCCTTGGTCGATGACGACCGCAACATCCTGACCTCAGTCTCCATGACACTGGAGGCCGAGGGGTTCAACGTAAAAACCTATTCAGACGGCGCCGAGGCGTTGAAGGCGCTGCAGCAGCAGCCCGCCGACCTCGCCATCCTCGACATCAAGATGCCCCGCATGGACGGGCTCGAGCTGCTCTCGCACCTGCGCAAGCAGAGCAAAATGCCCGTCATCTTCCTCACGTCGAAGGACGACGAGGTCGACGAAGTGCTGGGCCTGCGGATGGGGGCCGACGATTACATCAAGAAACCGTTCTCCCAGCGCCTGCTGATCGAGCGCATTCGCGCGCTGCTGCGCCGGGGCGACATGACCCGCGGCGAGAACGAGGGCGAGCCCGTGGTGCAGCGGGGCGACCTCCTGCTCGATCCCGCGCGCCATCAATGCAGTTGGAAGGGCCAGGCCGTCGATCTAACGGTGACAGAGTTCCTGATCCTCAAGGCGCTCGCGCTGCGTCCGGGCCACGTGAAGAGCCGCGACCAGCTCATGGACAGCGCTTACGGCGAGCACATCTACGTCGACGATCGCACGATCGACAGCCACATCAAGCGCCTGCGCAAGAAGTTCAAAGCGGCCGACGGCGAGTTCGCGCAGATCGAGACGCTCTACGGGGTGGGATATCGCTACCGCGACAAATGACCGCCTGAGTCCGCAGGGCCGCGCGGAGACGCTCCCGAGCCGAGCCGCGCTGCAGGCGGACCCCGTGGACGCGCCCGAGCGGCGTGGCCGACTCCGCCATCGCGTCTCCCCGCTCACGCGGCGCATCCTCGCGGTGAACGTGCTGGCGCTCGGCCTGCTTGGCCTCGGGCTCCTCTATCTCGGCGACTACCGGCAGAGCCTCATCGACGCCCAGCTCGATGCACTCGCGACCCAAGGCGAGATTTCCGCCGCGGCCATCTCCGAGGGCGCGGTATTCGAAGGGCCGGGCGAGCCGCCAATCATCGTTCCCGATCTCGGGCGTCCGATGCTGCGTCATCTCGTCGAGCCCACGCACGCCCGCGCGCGGCTCTTCAATCCGAACGGCGTCATGATCGGCGACAGCCGCTGGATCGAGGGGCCGAACGACACCGTGATCGTCGAGGAGCTGCCGCCGCCGCCGGAGGCGAAGGGCCTCCTTGCCCGGATCGGGACGACCCTCGCCAATTGGGCGCGCGGAATTCTGCCCTCCTCGACGGACTACCCGCCTTACATAGACTACGTCGCGCCTACCGCCGAGGACCTTCCGGAGGTCGAGGCGGCGCTCCGGGGCGAGCACGCGCGTGTCATTCGCCGCGATCGGCGGACGGGCGATCTCTACCTCAGCGTCGCGGTCCCGATCCAGCGCTACCGAGAAGTGCTGGGCGCGGTGGTCTTCACGGCCGATGGGCGCGACATCGAGCACGCGATCGCGCGTGTGCGGCTCACCATCGCCAAGGTGTTCTTGAGTGTGCTGGCGCTCACGGTGCTGCTCTCGGTCTATCTCGCGAGCACCATTGCGCGACCGATCCGGCGCCTTGCGCTTGCGGCCGAGCGCGTACGCCACGCGCTTGGCCGCCAGGTCGAGATTCCCGATCTGACGGACCGGCGCGACGAGATCGGCGAGCTCTCAGCGGCGCTGCGCGAGATGACCCGGGCGCTGCAGCGCCGCATCGACGCGATCGAGCACTTCGCGGCCGATGTCGCGCACGAGATCAAGAACCCGCTCACCTCGCTCAAGAGCGCGGTCGAGACAGTGACCCGCGTGACCGATCCTGAGAAGCAGCGCCGCCTCCTCGCCGTCGTCGTCGAGGACGTGGCGCGGCTCGACCGGCTCATCACAGACATTTCCAACGCCTCACGCCTCGATGCCGAGATGGGTCGGATGGAGGTCGAGCCGGTCTCGATCGCGGACATGCTGCGCGCGCTTGCCGACCTCAACGAAGCGACGCGCGAGGAGGGCGCGCCCGCGGTGGAGCTGACGCTGCCGCCGGGAACACCCAAGAACGGCCTCGTCGTCGAGGGCATCGAGAGCCGCTTGGGCCAGGTCTTCTCGAACCTGATCGCGAACGCGATCTCCTTCAGCCCGCCCAACGGCAGCATCCGCATCCGCGCGGAGCGCACGGGGCGCCAGGTCGTCGTCCTCATCGAGGACGACGGCCCCGGCATCCCCGACGGAAAACTCGAGGCGATCTTCGACCGCTTTTACACCGAGCGTCCCGCGGGCGAGAAGTTCGGGACCCATTCCGGCCTCGGCCTCTCGATCTCCAAGCAGATCGTCGAAGCGCATCAAGGCACGATCCACGCCGAGAACCGCCGCAACGCGGACGGCCGCGTCCTCGGCGCTCGCTTCATCGTGCGGCTCCCGGCGGGTTGACCATGCGGCATTCCTGAGCTCAAGCCCGCAAGGAACTGAAATCACCCGCTGGACCAAATCGGGAACGGGTGGTTACCTTCTGCCGCCATTGACATTAACCGGCTGCTGGATCACCTAGACCCCCCATGATACGGGTCCACGGTACGTCGGTGGCGCTCGGCGGCGATGGGGTCCTGCTTCGGGGGCCCTCCGGCTGCGGCAAGAGCGACTTGGCACTCCGCCTTATCGAGGGCGGCGCCTCCTTGATCGCCGACGATCAGACCGAAGTCCTTCCTTCAGGCAAATATGTGATCGCGAGCCCACCCGAAACCATCGCGGGACAAATCGAGGCCCGCGGGGTCGGCATCGTGCGTGTTCCGTTCGTAGCGCGGATCCCGCTTCGCCTGGTGGTGGATTTGGTGGCTCCGGAGAGTGTCGAACGCATGCCCGAGGATGAGCAGGTGGAAATCCTCGGACGGTTCGTCCCGCGTTTGGCGCTCGCGCCCTTCGAAGCCTCGACGCCAGCGAAGATCCGCCTCGCGCTCATTGCATTGGCTGAGCGCACAGCCCACCCCATATCCGTGGCCTCATGACCGAGACGGTTTCCGCACCGGCGGCCACTGCCGCGGCGGCACCTAACCTTGCGCGCATCCTCGTGGTGACGGGCATGTCCGGTGCAGGCCGCTCCACCGCTCTCAAGGCGCTCGAGGATTTGGGCTACGAGGCCGTCGACAACCTGCCGCTCTCGCTGGTGCCAGGCCTGATGAGCCAGCGTCCGCTGCGCCAGCCGCTTGCGCTCGGCGCCGACGTGCGCACGCGCGACTTCGGGGCGACGGCGCTCGTCGACACGCTCGACCGCTTGGCGCTCGAAGGCGGTGCACGGCCCTTGGTAGTCTTCCTCGACTGCGGCGACGAGCAGCTTCTGCGCCGCTTTACCGAGACCCGACGCCGGCATCCGCTGGCGCAGGACCGGCCGGTGCTCGACGGCATTCGCCTGGAGCGGCAATACCTCGCGGAGCTCCGCGACCGCGCCGACCTCACCATCGACACCGGCGATTTGAGCACTGCTGACCTGAAGCGCCTCCTCACCGGCCACTTCGCGCTGGAGCGCTCGCCGGGGATTGCGCTCTCGGTGGTCTCCTTTGCCTACCGCCACGGATTGCCGCGCGATGCCGACATGGTTTTCGACGCGCGCTTCCTGCGCAACCCGCATTACGTTCCCGCGCTGAAGCCGCTCACGGGACTCGATCCCGAGATCGGCGCCTATATCGCGGACGACGAGCATTTCCCTGCCTTCTTCCAGCAGCTCGCCTCGCTCGTGGAGCCGCTGCTGCCGCGCTTCGAGCGCGAGGGCAAAAGCTATCTCACCATCGCCATCGGCTGCACCGGCGGCCGCCATCGCTCCGTCTATCTTGCGGAGCGCTTGGCGGAGTGGCTCGGCGAGCGCGGTCGTGCCGTCAGCGTGCGGCACCGCGATCTCGACCGGCCCGGCAGCGCAGAAGCGCGCCAACCGCCAGCAGCCGGCACAACGAGGACTTCGAAATGATAGGTATGGTCATCGTCACCCACGGCCGCCTCGCGGCGGAGTTCGTCGCGGCGCTCGAGCACGTCGTGGGTCCCCAGCGCGACATCGCGGCGATCTGCATCGGCCCCGAGGACGACATGGAGCAGCGCCGCCAGGACATCCTGCAGGCCGTGCGCGCCGTCGACAGCGGCGAGGGCGTCGTGCTCCTGACGGACATGTTCGGCGGCACGCCCAGCAATCTCGCGATCTCCGTCATGGACCGTCCGAAGATCGAGGTGATCGCCGGCATCAACCTGCCCATGCTGATCAAGCTCGCGAGCCTTCGTCCGACCGAGAGCCTCGCCGATGCCGTCCGCGGCGCGCAGGAGGCGGGGCGCAAATACATCAATGTCGCCTCGCAGCTGCTCGCCGACGCCCGCGGATGAACGACGCGCCGAAACCGCCGGATGCGGGCGAGACCCGCCGCACGGTCGCGATCTGCAACAAGCGCGGCCTCCACGCGCGCGCGGCCGCCCGCTTCGTCAAGCTCGCCTGGCAGTTCGAGGCCGAGGTGCGCGTGCGCAAGAACGGTACCACGGTCTCCGGGCGCTCCATCATGGGCCTCATGATGCTCGCGGCCGGGCCCGGGACCGAGATCGAGCTCTCCGCCAGCGGACACGATGCCGAGCGCGCGGTCGCCGCACTCGCGGATCTCGTCACGGGCGGCTTCGATGAAGGCTGAGGGCGGCTCGGGGCGCAAAAGCGAACGCGGCGAACGTATCTTCCAAGGCCTCGGCGTCTCCCCGGGCGTCGCCATCGGCCCCGCCTTCGCGACGGAGGCCGGGGAGGTGCCCGTCGCTGAGCGCCGCGTTGAGGCCGGCGAGGTCGCCGACGAGCGCCGGCGCTTCGAGGACGCGGTCGCGTTCTCGTTGAAGCAGCTCAAGAAGCTCAAGCGCAAGGCCGCGGCACTTCCGAACTCGGCGGCGGAGGAGATGGGCTATCTCCTCGACGCCCACATCGCGATGCTCTCGGGCTCGCGCCTCGTCCGCGGCATCGATCGCCGCATCCGTGAGGACCGCGTCAACGCCGAGCGCGCGGTGCAGATGGAGATCGCCTCGATCGGCGAGAGCTTCGCCGCGATGGATGACGCCTACCTCGCGCAGCGCATCGACGACGTGCGGATGGTGGGGGCGCGGCTCCTGCGCAATCTCACCCAGACGCCCTTCGCCGCCTATCAGCACCTGCCCGCGGGCACGATCATCCTCGCCGAGGAGCTCTCGCCCGCCGATACCGCACTGATGGACCCGCGGCGAATCGCGGGCTTCGCGGCGATGCTCGGCGGCACGGAAAGCCACACCGCAATCATGGCGCGCGCTCTGGCACTTCCGGCAGTGCTGGGCGTCTCCGGTCTTATCGGCGAGGCGAAGAGCGGCGATACCGTGGTGATCGACGGCTCTGCGGGCGTCGTCGTGCTCAATCCAACTTCGGCCACCATCGCCCGCTATGAGCAGATGGCAGAGGCCTTCCAGCGCGAGCAGCGCCAGCTCGCGCGCCTGAAGCGGGTGCCGGCGGTGACGCGCGACGGCGAGGAAATCACGCTCGAGGCCAATCTAGAGCTGCCGCGCGAGCTCGAGCAGGCCATCAACGCCGGCGCGCAGGGCCTCGGTCTCGTACGCACCGAGTTCCTCTACATGAATCGCGAGGACCTCCCCGACGAGGAGGAGCAATACGAGGCCTACAAGGCGCTCGTTCGCGGCATGGAAGGTAAGCCCGTGACGCTCCGCACCCTCGATGTCGGCGGCGACAAGCTCGCGGCGCCGCTTGCGGAGAGCCTTGGAAGCGAATCCGCGAATCCCGCGCTCGGCCTCCGCGCGGTGCGGCTCTCGCTCAAGGAGCGCAAGCTCCTGGATGCGCAGCTTGCGGCGATGCTGCGCGCGGGTGCGGAGGGGCCGGTGCGAATCTTGCTACCGATGGTGTCAACCGTCGGCGAGATCCGTCGCGTCCGCGAGGCGCTGGAACAGGTGGCCCGGCGCCTGAAGCGCCGTGGTGTCGAGGTCGCGGATCCGATGCCGCCATTGGGCGTGATGATCGAGATTCCCGGCGCCGCGCTATCCGCCGACGCACTCGCGAGCGAGAGCGACTTCTTCGCAATCGGCACCAACGACCTCATCCAATATACGCTCGCGATCGATCGCGGCGACGAGCAGGTGGCCTACCTCTATAATCCCCTCCACCCGGCGGTGCTGCGGCTGATCCAGTTCTCGGTCGAGGCGGCGTTGCGCGCGCACATCCCCGTTAGCGTCTGCGGCGAGATGGCGGGCGATCAGCGCTATACGGCGCTCCTCCTCGGCCTTGGCATCCGCAATCTCTCGATGGCGCCCGCCAATATCGGACGCGTGAAGCGCCGGATCCGCCATCTCGACATGACGGCGGCGCAGCGCCGCGCGCGTGCGATCATGGATCAGATGGACGACGGCCGCATCGCGAGCCTCCTCGACGACTTCAACGCACTCGCCTGAGACGTGCGGGTGGGAAAGCGCCCACCCGAGCCATGCTTGCCGCCCCCGCGCGGCGCTGCTATATGCCGCCGTCGCGGGATTTCAGGAGTCCATGAATGGCCGATTACAGGGTTGCCGACCTCTCGCTCGCGGAGTGGGGGCGGAAGGAAATCGCGATCGCCGAGAGCGAGATGCCCGGCCTCATGGCCGTACGCGAGGAATATGGGCCGCGCAAGCCCTTGAAGGGCGCGCGGATCGCGGGCTCGCTCCACATGACGATCCAGACGGCGGTCCTCATCGAGACGCTGAAGCATCTGGGCGCGGACGTCCGCTGGGCCTCCTGCAATATCTTCTCGACGCAGGATCATGCCGCCGCCGCGATCGCGAAGGCGGGAACCCCGGTCTTTGCCTATAAGGGGGAGTCGCTCGAGGAATATTGGGAGTTCACACACCGGATCTTCGAATGGGCGGATGGCGGCGCGCCCAACATGATCCTCGACGACGGCGGCGATGCGACGTTGCTCGTGCATTTGGGCATGCGCGCGGAGCAGGACGCCTCGCGGGTCGCCAATCCCACCAACGAGGAGGAGGAGGCGCTCTATGCCGCGATCAAGCAGCGCCTCAAGACGAAGCCCGGCTGGTACACGGCCGCCGGTAAAGGCATCAAGGGCGTGACCGAGGAGACCACCACCGGCGTCCATCGCCTCTATCAGATGGCGAAGGAGGGCCGGCTGCTCTTCCCCGCGATCAACGTCAACGACAGCGTGACCAAATCGAAATTCGACAATCTCTATGGCTGCCGGGAGAGCCTCGTCGACGGCATCCGCCGCGCGACCGACGTGATGATGGCGGGGAAGGTCGCGGTGGTCGCCGGCTTCGGCGATGTCGGCAAGGGCTCAGCCGCCTCGCTCCGCAATGCGGGTGCGCGCGTCATGGTGACGGAGATCGATCCCATCTGCGCGCTCCAGGCCGCGATGGAGGGATACCAAGTCGTCACGATGGACGAGGCCGCCTCGATCGGCGACATCTTCGTCACCGCGACGGGAAACGTCGATGTGATCACGGTCGACCACATGCGCGCCATGAAGGATCGCGCCATCGTCTGCAACATCGGCCACTTCGACAGCGAGATCCAGATCGGCGGCTTGCGGAATTTCCGCTGGGAGGAAGTAAAGCCGCAGGTCGACGAGGTCGTAATGCCCGACGGCAAGCGCCTGATCGTGCTCGCCAAGGGCCGCCTCGTGAATCTCGGCTGCGCGACCGGCCATCCGAGCTTCGTCATGAGCGCCTCTTTCACCAATCAGGTGCTGGCGCAAATGGAGATCTTCGGTAATCCCGGGAAATACCAAAAGCAGGTCTATACGCTACCGAAGCACCTCGACGAGAAGGTTGCGGCGCTGCACCTTGCCAAGCTCGGCGTGAAGCTGACAAAGCTCACGTCGGAGCAGTCGAAATACCTCGGCGTCGCCGAGGCCGGGCCATTCAAGGCCGATCACTACCGCTACTAACTTCGCGCGGAGACGCGAGAACTCCCCTTATTTCGCCTCGCTCCACGCCTTGAAATCCTGCTCGGACACCTTGGGCAGGCGCTTGACGAAGGCGGCGATGGTCCAGATCTCGCGATCGGGGACGCCGGTCGCGCCGAAGCTCGGCATGCCCGTCATGCGGATGCCATGCTTCACGATCCAGAAGATCTCGCGGGGATCGCGGTTGGCGGCGCTCTCCGCGAGGTCCGGCGGGTCGGGGTTGAGACCCTCGGAGAATTTCGCCCACTGCGCGCCGGGGGCCCCGTGGCAATTGACGCAGCCGCGCTGGGCGAAGGCGTGCGCGCCTTCGCGCACCACCGCATCGTCGTCGAGCTTGATCGGCGGCGTATCCGTGGCATGGCGGGCGATCGAGGCCTGCCGCACCAGGATGAGCATCCGAGCGATGATCGCGGAGTCCTTCTCGCTCGCGGCGATGTCGTAGAAACCGCCGAAGAAGTAGAGCCCGGCGGCACCGGCGGCGAGGATCGCGAGGATACCGATCGCAGCAAGGATCTTCATGCGGTAACCCTCCCTTTTGGCTAGGCGCAGGGCCTCGATGGCGGCAGCATATTCGCTCCAAGGGCGGTCCTTCCGCAACCGTTCCGCGTACCTCGCGTGGGAATGGCACGAATTTCTCTAGGAAATGCGCGGCGGCGCGCGATAATTCGCTGACGGTCGGGCGGGGTGCGTGGCAATCGCCGACCGAGGGGTTTCATGCGCGAGCTCGCCGTGGCCGTCTTGGCCGCCCTCATCATGCTGAGCTTCTGGCTCGTCTGGCGCCTGCGCCAGCGCATCCGGACGCTCGAAGAGGAGAAGCGGCGGCTTGAGGCGGAGCGGACGCAGGGCGCGGCCATGCTCGCGACCGTGCCGGCCGCGCTCTACCGATGGGATCGGACCGGCGAGAGCTTCGAGGCCGGCCCTATCGCAGCATTCCGCGGCCTTTCGGGTCCTTGCTTTGCCGAACTCGCGGGCCTCCTGGCCGAGAGCGATCGCGAGCGCTTCGAGGCCGCCGTAGCGGCACTCCGCGCGAACGGCACGGGCTTCGCGATGGCGCTCCGCCTCGCGGCCGGCGGCCAGCTCGACGCCGCCGGGAGCCGCTGCGCGGGCGCGGACCTCGTCTGGCTCTCGGATGCGGCCACGCGAACCGAGCTCGACCGTGTCCGCCGCGAGAGCGAGCGCCTGCGGCAGGTTCTCGATGCGCTGCCCTATCCCGTCTGGCGCCGCCGCGCCGACAGCCTCGTTCTCCTCGATGCGAACCGCGCCTACGGCCAGGCGGTGGAGGCGGCGCCTGCGCAAGCGATAGCGGAGAGCCGCGAGATCGGCGCGACCGCACTCGGCGAGGACGGCCGCGCGCTCGCGGATCGCGCGCGGCGCACCGGCGTCGCGCAGTCCGAGAGCCACCACATTGTCGTGGGCGGCCAGCGCCGGCTTCTCGAGCTCACGGAGCAGCCGCTCGACGGCACCGGCGAACTCGTGGGCTACGTCCGCGACTTCACCGATCTCGAGAGCAAGGAGGCGGAGCTCGCGCGACACGTCGCCGCGCACGCGGAGGTGCTCGAGAACGTCGCTGTCGCGATCGCGATCTATGGCGCGGACACGCGGCTCAAGTTCTTCAATTCCGCCTTCGCGCGGCTCTGGCGCCTCGAGGAGGAATGGCTCGCGAGCGAGCCCAGCATCGCCGAAATCCTCGACCGCATCCGCGAGCGCCGAGGCCTGCCGGAATACGCGGATTTTCGGGCTTTCCAGCGCAAGCAGCAGACGCTCTTCACCTCGCTCCTCGAGCCGCAGGAGGAGCTCCTCCACCTCCCGGACGAGCGCACGCTCCGCAGCGTCGCTTATCCGCATCCCTTCGGCGGCCTCACCTTCGTTTACGAGGACGTAACCGACCGGCTCGCGCTCGAGCGCTCCTACAACACGATGATCGAGGTGCAGCGCGAGACGCTCGACAATCTCTACGAGGCCGTGGCCGTGCTCGGGAGCGACGGCCGGCTCAAGCTCTGGAACCCCGCCTATGCGCAGACCTGGCAGCTTTCGGCGCAGGATCTCGCGGGCGAGCCGCACGTCGCGGAGATCGTCGAGCGCACGCGCGCCTTCGTCGAGCGGCGCGGCTCGCCGGAGAGCTGGGGCGAGCGCAAGCAGCGGATCATCGACCGCCTCACCGGGCATGTCGAGATCGCCGAGCGGATCGAGCGCGCGGACGGCTCGATCCTGCAGGCGACCATCGTGCCGCTCCCCGACGGCAACGTGCTGCTGAGCTACCTCGACGTCACGGACTCGACGCGGGTCGAGCGGGCGCTCCGCGAGCGGAACGAGGCGTTGGAAACCGCGGGGCGGCTTAAGAGCGAGTTCATCGCCAACGTCTCCTACGAGCTCCGCACGCCGCTCAACGCGATCATCGGCTTCGCGGAAATCCTCGCGAACCAATATTTCGGCCAACTCAACCCGCGCCAGCTCGACTACAGCCGCGGCATCCTCGACAGCTCGCATCGTCTCATGTCGCTCATCAACGACATTCTCGACCTCGCGACCATCGAGGCCGGCTACATGACGCTGGAGACCTCCGAGGTCGACATCCACGAGATGATGTCGAGCGTGTTGACGCTCTCGCGCGAGCGCGCGCGCAACCAGAATCTCGCGCTGGAATTCGACTGTCCCGGCGACATCGGCACGCTCCGGGGCGATGAGCGGCGCCTGAAACAGGCGCTCTTCAACCTGATCTCCAACGCACTCAAGTTCACGCCTGCGGGCGGGAGCGTCACCTTGCGCGCGCGGCGGGACGGCAACGAGGTGGCGCTCGAGGTCGCCGACACCGGCGTGGGCGTGCCGCCCGAGGATCAGCAGCGCATCTTCGAGAAGTTCGAGCGCGGCAATCCGCAGGCGCGCCAATCGGGCCCCGGCCTCGGCCTCTCGCTCGTCAAGAGCTTCATCGAATTGCATGGCGGCCGCATTGAGCTAACCTCGCGCGAGGGCTTCGGCACCACCGTCACCTGCTACCTCGACGCCGCCCCTACGGAGGCGGAGACGGCTCAGCGCTCGGTCGCGGACTGACCGCACTAGCTCCTGCCGGGCACGCCCTTCGTCGTGGAGTATTCGAAATGGAGCGCCTCGCCGGGGTAGACGAGAGGATGGATCGCGTGCGCGGCCTGCGCGGCTTCTGCAAAGCCCGAGAGGATGAGCTTGAGCTTTCCGCGATATGTCGCGATATCTCCGATCGCGAAGATGCCGGGTATGGAGGTCGCTGACGTCGCGGGCGTCACCGCGATGTGATTTCGGTCGAGATCGAGGCCCCATTCCGCGATCGGTCCGAGGCTCATGGATAGACCGAAGAAGGCGAGAAGCGCGTCGGCTTCCAGCGCGCGGCTATTGCCGTCGAGATCGGCCACGACGACCCGCGCGAGCGCGCCGCCGGCGCCTTCGAGCGCTTGGAGCTGATAGGGCACGATGAGATCGATGCGGCCGGCCTTGGCGAGCGCTTCGAGCCTTGCGGCCGATTCCGGCGCAGCGCGAAATTTCGGCCGACGGTGAACGACCATGATCCGGTCGGCGACCTCCGCGAGCGCAAGGGCCCAATCGACCGCGGAGTCCCCGCCGCCGGCGATCACCACGCGCTTGCCGCGGAAGGCATCGCGGCGCTGCACGTAATAGAAAACGCTCTTGCCCTCATACCGCTCGATCCCTGCGAGCGGCGGCCGGTTCGGCCCAAAGGCGCCGACGCCCGCTGCGACGATTACCGCCGTCGCGATCACTTCATCGCCGCCGGAGGTGCCGAGCCGAAAGCCGCCGCCTGGCTCGCGCGATACGCGCTCGACGGTCGCCCCGAGGTGATAGACGGGCGCGAAGGGTGCGGCCTGCTCCGCGAGCTTTTCCACCAACGTCGCCGCATCAATCGCGGGATAGCCGGGAATGTCGTAGATCGGCTTCTCGGGATAGAGCGCGGCGCATTGTCCGCCGGGGACATCGAGCGCGTCGAAGACGTGGCAGCGCATTTTCAGCATGCCGCATTCGAAGACCGCGAAGAGCCCCACCGGGCCCGCGCCCACAATCGCCACGTCCGTCCGCACCGCCTCCGCCATCGCTTCCGTCCGCATCGTTGCAAGCGGCGCGCAGAATGACCGCTGCTCGCCCTGGGCGCAACCCCGCCGGAATCACCAGGGAACACGGTGTCCTGCGCGACAAACGAGAGCGGAGAAAGGAGGCTGTGCCTCCGCGGCCTGAAGCTTCCTTGCAAGCGACTCGCCCCAGGGACTAAAAGGGGCCGGTGACGACTACCTCCACTGCGGCAGAACTCTCGATCGAGCTCGAATCCGAGGCGGCGACGCAAGCACTCGCGGCGCGCGTGGCGCGCCTCGCGCGCGCGGGCGACGTGATTGCGCTCAGGGGTGAGCTCGGGAGCGGCAAGACCAGCTTCGCCCGCGGCTTCATCCGCGCCCTCGGCCGCGGTGACGAAGAAGTGCCCAGCCCGACCTTCACGCTCGTCGAGATCTACGATCTCGATCCGCTCCGCATCTGGCATTTCGACCTTTATCGTCTGGTAAAGCCTGAGGATGTCTACGAGCTGGGCTTCGAGGACGCACTCGCCGGCGGGGTCATTCTGATCGAGTGGCCGGAGCGGCTGGGCGGCCTGCTGCCGCGCCAGCGCCTCGACCTCACCTTGAGCGCGGGAAGCGCGCCCGGCCGGCGCCACGCGCTTCTGAGGGGCGGGCCGCGCTGGTCTGCGCTTGGCCACCCATGAGCGAGCGGGCGGCGCGCATCGAGACCTTCTTGGCGCACGCGGGATGGGCCGGCGTGCCGCGGCGGAAACTTGCGGGCGATGCCTCCTTTCGGCGCTACGACCGCCTGGAGGCGGGTGAGCGGCGCGCCGTGCTGATGGACGCGCCGCCGCCGCAGGAAGACGTGCGGCCCTTTCTCAGGGTCGCACGCCTCCTGCAGCGTCTCGGGCTTAGCGCGCCGGAAATTCTGGCAGAGGACATCGAGGCGGGCCTGCTTCTGCTCGAGGATTTCGGGGATCGCACCTACACGCGCCTCCTCGCGGAGGGGGGCGACGAGGAGGCGCTCTACGCGCTCGCGGTCGATACGTTGATCGAGCTGCAACGGCGCTTCGAGCCCGCGGCGGGCGCAGCACTTCCGCCTTATGACGAGGCGAGGCTTCTGACGGAGGCGGCGCTGCTGGTCGATTGGCATCTACCAGCGGTGACGGGGCGACAGACGCCGCAGGGCCTCCGCGAGGACTATCTCGCGGCATGGGGAGCGGTGCTGCCTCTCGCCGCTGCGCAGCCGCCGACGCTGGTGCTCCGCGATTACCACGTCGACAACTTGATGCTGCTGGAGGGCCGCGCGGGGGTCGCAGCTTGCGGTCTGCTCGACTTCCAGGATGCCGTTATCGGCTCTCCGGCCTACGATCTCGCCTCGCTCCTGACGGACGCGCGGCGCGACGTGCCGACGCCGCTCGCGAATGCGATGACCCGTCGCTATCTCGCGGCATTCCCCGCGGGAGATCGCGAGGCCTTCGCGACGGCCGCGGCCGTCCTCTCGGTGCAGCGCAATTGCAAGATCGTCGGCATCTTCACGCGGCTCTGCGTGCGCGACGGCAAGCCGGTCTATCTCGCACACATCCCGCGCGTCTGGCGCCTCATCGAGCGCGACGTCATGCATCCCGATCTCGCGCCGCTGCAGCGCTGGCTCGATCGGTACATTCCCGCGCCCGAGCGGCGCATTCCGCCC
>DATJVP010000066.1:0-11482 GCA_035581425.1 Allostellaceae bacterium | reverse complement strand
TGGTTTTTCGTGCCGCTCGCGGTGATCGTGATCACCGGCGCCTCGAACGCCGTCAATCTCACGGACGGGCTCGACGGGCTCGCCATCGTCCCCGCGATGATCGCGGCGGGCTGCTTCGGCTTGATCGCCTATCTCGTAGGCAACCGCATCTTCGCGGAATACCTCCAGCTCCAATACGTCCCCGGTAGCGGCGAGCTCGCGGTGTTCTGCGGCGCGATGGTCGGGGCCGCGCTGGGCTTCCTCTGGTTCAACGCGCCGCCGGCCATGGTGTTCATGGGCGATACCGGCTCGCTCTCGATCGGCGCCGCGCTCGGCGTCATCGCCGTCGTCACCAAGCACGAGATCGTGCTCGCGATCATCGGCGGCCTCTTCGTGCTGGAGACGGTCTCGGTGATCGTGCAGGTCGCGAGCTACAAGCTCACGGGCAAGCGCGTCTTCCGCATGGCGCCGCTCCACCACCACTTCGAGAAGAAGGGCTGGGAGGAGCCGACCATCGTCATCCGCTTCTGGATCATCGCCTCGATCCTCGCGATCGCGGGCCTCGCGACGCTGAAGCTGAGGTGAGCGCGATGATTCCGGTCCGCGCATATGAAGGCAAGGATGTGGCGGTGGTAGGCCTCGCGCGCTCGGGCCTCGCCGCCGCCAAGGCGCTTGCCGCGGGCGGCGCCCGCGTTCACGCCTGGGACGACGCCGCAGAGAAGCGTGCGGCGGTTGCCGGAGCGGGGATCGCCGTCGAGCCTCCCGCAGAGATCGACTGGGAGGGCATGGCGGCGCTGGTGCTCTCGCCGGGAATTCCGCACACGCACCCGAAGCCGCATCCCGCCGCCGCCGCTGCGAAGGCCGCGGGCGTGCCCGTGATCGGCGATATCGAGCTTCTCGCCAAGAGCGAGCCCGCGGCGCGCTACGTCGGCATCACCGGCACCAACGGCAAGTCCACGACCACCGCGCTCATCGGCCACATCCTCGCTTCGAGCGGGAAGCGCGTGGAGGTCGGCGGCAATCTCGGCGTGCCCGTGCTCAGCTTCGCACCGCTCGGCGAGGATGGCATCTACGTTCTCGAGATGAGCTCCTACCAGCTCGAGCTCACGCGGTCGCTCGCCTGCGACGTGGCGGTGCTCCTCAACGTGACGCCCGACCACCTCGACCGTCACGGCGGGATGGAGGGCTACGTCGCCGCGAAGAAGCGAATCTTCCTGCACCAGAAATCGCCGCAGACGGCGGTGGTCGGCGTCGACGACGAGACCTGCCGCGGCATCGCCGACGATCTCGGCAAGGCGCATCGCCAGGATGTGGTCCCGATCTCCGCGGAACGCGCCGTCGCGGGCGGCGTCTACGTAGTCGACGGGGTCCTGACCGACGCGACCGCGGCAAAGCCCGAGCGGGTGATGGAAATGCGCCGCGCGCCGCGGCTCCCCGGCCGGCACAACTGGCAGAACACCGCCGCCGCCTTCGCGACCGTGCGCCGCGTTGGCGTCGAGGTCGACGCCGCGGTGAAGGGCATCGAGACCTTCCCCGGACTCGCCCACCGCCAGGAGCTCGTCGCGACGATCGACGGCATCCGCTATGTCAACGACAGCAAGGCGACCAATGCCGATGCGGCGGCGAAGGCGCTCGCCTGCTACGACACGATCTACTGGATCGCGGGCGGCCTTGCCAAGGAAGGCGGCATCCACTCGCTGAAGCCGTTCTTCCCGCGAATGCGCCACGCCTTCCTGATCGGCGCTGCCGCAGCGGATTTCGCGGCGACTCTCGGCCGCGCAGTCGCGCACAGCGAAGTCGGCGACCTCGCAACTGCCGTCACTGCGGCCAGCGCAACGGCTCGCGCAGAGGGCGCCGCGGGTGCCGTGGTGCTGCTCTCGCCGGCTTGCGCCTCCTTCGATCAATTCGCGAACTTCGAGGTGCGCGGCGACGCCTTTCGCGCGCTTGTCGAAATGCTTCCGGGGGCGCGGCAATGACCGCCTTCGCCCGCACCGATCGCAGCGCGCTCGCGGAGTGGTGGTGGAGCGTCGACCGCTGGACGCTCGCGGCGCTGCTGGCGCTGGTCGGCTTCGGCTCCCTCTTGGTGATGGCCGCGAGCCCCGCGGTCGCGGAGCGCATCGGCACCGACAGCCTGCATTTCGTGAAGCGCTATTTCCTGGTACTCCCGCTCGCGGCAGCGACGCTTTTCGTGGTGTCGCTGCAGACGCCGAAGACGATACGGCGGATCGCGGTCGTCGTGTTCCTGGCGTCGCTGCTGCTGGTCGCCTTCACCTTCGTCGCCGGCGTCGAGATCAAGGGCGCGCGGCGCTGGATCAATCTCCCGGGCTTCGCGCTGCAGCCCTCGGAGTTCGTGAAGCCGAGCTTCGCGGTGGTGGCGGCCTGGATGTTCTCGGAGCAGCGCCTCAATCCGCGCTTTCCGGGGAATGCCGTCGCGATCGGACTCTTCCTCGTCGTCGTGGGGATGCTCGTGAAGCAGCCCGATCTTGGCATGGCGGCAGTCGTGGCGGCGGTTTGGTTCACGCAATTCTTCTTGGCAGGGCTGCGACTCTACTGGGTCGTGGCCGGTGTGGGCTGCGGCGTCCTCGCACTCACCGGCGCCTACTTCGCGTTCTCGCACGTGGCGCTCCGCATCAACCAGTTCTTCGATCGCGGCGACGGCGGCGACGGCTATCAGGTGAACCGCTCGATGGAAGCCTTCATGCACGGCGGGCTTTGGGGGCAGGGGCCGGGCGAGGGCACGGTCAAGGGCTCACTGCCGGACGCGCATGCGGATTTCGTCTTTGCGGTCGCGGGCGAGGAGCTCGGCCTCGTCGCCTGCCTCGCCATCGTCGCGCTCTTCGCCTTCATCGTGCTCCGGGGATTCGCGCGGATGCTGCAGGAGCACAACTTCTTCGTGGTGCTGGCGGCGACCGGGCTCTTCGTGCAATTCGGGCTGCAGGCCGTGATCAATATGGCCTCGACGCTCCACCTCATGCCGACCAAGGGCATGACCTTGCCGTTCATCTCCTACGGCGGCTCCTCGATGCTCGCGCTGGGGCTCGGGATGGGCATGGCCTTGGCGCTGACGCGGCGTCGCTTCGGCGGGGTCGAGGCATGAGCGGCGAGGGCGTGGTCGTGCTTGCAGCCGGCGGCACCGGCGGCCACATGTTCCCGGCGGAAGCGCTCGCTCGCGCGTTGCTGAGCCGCGGCCGGACGGTCGCGCTCATGACCGACAGCCGCGGCGAAGCCTTTGGCCAGCGCCTCCCGGGCGTCGCCCTTCATCGCGTCCGCGCGGCGCGAATCGGCGGCGGGCTCCTGCGCAAGGCGCTGGGTCTCGCGGAGCTTGCGCTCGGCACGCTCGAGGCCGGCCGGCGTCTCCGTGCCCTCGTCCCCTCGGCGGTGGTGGGTTTCGGGGGATACCCCTCGGTGCCGACGATGCTCGCGGCGACGCGACAGAAGCTTCCGACGGTGATCCACGAGCAGAACGCGCTGCTGGGGCGCGCGAACCGTCTGCTGGCGCCGCGCGTGCGCCGGATCGCAACTTCCTTCGCGGAGGTCGCGGGCGTCCGCCCAACCGACCGCCCCCGCATCGTCGAGACCGGAAATCCCGTCCGGCCCGCGGTCGCGGCGCTGCGCGGCGCTCCCTACGTCGTCTCGCGCGGCGATGAGCCCTTCGAGCTGTTGGTACTCGGCGGCAGCCAAGGCGCGCACGTCCTCAGCGAGGTCGTACCCGCGGCGCTCGCGCACCTCGAGACGACCTTGAAGCGACGCCTTCGGCTCTCGCAGCAGGCGCGTCCCGAGGACCTCGAGGCCGTTCGCGCGGCCTATGCCGCGAGCGGCATCGCCACGGAGCTGCGGCCCTTCTTCGAGGACGTGCCGGAGCGTCTCGTGCGCGCGCAGCTCGCGATCACCCGCGCCGGCGCCTCGACCGTGGCGGAACTCGCG
Source organism: Allostellaceae bacterium (assembly GCA_035581425.1). Classification (GTDB taxonomy): domain Bacteria; phylum Pseudomonadota; class Alphaproteobacteria; order ATCC43930; family CGMCC-115725; genus DASZHJ01. Next base: position 7,579 of record DATJVP010000066.1, on the reverse strand, counting down.
GTGCTCGGGCGTCCGGCGATCCTCGTGCCTTATCTCTACGCCGCGGACGATCACCAAACCTCGAACGCGCGCGCACTCGAAGCAGCGGGTGCGGCTTGGGTGATGCCGCAGGCGCAATTCACGGCGGAAGCGCTCGCGGCACGTCTGACTGCGCTCATGAAGGCGCCGGAGAGTCTCGCGGAGGCGGCAAAGCGCGCGCTCGCACTCGGGCGGCCCGATGCCGCCGAGCGGCTCGCCGATCTCGTGCTTGGGGAGGCCCGCCAATGAAGGCGCTCCCTCTCGACATCGGCATGCTCCACTTCGTCGGCATCGGCGGCATCGGCATGAGCGGGATAGCGGAGATCCTGCATAACCTCGGCTACGAGGTGCAGGGAAGCGACATCGCCGACGGCGCCAACGTGCAGCGCCTGCAGAAGCAAGGCATTCCCGTCGCGATCGGCCATCGCGCCGAGAATCTCGGTGCAGCCCAGGTGGTGGTCGTCTCATCTGCGGTCAAGGCAGACAACCCCGAAGTAACGGCTGCGCGCGCGCGACTCATCCCGGTGGTTCGGCGCGCCGAGATGCTGGGCGAGCTCATGCGCCTCAAATGGTCGATCGCGGTCGCGGGATCGCACGGCAAGACGACGACGACCTCGATGATCGGCACGCTCCTGGAGACTGCCGAGCTCGATCCCACGGTCATCAACGGCGGAATCATCAACGCCTACGGCACTAACGCGCGCCTCGGCGCCGGCGATTGGATGGTGGTCGAGGCGGACGAGAGCGACGGTACCTTCGTGCGGCTGCCGGCGACCATCGCCATCGTCACCAACATCGATCCCGAGCACCTCGACCACTACGGCACCTTCGAGGCGGAGCAGCAGGCCTTCGAGAGCTTCGTCGGAAACATTCCCTTCTACGGTTTCGCCGCGCTCTGCATCGATCACCCCGTCGTGCAGCGGATGATACCGAAGCTCGCGGAGCGCCGCGTCGTGACCTATGGCTTCTCGCCGCAAGCCGACGTTCGCGCGGTCAACGTGGAGATCGGGCGAGAGGGCGCGCGCTACGACGCCGTGATAATGGACCGAGCCTCGCAGACGAGCCGGACCATCGCGGGACTGCGCCTACCCATGCTCGGCGAGCACAACGTGCAGAATTCTCTCGCGGCGATCGCGGTTGCCGGCGAGATGGGACTTTCCGACGAGGTCGTGCGCGCGGCGCTCGCGGGCTTCAAGGGCGTGAAACGCCGCTTCACCAAGACCGGCGAGTCCCACGGCATCACCGTGATCGACGATTACGGCCATCATCCCGTGGAGATCGCGGCGGTGCTGCGCGCGGCGCGCGCGGCGACCTCGGGCGCGGTGATCGCGGTTGTGCAGCCGCACCGCTACACGCGCGTCGCCAATCTTTTCGACGAGTTCTGCACCTGCTTCAACGACGCCGATGTGGTCGTCGTCGCCGAGATCTACGCAGCGGGCGAGGCCCCGATCGAGGGCATCGACCGCGATGCGCTGGTGGCGGGATTGCGGAGCCGCGGCCACCGTTCCGTGCTACCGCTCGCGGCGCCCAAGGAGCTCGCCCCCCTCGTCAAGAGCCTGGCAAAGTCCGGCGACTACGTGGTTTGCCTCGGCGCGGGCTCGAGCACCTATTGGGCACAGGCACTGCCGGGCGAACTCGACCGGCTCTACGCGGTCCCCTCGGCGGGGACGGGGACGGCGGCATGATGACCGCCCGCCAGCCCCAACGTCTCATCGACCGGCTCCCCGCCGTGCGCGGTCGGCTCAGCGAGAGCGCACCACTCGCGGGGATCACCTGGTTCCGTGTCGGCGGCCCCGCGGAAGTGATGTTCCGACCCACCGATGCCGAGGACCTCGCGGAGTTCCTGGCGAAGAAGCCGCCGGAAGTCCCCGTCACCGTGATCGGCGTCGCCTCGAACCTGCTGGTGCGCGACGGTGGTGTCGAGGGCGTCGTGGTGCGGTTGGGACGCGGTTTCTCTGCGATCGAGATTTCCGGCGCACGCGTCGTCACGGGCGCGGCCGTGCTCGACCTCAACGTCGCGATCGCCTGCCGCGCGGCAGGGGTTGCGGGACTCGAATTTCTCTCGGGCATCCCCGGCACCATCGGCGGTGCGTTGCGTATGAACGCGGGCGCCTACGGGCGTGAGATCAAAGATGTGCTGGCCTCGGCGGAGGCGCTCGATCCGACCGGCGGGCGACACTCGCTGAGCCCGCAGGAGATGCAGCTTTCGTATCGCCATTGCGGCGTCGACGAGGATTGGATCTTCGTCTCTGCGACGCTCGCCGGCGCAGAGGGGGACCCCGCGGCGATCCAGCAGCGCATGGAGCAGATCCAGGCCGAGCGCGAGGCGAGCCAGCCTATCCGCGCGCGGACGGGCGGATCGACCTTCGCAAATCCGCCGGGACACAAGGCTTGGGAGCTCATCGATCGCGCGGGCTGTCGCGGCCTGCGGCGCGGCGGCGCCATGATCTCCGAGAAGCACACGAACTTCCTGATCAACACCGGCACCGCCACCGCCGCAGACATCGAAGGTCTCGGCGAGGAGGTGCGGCGCCGCGTCTTCGAGAAGTTCGGCATCGCGCTCGATTGGGAAATCCGCCGCATCGGCCGGCCCGCTACGGGGCTCCAGGAGGCGGAGCGATGAAGACCGTGGCGGTGCTCATGGGCGGCTGGTCGGCGGAGCGCGAGGTCTCGCTTTCGAGCGGCGCCGAATGTGCGGCAGCACTTCGCGCCGAGGGCTACGACGTCAGGACCGTCGACGTGACGCGCGACGTTGACGCGCTGGCGAAGGCGCTGACACCGCGCCCGGATGCAGTCTTCAATGCACTGCACGGTCGCGGCGGCGAGGATGGCACGGTCCAGGGCGTGCTCGAATTCCTGCGCATTCCTTACACGCATTCGGGCGTTCTCGCCTCTGCGGTCGCGATGGACAAGCCGATAGCGAAGGCGGTCTTTGCCGCAGCCGGTCTCCCGGTTCCCGATGGCGTCGTGGTGAAGCGTGAGGACCTCACCAAAGGTGATCCGGTGCCGCGGCCCTTCGTCGTGAAGCCCGCCAACGAAGGCTCGAGCGTCGGCGTGCGCATCGTGCGCATCAACGACAACTCCTGGGCGGAGGAGGCGCAAAGCTGGGACCACGGACGCGCGCTCGTCGAGCGCTTCGTGCCGGGGCGCGAGATCACCGTCGCCGTGATGGGCGACCGCGCGCTCGGCGCGCTCGAGATTCGCGCGCACGGAACCTTCTACGACTACACCGCGAAGTACACGCGAGGCGGCTCGGACCACCTGATGCCAGCGCCGATCCATCCTCGCGCTTACGAGCAGGCGCTCGACATCTCGCTCCGCGCGCACCGCGCGCTCGGCTGCCGCGGCGTGAGCCGCGCGGACCTGCGCTACGACGACACCAGGGGCGAGCCCGGACGCATGGTGCTGCTGGAGCTCAACACGCAGCCCGGCATGACGCCAACCTCGCTGGTGCCGGACATCGCGCGCCACGCCGGCATCGAATTCCCCGCGCTCGTGCGCTGGATGGTGGAGAACGCGGCATGCGACTTCTGACCGCTCCCGCCGAGGGCGAGCGCGAGACGAAGTCCGCGCGGGCGCAGCGCCGTCGCGGGGTCGCGCGCTGGCGCCGACGCGCGGCGATTGCGGGCGCGACATTGCTGGTCCTCACGGGAGCTGGCTTCGCCGCAGAGCGGAAGGGCTGGATTTCGGCGGGTCTCGAGTTCGGCACGACGAAGACGCTTGCGCTCACGGCCACCCTGGGTTTCTCGGTCGAGGATGTGGCGGTCCTGGGCCGCGACCGCACGGAGGTCGCAGACATTCTCGATGCGCTCAACGTGAAGCGCGGCACGCCGATCCTCGCCGCTAGCCCTGCCGAGGCGAAGGCGCGGCTCGAGGCGCTGCCCTGGGTTCGCTCAGCCGCGGTGACGCGCCTGCTGCCGGACACGCTCGCGGTCCGGATCGTCGAGCGGAAGCCTATGGCGCTCTGGCAGCACGGCGGCAAATTCGAGCTCATCGACGAGGAAGGAAATGTCCTCCCGGTGGTGCAGCTCGGCGAGTTCTCGTCGCTGCCGGTGCTGGTGGGAGAGGGCGCACCCCAATCCGGGCAGGCCCTGCTCCAGATGCTCGCGGAGGAGCCCGCGCTTCGCGACCGCGTTGCCGCCGCAATCCGCGTCTCCGATCGGCGCTGGAACCTACGCATGGAGAACGGCATGGACGTGGAGCTGCCGGAAGAGAATGCGACGGCGGCCTGGCGCGAGCTCGCGCGCCTCGATCGCACCTACGGCCTCCTCGAGCGCGACATCCGCCGCGTAGATCTGCGACTTCCCGATCGGATGGTGTTGCAATCGGCACCCGCGCCGGAGAAGCCAACCGCGCCCAAGAAGAAAAATCCCGGGAGGAGCACATGAGAAAGCGCAGGCCGCGCCCGGTCGGCAGCCTCGTCGCCGCGCTCGACATTGGCAGCAGCAAGCTCTGCTGCTTCCTCGCGCGCATCGAGGACGGGGGCCCGCGCATCGTCGGGATCGGCCATCAGGTCTCGCGCGGCCTCCGCGGCGGGCTCATCATCGACATCGAGGCAGCGAGCCAAGCGATCCTCGCGACGGTCCATGCCGCCGAGGAGATGGCCGGCGAGACCATCTCCGAGGTGGTCGTGAACCTCTCCGGCGGTTTCGGCGCCTCGCGCATCATCAAGACGGAGATCCCGCTCAACGGCCGCGAGATCGGCAACAACGAGATGCGCCGAGTCCTCAACCAGGGCTATCACCTCAAGGAGGCGGGCGAGCGCGAGGTCATCCACTCGATCCCCGTGGGCTTCTCGATCGACGGAAGCCGCGGCATCCGGGATCCCCGCGGCATGTTCGGGCAAAGCCTCGGCGTCAATATGAACATCGTCGCGGCGACAACGGCCGCCGTCCGCAACCTCGCGACCTGCATCGCGCGCTGCCGCCTCGAGATCGCTGCGGTGGTAGTCAGCCCCTACGGCTCCGGCCTCTCGGCGCTGGTTCCCGATGAGAGCGAGCTCGGCGTCACCGTCATCGACATGGGCGGCGGCACTACGGGGATCGCGGTCTTCTTCGACGGCAACCTCGTCTTCACCGACAGCATCCCCGTCGGCGGGATCCACGTCACCAACGACATCGCGCGCGGCCTCTCGACGCCGGTCGCACATGCCGAGCGCATGAAGACGCTGCACGGCAGCGCGATCACTTCGCCCGGCGATCAGCGCGAGACCATCAGCGTCCCCCAAGTCGGCGAGGAGGAGGACGGCGAGGTCGCGCATGTCCAGAAATCGCTCCTCGTCGGCATCATCTCGCCCCGGCTCGAGGAGACCTTCGAGCTCGTGCGCAACTCGCTGGAGGCGAGCGGCTTCGACAAGCTCGCGGGCCGGCGCGTGGTGCTGACGGGAGGAGCGGCGCAGCTCACGGGCGTGCGCGAGCTCGCGGGATTGATCCTCGACAAACAGGTTCGCATCGGCAAGCCGCTCCGCATCGCGGGGCTCGCCGAGGCAACGGGTGGCCCGGCTTTCGCGACGAGCGCCGGACTCGTTCAGTTCGCACTTTCGGAACGCGCGGAGACCCTGCGGCAGGGTCGCGCGCTGGCTGAGGAGCCGAGCGGCTTCATGGGTCGCTTCGGAGTGTGGATCCGTGAGCACTTTTGACACCCGGCCCCCGTGCCGCGGGGGCCGGGACCAACCCGCCGGCGCGGCCGGTGGATATTGCGGAGCTACGCGGAGGACAGCATGAGCATCAACATCTCGGTACCGCAGGAGCAGCAGGAGCTGAAGCCGCGGATCACCGTCGTCGGCGTCGGCGGCGCCGGCGGCAACGCGGTCAACAACATGATCCGCTCGAATCTCGTGGGGTGCGATTTCATCGTCACCAACACGGATGCGCAGGCGATGAAGCAGTCGCTCTGCGAGCGGCGGATCCAACTCGGCACGGGCGTCACCCGAGGTCTCGGCGCAGGCTCGCGCCCGGATGTCGGCCGCATCGCCGCCGAGGAGGCGCTGGAGGAGATCATGGAGGCGCTCGGCGGCGCCAATATGGTCTTCATCACCGCGGGCATGGGCGGCGGCACCGGCACCGGTGCGGCGCCCGTGATCGCACGCGCCGCGCGCGAGGCGGGCGTTCTCACCGTGGGCGTCGTCACCAAGCCCTTCCAGTTCGAGGGCGGACAGCGCATGCGGATCGCAGAGTCCGGCATCCTCGAGCTGCAGAAGTACGTCGACACCCTCATCATCATCCCGAACCAGAACCTTTTCCGGGTGGCGAACGAGAAGACGACTTTCGCCGATGCCTTCAAGATGGCCGATGACGTCCTCTATTCGGGCGTGCGCGGCGTCACCGATCTCATGGTGATGCCAGGCCTCATCAACCTCGACTTCGCGGACATCCGCGCGGTCATGAGCGAGATGGGCAAGGCCATGATGGGGACGGGCGAGGCCGAAGGCGACCGCCGCTCGATCGACGCGGCGGAAGCGGCGATCTCGAACCCGCTCCTCGACGACGTCTCCATGAAGGGGGCGAGAGGCGTCCTCATCAACATCACCGGCGGCGCCGACATGACCTTGTTCGAGGTCGACGAGGCCGCGAACCGCATCCGCGAGGAAGTCGATCCCGAGGCGAACATCATCTTCGGCTCGACCTTCGACGACAGCCTCGAGGGACGGATCCGCATCTCGGTCGTGGCGACCGGCATCGACGCCGCCGCCATGGCGCAGCCGCGGCCGGTGATCTCGCTGGTGAGCGATCGCAGCCGGCCCGAGCCGGCGGTGGTAGTCCAGCCCGCGGCAGTATCGGCGGCGGTGGCGGCATCGCAGCCGCTCGCTCCGGCGATGCCTATGGCGGTTGCTTCCGCCCCGGCAACGGCGGGGACGAGCGCGCTTGCGATGGCACAGCCGCAGCCGGCGGTCGTGGTGGCCCCGCCGCAGCCGGTGGTCGAGCCGCAGCCGGTAATCCGGCATGCGGCCGAAGCCGAGGCGCTCGAGCGGGCGCCCGTGCGGGAGTCCTTCATTCCGCCGAAGCCCATCGAGCCGCAGACCCGCCCGGTGGTCGTCACCGCGCCCGTCGTCGCCCCCGCCGATCCCTTTGCGGAGGCGGCAATGACGAACGGCGCGCGGCAGCAGCCCCCGCGGAAGGTCCGTGGCCCGAGCCTCTTCGAGCGTGTGACCGGCGCCGCGCGGCATCGTGAGCCGCAACCGGAGCCGGTGCCGCCAGCGGCGACGGTCCCGGCCGCAGCCGCTCCGACGCCTCCGCAGCCTGCGCCGCTGCGGAGCGAGCCGCAGCAGCCCCGGCTCGGCCCGCTCGATCCCGCAGATCGCGTGACGGTCAGCAAGGCGGAGGAGGATCTCCTAGAGATTCCTGCCTTCCTGCGCCGCCAGGCGAACTGACGGGCTGCCTCCGCAAGGCCGGGCGGCGGGGCGCCCGCCGCGTCGCCGCCCGGCCGCTCCCGGGCCATCCGCCGAGGCCCGGGGAGCGGCGCGGAAGTGCCGTTAAGTTTCTGTTTCATAAGAACTTTCCTTGTAATAATCGTACACAAAGAGTGAATTGCTGCGACGCGGCGCAGGCTGCTACCTCTCTGC
>DATJVP010000065.1:0-21285 GCA_035581425.1 Allostellaceae bacterium | reverse complement strand
TCGGGACGCCCGAGCAAAAGCGCAAGTTCCTGCCACGCTTCGCCACCGGCGAGATCCGGGGCGGGCTCGCGCTCACCGAGCCCGATTGCGGCACCGATCTCCAGGCGATCCGCATGACGGCCCGGCGCGAGGGCGAGCACTACGTCATCAACGGCACCAAGACCTGGATCTCCAACGGCATCCACGGCCAGTGCTTCGCGCTTCTCGTGAAGACCGATCCCGCGGCCGAGCCGCGCCATCGCGGCATGAGCCTCTTCCTCGCGGAGAAGGGACCGGGCTTCACGGTGAGCCGCAAACTCGAGAAGCTCGGCTACAAGGGCATCGACAGCGCCGAGCTCGTCTTCGACAACTATCGCATTCCCGCGGACCGGCTCATCGGCGGCGTCGAGGGGCGCGGGCTCCAGCATGCGCTCGGCGGCCTCGAGCTCGGGCGCATCAACGTCGCCGCGCGGGGCGTCGGCGTGGCGCAAGCGGCACTCGACGAGGCCGTGCGCTACAGCCAGCAGCGCAAGACCTTCGGCAAGCCCATCTGCGAGCATCAGGCGATCCAGCTCAAGCTCGGGGAGATGGCGACGCAGGTGCGGGCGGCGCGGCTCCTCGTCGAGGATGCCGCACGAATCTACGACCGCGGCGAGCGCTGCGACATGGAGGCGGGAATGGCGAAGCTCTTCGCCACCGAAGCCGCGATCGAGTGCAGCCTCGAATCCATGCGCATCCACGGGGGCTACGGCTATTCCAAGGAATTCACGGTGGAGCGGCTCTACCGCGATGCGCCGCTCCTGGTGATCGGCGAAGGCACAAACGAGCTCCAGCGCATCATCATCGCGCGCCAGCTCATCGCTCGGAATCCGATATGAGCGCGCCCCTCGCGGGGCTCCGCATCATCGCGGTCGAGCAGTACGGCGCCGGCCCCTACGGCTCGATGCAGCTCGCCGATCTCGGTGCGGAGGTGATCAAGATCGAGAACCCCGCGGACGGCGGCGACATGGCGCGGCGTGTGGGTCCGCATTTCATCTCGCACGACGACAGCTATTTCTACGAGAGCTTCAACCGCAACAAGCGCAGCCTGACGCTCGATCTCAAGAAACCGGCTGCGCGCGAGATTTTGCATGCGGTGGCCGCGCGCTCCGATGGCCTCTTCGACAATCTCCGGGGCGACCTCCCGCAAAAGCTCGGCCTCACCTATGACGCCTTGCGCGCGGCGAACCCGAGAATCGTCTGCGCTCACCTCTCGGCCTATGGGCGCGAGGGGCCGCGCGCAGCCTGGCCTGGCTACGACTACCTGATGCAGGCAGAGACGGGCTATCTCGCCCTCACGGGCGAGCCCGACGGACCGCCTTCGCGCATGGGCCTCTCGATTGTCGATCTCATGAGCGGACTCTTCGCGGCCTTCGCGCTCGTTTCTGGCGTCCTCGAGGCGCGCGCAACCGGCAAAGGCCGCGACCTCGACGTCAATCTCTTCGATGCGGCGCTACAGAACCTCAGCTACCTCGCAACCTGGTATCTGAATACCGGACACGTGCAGGGCCGCGAGCCGCGCTCGGCGCACCCCTCGCTGGTGCCGAGTCAGCTCTACCGCACCCAAGACGGTTACATCTTCATCATGTGCAACAAGGAGAAGTTCTGGCCGATCCTCTGCCGGAAGCTCCGCCACCCCGAATGGGCCGCAGACCCGCGCTTTGCGACGTTCCGCGACCGCTTGGCCAACCGCGATTTCCTCAACGAGCAACTCGACGCCGCGCTCTCGACCCGAAACACCGCGGAATGGCTGGAGATTTTCGCCGGCTCCGTTCCCGCCGCACCCGTGAACGATCTCAAGGCGGCGTTGGAGAACCCCTATCTTCGCGAACGCGGACAAATCCGCGCATACGCCCATCCGACCGCGCAGACAATCCGAATGGTGTCGACTCCGGTCTCCTGGAAGGGAGATGCGCCAAGCCGCGCCGCACCGGGGCTCGGCGCCGACACCCTGGGGATTCTCGGGGAATGCGGCTTCTCCGAGCGCGACATCAGCGCGTTCCGGAGCGCCGACGTTATTTGAGACAAGCGATCAGCCCGCAAGCTTCTTCTTCAGGAGCTCGTTGACGAGCGCGGGATTGGCCTTGCCCTGGGTCGCCTTCATCACCTGGCCCACGAAGAAGCCGAAGAGCTTGTCCTTGCCGGACCGGTACTCCGCGACCTTTTCGGCCTGGGCCTTCATGACGGCGTCGATCGCGGCCTTGATGGCGCCGGTGTCGGTTACCTGCTTGAGCCCACGCTCCTCGACCATCGCGGCGGCGCTCTTGCCGGTCTCGACCATCGCCGCAAACACGTCCTTCGCGAGGCGGCCGGAGACGGTGTTGTCCGTGATGAGGTCGATAAGCTCGCCCAGCGCCTTCGCACTTACGGGCGACTTCTCGACGTCGACGTTGAGACGGTTGAGCGCGGCGAAGAGATCGCCCATCACCCAATTGGCCGCGAGCTTGGGATCGCGGCCTTTGGCGACGGCCTCGTAAAATTCCGCGCTCTCCTTCTCGCCCACGAGCACGCCGGCATCGTAAGGCGAAAGCTTGTAGTCGCGGATGAAGCGCGCCTTCTTCGCGTCCGGCAGCTCCGGCAGCTCCTGGCGGATGCGCTCGACCGCCTTCGCGTCCAGCACCAGCGGGAGCAGGTCCGGGTCGGGGAAATAGCGGTAGTCGTGCGCATGCTCCTTAGAGCGCATCGGGCGCGTGATGCCGCGGCCGGAATCGAAGAGCCGAGTCTCCTGAGCGATCTTGCCGCCGTCCTCTATGACTTCGATCTGCCGGCGGGCCTCGTGCTCGATCGCCTGCATGACGTAGCGGATAGAGTTCACGTTCTTTATCTCGCAGCGCGTGCCGAGCTCGCCGCCGGGCTTACGCACGGAGACGTTGCAGTCGCAGCGGAGCGAGCCTTCCTCCATGTTGCCGTCGCAGGTCCCGAGATACCGCATGATCGAGCGCAGCTTCTTGAGGTAGGCCCCGGCCTCTTCCGATGTCCGCAGATCGGGCTCGGAGACGATCTCCATGAGCGCGATGCCGGAGCGATTGAGGTCGACGTAAGTGTATTCCGGATGCTGGTCGTGCAGGCTCTTGCCGGCGTCCTGCTCCAGATGGAGGCGCGTGATGCCGATCTCGCGCGTCGTCCCGTCGGGCATGTCGAGGACGATCTTGCCTTTGCCCACGATAGGGCGCTTGTACTGCGAGATCTGATAGCCCGCGGGCAGATCCGCATAGAAGTAATTCTTGCGGTCAAAGACCGAGACGAGATTGATCTCCGCGTCGAGCCCGAGGCCGGTGCGCACAGCCTGCTCGACGCAAAAGCGGTTGATGACCGGCAGCATCCCGGGAAAAGCTGCGTCCACCGTCGAGACCTGCGTGTTGGGCTCGGCGCCGAAAGCCGTGGCGGCGCCGGAGAAAAGCTTCGCCTCGGAGACAATCTGCGCATGCACCTCGAGGCCGATCACGACCTCCCAGGAGCCCGTGCGTCCTTCGATGAGGCTCATCCCGCGCCTCCCGCGATGAATGCAGGTTTGTGGGTGAAACCCGCCGCACGCTCGATCACGTCGCCAGCACGCAACACCATCGCCTCGTCGAAGGCGCGGCCGATCACCTGCAGCCCCAGCGGCAATCCGTCCGAGGAGAGGCCGGCAGGCACCGAAATGCCCGGCAATCCCGCGAGGTTCACGGGCACTGTGAAGACGTCGTTCAGATACATCGCCACGGGATCGTCGGCCTTCTCGCCAATTGCGAAAGCGGCTGAAGGTGCGGTCGGCGCCAAAATAAAGTCGCAGCTCTTGAAGGCGTTGCTGAAATCCCGCGCGATGAGCGTACGAAGCTGCTGTGCCTTCAGGTAATAGGCGTCGTAGTAGCCCGCGGAGAGCACGTAGGTCCCGATGAGAATGCGCCGTCTCACTTCGGTGCCGAAACCCGCCGCGCGCGTCGCCTCGTACATCTCGTCGAGGCTCTCGCCGGGAACGCGCAGGCCGAAGCGCACGCCGTCGTAGCGCGCGAGGTTCGAGGAGGCCTCCGCCGGCGCGATAATGTAGTAGGCGGGGAGCGCATATTTCGTCATGGGCAGGCTGATCTCGACGGGCGAAGCACCCGCAGCCTTGACCCACGCAACCCCCTGCTGCCAGAGCTGCTCGATCTCCGCGGCCATCCCGTCGACGCGGTACTCGCGGGGGATTCCCACTTTGAGTCCCTTGAGCTCGCCCGTGAGCGCGGCCTCGTAATCCGGCACCGCCAGAGGTGCCGAGGTCGAATCCTTGGGGTCGTGCCCGGCCATCGCTCCCAGCATGATCGCGGCATCGCGCACGGTGCGGGTCATCGGTCCCGCCTGATCGAGCGAGGAGGCGAAAGCGACGATGCCCCAGCGCGAGCAGCGCCCATAAGTCGGCTTCAAGCCGACGATCCCCGAGAAACCCGCGGGCTGGCGGATCGAGCCGCCGGTGTCGGTGCCGGTCGCGCCCATCGCCGCCCGCGCCGCGACCGCTGCCGAGGATCCGCCGGAGGAGCCGCCGGGCACCAGCGGCCGGTTGTCGCCGCGCCTGCGCCAGGGGTTCTCCGATGGGCCGAAGCCGCTGGTCGTCGTCGAGGAGCCCATCGCGAATTCGTCTAGGTTGGTCTTCCCCAGCATCACCGCGCCCGCCGCCCAGAGATTTGCGGTGACGGTCGATTCATAAGGCGGCTTGAAGCCCTCGAGGATGCGCGAGGCAGCAGTAGTCTCGACGCCCTCGGTGCAGAAGAGATCCTTTATCGCGAGCGGCACGCCCTCGAGCGAGCGTCCCTCGCCGCGCGCGAGGCGCGCATCCGCGCCTGCCGCCATGTCGCGCGCGCGCTCCGGCGTCTCCTTGAGGTAGAGGTTGAGCGGGCGCGCGCGCTCGACCGCGGCGATGTGCGCCTCCGTGAGCTCGCCCGCGGAGAACTCCTTACTGCGAAGGCCGTCGCGCGCCTCGACGATGGTGAGATCGGTGAGTGCCGTCATCACTCCACGACCTTCGGCACCAGGAAAAAGCCGTGCGCCTGCTGCGGCGCGTTCGAGAGGATCTTGTCGCGGCAATTCCCGTCGATGACGCGGTCCTCGCGCATCGGCAGCGTCATTTCCGCAACGCTCGCCATCGGCTCGACGCCCGCGGTGTCGACCTCGCGGAGCTGCTCGATCCAGGTGAGGATGCCCGAGAGCTCCTTCGCGAGAGGCTCGAGATCGCTCTCGGGCACTTTGATCCGCGCCAGGGTGGCGATCCGCGCCACGGTGGCCTTGTCCAATGCCATGATGTAGATGTCTCCCAACGCGACGCTGCGACCCGCGCGCCGCCGATGGCGCGAACCTCTAGCACCCGAAATGCCGATCTGCAACCCCGGCGACCTCAAGCAAATTCTGCCGAAAGGCGCACGGCTCCTGGGCCTCGACGTCGGCACCAAGACCGTGGGATTGGCGCTCTCCGACACGCTCCTCATGGTGGCGACGCCGCTCCGCACCATCCGCCGCAAGCGCTTCAAGGCAGATGCGGCCGAGCTTTTCGCCGCGGTCGACGCGCACGGCGTCGGCGGTCTCGTCCTTGGCCTCCCCATCGGTCTCGACGGCCGCGAGACCCCGCGCTCGCAGTCCGTGCGCGACTTCGCGCGGAATCTGCTCGCGATGCGCGACCTCCCGATCGCCTTCTGGGACGAGCGCCTCTCCACTGCCGCGGTCGAGCGGACGATGATCGAGGCCGACATCACCCGCCAGCGCCGCAGCGAGATTATCGACCGCACGGCAGCCGCCTACATTCTCCAGGGCCTGCTCGACCGCCTCGCGAGGCTCCCCGCGGCGAGCTGATCCGAGCATGGCGCACTGCACGACCTACGGCATCCTCGCCCGCGATGGCCGCTCCGTGGCTGTCTTACGCCGCGGCCCTACTCGATCGGTGCTGCTGCTGCGCTGGTGGCTCGGCAGCGACGAGATCGAGCAGGGACAATGGCTCCGCGCACAGGTCGCGGGCGAGCGTGCGGACCTGTCGCCCGACGGCACCCACCTCATCTACCTCGCCGGCGACTGGCGCCCGAGCCGGGAATATCGAACCTACACCGTCATTTCCCGCGTGCCCTTTTTCACGGCCCTCGCGCTATGGCCGATGGGAGATACTTGGTACGGTGGCGGTCTCTTTGCGACGCGGCGGCACGTATTGCTCCACCATCGCCACGACAAAATGAAGATGGCGCCAGGCTTTGCGCTGCCGAAGGGCTGGCGCATCGAGCAGGCAGCCCTGCATTACTCCGCACGACGACCCCTGTCCTGTTATGGCTGCGTCATCGAGCGCGCGAGACTCATTCGCGATGGGTGGCTCGCCGCCGACGGTATTACACAGCGCGATGTTCATGGCTCGCTCGTGGCGATCGACCCGCCCCTGACCTACAGCCGACTGCAACCCGGCGGCACGACCTGGCTCCACTGGCTCACCCACGGCCTCAGCGCCGCCAACACGCCGTCGCACCTACACAGCTTGCGCCTCGCGAACTCGAACGGCCGACCGCTGCGGCAAATCGACGGCGCCGATTGGGGGGATTTCGCGCCCGGCGGCGATCTGCTCTTCGGTCATGGCGGATGCCTTTATCGCCTTCCGGAGACGCGCGTGCAGACCTTCGCGCGCGAGCCGCTGGAGGATGCGCGGTTCATTGCCGACTTGCGCCCGCTCTCCTTCCGCCGCCGAGAGCCCACGCGCGAGGCGATGCGCTGGTGACGCTTGCCACCTGGACCGGCTCTGTGGCAGGGAACGCGGCGCACTCTCGGGAGTTTCCACATGCCTGGTCCTCTCACCGGCCTTCGCGTCTTCGACATGAGTCGCGTTCTCGCGGGGCCGAGCTGCGCTCAGATCCTCGGGGATCTCGGCGCGGACGTGATCAAGGTCGAGCGGCCCGGCGAGGGCGACGACACGCGGAAATGGGGACCGCCTTATCTCAAGGACCCTGAAGGCCACGACACCGATGAGAGCGCTTATTATCTCTCGACGAACCGCTCCAAGCGCTCGATCTCCCTCGACTTCACGAAGCCGGAGGGCCGCGATCTCGCGCGGAGGCTCATCGCGCGCTCCGACGTTCTGATCGAGAACTACAAGGTCGGGACGCTCGCGCGCCATGGGCTCGGCTACCCCGAGCTGCACAAGGAACTTCCGCGCCTCATCTATTGCTCCATCACCGGCTTTGGCCAGACCGGGCCATATGCCCCGCGCGCGGGGTACGATTACCTGATCCAGGCGATGGGCGGGATCATGAGCATGACGGGCGAGCCCGAGCGCGAGCCCATGAAGGCCGCCGTCGCAATCGCCGATCTCATGACCGGAATGTACAGCGCGATCGCGATCCTCGCGGCGCTCCGCCACCGTGACGCCAGCGGTCACGGTCAGCACGTCGACATGGCGCTCCTCGACACGCAAGTGGCCGCGCTCGCCAATCTCGGCCAGAGCTACCTCACCTCTGGAGAAGTGCCATCGCGGCTCGGCAACGCCCACGCTGCGGTCGTGCCCTATCAGGTCTTCAAGACCTCCGACGGCCATATCGTATTGGCGATTGGGAACGACGGGCAGTATCGGAAATTTTGTGAGTTCGCCGGCGTTCCCGCCCTCGCCGACGACCCACGGTTTGCGACGAATTCCGCGCGGATCGTCAACCGAGCGGTGCTAGTGCCGGAAGTGGCTGCGATCATCGCGCGCCGACCCTCGGCCCATTGGATGAGCAAGCTCGAGCCGTTGGGCGTACCGTGCGGCCCGATCAATACGCTCGATCAGGTCTTCGCCGATCCGCAGATCAAGGCGCGCGGCATGACCGTCGATCTCCCCCATCCCGCCGCAGGCGGCAAGCCCACGCGCCTCATCGCGAGCCCGATCAAGCTCTCGGAGACGCCGGTCGAGTATCGTCGCGCGCCGCCGACGCTCGGTGAGCACACGGAGGAGGTTCTGCGGGAGCTGCTCGACCTCGGTGAGAACGAGGTCCGCGCGTTGCGGGAGCGCGGCGTCGTCTAGAAAACGCGGGCCGCGACTCGTCGTTTGCCTTGCGGGCGAAGGAGGCTCTCCCTATAGTCCCGACTTTAATGACCATCGCCGCCGATCACGACTTCGCCCACCGGCACCTCTTGGGGATCGAAGGGCTTTCCCCTGACGACATCACGCTGCTCCTCGACAAGTCCGAGGGCTACGTCGATCAAAATCGTCAAGCCGACAAGAAGCGCTCGCTCCTGCGCGGGCGCACGATCATGAACGTCTTTTTCGAGAATTCCACGCGCACGCGCACCTCCTTCGAGGTCGCGGGCAAGCGGCTCGGCGGCGACGTCATCAACATGCAGGTGGCCGCGAGCTCGATCAAGAAGGGCGAGACCCTGATCGACACCGCGATGACGCTCAACGCGATGCATCCGGACGTGCTGATCGTGCGGCATCCGGAATCGGGAGCGGTGCATCTCCTGGCGCAGAAAGTCAATTGCGCCGTCATCAATGCCGGCGACGGCAGCCACGAGCATCCGACCCAGGCCCTCCTCGACGCGCTCACGATCCGCCGCCGCAGGGGCAAGCTGCAGGGCCTCGTCGTCGCGATCTGCGGCGACATCAGCCACAGCCGCGTTGCGCGCTCGAACATCCACCTCCTCACGACCATGGGCGCGCGCGTCCGCGTGGTGGCGCCGCGTACCCTGGTGCCGGCGGAGGTTGAACGGCTCGGCGTCGAGGTCTTCCACGACATGGCGACGGGGCTCGCGGGCGCCGACATCGTGATGATGCTGCGCCTCCAGACCGAGCGCATGCACGGAAGTTTCGTCCCCTCGATCCGCGAATACTTCCACTTTTTCGGCCTCGACCAGCGGAAGCTCGCGGCGGCGAAGCCCGACGCGCTCATCATGCATCCCGGGCCCATGAACCGCGGCGTCGAGATCGACAGCGCGGTCGCGGACGATCTCGACCGGAGTCTGATCCGGCACCAGGTGGAGATGGGGGTTGCCGTCCGCATGGCCTGCCTCGAAGTGCTTGCGCGCGACCTCGGCAACGGCCCGCCGATCCCATGACCGCGCGTACCCTCTTCCGAAACGCACGCCTCCTCGATCCCGCGACGGGGCGCGACGGCAAAGGCAGCCTGCTGGTCTCGGAAGGGCGCATCGCCGAGCTCGGATCGGATACGATCGCCTCGGGCAAGGACGTGCGGGTCATCGACTGCCACGGCCATTGCCTGGCACCCGGCCTCGTGGACATGCGGGTGGAGCTGCGCGAGCCCGGGCGCGAGCACGAGGAGACCATGGAGACCGGGAGCGCCGCCGCAGCCGCGGGCGGCGTCACCACCATGGTGGCGCTTCCGAACACGGAGCCCGCGATCGACGACGTGGCGCTGGTGGAGTTCGTCGCGCGGCGCTCGCGCGAGATCAACGGCGTCAACATCCGCACCTACGCGGCCGCGACGCGCGGCTTCAAGGGCAAGGAGATCACGGAGATCGGCCTGCTATCGTCGGCGGGTGCCCTCGCTTTCACCGACGCGACCGCGGCGATAGCGGACGCGCTGGTGATGCGACGCGCGCTTGCTTACGCCCGCACCTTCGACGCGCTCCTGATCCAGCACCCGGAGGAGCCGAGCCTCGCTTCCGATGGCGACATGACCGAAGGCGAGACGGCGACGCGCCTCGGGCTTTCGGGGATTACGCCCGCGGCCGAGGTCATGATGATCGAGCGCGACCTCCGGCTCGTGGAGATCACCGGCGCGCGCTATCACGTCGCGCACGTCTCGACCTCGGAGGCGATCGAGGCGATCCGGCGGGCGAAGGCGCGCGGGCTCGCCGTCACCTGCGACACCGCCCCCGCCTATTTCGCGCTCAACGAGACCTCCGTCGGCGAGTACCGCACCTTCGCGAAGCTCTCGCCGCCGCTTCGCAGCGAATTCGATCGGCGCGAAGTGGTCGCGGGCCTCAAGGACGGCACGATCGACGCGATCGCAAGCGACCACTCCCCGCATCCCCAGGATTCGAAGCGTCTCCCCTTCCACTCCGCCGAGGCTGGCATCATCGGGCTGGAGACGCTGCTGCCGCTCGCCCTCGAGCTCGTGCACAACCGACACCTGACCTTGCTCCAGGCGCTCCGCGCGCTCTCGCTGCGTCCAGCGGAGATTCTCCGGCTGCCCTCGGGACGGCTCGTGGAGGGGGCGCCGGCCGATCTCGTGCTTTTCGATCTCGACCGCCCCAGCAAGATCGCGGTCGACACTTTCCGCTCGAAATCCAAGAACTCGCCTTTTGACGGCCGCCCCGTGCAGGGCCGCGTGCTCAAAACCATGGTCGAGGGCCGCATGGTCTTCGAGGCCGAAGGCTGAGACCGCGATGACGAAGGTCGCATTGATCGGCGCGGCCTCCGGATGGGGAGCAGGATTTCGGGAGACCGAAGAGGGCCCACGGGGCTTGCGGGAATTCGGCCTGGTAGAGCGCCTCTCCGAGCGCGGGATCGGCGCTCGCTGGGCCGCGATGGTAGAGACGGAGAAGCGCTGGCGCGAGCATCCCAACCTCGGGGCGGCGGAGCGCTTCGCGCTCGTCGCGGGGCACAATGCGGCGCTTGCCGATGCGGTCGCTGTTTCCGCCGGTGCGGCAGAGCTGCCGGTGGTGCTCGGCGGCGATCACGCCATCGCCATCGGCACCTGGGGCGGCGTCGCGCGTCGCATGGGCGGCGCGCCCTTCGGTCTCATCTGGATGGATGCGCACCTCGACGCCCACACCGTCGCGACCACACCATCGCAGAACGCGCACGGCATGAGCGCGGCGGTCCTGCTGGGTAAGGGCATGCCGGAATTCCTCGCGATTGCCGGCGGCGTCATCCGTCCGGAGCATCTCTGCTACGTCGGCGTCCGCTCCTACGAGGTCGGCGAATGGGCGCTGCTGCGCCGCCTCGGCGTCAAGATCTTCTATATGGAGGAGGTGCGAGAGCGCGGGCTCGCCGCGGTGATGACGGACGCGATGAAGATCGCCGGCACGAACACCGCGGGCTTCGGCGTCACCATCGATCTCGATGGCTTCGATCCGGAGGACGTTCCCGGCGTCGGGCTCAAGGTGCCCGGCGGCATCCGCGGCGCCGAGACCGCGCGCGTGCTGCGAGGGATCGGGCACCACCCGCGCCTCCGCGCGCTCGAGATCGTCGAATACAGTCCCGCACTCGATCGCGAGCAGCGCACGGCAACGCTCGTCCTCGATCTCCTTGCGTCCATGCTGACGCCGGGCTCTGAAATTGGGGCGGTGCCCCTCAGCGCAGCCTGAGCCGCCATGCCTCAGCTCCTCGGCAGCCTCTCCTTTCAGGCGCCCTATTACATCGGCGGACTGCTCGCCTATCTCCTGGGCTCGATCCCCTTCGGCTTGATCCTGACGCGGCTTGCGGGGCTCGGCGACATTCGCGCCATCGGCTCCGGCAACATCGGCGCAACCAACGTCTTGCGAACCGGGCACAAGGGGCTCGCTGCCTTGACACTGCTCCTCGATTTTGGGAAGGGGCTCGGCGCCGTCCTCCTTGCCGCGAGTTTCGGTCCGGATATGGCGATCTTCGCGGGTTTCGGCGTCGTGCTCGGCCACATGTTCCCGATCTGGCTCGGCTTCAAGGGCGGGAAGGGTGTCGCCACCGCGGGCGGCGTGCTCTTAGGGCTCTCCTGGCCGATCGGCCTCGCGGCGGCAGGGGTCTGGTTCCTGGTCGCGGTCGTCACGCGCTATTCCTCGCTTGCGGCGATCGCGGCCTGCATTGCCGCCCCCTCGGCCGCACTCCTTATTCTTCACCGCTACGACATGGCGAGGGTCGTGGGCTATCTGGTGCTGCTGGTCCTGCTCCGCCATCACGCCAACATCCGCCGCCTCATCCGGGGCGAGGAAAGCAAGATAAAATTGAGCAGCAAACCTTAGCAATCGCCGCATCGGTGTTGACGCGCACCCATGCGCTCGCGCAATCTCGCGCGCCATGTCGCAACAGCATCGCCACCTCAATCCGGAAGAACGGCTGGATTGGCTTCGCCTCCTGCGCAGCGAGAACGTCGGTCCCCTCACCTTCCATCAGCTCCTCCAGCGCTTCGGCTCTGCGGCGGCGGCGCTCGAAGAGCTGCCGCGCGCGGCACTCCGTGGCGGAAGGCAGCGGCCGATCGCGGTCTCGACGCGGATCGCGGCCGAGCGAGAGCTTGCCGCACTCGCCAAGGTCGGCGCGCGGCTCATCGCCTGGGGCGAGCCCGAATATCCGGCGCCGCTCGCCGCGCTCGAGGACGCGCCGCCGCTCCTCTCGGTCAAAGGCGACCTCGCGCTCCTGCAGCGTCGCGCCATCGCCGTCGTGGGCGCGCGAAACGCCTCCGCCAACGGCCGGCGCTTTGCCCGCGAGATCGCGGCGGATCTCGGGCGCGAGGGGTTGCTCATCGTCTCGGGCCTCGCGCGGGGCATCGATGCCGCCGCGCATCAGGGCTCGATCGCGACCGGTACCATGGCGGTGGTCGCCGGCGGGATCGACGTCGTCTATCCCGAGGAGAACCGAAGCCTCTACGAGGCCATCACTGAACGCGGCATCCTCGTGGCGGAGCTCGCGGTCGGCACCGAGCCCAAGGCGAAGCACTTCCCGCGCCGAAACCGGATCATCTCCGGCAGCTCCCTCGGCGTGGTCGTGATCGAGGCCGCGCTTCGCTCGGGCTCGCTCATTACCGCTCGCTTTGCGCTTGAGCAGGGGCGCGAGGTGCTCGCCGTACCGGGGTCCCCGCTCGATCCCCGCTGCCGGGGGACGAACGACCTCATCCGGCGCGGCGCGACCCTCATCGAATCGGCCGAGGACGTGCTTGGTGCACTTGCAGGGCAGCTTTCTCTGCCGCGGGAGCAATTTCGTCGCGCATCCTCGGGAGGCCCCGCAAGCTACGGATTTTCCGAGGAAAAAGACGCCGACGGGGGCCGTGAAAGGCTGCTGGAAGCGCTGGGGCCGAGTCCCGTCCCCGTTGACGAACTCGTTCGGCAGTGCCAATTGTCTGCCGCCGCCGTCGCCACCCTCCTGCTCGATCTCGAGCTAGCCGGGCGGCTCGAACGGCACCCCGGGCACTTGGTGTCCCTGCTCTAAGATCCTGAGCCAACGCCGCAACTTGCATAGGTAATTTGCCAGCACCCATGAACGTCGTCGTCGTCGAATCACCGGCCAAGGCGAAGACCATCAACAAGTACCTTGGACGAGATTTCACGGTGCTTGCGAGCTATGGGCACGTCCGGGACCTCCCGGCGAAGGACGGCTCGGTGCGCCCGGACGAGGACTTCGCGATGTCCTGGGAAGTTGCGGGCCGGGCGGAGCAGCGCCTCAAGGAAATCGCCAAGGCTGTTAAGGGCGCCGACCACCTCTATCTCGCGACCGACCCCGACCGCGAAGGCGAGGCGATCTCCTGGCACGTCCGTGAGATCCTCCGCCAGCGGAAGGCACTCGAGGGCGTCGACGTGAAGCGCGTGGTCTTCAACGAGGTCACGAAATCCGCGGTCCAGGAAGCATTCAAGCACCCGCGGGAGATCAACAAGGAACTCGTCGACGCCTATCTCGCCCGGCGCGCTCTCGACTATCTCGTGGGCTTCACGCTCTCGCCGGTGCTCTGGCGGAAGCTTCCGGGGAGCCGTTCGGCCGGCCGCGTGCAGTCTGTGGCGCTCCGCCTCATTTGCGAGCGCGAGGCCGAGATCGAGGCTTTCAAGCCGCGCGAATATTGGAGCGTCGAGGTCGATTTCAAGACCGCGGACGGCCAGACCTTTACCGCACGCCTCACGCATCTCGACGGCAAACGCCTCGACAAGTTCGACCTCGACAGCGAGGCGAAGGCGAAGGCCGCCGTGGCGGCGATCCTCGCGGAGCCCGGCTTCACCGTCTCCTCGATCGAGAAAAAGCAGGTCCGCCGGCATCCGCCGCCGCCCTTCACGACCTCGACCTTGCAGCAGGAATGCTCTCGCAAGCTCGGCCTCGGCGCCCAGCGCACCATGCGGATCGCCCAGCGCCTTTACGAGGGCGTCGATATCGGCGGCGAGACCGTGGGCCTCATCACCTACATGCGCACCGACGGTGTGACACTCTCCGGCGAGGCAATCGACGCCGCCCGCAAGATGATCGAAGAGCGTTACGGTCGGGAATACGTCCCGCCTCAGCCGCGCGTCTACAAGACTGCCGCCAAGAACGCGCAGGAGGCGCACGAGGCGATCCGCCCGACCGATCTCTTCCGCCGACCCGAGCAGGTCCAAGGACATCTCGATCCCGACGAGCGCCGGCTCTATGAGTTGGTCTGGAAGCGCGCGGTCGCGAGCCAGATGGAATCGGCCCTGCTCGACCAGGTCGCCGTCGACATCGCGGGACCCGGCAATCGCACGGTTCTCCGCGCGACGGGCTCCACCATCGTCTTCGACGGCTTCCTCACGCTCTATCACGAGGACCGCGACGACGAGGAGGAGAGCGAGGAGAACCGCCGCCTGCCGCCAGTGACGGAGCATGCGGCTCTCGAGCGCGGCGAGGTAAAGCCGGAACAGCATTTCACGCAGCCGCCGCCGCGCTACAGCGAGGCGAGCCTCGTCAAGAAGCTAGAGGAGCTGGGCATCGGCCGGCCCTCGACCTATGCCTCGATCATCCAGGTCCTGCAGGACCGGAAATACGTGCGCCTGGAGAAGCGCCGCTTCATCCCGGAGGACCGCGGCCGCATCGTGACCGCCTTCCTCTCGAGCTTCTTCGACCGCTACGTCCAATACGGCTTCACCGCCGATCTCGAGAACCAGCTCGACGAGATCTCCGACGGCCGCACCGACTGGAAGAAGGTGCTCGCGGATTTCTGGCGCGATTTCTCGCCCGCGATCGACGGCACCAAGAATCTTCGTGGACAAGAGGTGATCACGGCGCTCGATGAGGCGTTAGGCCCGCATTTCTTCCCCGTGGGACCCGACGGCAAGGACCCGCGCCAGTGCCCCGCCTGCGGCAATGGCAGGCTCGGCATCAAGCTTGGCCGCTACGGTGCCTTCATCGGCTGCTCGAATTATCCCGACTGCAAGATGACGCGCCGCCTCAGCCTCGAGCTCGCCAACGGCAACGGCGAACCGGGCGCTGATTTCGTGGGTCCGCGCGAGCTCGGTGCCGATCCCGCGACGAACCTCCCCGTGAGCGTGCGCAAAGGGCCCTATGGCGTCTATGTCCAGCTCGGCGTCGCCGAGAACGGCGAGAAGCCGAAGCGGGTCTCGCTGCCGAAGGGGATGAACCCGCAGGAGATCGTGCTCGACGCCGCCTTGAAGCTGCTGTCGCTGCCGCGCGAGATCGGGAAGCATCCCGAGGATGGCGAACCCATCACTGCCGGGCTCGGCCGCTTCGGACCCTACATCAAGCACGGCAAGATCTACCGCTCGCTGCCGGCCGAGGACGATGTCATCACCATCGGCCTCAACCGCGCGGTGGCGCTGCTGGCCGAGCCCTCGAAGGGCCGCCGGCGCGGGCCCGATCCGATCCGCGTCGTCGGCAAGCATCCCGCGGACGGCGCCGACATCACCCTTTTCAAGGGCCGTTACGGTCCCTATGTGAGCCACGACGGCATCTACGCGACCTTGCCGCGCGACATCGAGCCGGAGGCGCTCACGCTCGAGGAGGCCGTGCGCCTCCTCGCGGAGCGCGCCGAGAAGAACGGCGCCAACGGAAAGCGTCGCCGCAAAGCCGCGACGGGGAAGCCCGCCGCATCCAAACCCAAAGCCGAAAACAAGACTGAAAAGACAAAGAAACGTGCGAAGTCAGAAAAGCCGCGAGCGAAGCCCGCGGCAGAAGAGAACGAGCCGCCGGCCCGCCGCGCAAAGCGCGCAGCAGCCGGCTGAGCCCCAGGTGGCCAAAGGCAAGCGTCCCCCGCGTCGCTTGCCAAGCCGCGCCGAGATCATCGATTACATCTCTAGGAGCCCGACGCCGCTCGCGCGGCGCGACCTCTTGCGCGCCTTCAAGGTCGAGCCCGGCGACCGCCTCGCCCTCAAGGCGCTGATCCGCGAAATCGAGCGCGCAGGCCCCGTCGAGCGCACGGGAAGGCGCCGCTTCAAGGCAACGGGCACCCTCCCCCGCGTCACCGTCATCGAGGTGACAGGCCTCGATCTCGACGGCGAGGTCGTGGCGAAGCCCGTCGAATGGAAGGAGGAGATGCCGCCGCCGCCGATCCTGGTGTTCTCCGAGAACGTAGCGGCTGCGCTCGGCGTCGGCGAGCGCGCGCTCGCAGAGCTGAAGCGATTGGAGGATGGCAGCTACGAGGCCCGCGTCATCCGCACGCTCGCCGCGGCGCCGGATCGCGTCCTCGGCATCTACCGCAAGGGGCCGGAAGGCGGCCGTGTCGAACCGACCGACCGCCGGGTGCGGACTGAGTTCCGCGTCTCCCTCGCCAATGCCAAAGGCGCGGAGGACGGCGAGATCGTGCTCTGCGAGGCACTCCCCCACAGCCGCTTGGGAATGCCGGAAGCTCGGGTCATCGAGCGCATCGGCGACAGCGCGCACCCCCGCGCGGTGAGCCTCATTGCGATCACCGATCACGACATCCCCGTGGAATTCCCGCAGGCCGCCGTCGCCGAAGCCGAGGCGGCGCTTCCCGTCGGCCCCGAGGGCCGCACCGACCTCCGCAGTATTCCGCTCGTCACCATCGATGGCGCCGACGCCCGCGACTTCGACGATGCCGTTTTCGCCGAGCCCGATCCGAAGCGCCCTGGCCACTGGCACGCAATCGTCGCGATCGCGGATGTCGGCTGGTACGTGCGCCCCGGGAGCGCACTCGATCGGGCGGCGCAGCGCCGCGGTAATTCCGCCTACTTCCCCGACCGTGTCGTGCCGATGCTGCCCGAGGCGCTCTCGAACGAGCTCTGCTCACTGAAGCCGAAAGTGGATCGCGCCTGCATGGCCGTGCACCTCGTCATCGACGGCGAGGGACGGCTCGTCGAGCACCGCTTCGTGCGCGGCCTCATGCGCTCGGCCGCGCGCCTCACCTACGAGCAGGTCCAGGCCACTCAGGACGGGCGGCCGGACGAGGTGGCGGGACCTCTTCTCGATCGCGTAATTCGGCCGCTCTACGGCGTCTTTCGCTTGCTCGACCGTTCCCGGCAGAAGCGCGGCGCCCTCGAGCTCGACCTCCCGGAGCGGAAGGTGGTGCTGGGAGAGGATTTCCGCGTGCTCCGGATCGAGCCCAGGCGGCGGCTCGACAGCCACAAGCTCATCGAGGAGCTGATGATCCTCGCGAACGTCGCCGCTGCAGAGACGCTCGAGCGGCTGCATCAGCCCTGCATGTACCGGGTGCACGACGCGCCAGACCCCGCGAAGCTCCTGGCCCTCCGGGAGTTCCTGCGGAGCCTCGACATACCAGGCCTCGCGCTCTCCAAGGGGCAGGTCGTGCGGCCGCATCATTTCAACGCGGTGCTCCGGAACGCCAAGGGCACTCCTTACGAAACGATGATCCATCAGCTCGTCCTGCGCTCGCAGTCGCAGGCAGTCTATGCGCCGGAGAATCTCGGCCATTTCGGCCTGGCGCTGCGCCGCTACGCGCATTTCACCTCACCGATCCGGCGCTATGCCGACGTGCTCGTGCATCGCGCCTTGATCCGGGGCCTCAGCCTGGGCGAGGGCGCCCTGCCGCCGACGGAGCCGGAGAAATTCGCGGAGCTCGGGACGCACATCTCCGACACCGAGCGGCGCGCAGCCGCGGCGGAGCGGGACGCGCTCGAGCGCTACGCCTCGCTCTTCCTCTCGGACCGCGTGGGCGGAATGTTCGAAGGACGGATCAACGGCGTGACGCGCGCGGGGCTCTTCATCACGTTGACGGAGACCGGGGCCGATGGGCTTCTCCCGATGCGGAGCCTCGGCGGGGATTTCTACGTCCACGACGAGGCGCGGCACCGGCTCGTCGGCCGCCGCTTCGGGCGGACCTTCACGCTCGGCGACCCGCTTCGAGTGCGCCTCGCCGAGGCGAACGCAGTCACCGGCAGTCTGCTCTTTGCGCTCGGGGAGGAAGAGGAGAATACGTCGGCAGCCGAGAACTCGCGCCGGGGTCGAAATAGCCGCAGGCCAGCCCCCCGTTCTGCGGGGTACACAAAGCGCGGCTGAACGGCTATCTCAACGCAGTCTTAACCTTTGCGATACCATGCTCAGCGCCGGCCAGGACCCGCAGCCCCCCATGAGCGAGCCGATCCCTTCAAGCCCAGTCAAGGAAGCGGGAGCACCCGCACCATGGCGCTTGGGCTTGCTGCGGGGTTTTGCCGGACGCTGCCCCGTCTGCGGTGTCGGCCCCCTCCTCAAGGGGTACGTGAAGCCCAATCCGCGGTGTACGAGCTGTGGAACGGACCTGCTGCAATTTCGGGCAGACGACGCTCCCGCCTACTTCACCATTCTGATCGTCGGGCACATCGTGATCCCCGCCATGCTCATGGTGGAAATGGCGTATCATCCGGTTGTCGTCGTGCACTGGCTGCTGTGGATACCGCTCACGCTGGTACTTAGCTTCCTGCTGCTGCCGCGCATCAAGGGCGCGCTGATCGGGTTGCAATGGGCGCTCAAGGTCAGAAGCTGAGTCGATACCTGCGGAGCGCCGCGGCTGCGCTTGCCTTCCTGGCATTGGCGGGATGCAGCAACGACACGCCGGCGACCCTCAATCACGTCGACACCCACGAGCTTTTCAACGAGGCCTACCGGCAGATCTCGGACTACTACATCGAGCCGACGACGCCGGAACGCCTCGGCCTCGCGGGTCTCGCGAAGCTCACGACCCTCGACTCCTCGGTCGCCGTCGAGCGGCAGGGCGACCAGATCGTGGTGCAGAAGAGCGGGACAATCGTCGCGCGCTTCGACGCGCCCACTGCAACCGACAGCTGGGACTGGGGCGGCGTCACAGCCTCGGCGCTCGACGCCGCGCGCCATGCCTCGCCACGGATCGCCTCGACCTCCGAGGACGATCTCGACAAGCTTGTCATGGACGGCGCGATCTCGACCCTCGACCGCTTCTCGCGCTACGCGACGCCGTCGGCGGCACGCGAGCAGCGCGCGGAGCGCAACGGCTTCGACGGGATCGGCGTCACACTCGAGCCTGACGAGACCCAGGTGCGCATCCTGTCGGTGCTGCCGGACGGTCCAGCCGAGCATGCGGGCATCAAGCCTGACGACCGCATCATCACGATCGACGGGGCCGTTGCCTCAACCCTCACCCGCGACCAGGTGGTGATGCGCCTGCGCGGCGCTGCAGGGACGCGGGTCGTGATCGGGATCGAGCGTCCCGGCGTTCCGCAACCCATCACCCTCTCCGTGAATCGCGCCCATATCGTACTCCCGACCGTCATCTTGAAGCTCGAGGGACATGTCGCGATCATTCGGATCACGAGCTTCAACCAGGAGACCTACGAGCAGCTCATCGAGGCGCTGGCGAAGGCACGGCGCGAATTCGGAGCGCCGCCCGCGGGCATCGTCCTCGACCTCCGCGACAATCCCGGCGGACTCCTCGACCAGTCCGTCAAGGTCGCGAGCATCTTCCTGCACGGCGGGATCGTCGTCTCGACGGTCGGGCGCCGACGCGAGAGCCGCAGGGAATACTCCGCGGAATCGACCCGCGCGATCGACGGAATCCCGCTGGTGGTGCTGATAAACGGAGGCTCGGCCTCGGCATCCGAGATCGTGGCATCCTCGCTCCAGGATCGCGGCCGCGCGGTGGTGATCGGCACCTCGAGCTTCGGCAAGGGAACCGTACAGACCGTGCTCGAGCTTCTCAACGACGGCGAGCTCACGGTGACTTGGGCAAAGCTCGTGACGCCCGAAGGCTACATCCTGCACGAGCACGGCGTCGTGCCCACGCTCTGCACCGCCGATCTCGGCGATGACGACGGCAGCGTCACGAAAGCGATCCAGCAGGGTTCCACCACCGGGACCGGCCTCTCGGGCCGTCCCCGCATCGCGCTCGACGACAAGGGCTGGACGGAATTGCGGGGAAGCTGCCCCGCTCAGCGGGTCGACCGCTCGGTCGATCTGAAGATCGCGGAGCGACTGCTGCAGGACCCCGTGCTCTATACGAGGGTCCTCAACGCGATGCCGATCGAAGCCGCGAGGACCGCCGCCGCGCAACCCTAGTGGGAGCCGAGGCGGGCGCTGCGCCTTGGTTTCGCCGAATTCGCCGCGATACTCGCCGCGCATGACGATCCGTATCTTGCTGCTCATCGCAGCCATCCTGGCGCTCTCGCCCTCACCCGCTCGCGCAGAGGAGGCCGACGTGGCGCTCGTCCTCGCGCTCGATGTGTCCCTCAGTGTGGATGAGGCCGAGTATCGGCTACAGCGCGACGGGATCGCCGAGGCCTTCGAGAGCCCTGCGCTGGCCGCGGCTGTTGCAGCCCTGCCGCATCACGCGGTAGAGGTGCTGGTCCTCGAATGGTCGGAGCCCGATCAGCAGACCGTTACGGTCGAATGGACCCGGGTCGGCGATGCGTCCTCGGCTCGTGCCTTCGCTGAGAAAGTCCGCGCGGTCGCGCGAAGCGGCAGCGGGCGCACGGCGATCGGCAGCGCTCTTCTCGCCGCCGCCGCCGCCTTCGAGCGGCTCCCCGACAGGGCCGCTCGGCTCGTCATCGACGTCTCCGGGGACGGCATGGCCAATGTCGGCCCGCAGCCTGCCGAGGTCCGCGACGCCCTCGTCGCCAAGGGCATCACCATCAACGGCCTCGTCATGCTCAACGAGGAGCCGTGGGTGGACCAGTACTACGACATGAACGTGGTAGGAGGGCCCGGCGCCTTCCTTATGCGGGTAGAGGACTACCGGGGCTTCGCCGGGGCGATCCGGCAGAAGCTGATTTCCGAGCTCGTCGCCCTCCCGTTCCGCCCAGGCGCGCCTCCGACTTGATGCAGTAGGTCTTCAAGGGCTCGAAGCCGTTGAATCCGACCGACGAGTACATGGAGGTGTAGGCGCCGGTCGAGAGGATCTCCACCTTGTCGCCGACCTTGAGGTCGAGCGGGAGCTGGTACTCGGTCCGCTCGTAGAGGATGTCGGCACTGTCGCAGGTGGGGCCCGCGAGCACAGTCGGCCCCGTCGGGCCGCCATCGGCTTGCGTGCGGATGCGGTACTTGATGCTCTCGTCCATCGTCTCGGCGAGCCCGTTGAACTTGCCGATGTCGAGGTAGACCCAGCGCTTGTCCTCGCCATAGGACTTGCGTGAGATCAGCACGACCTCGCTCTGGATCATGCCGGCGTCGCCCACGATGGAGCGGCCGGGCTCGACGATGATCTCCGGGAGATCGTTGCCGAAATGCCGGGTGATCGCGCCCATGACGGCGGCCGCGTACTGCTCGATCT
Organism: Allostellaceae bacterium; assembly: GCA_035581425.1. Lineage (GTDB taxonomy): Bacteria > Pseudomonadota > Alphaproteobacteria > ATCC43930 > CGMCC-115725 > DASZHJ01. The sequence goes on along the minus strand of DATJVP010000065.1, from coordinate 16 downwards.
CCGGCACGTCGCCGCG
>DATJVP010000064.1:0-24723 GCA_035581425.1 Allostellaceae bacterium | reverse complement strand
CGCTGACCGACCGGTCGATGATCTGGAACAGTGATCTGGTCGAGGCGCTGGAGCTCGATAATCTGGTCGCGCAATCGATTGTGGTGCTCGCCGGTGCGCTCAACCGCACCGAAAGCCGCGGCGCGCACGCGCGCGAGGATTTCCCGAAGCGCGACGACAAAAACTGGATGAAGCACACCATCGCCTGGCTCGATGGCGCCGGCAAGGTCGAGTTGGGATACCGCCCCGTGCATAACTTCACGCTGTCGAACGACATTCAGGCCTTCCCGCCCAAGGAAAGGGTCTATTAGGCGCCATGGTCGAATTCACCCTGCCCAAGAATTCAAAAGTGCTGCCTGGCAAGCATCATCCGGCGCCACCGGGCGCCAAGCGCGTCAAGACGTTCCATATCTACCGCTGGAATCCGGACGACGGCGGGAATCCGCGGATGGACAGCTACGACGTCGACCTCGACCACTGCGCGCCGATGATTTTGGACGCGCTGATCAAGATCAAGAACGAGGTCGACAGCGCACTGACCTTCCGACGCTCGTGCCGCGAAGGCATCTGCGGCTCGTGCGCAATGAATATCGACGGCACCAACACGCTCGCCTGTCTCAAATACATCGACGAGGTCAAGGGCGATGTCCGGATATACCCCTTGCCGCATACCGAGGTGATCAAGGACCTCGTGCCCGATCTCGAACATCTCTACGCACAATACCGCTCGATCAAGCCCTGGCTCCAAGCCGAGAGCGCGCCGCCGCCCGACCGCGAGCGCGCGCAATCCGTGGGCGAGCGGGACAAGCTCGAGGGGCTTTGGGAGTGCATCCTCTGCTTCTGCTGCTCGACCTCCTGCCCCAGCTACTGGTGGAACGGAGACCGCTACCTCGGCCCAGCGATCCTGCTGCAGGCCTATCGCTGGATCGCGGACAGCCGCGACGAAGCGACGGGCGAGCGGCTCGACGCGTTGGAGGATCCCTTTCGCCTCTATCGCTGCCACACCATCATGAACTGCACGCGGACCTGTCCGAAGGGTCTCAATCCCGCGAAGGCGATCGCGGAGATCAAGAAGCTCATGGTGATGCGTCGGTGAAGGGTGGGGAGGGTGGCATCCTGATCCGCCCGATGGCCGCGGAGGATCTCGACGCCGCGGCCCATGTCTGGCGCCTCGCCTTCGGGACGCATTTCGGGGCGCCGGAACCCGCGCGCTTCCGCTCGGACATGCGCATCGTCGAGACGCGCTTTGCGACCGATCCGAAGATGGCCTTCGTCGCGGAAGAGGATGGCCGCATCCTCGGCAGCGTCCTCGGCATGGACTGGGGAAGCGAGCTCGTGCTGGGTCCGCTAAGCGTCGATCCCGATTACTGGGGAAAGGGCGTCGCGCGCCGGCTCGTCGGGCACTTTCTCGCCGCGGGCGATGCCGCCGGCGCGAGGCTCACGGTGCTCTTCACCTTTCCCGAGAGTACGACCCATCTCCGCCTGTACGAGAGTTTCGGCTTCTTGCCGATGTTGCTGACGCCGATCCTCTCGAAGCCCGTGGGTACAGGCTCGTCGACGGCGCAGGTGCGGCTCTATTCCGACCTCTCGAAGTCTCAGCGCACGGCAGCGCTCGCGGCCTCAGCCGGCGTCACCTCGGCGGTGCGAAAGGGTCTCGACCTCCGCCGCCAGATCGAGACCGTTGCCTCGCAGCGGCTCGGCGAGACCGTGCTCATCGAGCGCGAGGGAGCTATCGCAGGCTTCGCCCTTTGCCACACCGGTCCCGGCGGCGAAGCGGGCGAGGGCGTGCTCTTCGTGAAGTTTGCGGCGGTGCGGCCGGGAGCGGCGGCGGATTTCGAGCGCCTTCTCGACGCCGTCGAGGCGCTCGCCGCGGCGCGCGGCCTCACGCGCATCGGTCTCGGCGTCAACACCGGTCGACGCGACGCCTACCGCCGCCTCACCTCCCACGGCTATCACGCGGAGTTCGTCGGCATCGCCATGCACCGCCCCGACGGTATCGGCACGCTCGGCGCCGACCAGTACGTCATCGACGATTGGCGGTGATCGGGGGAATGCCTAGGGATCTCCGACTTTCGTTATCGACCATCCGCCACGCGGTCCGCGTGCGACGCGGAATAGGCCTCCTGGGCTGAGGTATCCCAGGAGTTGCCGGGCTCCGTGCAACTGCTCCTGCAACTGCGCGAAGACCTCGTAATCCTCCACCACTGAGCCCGTGACGGCCCAGTCCCGGCGCAGACCGAGCGTGTCGTACTCCTCATGGAGCGTGACGTAACCGTTGCCGGCGAGGAGCGCCTTCGCTTCGTTCTGCTGTACTGCGCTCAGGTGCTTGTGCTCATAGAGGATCACGCGCGGTCGAAGTCGCGGAAAATCCACCTGCTTCAATATTTCGAGATCGTAGCCCTCGGTGTCGATCACCAGTACGTCGATGCGATCGACGCCATGGCGGCTCATCAGCGCGGAGAAGGAGATCGAAGGCACGCGCTCTTCCACGACGAATTCGGCAATCCTTGGAAAAACGTCGCGATGACGCAATACGACTTCGCGATCGAAGGAGGCGAGCTCGTGGAGCCAAGGTGCGGTGTCGGCGATATCGGGCCGCACACGATAGAGCGTCAATTCGCGGGCTTCGCCGATGGCGCAGTTCTCCAATATGAGCTGAGGCGATCCGCTGTAATTCTGCTTGAGCTTGGCAAAGATATCCGGCAGCGGCTCGACTAGAATGCCGTGCCAGCGATAGCGCAGGATGAAGTCGCGGATCGGGTCTATGGAGACGCCGTCATTGGCGCCAATCTGGACGACGAGCGCGGGGCCGCTTCCGGCCAATCGCTCGAGATAATAATTGATCGGTGTGGCAGCCAATGTTCTGCGCCGTCGTTCTAACGATCGGAGCCTCTCTATAGCACGGTGCCGGCGCGCCTGGCGCCAACTTCCGCGCGCACACTCACTTCAGCCGAGGGATATGTCGCTCTTCACCTCGTGCCTGAGGTCGAGCTCGGGGATGGCGAGCGTCATGGTCGCCTTGAGCTTCGCGTGGTTCTTGAGCTTTCCGGCCGCAATGGCCTTGCGCGCGGCGACCTCGATCTCGCGCTGGGAGGTGACGCCGACCTCCTTCAGAAATTTGCGGATTTCCATGTTGAAGGTGTCTTCGTTCATCGCGGCCTCTCCTCCGAACCTATGGCATGGGGCGCCCGTCTCGGTCATAGTCTAGACTGGCGTTTTTTGCCAGGGAGACCGCCATGAAGCTCACGCCGGCGCAGATCGCGGAATTCGACGAGCAGGGCTATCTGCTCCTGCCCAACCTCTTCACGGCGGAGGAGATTGGGACGCTCAACGCCGAGGTCCCCGCCATGTTCGCGCAGCAGCGGCCGGAGGTCGTGCGCGAGAAGGGGACGGCGTCGCCGCGCACGGCCTTCTACGTCCAGACCTGGAACGAGGCCTTTGCGCGCCTCGCGCGCCATCCGCGGCTCGTCGAGCCGGGCATGCAGCTCCTGGGTTCCGACAAGCTCTACATGCACCAGTTCAAGATCAACGCGAAGGCGGCGTTCGACGGCGCGGTCTGGCAATGGCACCAGGACTACGGCACCTGGTTCGAGGACGATGAGATGCCCGCGCCCAGGGCGATGAATATCGCGCTCTTCCTCGCGGAAGCGAACGAGTTCAACGGGCCCCTCATGTTCATCCCCAGGAGCCATCGTCGCGGCAAGCTTCCCGCAGGTCACGACGTCACGACCACGAGCTATCCGCTCTGGACGGTCGACAACGAGACCATCACGCGGCTCGTCGCCGAGGGCGGGATCGTGGCGCCCAAGGGCCCAGCGGGCTCGGCGCTGCTCTTTCATTGCAATATCGTGCACGCCTCGGGCTCGAACCTGACACCGTGGTCGCGCTGGATCGTCTACCTCTCGCTCAATCGCTCAGACAACGCGATCCGCCGCTTCAAGCGTCCCACGCACATCGCAAACCGCGACTTCACGCCGATCGAGCCGCTTCCCGACGACTGTCTCGTGCGCTACGCGCGCGAGCGGAGGCCAGCCGCGGAATGAGCAGCGTCCTCCTCGTTACCGGAGGAAGCCGCGGGATCGGCGCGGCGGTCGCGCGGCTAGCGGGGGCCGAGGGCTGGGACGTCGCGGTCAATTATGCCCGCGATGCCGAGGCCGCGGCTCGCGTCGTCGCGGATATCGAGCGCAACGGGCGCCGCGCCGTCGCGATCCAAGGCGACGTCGCGAAGGAGGCAGAGGTCGTCCGGCTCTTCGCGGAGGCCGAGCGCCGACTGGGACCGATTACGGGTCTCGTCAACAACGCCGGCACGACGGGACGTGCGAGCCGGCTCGATGCGGTCTCGACCGCGACGCTCGAGGCCGTCTTCGACCTCAACATCCTCGGCGCCTTCCTTTGCGCGCGCGAGGCGGTGAAGCGGATGTCTCGTGCGCATGGCGGCAAGGGCGGCGCCATCGTCAACATCTCCTCCGGCGCCGCGACCTTGGGCGGCCCCGGCGAATGGGTCTGGTACGCCGCGTCCAAAGGCGCCATCGACAGCATGACCATCGGCCTCGCACGAGAGGTCGCGGGTGAGGGGATTCGCGTCAACTCCGTGCAGCCCGGCCTGATCGACACCGAACTGCACGCCTCCTCCGGCATCGAGAATCGCGTTGCGAAGCTCGCCCCCAGCGTCCCGCTCGGCCGCGCCGGCGAGGCGGAGGAGGTCGCGGAGGCCGTGCTCTTCCTGCTGTCGGACGCTGCCTCCTACATCACCGCGGCGATCCTGCGTGTGGGCGGAGGAAGGTAAGCCTGAAAAATCCCTCTCCCCTACGCGGAGAGGCTAGTTGAGGGGGCGGCCAAAGGGCCGAGAAAGAAATCTTAACCTCGGAGCGCTAGACCCCTCCCCCTGACCCTCTCCCTGATTGGGGAGAGGGAAATTCAGGGACTTTTGCACTCCGCGCCGATTTTCGATATGACTGCCGCCCCGATGACGCCACCGCCCCTCACCGCACCTTCCGCCGAGACCCCAGAGGATATCGTCGTCGATGGGCCGATGTCGGTCTATCGCACGCGACGTGCCGCTGGCACGCTTCGGCCGGATACCGCGCAGGAGCACGCGGTCGAGAAGCTGCAGAGCCTCTGGCGTGCGCTCCTCAGCTACAAGCCCAATAATGGTGCGCATGGCTGGCGCGCGCGGCTCGGCCTTGGTCACGCGGCGGAGGCGCCGCCGATGGGGCTCTACATCTTCGGCGCGGTCGGCCGGGGCAAGACCATGGTCATGGACATGTTCTTCGCGACCGCGCCCGTCGCGAAGAAGCGCCGTGTCCATTTCTATGCCTTCATGCAGGAGGTGCACGACCGCCTGCACCAGCGCCGCCGCGAGAAGGGCGATGCGATCGGCGGCGTCGCCAAGGACATCGCCCAGGGTGCGACGCTTCTCTGCTTCGACGAGTTCCACGTGACGGATATCGCGGACGCGATGATCCTGGGCCGGCTCTTCGAGGCGCTCTTTGCCGAGGGCGTGGTGGTCGTCGCAACCTCGAACCGCGCGCCCGACGACCTCTACAAGGACGGGCTTCAGCGCGAGCGCTTCGTGCCCTTCATAGAGCTCTTGAAGAAGAAGCTCGACGTGCTCGAGCTCGACGCCGGCCGCGACTATCGCCTGGCGCGCCTCGAGGGCCGCCAGGTCTATTTCGTCCCCGCAGACGATAGCGCCTACCGCGCGCTCGAGCGCGCCTTCGCCGATCTCACCGATAGTGCATCGGCGAGCAGCACGACACTCCTGGTGCAGAACCGTCTCGTCGTCGTGCCGCGTGCCGCCAAGGACGTGGCATGGTTCACCTTCGGGGAGCTCTGCGACCAGCCCCTCGGCCCCGCGGATTATCTGGCACTCTGCCGGCGTTTCCATACCTTCTTCGTCGATGGCATTCCCGAGCTCAGCCCGGAGCGGCGCAACGAGGCAAAGCGGCTCAGTATCTTCATCGACACGCTCTACGAGGCGCATGGGCATCTCGTGGCATCGGCGGCGGTGCCGCCGAACCGGATTTATCGCGAGGGCGACGGCGCCTTCGAATTCCGCCGCGCCGCCTCGCGTCTCGTGGAGATGCAGAGCGCGGAGTACAACTCCTTCGTTCGGGAGTAACGGGCGCCCCCTTGCTCCTCCGATAGAATCGGGGTAAGACCCCCGCGCTTTTCCCCGCCTCGCAAAAGGGTTTCGCTGATGGCACGCAGCAAGATCGCGTTGGTCGGCGCCGGTCAGATCGGCGGCACGCTCGCTCTCCTCGCCGGGCTCAAGCACTTGGGCGACGTCGTGCTCTTCGACATCGTCGAGGGCGTCCCGCAGGGCAAGTCGCTCGACCTGATCCAGCTCTCGCCGGTCGAGGGCTTCGACGCGCATTTCGCCGGCACCAACGACTATGCCTCGATCGCTGGGGCCGATGTCGTGATCGTGACCGCGGGCGTTCCGCGCAAGCCCGGCATGAGCCGCGACGACCTCATCGGCATCAACGCGAAGGTCGTCAATTCCGTCGGTGCCGCGATCAAGCAGTATTGCCCGAACGCCTTCGTCATCACCATCACCAATCCGCTCGACGTGATGGTCTGGGTGATGCGCGAGGCCTCGGGCCTGCCGCATCACCGCGTGGTCGGCATGGCCGGTGTCCTCGACAGCGCGCGCTTCCGCTATTTCCTCGCGGATGAGTTCAAGGTGTCCGTCGAGGACGTGACGGCCTTCGTGCTGGGTGGGCACGGCGACAGCATGGTACCGCTCGCGCGCTACTCGACGGTGGCGGGCATCCCGCTCCCCGATCTCGTGAAGATGGGGTGGACCACGCAGGAGCGCCTCGACAAGATCATCGATCGCACGCGGAACGGCGGCGGCGAGATCGTCAATCTCCTCAAGACCGGCTCGGCCTTCTATGCGCCCGCCTCCTCCGCGATCGCGATGGCGGAGTCCTACCTCCTCGACCGGCGGCGGGTACTGCCCTGCGCGGCTTGGCTCACCGGCCAATACGGGGTCAGGGACCTCTATGTCGGCGTCCCCGTCGTGATCGGCACCGAGGGCGTCGAGCGGATCGTGGAGATCTCGCTCAACGCCGAGGAGAAATCCGCCTTCGACAAGTCCGTCGGCGCCGTGCGCGGGCTCCTCGACGTCACCAAGAAACTGCTGGCCGAAGCGCCTAAATCCTGAGCAGCTACCCGGCTCGGGCATGCGGGCGTTGCATAGAGCGCTGGTCTAGGTTTTGTAACCTTTCGTCCCCATCTTGTTGGGGCGCGCCGCGCCGTCCGCGGCCGGGAAATGGCCATGTCCGAGATCGATCCCAATAGCTTCCTCTACGGCAGCAATGCCGCCTTCATCGCCGAGCTTTATGCGCGCTATCTCCACGACCCCGCGGGGGTCGACGAGAGCTGGCGGCGCTTTTTTGCGGAGCTCGCGGACTCGCCGCCCGCCGTGACGAAGGAGGTCGAGGGGCCGGCCTGGGGCCGGGATCTCGGCCGCATCATCGCCAACGGCCATGCGGCCGAGGGGAACGGTCATGCCGTCGCGACCGCCGAGGCGGCGCCGGCGGGCCTCGAGGACATTCGCCGAGCGGCGGTCGATTCGATCCGCGCGCTCCAGCTCATCCGCTCTTACCGCGTGCGCGGCCATCTGGAGGCGAACCTCGATCCGCTGGGACTCGTGAAGATCGAGCCGCATCCGGAGCTCCATCCCGCGACCTACGGCTTTACCGAGGCCGATTACGACCGCCCGATCTTCGTCGCGAACGTCCCCGGCCTCGACCGCCCGACGCTCCGCGAGATCATGGCGCATATGCGCGCGACCTATTGCGGCACCATCGGCATCGAGTACATGCACATCCAGGACCCCGACCAGAAAGCCTGGATCCAGGAGCGCATCGAGACCGAGCGCAACCGCACGGAGTTCACGCCCGAGGGCAAGCGCGCGATCCTGAAACGCCTCATTGTCGCCGAGGTCTTCGAACGCTTCCTCGACAAGCGCTATACCGGCACCAAGCGCTTCGGCCTCGACGGCGGCGAGGCGCTCATCCCGTCGCTGGAGCAGGTGCTGAAGCGCGGCGGCCAGCTCGGCATGAAGGAGCTCGTGATCGGCATGCCGCATCGCGGCCGGCTCAACGTGCTCACGAACATGATGCTGAAGCCCTATGCCGCGCTCTTCTCGGAGTTCCAGGGCCATCCCGCCAATCCCGAGGACGTTCAGGGCTCGGGCGACGTGAAATATCATCTCGGCACCTCGACGGACCGCGATTTCGACGGCCACGTCGTGCACATGTCGCTGACGGCGAACCCCTCGCATCTCGAAGCCGTCGACCCCGTCGTGCTCGGCAAGGTCCGCGCGAAGCAGCGCCAGCGCGACGATGCCGCAGGCGACAACGTCGTCGGCCTGCTGATGCATGGCGACGCTGCCTTCGCAGGGCAGGGGCTGGTGCCGGAATCGCTGATGCTCTCGGAGCTCAATGGCTACAAGACCGGCGGCACCATCCACTTCATCGTGAACAACCAGATCGGCTTCACCACGAGCCCCTCCTACGCACGCTCCGGCCCCTATCCCTCGGATGTCGCGAAGGGCGTGCAGGCTCCGATCTTCCACGTCAACGGCGATGATGCTGAAGCCGCGGTGCATGTCGCGCGGATCGCGACGGAGTTCCGCGCGCGCTTCAAGGTGGACGTGGTGGTCGACATCTTCTGCTACCGCCGCCACGGCCACAACGAGGCGGACGAGCCCGCCTTCACCCAGCCGCTCATGTACCGCGCGATCGAGACCCATCCGACGACGCGCGAGATCTACGCCGAGCGTCTCGTCCGCGAAGGAATCGTCAGCAAGGACGAGGCGGAGGCGATGGTGACGGAGTTCCAGGCCGAGCTCGAGCGGCAGTTCGAGGCGGCCAAGACCTATCGCCCGAACAAGGCCGACTGGCTCGAGGGCGCCTGGACGGGGCTCGAGGTCGCGACCAACGACGACCGCCGCGGCAAGACCGACGTGTCGCTGGAGACGCTCAAGGAAGTAGGCTTGGCGCTGTGCCAGGTGCCCGAGAAGTTCAATCTCAACCGCAAGCTCGCGCGCCAACTCGAGCAGAAGCGGAAGGCGATCGAGACCGGCGCCGGGATCGACTGGGCGACAGGCGAAGCGCTCGCCTTCGGCACGCTCCTCGCGGAGGGTACCTTCGTGCGCTTGTCCGGGCAGGATTGCGGCCGCGGCACCTTCTCGCAGCGCCACGCCGTCCTCGTCGACCAGGAAACCGAGGAGCGCTACGTGCCGCTCCAACACGTGCGACAGGGCCAGGCGCAGTTCGAAGTGATCGACAGCCCGCTCTCGGAAGCGGCGGTGCTGGGCTTCGAGTACGGCTACAGCCTCGCCGAGCCGCACGCGCTCATCCTCTGGGAGGCGCAGTTCGGGGACTTCGCTAACGGCGCCCAGGTCATCATCGACCAGTTCATCGCCGCGGGAGAGGCGAAGTGGCTGCGCATGTCGGGGCTCGTTATGCTGCTGCCGCACGGCTACGAAGGACAAGGGCCGGAGCATTCCTCCGCGCGGCTGGAGCGCTATCTCCAGCTCAGCGGCGAAGACAATCTCCAGGTGTGCAATCTCACGACTTCCGCAAACTATTTCCACGCGCTCCGACGGCAGATGCGGCGCAATTTCCGCAAGCCCCTGGTGATCGTGACGCCGAAGTCGCTGCTGCGCGCGCCGGAGGCCGCCTCGAGCCTCGCGGAGATGGGGCCCGGCAGCTCCTTCCACCGGATCTTCGAGGAAATGGATACGCTGGGCCCCGACGACCGGATCCGCCGCGTCGTGCTCTGCAGCGGCAAGGTCTATTACGACCTCCTGAAGGCGCGGCGGGAGCGCGAGATCAAGGACATCGCCATCCTCCGCATCGAGCAGCTCTATCCCTTCCCCTTCAACGCGCTCGGCAAGGCGGTCGCCCGCTATCGGAACGCCGAGTTCGTGTGGTGCCAGGAGGAGCCCGAGAACATGGGCGCCTGGAGCTTCGTCGACCGGCGCCTGGAGCAAGTCCTCGCGGGCCTCGACATCGCCGCGAAGCGCCCGCGCTACGTCGGCCGCGCGGCCTCCGCCGCGACCGCAACCGGCCTCTTTAGCCGCCACCTCGCCGAGCAGAAGAAGCTCGTCGACGGTGCGCTCGCTCCGACCTGAGACAGCGCGACGGGGGATCCCATGGCGACCGAGATCAAGGTACCTGCGCTCGGCGAATCCGTGACCGAGGCAACCGTCGCGCGCTGGCTCAAGAAGCCCGGCGAGGCCGTGGCGATCGACGATCCCCTGGTCGAGCTCGAGACCGACAAGGTGACGCTCGAAGTGAACGCGACGGCGCCTGGCGTGCTCGCGGAGATCCGGGTGCCCGAGGGGACGAACGTCGCCGTCGGCGGTGTGCTCGGCGTGATCGGTGACGGAGTGGGCGCCGTGAAGCCTGCGCCCGCGAAGCCTGCTGCGGCAAAGCCCGCGGCCGCTGCGTCGCCGGCTCCGCCGCCGCCTGCTGCGCAGGCGACACCGAGCATGGCTGAGCGCTCGGGTCCGGCCGCGCGGAAGCTCATGGCGGAAAGCGGCATGGCGCCGAGCGAGATCGTCGCGACCGGCAAGGACGGGCGCATCACCAAGGGCGACGTGCTGATGGCGAAAGAGCAGAGCGCGCCGGCAGCCGCGAAGCCCGCGGCGCCGCCTCCGCCGCGCGCCGCCGGCGCGCGCGAGGAGCGCGTGCGGATGACGCGGCTCCGCAAGCGCATCGCCGAGCGCTTGAAGCAGGCGCAGAACACTGCCGCCATGCTCACGACCTTCAACGAAGCGGACATGAGCGCGGTCATGGCGCTGCGTGATAAGTACCGCGACAATTTCGAGAAGAAGCACGGCGTCCGCCTCGGCTTCATGTCCTTCTTCGTCAAGGCCTCGATCGTCGCGCTCAAGGAAATCCCCGCCGTCAACGGCGAGATCGACGGCGACGAGATCGTCTACAAGAACCACTACGACATCGGCGTCGCCGTCGGCACGGAGCAGGGCCTCGTGGTGCCGGTGATGCGCGATGCCGACCGCATGGGCTTCGCGGAGATCGAGAAGGCGATCGCCGAGCTCGGCCGCAAGGCGCGCGACGGGAAGCTCACCATCGACGATCTCTCCGGCGGCACCTTCACGATCTCGAACGGCGGCATCTACGGCTCGCTGATGTCGACGCCGATCCTGAACCCGCCGCAGTCGGGCATCCTCGGCATGCACAAGATCCAGCAACGTCCGGTGGTGATCGGCGGCAAGATCGAGGCGCGGCCGATGATGTACCTTGCGCTTTCCTACGACCACCGCATCGTCGACGGCCGCGAGGCCGTGACCTTCCTGGTGCGCGTCAAGGAATGCATCGAGGATCCCGAGCGGCTCCTCGTCGACATGTAGCGAGGGAGCCATGGCCGAGAGCTACGACGTCGTCGTCATCGGAGGCGGTCCCGGCGGATACGTCGCGGCGATCCGCGCGGCGCAACTGGGAATGAGGACGGCCTGCGTCGAGATGCGCTCGACGCTCGGCGGTACCTGCCTCAACATCGGCTGCATCCCCTCGAAGGCGCTGCTGCAATCCTCGGAGCGATACGTGGAGACGCAGCACGCGCTCGCGGCGCACGGCGTCACCGTCAGCAAAGTCGGGCTCGACCTCGCAACCATGCTCGCGCGCAAGGACAAGGTCGTCGGCGAGAACGTCCGCGGCGTCGAATATCTCTTCCGGAAGAACAAGGTCACCTGGATCAAGGGCGCAGGCCGGATTGCGGGGCCCAATGCCGTCGAGGTCGCTTCCGGCGGCGGCAAGAGCGACACGCTTCAGGCGAAGGCGATCGTCATCGCGACGGGCTCCGATGTGGTGCGGCTTCCGGGGATTGAGATCGACGAGAAGCGCATCGTCTCTTCGACCGGCGCGCTCGTTCTGGACTCCGTGCCGAAGCGTCTCGTCGTGATCGGGGCAGGCTATATCGGGCTCGAGCTCGGCTCGGTCTGGGGGCGGCTGGGTTCCGAAGTGACGGTCGTCGAGTTCCTCGACCGCATCTGCCCCGGCATGGACGCCGAGGTCGCGCGGCATTTGCAGCGCACCCTTCAGAAGCAGGGGTTCACCTTCCGGCTGGGCACCAAGGTGGCGAGCGCAAAAGCGAGCGGCAAATCCGTGACGCTCGCGCTCGAGCCTGCGCAAGGCGGAGCGGGAGAGGAGATCGCGGCCGACGCCGTGCTGGTCTCGGTGGGGCGGCGTCCCTACACCGATGGGCTAGGCCTGGAGTCCGCGGGCGTAGCGCTCGACGAGAAGAAGCGCGTGCGGGTCGATGGACAATTCCGCACCAATGTCCCCGGCATCTTTGCGATCGGTGACGTGATCGCGGGCCCCATGCTTGCGCACAAGGCCGAGGAGGAAGGCTCCGCGGTTGCGGAGATCATCGCGGGGCAAAAGCCGCATATCGACTACGACGCGATCCCCGCCGTGGTCTATACGCAGCCCGAGGTCGCCTCCGTCGGCAAATCCGAGGAGGATTTGAAGGCCGCAGGCGTGGCGTATGCCATCGGCAAATTCCCCTTCACCGCCAACGCCCGCGCGCGCTGCAACGGCGACACCGAGGGCTTTGTGAAGATCCTCGCGGATGCCGTGACAGACCGTGTCCTCGGCGTGCACATCATCGGCGCCGATGCCGGCACCATGATCGCGGAGGCCGCGCTCGCGATGGAGTTTGGCGCCTCCTCCGAGGACATCGCCCGCACCTGCCACGCCCACCCGACCCTCCCCGAAGCCGTCAAGGAAGCCGCCCTCGCGGTCACGAAGCGAGCGATACACATCTAGGGAATTCTGCCAAAGCGACGGCACATCGCGCCGCGCGTCCCGCAGGTCGAGAACGAAACGGCGCGCAGGTTACGCGACCTCCTCGCTCCGCGCCCTCTCCATCGCGAGGAGGACCTTTTTGCGCTCCACGCCCCAGCCGTAGTTGTGCACGACGCCGGATTGCAGAATCACCCGATGACACGGAATCAGGAGCGAGATCGGGTTGGAGCCGACGGCGCGGCCGACGGCGCGGAAGGCTTTGGGCTCGCCGATCGCCTGTGCCACTTGGCCGTAGCTCGCGACTTCGCCCAAGGGAATGCGCAGCAGCGCTTCCCAGACTTTGATCTCGAAATTGGTGCCGCGGAGCAGCAGGCGCGGAACCTCGCCGGGTTGGGCGAGGGCGAAGCGGAAGGCGCGCCGCGCGGTCTCGGCGGTGGCTTCGGCGTCGTAGATGCGCTCGGCCTCAGGCCAGTAGCGGGTGAAGGTCTTGAGCGCGCCCTTCTCGTCGCCGTCGACGACGAAGGAGAGATGGCACAGGCCGCGCTCGGTCGTTCCGATGACGGTGCGGCCAAAAGGGCTGTCATGGAAGGCATAGTGGATGCGCAGGCCGCGGCCGCGGGCCTTGTAGTCGCCGGGCGTCACGGCCTCGCAGGCGACGAAGAGATCGTGCAGCCGGCTCGGGCCGGAGAGTCCCACCGCATAGGCGGCGTCGAGCAGGCTCCGGGCATCGCCGAGCCGGCGCTTCGCATCGCCAAGCGTGAGGTATTGCTCGAAGCGCTTCGGGCTGATCCCGGTCCAGCGCTTGAAGGTGCGCTGAAAGTGATGCGGGCTCATGCCCACTTCCGCCGCGAGCCTATCGAGGCTTGGGTGCTCGCGGTAATGGCGCACGAGATATTCGATCGCGGCGCTTACGGGGTCGTTGCTCGGGTCTTCCGATAGGGCAAGGGCGGTGCTCATGATGGGCTCGGGGCGATGTCGCTCGGGGCCGCCACTTTTGCCGCGGGGACCCGCGCCCACAACCCGTTTCTTGCGCCCGCTAGGCCTTGGCCTTGGCACGGGGGTGGGCGCGGTCATAGATGCCGAGGAGGCGCTCGGCATCGACCGCAGTGTAGCGCTGGGTGGTGGAGAGGCTCGCGTGGCCCAGGAGCTCCTGGATGGTACGGAGATCGCCGCCGCCAGCAAGGAGATGCGTCGCGAAGCTGTGCCGGAGCGCGTGCGGTGTCGCGGTTTCCGGCAGGTCCAGCAGCCCGCGCAGGCGCTGCATCTGCCGCTGCACGAGGCGTGGATTGAGCGGTCCGCCCCGCGCGCCCACGAAGAGCGGCGCCTTGGGTCCGAGGGGGTAGGGACAAAGCGCGAGGTAATCCGCAATGGCCGCGCTAACCGCGGGGAGCACCGGCACCGTGCGCGTTTTGCGTCCCTTGCCTGTGACCGCGAGCATGCCCGGCTCTAGCGGCGCCTTGGCCCGGGTGAGGTTCAGCGCCTCCGATAGCCGCAAGCCGCAGCCGTAGAGGAGGGTAAGGATCGCGAGGTCGCGCTTGCCGATCCACGGGTCCTCCGCGAGCGCGGCGATGCGGTCGAGCGCTAGACCTGCATCCTCCACCGTGAGCGGCTTCGGCACGGTCTTCGGGAGCTTCGGCGTCCTGACAGCCGCGAGTGCCGCATTGGCGGCGAGCCCGCGCCGGTCGAGGAAGCGGAAGAAGCCGCGGAGCGTTGAAAGCCCTCGCGCGAGCGAGCTCCGCCCGATGCCGGCATTCGAGCGCGCCGCGAGGAAGGCGCGGAAGTCCGCGGGCTTCAGCGACCCGAGCGCAGCGAGATCGGGAAGCACGCCGAGATGCTCGCGCAGGAAATCGAGAAATCCCGTGAGATCGCGGCCGTAGTTGGAGAGCGTGTGTGGCGATGCCCGACGCTCGCTCTGGAGCCAGCTCTGCCAATCGGAGATGGCGGAGGCAAGATCTGGCGCCGCCGCGAAGCGCGTGAGCGGTGTCAGGCGGGCAGGTCGAGCCATCCCGCGATGACGACGGCGAGGCTCTTGGCGAGGAAGCCCAGAAGTTCCGTACCCTGGCCCGCGTGGAATTTGCCCGTCCTGCGCGCGCCGATGGCGAGGAGTCCGGCCGGCGCTTCCGGGCTCACCTTGAGGCGCAGCAATGCCGCCGAGCGCACGAGGCCGGCGCCGCTCCCGAAGATCGCGGGATCGCCCTCGGTCTCTGTCAGCAGCAGCACCTCGCGGTCCGCGCCGAACAGCTGCTCTACCGTGCCGCGCTCCAGGAGCTGGATGCCGCGTACTGGGAGCTGCGTCTGCCCGCAGGCGGTGGACTCGACCGCGAGCGTGATCACGTCGGCGTCGAGGAGCACGGCGAAATCCGTGGTGACGATCTGGATCAGGTGCTCGAAGCTCGGTGCTGCGAGCAGCGTCAGCACCGCCTGGTGGATGCGCGACTGGCTCGCGAGATTGGCGCGGCTCGTCGAGATCAGCGCCCGCTGCTGGTTCTTGAGCCGCGCGATCTCCGTCTGCAGGCGTTGCAGCATGAAGTGCTGCATATCGAGAACGCCTGCGCCGCGCTGCTGCGCCGGCGGCGTCAACACGTGCAGCAGGTCCGGATGCTCCGCGAGGAAAGCCGGATGCTGGCGCAGATAGGAGACGACTTCCGCGACCCCGAGCTCCGCCGCCCCCGCGTGCTTGGCCGGAGCGGGAAGGGCGGGTTTGTCTTTTGGCCGGTCCAAGACTTACTCCGCCGCGGCGCCGAGTTTCTTCTCGTTTCCGAGAATGGACTGCCCTGTCTTGGCCCAGTCCGCGAGGAAGGATTGCAGCCCCTTGTCGGTCAGGGGATGCGCGAACATCTGCCGCAGCACATTGGGCGGGAGCGTCGCGACATGCGCGCCGAGCTTCGCCGCATCGATCACGTGCAGCGGATGGCGCACGGAGGCCACCAGGACCTCGGTCTTGAAGGCGGGATATTGGCGGTAGATCGCGACGATCTCCGCAATAAGGCTCATGCCCGTGGCACCGACGTCGTCGAGCCGGCCCACGAAGGGCGAAACGAAGCTCGCACCCGCTTTCGCCGCGAGGATCGCCTGCGCCGCCGAGAAGCAGAGCGTCACGTTCACCATCGTGCCTTCGCTCGAGAGCGCCTTGCAGGCCTTGAGCCCGTTGGGCGTGAGCGGCACCTTGACCGTGACGTTGGGCGCGATCGCCGCGAGCTTGCGGCCCTCCGCGAGCATTGCCGCCGTCTCCGTCGCCGTCACCTCCGCGCTTACCGGGCCAGGGACGACCTGGCAGATCTCGCGGACGACCTCGAGGAAGTTGCGGCCGGTCTTCGCGACGAGCGAAGGGTTGGTGGTGACACCGTCGACGAGGCCGGTGGCGGCGAGATCGCGGATCTCCGCGAGGTCGGCGGTGTCGATAAAGAACTTCATGCGCGCGTCGCTCTCCGTGCGAAAATGACGAAAGTGCGCCAGCCTTCGCTCGCGGACGGCGCTTGCTGGCACCGCCCCTCAATTCCGACTAAAAGTCTATCCCATGTCCGAGCGCCACGCCAGTTCCGCAGCCGCGCCATCGCGCGCTCCGGCGCTCGCTCGGCGTGTGTCAGTGCTGTTGCCGCTTCCGCTCGAAGGCGCCTACGATTATCGCGCGCCCGAGGGAATGGTGCTCGCGCCCGGCGATTTCGTCGCGGTGCCGCTGGGCTCACGCGCGCAGATCGGCGTCGTCTGGGACACGCCGGTAGGCGAGGTCGCCGAGGCGAAGCTGAGGGCGGTGGCGGAGAAGCTCGAGGCGCCGCCAATGCCGCGGGAATTGCGCCGCTTCGTCGACTGGGTCGCGGGCTACACGCTGGCACCGCCGGGCGCGGTGCTGCGCATGGCCATGAGCGTGAGCGAAGCGCTGCAGCCCCCGCGCCTTTCCTTGGGCTGGACGATCAGCAGGGAGGGCCGCGCGCGCCTCGACTCAGAGGAGGCGGGCACGCTCACGTTGATGCGCCGGCGCGTCCTCGAAGCCGCGAGCGGTGCCCCGCCGCTCCCCGCGAAGGAACTCGCGCGACTCGCGGGATGCGGTACCGGCGTCATCCAGGCCTTGGAGCGATTCGGGCTCCTGGAGCGGGTGCCGATGGCGCTCCGCCTCGAGGCGGAGCCGCCGGATTGGCGGCGCGACGGCCTCGCGCTCTCGCGGGAGCAGGCGGCGGCTGCGGCGACGCTTGCGGAGGCCGTTCGCTCGCGCGATTTCTCCGTGACGCTCCTCGATGGCGTCACAGGCTCCGGCAAGACGGAAGTCTATTTCCAGGCAATCGCGGCGGCGCTCGAGGCCGGCCGCCAGGCGCTGGTGCTGCTACCGGAGATCGCCCTCGGCGTGCAGTGGCTCGAGCGCTTCCGCCGACGCTTCGGCGTCGAGCCCGCGCAGTGGCATTCCGATCTGAGCCAAGCAGAGCGGCGACACACCTGGCGCAGCATCGCCGAGGGCCGCATTCCCGTCGTGGTCGGTGCGCGCTCCGCTCTCTTCCTGCCGTTTCCCGATCTCGGCCTCCTCGTCGTCGACGAAGAGCACGACGTCTCCTTCAAGCAGGAGGACGGCGTCATCTATCACGCCCGCGACATGGGCGTGGTGCGGGGCTCGCTCGCGAAGTTTCCCGTCGTGCTGGTCTCGGCCACACCCTCGCTCGAGACCGTCGTCAACGTCGAGCAGGGACGCTATCGCCGCTTGCACCTACCCGAACGGCACGGCCTTGCGCAAATACCGGAAGTGCAGGCGATCGACATGCGCAAGCAGAAGCTCGAGCGCCAGTGCTTCCTCGCCACGCCTCTCGTGGCGGCGCTGACAGCGACGTTGGAGGCGGGCGAGCAAGCGATGCTCTTCCTCAATCGCCGGGGCTACGCGCCGCTCACGCTCTGCCGGACCTGCGGGCATCGCTTCCAATGTCCGAACTGCACGAGCTGGCTCGTCGAGCATCGTTTCGTGCGGCAGCTCCAATGCCATCACTGCGGCCATCTGGAGCCGGTGCCGGAATATTGCCCCGCCTGCGGCGAGACCGGCAGCCTCGCGCCCTGCGGCCCCGGCGTCGAGCGTCTCGCCGAGGAAGTGACCGGTCGTTTTCCGAAGGCGCGCCTCGCGGTCGTCGCGAGCGACACGCTGACGGGGCCGCGCGCGGTTGCGGAGCTCGTGCGCGGAGTCGAGGAGCATGCGATTGACGTGCTCATCGGGACGCAAGTAATGGCGAAGGGGCATCACTTCCCGCTGTTGACGCTAGTGGGCGTGGTCGATGCCGATCTCGGTCTTGGCGGCGGCGATCTCCGCGCGGCCGAGCGCACCTTCCAGCTCCTGCACCAAGTCGCGGGTCGCGCGGGGCGTGCGGAGCGGCCGGGCCAGGTCTTCCTCCAGACTTACATGCCCGAACATCCCGTGATGCGCGCGCTCGTCGCCAACGACCGCGATCGTTTCCTCGCCGCGGAGTCCGAGGAGCGCCGCCGCCACGGCTGGCCCCCCTACGGCCGCCTCGCCGCGCTGATTCTATCGGCACCCGACGACGAAGCCGTCGACTTCGCCGCCCGCGCCTTCGCGCGCGCGGCGCCGCATCTCCGCGGCGTCGAGATTCTTGGCCCGGCACCCGCGCCGCTCGCGGTGCTCCGCGGCCGCCATCGCCGACGGTTCCTTCTCAAGGCCGAGCGCGGCGTCAACGTGCAAGCCGCGCTCCGCGCTTGGCTCGCGCCGGTCAAGGTGCCATCGACCGTCCGCGTGCAGGTGGACGTCGATCCCTATGGTTTCCTCTGAGGTCAGTGAACCGAATCCGCTCCTGACTGTATCGCGTGGACGAATTGTGAGGCTCCGCGTTATCACGAGGGGCAAGCCGTTCATCGGCCGCCCGCGTGCAGGCGGATTTCGATCCCTATGGTTTCCGTTGAGTGGGGGACTTTTGGGGCGCATTCAAGAGCCCGGCGCGACTGCCGGGTAGGATATGAATGTCCGGCACAATGTCGTCTTCCGTGAAGGGCTCGCCTTCTGGTCCGATGCTGAGCAGATAGTAGTGATCGTCGTCAACGCGCTGATAAAAGAATGCGTTCATCTCCTTGCTGAATCCGATCGTTCGCGGGTCGATGAGCTCGAATGTCATTGGACTTCCGTCGCCTCTATGAAGGTCGTAGAGATCGGCCGGATAGGAACCGTGCTGAACCCGGTAGAACTCGATGTCGAGGACGAGACCTTCCAACCACGCTTCCGTAAACTCGACGATAAAGTCTTCGTACTCTCGCTCGATGGTTTCTGCGCAGTGATCCAAGCGAATAGCGCGCCCAGTGGCCTGCGTCGCGACGAAGAACGAGACCGCCGCCCCTAACGCGCCAAGCAGGACAAGTACCGAGCCACCGCGCTTACGGGTGTTGGCCCCCCACACAGCCGCAATCGCACCGAGGAATATTCCGACCGCGGGCACGAAAGACGCAGCTGCGAAAATAAATGTAAACGCCCCTAGTCTTCCTTCTCTGGAAATGTTCTCCCTCATCGCGCCCTCGAATGTGCTTGCCGCTCCGAGCCTCAAAGCATCGGCCCTTCAGTAAGGAACAAAACAGGAACGACGCAACTAGAATCCGTCGCCGGCGGCCTAAATCTGCGTCGGCGGCTCCTTGATGAGGCCAAGGGCGCTGCCGGGGAGGACTTCGATGCTGGGGAGGATGTCGTCGGCGGTGAAGGGGATTCCGTCGGGGCCGACGCTCCGGAGGTAGTAGTGATCGGGGTCGATGCGCCGATAAAAGAAATTCGCGGGCATCCTCCCCGCGCGCACGGTCATGGGGTCGGTGATGAAGATGTCGGTTTCCTTGGGCAGGCTCTCCGCGACCTCTTCGAGGGTGTCGGGATAATGGCCGTATCTGGCCTTATAGAATTCTATAACGGGCACGAGACGATCGAGCGCGCTCCGCGCGACCCCCGTGCGTATGAGATCGAAGGTATCGTGCCGCTCGAGCCAGCGCATCAGCCCGGTGCCGCCGCTCTCGCGATAGAGCACGACGGTGGCGACAACCGAGATGGCGACTCCCAGCGCGGCGAAGGCTGCCAAGCGGTTTCCACGCGCCTTTCGCGTGTTGACGCCCCAGGTAATCGACATCGCTCCGAGCACGACGCCGATGATGGGAATAATGGAGAAGGCGGCGAGGGCATACGCGAGCCAGCCGACTTTGCGCAGCCCATCGTCTCTCCGGATTCGACGGTCCATCCTCTCGCCTCGCGACCAAGTGATCCGGTTGAGGTTGAGCGCTCGATTGCCGGACGCTATCGTGGCGAAAGCGTACACATAAGAGCACGGCAAGCACATGAGCAAGGACGAGCGCAGCCCCTCGGGGTCGCCGATCCATCGGCACCGGCGCGAGAACCCCGAATTGCAACCGGCGGAATTCGGCTCGCCTCACGGCAAGCAACTCGAAGCGCACCTCACGCGGTTCCTCGGAGAGGCGTCCTCCGTCTGGCACGAGATCGTCTCCGAGTTCGTACACATCGACGTGCACCTCTATCCCCCGAGGACCGGGCGCGACTTCCTCGTCCTCGTCAGCCACGGCATGAGCCGGCTGCCGATGACGGTGCCGAAAGAAATTCCGGAGCGGCGATGGGGCGAGCTCATGGTTTGCCTGCCACCGGAGTGGCCGCTCAGCGACGAGGACATCAGGGAAGATCGGAATTATTGGCCGCTGCGTTGGATCAAGACGCTCGCGGGTCTGCCGCATCGATATCGCACCTGGCTCGGGCCCTATCACACGATCCCCAACGGCGATCCGCCGCGCGCCTTCGCGGCCGATACATCCCTGTGCTGCTGGCTCCTCGTGCCGCCGGTGATCCTAGGCGAGGGCTTCCCGAAGCTCGCCCTTCCAGGCGGCGAGACGCTCTATCTCTATAACCTCGTCCCGATCCACCGCTCCGAGATGGATTTCAAGCTGCAGCACGGATCCGAGAAATTGGTCGAGCAGCTCTGGAATGCTCGCGGCCTCGGCGTCATGGATATCGCACGAAAGCCCGTACGCTGAGAGGGGCGCCTACTGCGGACATTCGGAGCCCCCATAGTCCTCGACGGACAAGACGCGCGGTGACCCCGGCACCGGGTCGATCGTGACGATCAGGGCCTCGGTCGCGTCGGTGATGAAGCAACCGCGCTCCACCCCCACATGGAAGTTCGAAATCCAACCCGCGAGCATGCCCAGCGCGGGAGGATCGGGTTCCAGTGAATCTTCCTCGCGCATCCGCTCGATCTTGCGCTGAAGTACCGCGATCGCCTCGGGCGCGGCGAGATCGTCCGCGGGCTTGTTCGCGAGGAGGCGGTCGAAGAGCGTGTCGATCAAATCGAGATCGGGCACAAGGCTGGTGCGGCCGAGGTCCTGAACACCCTCGGGACCGAGGCGGATCGCCCACAGCATCTGCCGGCCCTCGCAGGAGCCGCAGGCAAGGAAGGTCTTGAACCTGTCCTTCACCCCAATGCGCAGAAGATCGCCCACGACGCGGATGCCGTGTTCCTGGATGAGCGTGTACTCATAGCTTCCGGCCAAGATTGGGGTCGCGGTCCCGCCGTTCCAGCGCCAGAGGCTTAGCTGTGCATCGAGCGTGGAGCCCATCTCCTGCGCGTAGGTCCCCGCGAGGTAGAAGCGCATGCTGCCGTCGCGATCCGGCGGAAGAGTGCCGATCTCTGCGGTGAGCGGCCCGCAGGGATAGGCAGGCGAGGCTTGGAGGGAGGTCCGACATTTGAGTGCCGCCGCCTCGGCAGACCACGCAGCCAGTAGCTCGAAGCCCGCGGGCGGATGGGCGGCAGCCTCGCCAATCGTCCAGGCGACGCCGTAGTGCTCGCCTTGCGCCCGCAGGATGAAAACCGTCCCGATCTCATCGATCCCCGGGGCGACGAGGTAGGTCCGAGGCGCCAGGGACACCGCCGACACCCGCTGTCGCGGCGAGAGAGACTCGAGCGCTGCAGCGAGCTCCGCCGCCGTCGCGTCCGGATGCGCGTTCAGGAATTCGACGGCGTAAGCCGCAGTCTCCGACCAGACCCCCCGCAAGAGTTCGGGCGAGTGCGGATCGTCGTCGATCGAATAGCCGTCGGCATGTGGGGTGAGGGACGCCTCTGCCGCCCGGTAGTCGGCCTGTGTGGCGGTGGCCGGCGCCACCGCAACAAGCATCGACCACGCGAGGATCGGGAAAAAGTACTTCGGAGACATGGCTCTGTTCCCAGGATTTGGAACCTCGAGCGGCGATCATGCCGGGTCTCTCGCCGCCCTGCCAGCGAGACCTGGAAAGTGGGCAAAAAGCCGCGCCGCCCATGGTTCTACCCGAGTTGCACCCCCGGACCCCCCGTGTTAAAACCCGCCGCGCTTTTCGGCAGCGGGGGCCGAGAGCCGGGGCTCGCCTGGCCTAAACCCCCGGAAAAGCGGAGGTTTCAGGGAATCGACGGCGGCGCCTGCGCTCTCGTCGGCAGCAGTCCGAGGGTTCTTTTCACGTGGCAGCAGAAGCGACAGCCGTGTCCGGCCTTGCCGAGCGCTATGCCAAGGCGCTCTTCGAGCTCGCGGACGAGAAGAAGACGCTCGACGAGGTCGCAAACGACCTGCGTCAGCTCCGCTCTCTTCTCGACGACAGCGCCGATCTCCGGCGGCTGATTCGGAGCCCCGTGCTGAGCCGCATCGAGCAGGGAAATGCCGTGGTGGCGATCGCGGAGAAGGCTGGCTTCTCGACCGTCACGCGCAACTTCCTGGGCGTAGCCGCGCGCAACCGGCGGCTCTTCCTCGTGCCCGGCGTGATTACGGCCTACCTGCACGAGCTCGCGACGCGGCGCGGCGAGGTGACAGCGGAAGTCACATCGGCGCGGCCCTTGAGCGCGGCCCAGACCGAGGCCGTCAACGAGCAACTTCGCAAGGCAGTCGGCCGCAAGGTCGCCGTCGACCTGCGTATCGATCCGAGCCTCATCGGCGGCCTCGTCGTGAAGGTCGGCTCACGCATGGTGGACGCATCTCTCAAGAGCAAGCTCGCGCGTCTGCAGTTTGCGATGAAGGGGGTTCAGTAATGGAAATCCGTGCGGCGGAAATCTCCGCCATCCTCAAGCAGCAGATCGCGGACTTCGGTACCGAGGCGGACGTCGCCGAAGTGGGCCAGGTGCTCTCGGTCGGCGACGGCATCGCCCGCATCTACGGCCTCGACAAGGTGCAGGCCGGCGAGATGGTGGAGTTCCCGAACGGCACGCGGGGCATGGCGCTCAACCTCGAGACCGACAACGTCGGCGTCGTGATCTTCGGCGAGGATAGCGGCATCAGCGAGGGCGACACCGTCAAGCGGACCGGCGCCATCGTGGATGTGCCGGTGGGCCGCGGGCTCCTCGGCCGCGTCGTCGACGGGCTCGGAAATCCCATCGACGGCAGGGGTCCGCTCACGGACGTAAAGCGCACGCGCGTCGAGGTGAAGGCGCCGGGCATCATTCCGCGCCGCTCGGTGCATGAGCCCGTGCAGACAGGCCTCAAGGCGATCGACGCCCTGGTACCGATCGGTCGCGGTCAGCGCGAGCTCATCATCGGCGACCGCCAGACCGGCAAGACCGCCGTCGCGATCGACGCCTTCATCAATCAGCGCGAGATCAACAAGGGCAGCGACGAGTCGAAGAAGCTCTATTGCGTCTACGTCGCGATCGGCCAGAAGCGCTCGACCGTGGCCCAGATCGTCAAGACGTTGCAGGATTACGGCGCGCTCGACTATTCGATCGTGGTGGCCGCGACGGCCTCGGAGCCGGCGCCGCTGCAATACCTGGCGCCCTATACCGGCTGCGCCATGGGCGAGTTCTTCCGCGACAACGGCATGCACGCCGTCATCGTCTATGACGACCTCTCCAAGCAGGCCGTGGCATATCGGCAGATGTCGCTGTTGCTGCGCCGCCCGCCGGGCCGCGAAGCCTATCCCGGCGACGTCTTCTACCTGCATTCGCGCCTGCTCGAGCGCGCCGCCAAGATGAACGACGCCAACAAGGCCGGCTCGCTCACCGCGTTGCCGGTGATCGAGACGCAGGCCAACGACGTCTCCGCTTATATCCCGACCAACGTCATTTCCATCACCGACGGGCAGATCTTCCTCGAGACCGACCTGTTCTATCAGGGCATCCGCCCGGCGGTGAACGTCGGCCTCTCGGTGTCGCGCGTCGGCTCCGCGGCGCAGACCAAGGCGATGAAAAAGGTCGCCGGCAAGATCAAGGGCGAGCTGGCGCAGTACCGCGAAATGGCGGCCTTCGCCCAGTTCGGCTCCGACCTCGACGCCACCACGCAACGCCTGCTCAATCGCGGCGCGCGGTTGACCGAACTCTTGAAGCTGCCGCAGTTCTCGCCGCTGAAGATGGAAGAGCAGGCGACCGTGATCTGGGCCGGCGTCAACGGCTACCTCGACAGGCTCGAGGTCGCGCAGGTGCGTAAATTCGAGAACGGCCTGCTGACGCTGCTGCGCACCAAGCACGCCGATCTGCTCGATTCGATCCGCAAAAGCGGCGACCTGTCGAGCGGCGACGAAGCCAAGCTCAAGGGCATCGTCGACGATTACGCCAAGACTTTCGCCTGAGGTATTAAGCCGAGATGGCCTCGCTCAAGGACATGCGCGTCCGCATCGCCGCGACCAAGGCGACGCAGAAGATCACCAAGGCCATGCAGATGGTGGCGGCGTCCAAGCTGCGCCGCGCGCAGGCCGCAGCGGAAGCGGCGCGTCCTTACGCCGAGCGCATGAGCAAGGTGCTGGGCTCGATCGCGGCGGCGGTCGCCGGCAGCGACTCGGCGCCAAAGCTTCTCGCCGGCACCGGCAGGAATCAGGTGCATCTGCTC
The DNA here is from genome assembly GCA_035581425.1 of Allostellaceae bacterium. Classification (GTDB taxonomy): domain Bacteria; phylum Pseudomonadota; class Alphaproteobacteria; order ATCC43930; family CGMCC-115725; genus DASZHJ01. Next base: position 163 of record DATJVP010000064.1, on the reverse strand, counting down.
ATCGTCTGCACCGCCGAGCGCGGCTTGTGCGGCCCGTTCAATTCCTCGATCGTGCGCCTCGCCCGCGAGCGCTTCAATGCGCTGAGCGCCGAGGGCAAGGACGTCAAAATTCTCTGCGTCGGCCGCAAGGGCGCCGACCAGCTGCGGCGGCTCTATGGCAGAT
>DATJVP010000063.1:0-32508 GCA_035581425.1 Allostellaceae bacterium | reverse complement strand
AAATACGTCGAGGCGCTCCAATCCTTCGCCGCCTCGCCCAACCAGAAGATCCTGATCCTCCCCACGGAATTTGCGAGCCTCGCGGGCACCGTCTCCGGAGTCGGCGAGATCGTGAAAGAGGTCTTCGGCGGAGGCGGCGGTGTGCGCGCGGTTGCGCCACAGGCACCCGTCCGCGGCAGCGACGGCAACGCGACACCCGCACCTGGCCCCTGGGGCGGCGGCTGAAAGGCGCAGGAGAGCACTCATGGTCTATTGGATCTGGCTCGCGCTCGGCTTTGCCCTCGCCGCGGTCGAGGCCTTCACCGCGACCTTCGTGCTGATTTGGTTCGGGATTGCCGCCGTCATCGTCGGGGTCGCGGTCTGGGCGATCCCCGGCCTCGACGATTGGATTCAGTTCGGCGGCTTCGGCGCACTCTCGCTGGCGCTCCTCGGGCCGGCCTGGACGATCCGAGCGCGGCTCCGCCAGCACGGCCACCCCACGCGGCCCGAGCTCATCAACGACCGCGCCGCGCAATATGTGGGGCGCACCCTCGTCCTCGCGGAACCGATCTCGCACGGGCAAGGCCGCGTCTTCATCGGCGACACGCTCTGGCAGCTGAGCGGCCCCGACCTCGCCGCGGGCCGCGCAGTCCGCGTCGTCGGAACCCGCGGCATGGTCCTGCGCGTCGAGGCCGTCGAGGCTGCGTAGCCGCTGCCGACTACCTTGGGATGCTGAAGATCCGCCGCCAGCCATTCCCACTCTGGTGGGAGATTGCCCACTATTTTGCCCACCTTTGCGATGGGCTGTATTATGGTTGACGGAGTGGGCAGGAGCGCGTTGACTCCCTAGACAAAGCGTGAGGTCCAGGGGTGAACGCCGAGACGCTGCTGCGCGAGATCTCCGACTACTGCCGCCGGGCGGGCCTTGCGGAGTCGACGTTTGGCCGGCTCGCGATCAATGACGGCAAGCTGGTGAGCCGTCTCAAATACGGCGGGCGCATCACCACCGACACCTTCGACCGCATCCAGGCCTATATGGCCTCGCATTCGCCTGCGGAGAACTCGAGCGCGAGCGTGCTGATGCCTCCGCCGGCCCCGCCCGTGCCTGCGGCACCGCCGCCTGCAAGCCCGGCGGCCGGATTCCGTTTCTACGACAACCGGCAGAAATATCTGCTCTTCGTCAATACCTGCAGCGAGAAATGGGTAGTGGCGCAGCGCGTGGCGCTCGAGCTCGCGAACGTCCACCCTCGCCCGCCCGCGCTCCGCCTCTTCGACGCCGGCGTCGGCGACGGCACCGTGCTCGCGCGCGTGATGCGCGCGATGCACGACCGCTTTCCGACCATGCCGCACTACATCGTCGGCAAGGAGATCAGCCTCGAGGACGTGCGTCTGAGCCTCGACAAGATGCCCGACCGTTTCTTCGAGCATCCCTCGACCGTGCTGGTCATGACGAACCTCTACTACTCCGAGGCTCCGTGGCTTGCGCCCGGCTCGGTCACGGCGGCGACGAGCCTCGTCTGGCATGAGCTCGCGCTCACCGGCAACACCTCGCACCATTTCGAGGAGCAGATCCTCGATCTCCAATCCTTCCTCTCCGGGCATTGGCGCGCGAGGATGAGCAAGACCTCGGGCAATCCCGTCTACGACCGCCCGGTGGTGCTGGTGATCTACCGCGAGGACCACAAGTTTCTGCTGGATTCCGTGCTGCCGAAGCGCGGCGCCACGCGCGCGGATTTCGATCTCGTGATCGCCTCGCAGCCCTACCGCGCCCGCGCCACCGCGGAATTCAAGGCGCGCAAGGTGATCGCGCCCCTCGCCCGCAGCCTCGCGCCAGGCGGACGGCTCCTTACCATCCACTCCTACGGCAGGGACCCCGGGCTCGAGATCATCCAGAAGATCTGGCCCGACGAGAACCCCTTCACGACCGACCGACACGAGCTCCTCAAGATCGCGAAAGCCGAGCTCGGCAGCGCCGGGCGCGACCTCAACTTCAATGCCTACGCCGACGGCCGCTCGGTATTCCGCTACGACATGCACACGCTGCCGAGCGAGATCAGCGACACCATCGGGACCTCGACGCTCTTTGCGGCGTGGAACGCCGCGATCTATGTCGCGCAGATCGAGGACCAGCGCCTCGGCGAGGTGATCGCCGACCGTCGTTATCTCGACGCGACCCGCGAGGTGCTGCAAAAGCACGGCGGGCTCTGGTTCTTCGACGAATCCTACGTGATCTCCCGCAAGCGGGATTGACGGCGATGCCAGGAGCGGCGCTCTCTCCTCCTCCGCCAGCGACCGGCATCGAGGAAGAGCGCCGGCGCATCGTGGCGCTCGTCGCGGGCGCCTCGCTCGAGACGGCCGCGCGAAGGCCCGCCGACATCGAGGCCTACCGCGATCGGCTCGACGCAGGCAGCGACGTCTACGTCAATCATCTACCCGGCGAGAGCTATCACGAGGTGATCGCCGTCGCCGCGCGGCTCGCCCGCGCGGGATTTAATCCCGTGCCCCACTTGGGAGCGCGGAACTTCACGGGCTTCACCCAACTCCGCGACTGCATCGAGCGCCTCGCGGGCGAAGCCGGCGTCCGCCAGGTGTTGGCGATCGCAGGCGACGTCGCGAGGCCCGCGGGCCCCTACCCCTCGAGCCTGGAAATGCTAGCCACGGGCCTGCTGCAGAAGAGCGGCATTCTCCGCGCCGGCATCGCCGGATACCCCGAGCAGCACGCGCGGATCGGCAACGGCGCGCTGTGGGAAGCGCTCCGCGCCAAAGTCGCGCTCGGGCGCGGGAGCGGCATAGGGCTCTATCTGGTCACGCAATTCTGCTTCGAGGCCTTGCCGATCCTTGCGTGGATCGCACGGCTCAGGGCGAGCGGCATCGACCTTCCCGTCCGCGTCGGCCTCTCGGGACCCGCGAGCCTGCGCACGCTCCTCGCCTATGCGCTCCGCTGCGGCATCGGCCCTTCCGCGCGCGCCTTGGGAGCAGACGCCGCTTCGATCGCCCATCTCGTGACGCAGACGGGGCCGGAGCCGATATTGCGAGCGCTCGCGGCGGCGCCAGAGGGACGGCAGGAAATCGCGGGGCTGCACTTCTTCCCGTTCGGCGGCGTCCTCCGCACCGCAGCCTGGCAGCACGCAATCGCAGAGGGCCGTTTCCGGCTCGAGCCCGGTGGCGGGGGATTTCGCGTCGACTATCGGAGTTAGGCCGACGCCACCGCTTTCGTCACGTCGAGCGGCAGGCGCGCGCCGATGAGGTCGGCGATGCGCTGGGGATCGTCGGTGAAGCGCACGCCGATGCCGCGACCCTTCTGCCAGACCACTGCGGCACTGAAGGCGCCGAAGCGGTCCAGGATGAGGCGGACCTTCGTTCCGCTCTCCACGGGCTCGGCAAAATGCAGCCGCGCCCCGCCGAGCGAGAGATCGACGACGGCGCAGGCGTAGGTCACGCCCGCGACCTCGAGCCGAGCCTTCCAGAGGACGCGCTTGCGCACGGTCTTGCGCATCGCCTGAGCCTCTTCCTCGATCAAGAGCTCCTCATCGTCGATGAACTCGTTGCCACCCATTTCCGCTCCTGACGCCTCGGGATTAGGGACCCCCTGGAAGGCGGCGCGAGTATGCCGGCCACATCTTTCCCACTGGTTAGGAGACGCCTGCGGTTGTTCCGCGTTTTCGCGGCATTTTATCGATATCCGATCAGAGGGATTCGAAGAGTATCTCCTGCGCTCCCTGCCAGAGCACGTGCTCCCCGAGCGGCCGGAGCCTCTCGCGTCCTTCCGTCACCGTGAGGAAGTGATTCCCCGCGAGCTGCCCGACCTTGCTCGCGAAGCGGACGCCGCCATAAGCGAGCAGGATCTCCGTCTCGCTGATGCCGCCGGGATAAAGAAGGATATCGCCGGGCGCGGGAAAGCTCGTGTGGTTCTCGAAGCCGAGACCGAGATCGAGATCGCCCAACGGAATCCAGCAGGCCTCCCCGCTCCAGCGCACGTGGATGATCTTTTGCTTGAATGGAAGCAACGTCCGAAAATTCGCGCAGGTCTTCGGTGCAGCCGCCTCCTCGAAGCGCGCTGTGAAGACGAAGGACCCGGCGGTGATGCGGATTTGGCTCAAGTTCGGCTCCTGCTCGTCGCATCGGGGGCGGTCGGCATGATGCTCACGCCTTCACGACGAGCTTGCGCGGCACATTCGCGAGGCACTCGGCGCCCCTCTCCGTGATCGCGATGCTCTCGGTGATTTCGAGCCCCATGTCCTGAAGCCATAAGCCCGTCATGAAATGGAAGGTCATGTTCGGCTCGAGAGTCGTGCGATCGCCGGTGCGGAGGCTCATGGTGCGCTCGCCCCAATCCGGAGGATAGCTGAGACCGATCGAGTAGCCGGTCCGGCTGTCCTTGACGATGCCGTATTTCTTCAGCACCGCAAAGAAGGCGATGGCGATGTCCTCGCACGTGTTGCCAGGCTTCGCCGCCGCGAGGCCGGCCTCCATTCCCTCGAGTACGGCTTTCTCGGCGTCGAGGAAGGCCGGCGTGGGCTTCCCCAGAAACACCGTGCGCGAGAGCGGACAGTGATAGCGCCGGTAACAGCCGGCGATCTCGAAAAAAGTGCCTTCGCCCCTCTGCATCGGGCGGTCGTCCCAGGTGAGGTGAGGTGCCGCGGCGTCCGCACCAGAGGGGAGCATCGGCACGATCGCGGGGTAATCGCCCCAATTTCCGTCCACGCCGCGGATCGCGGCATCGTAGATCTCCGCGACGAGATCGTTCTTGCGCATGCCCGGCTCGACCTTCTCGACGATGCGCGCGTGCATGGCCTCGACGATACGGGCCGCGCGACGCATGCAGTCGAGCTCCTGCGGGCTCTTGACCGCGCGCTGCCAGTTCACGAGCCCCGTCGCGTCCGCGAAGCTCGCGTTCGGCAAATGCTTCTGGAGCGAGGCGTAGGCCGCGGCGCTGAACCAGTAATTGTCCATCTCGACACCGATGCGCGCGCGTCCCCAGCGCCGCTCCTCGATGATGCGCGATAGCAAATCCATGGGGTGCCGCTCGCGCGACTGCACGTAATGATCGGGATAGGCGAGAATCCGGTCGTCATGGAGATAGGCGGTGCGCTTCGCGCCCTCGGCATCCATGCCGCGGCCGTACCAGAGCGGCTCGCCGTCGGGCGGCACCAGCACGCATTGGTGCACATAAAACGACCAGCCGTCATAGCCCGTGAGCCAGGCCATGTTCGAGGGGTCAGTCGCGATGAGCAGGTCGAGACCGGCCTTCTCCATTGCCGCTCTCGTCTTAGCGAGGCGCGCGGCATATTCCGCGCGGCTGAAGTTGAGGACAGGGTTTCGCATGATCCCCTCGCAGAAGTGTCCCGTGCGAAAGCACGATCATTCTGGCGCGACGGCCGCGCTTTTCAAGCCGGCTATCGAGCATTCCGATGGCATGATTCGCGCCGCGAACCATGCTATAGCTCTTGACCTCGACTACGGAGGACCGAAATGGCCGAGGCTGCAGGTGCAACGGTTGCCCGATCGGGCGCGCGAGACCGGATGAGCTCCGGGAAGGAGAGCGCGGCGCGGCGCATCGCGGGTGTGCTCTCGCCGGTGGTGACGCCGTTCAAGTCCGATCTCTCCGTCGACGCAGAGCGGCTGCTGCGGCATTGCCGGTGGCTCGTCTCGCAGAATTGCGGCCTTGCGGTCTTCGGCACCAACAGCGAGGCGAACTCGCTGAGCGTCGAGGAGCGGATGCAGTTGCTCGACACGCTCATCGAGGGCGGCATCGATCCTCGCGTGATGATGCCGGGAACGGGATGCTGCGCACTCACCGATTCCGTGAAGCTCACGGCGCATGCGGTCAAATACGGCTGCGCCGGGGTGCTGATGCTACCGCCCTTCTACTACAAGGGCGTCAGCGATGACGGCCTCTTCCGGAATTTCGCGGAGGTGATCGAGCGCGTGGGCGACGCGCGGCTTCGGGTCTACCTCTATCACATACCGCCGGTCTCGCAGGTCCCGATCACCCTCAACTTGATCGAACGCCTGCTCAAGGCCTATCCCGGCACCGTCGCGGGCCTCAAGGACAGCTCCGGCGATTGGAACAACACCGAGGCCGTGCTGAAGACCTTCCACGAGGTCTTCGACGTCTTCGCGGGATCGGAGGCGTTCCTGCTTCCGAACATGCGCCATGGCGGCGCCGGCTGCATCAGCGCGACCGCCAACATCAACCCCGCGGCGATCCATGCGCTTTACGTCCATTGGAAGGATCCGGACGCAGACGATCGGCAGGCAAAGCTCAATGACCTTCGCTTCGCCATGCAGAAATTCCCGATGATTCCCGCGCTCAAGCACACGGTCGCGCGCTTCGCGCGCGAGAGCGCGTGGCAGACCGTGCGCCCGCCGCTCGCCGCACTCACGCGCGAGCAATCGACGGCGCTCGACGCGGAACTCGACAAGCGCGGCTTCACCATGCCGGGCTGGCCCCTCTAACAGGACCACACGGGAGTACCGACATGTCTGCAATCCCCGAGGCATTCCTCGACCTTCTGCAGAAGAAGGTCGCTTTCGCGCATCTCGCCACGCTGATGCCGGACGGTTCGCCGCAGGTGACACCGGTCTGGTTCGACTATATCGGCGGCGTGATCCGCGTGAACACGGCGAAGGGCCGGATCAAGGCGCGCAATATGGAAGCGCGGCCGACGGTCGCGCTCTCGATCCTCGATCCCGACAACGCCTACCGCTACATCCAGATCCGCGGCAAGGTGAAGCGCCACACCGAGGAAGGCGGCGTCGCGCATATCGATTCGCTCGCGAAAAAGTATATCGGCAAGGACAAATATCCGTGGGCGCGCGCCGGCGAGGTCCGCGTAATCTACGAGATCGAGCCCGTCTCCGCCTCGGTGATGGGTTGAGATGAGGCTCGGCGTCGCGCTGCCGTTGGTCGACATCGGCGGCGAGGCCGCGGTGGTGCGCGAGTTCGCGCAGGCCGCCGAGGCGCTTGGATTCCACCATCTGACCGCGACCGATCACGTCCTCGGCGCCAACATCGCGAACCGGCCGAATTGGGGCGATCGCAACACCTCCAAGGATTTCTTCCACGATCCCTTCGTGCTTTTCGGGTTCCTGAGCGGCTGCACGCGGAAGCTCGAACTTTCGACCCAGGTGCTGGTCCTGGCGCAGCGACAGACCGCGCTCGTCGCGAAGCAAGCGGCCTGCGCGGACCTTCTTTCCGGCGGGCGGATCAGGCTCGGCGTCGGGATCGGCTGGAACGAGGTCGAGTTCACGGCGCTCAACGAGAATTTCCACAACCGCGGCAAGCGCTCGGAGGAGCAAGTGCAGGTGATGCAGGCGCTCTGGGCCGAGCCGCACGTCACCTTCCGCGGCAAATGGCACACGATCGAAGATGCCGGCATCAATCCGCTGCCGGTCAATCGCTCGATCCCGATCTGGTTCGGCGGCCATGCGGACGTGACGCTACGGCGCATCGCGAAGTGGGGCGACGGCTGGATGATGCTCGCTCATCCCAATGATGGCTCGGCGCAAGCGGAGTTCGCGAAGCTCCGCTCCTATGTGAAGGAAGAGGGGCGCGATCCCGCCGAGATCGGCATCGAGGTCTGGGTCTCCGCCGGGACCGGCGGCCCCAAGGAATGGCGCGCAGAGTTGCAGGCCTGGAAGGATGTCGGCGTCACCCACGCCACGCTCAACAACACCTACTCCCGCTACCACCACAAACGCATCCCCGGCCGCACGCTCGGCGACCATCTCGATGCGGCGAAGCGCTATTGGGACGCGGTCGCAGACTTGGTGTCTTAGTGCTTTGAAGCGCCTAGACGCACGCGTCACATGTGCGCCATCACCTCCTGGCGGAAGCGCTTCATGTTGTCGAGGGTGGCGTCCACGGTCGCGGCGCTGAAGCCAAAATCGATGGCGCCTACGCCGAGCTCGCGGAACGTGCGCAGGTCCTCGGCGATGTCGGCGGGGCTGCCGGAGAACAGCCGCCGATCGCCTTCGGCGGTGCGCGGCTCGGCCGCACTACCGTAGCGATGCACCCGATAGGCCATGCTGACGGAGACGGGATCGCGTCCAGCTTCGGCGACGAGCTTGCGCATGTGCTCCATGCCCGCGCGAAGACGCGCGAGGGTGTCGAGAGGATGCTGCGGATTGCTGCCGATGGGATACCAGCCGTTGCCGAGCTTCGCCACGCGCCGCAGCGCCGGCGGGCTCTCGCCACCGATCCAGATCGGAGGATGCGGCTTCTGCGCGGGCTTCGGCGCGAAGACGATATCGGAGAACCTGACGTAGCGTCCTGAAAAGCGAGGCGTCTCCGAGGTCCAGAGCTCGCGGAAAGCCGCGAGATACTCGTCGGTCACGGCGCCGCGCTCGGCGAAGGGCGGCGCTCCCAGCGCCTCGATTTCCTCCCGAAGCCAACCGGCGCCGCATCCCACGACGAGCCTGCCCTTCGAGAGCAGGTCGACCGTGGCCAGCATCTTCGCCGCAAGGACGGCAGGTCGATGCGGCACGACAATGACCGAAAGGACGAAGCGCAGCCGCGACGTCTTTGCCGCGAGAAAGGAAGCGGCGCAGAGCTGCTCGTACCAATTCCCCCGGCCCATCTGCGGAAACTCGCCGCTCTCCGCGTAGGGATAGCGCGCATGGATTTCAGCGGGGATCACGACGTGATCGCTCACGGTACAGTAGTCGAAGCCCATCGCCTCGCCCTCGACCGCGATGCGCGCAATGTTGTCGGGCGAGGCGAGCGGCCCACGCGTGGGCGTGTCGAAGCCAATGAGCATGCCGATCCCCCGCTCAGCCGATGTCGAAGCGAATGCCCTGCGCGAGCGGCAGCTCGCGCGAGTAGTTGATGGTGTTGGTGGAGCGGCGCATGTATGACTTCCAGGCATCGGAGCCCGACTCGCGGCCCCCGCCAGTGTCCTTCTCGCCGCCGAAGGCGCCGCCGATCTCCGCGCCGCTCGGGCCGATATTGACGTTGACGATGCCGCAATCGCTTCCGGCCACGCTCATGAAGGCCTCGGCCTCGCGGAGATCGCCCGTGAAGATGCTGGAGGCGAGGCCCTGCGGCACCTCGTTCTGCATGCGGATTGCCTCGTCGAAATCGCGATAGGCCATGACGTAGAGGATGGGCGCGAAGGTTTCCTGGCACACGATCTCGGTCTGCGCGGGCATGGTCACAAGCGCTGGCTTCACGTAGTAGGCACTAGAATGCTTTTCCGCCAGCACACGCTCGCCGCCGATGACGGAGCCGCCGTCCTTCCGCGCTTGCACCAACGCGGCCTGCATTGCGTCGTAAGCGCGGCGGTCGATGAGCGGGCCCACGAGCACGCCGGGCTCCAGAGGATCGCCGACACGGACGGAAGCATAGGCTTTCTGCAGCCGCTCGACGAGCCGGCCCTTCGCATCCTCATGGACGATGAGGCGCCGCAGCGAAGTACAGCGCTGGCCCGCAGTGCCGACGGCCGAAAAGACGATGGCGCGCGCGGCAAGGTCGAGGTCCGCGGAGGGCGCGATGATCGCGGCGTTGTTGCCGCCGAGCTCGAGGAGCGAGCGCCCCATCCGCCCCGCCACGACCGGCGCCAGCGCCTTCCCCATGCGGGTGCTCCCGGTTGCGCTCACGAGCGCGAGCCGGCGGTCGCTGGCGATCTGCTCGCCCGCTTCCCTCCCGCCGAGGACAATCTCCAGGAGCCCCTCTGGCGTCTCGCCGAAGCGCTCTGCCGCGCGACGGAAAAGTGCTTGGCAGGCGAGTGCGGTCAGCGGCGTCTTCTCCGAGGGCTTCCAGACCACGGGATCGCCGCAGACCAGCGCGATCGCCGCGTTCCACGACCAGACCGCGACGGGGAAATTGAAGGCGGTGATCACTCCGACCGCAGAGAGCGGATGCCACGTCTCCATCATCCGATGGCCCGGCCGCTCGGAGGCGATGGTGAGGCCGTAGAGCTGGCGCGAGAGGCCCACGGCGAAGTCGCAGATGTCGATCATCTCCTGCACTTCGCCGCGTCCCTCCTCGTGGATCTTGCCGTTCTCGAGGGTGACGAGACGGCCGAGCGCATCCTTGGCCGCGCGCAGCTCCTCGCCGAGGAGCCGCACAAGCTCGCCGCGCCGCGGCGCCGGCACCATGCGCCATTTCCGGAACGCCGCATCGGCGCGGGAGATTTTCTCGTCGACGTCGCGGGAGTCGTCGCTGCGCACATGCGCGAGGACGGAGCCGTCGATCGGCGAATGCACGGCGATATCGCCTTCGGCGATCTCGGAGAAGGGAATCTGGAGCGTGGAGAGCAGCGTTGCGGCGGACGACATGGTCGGTTCCTCCTGCGCGTGCTGGGATTTGTTCAGTAGAAGCCCTGGTAGCGTTTACGATGCGTCGCGGCGTAGAGGTGGTCGATCATGGTGACGAAGTCGAAGACCGGCAGATCGACCGCGTCCTGCACCGCGCGCGCATAAGGTGGCAGCATCGAGCATTCCAGGAGAATCGCACCGAGGTCCGGCTGCTGTTCCTTCGCCCGCCGCACCGCGCCCACGACCTCCTCCTCGATGAGATCTGCGTTGATCGAGCCTTTCTCGTCGAGAACGGCCGATTTGAATTCCGGCATCTCCTGCAAGCCAAGAATGAGGACGGGGTTGCGCACCGCGACGCCCGCGCGCGCGAGGAACTCCGGGGTCAGGTTCGAGGAGTCCGCAGTGACGACGGCGATGGGACGGTCGGAACCGAGCCCCGCCGCGATCATCGGGAGCTGCAGCATGCTCGACATCCAAACGGGGATGCGGACGGCCCGGCGGACCGCGTCCTGGAATTGCAGCATGAATCCGCAATCGCTGGCGATCGCGCGCACGCCTTGCCGCTCGAGCTCGCGTGCTTCCGTGACAGCGGCTGCCGCGAGATCGGGAGCGCCGCGGAGGCACGCCGCCGTCGACAATCCCGGCACCACCCGATAGAGCACGGGATAGGCGTAGGTGCTGGCGTTGTCGACGTCGCCGGGGATGAAGGGCAGCGAGCAGTCCAATTGCAGGATGCCGATCGCCTGCCCGTAATTGCGCGCGCCGCGCCGCGTCTTGTAGACCGTCATAGTATCTCCTTCACTTCTTGCCCCGGCAGATCAGGCCCACGGCATTGGCGACGAGCCGTGCTGCGGTGAGAGCTCCGAGTTGATCCCGATCCCTCTCGGGCATGAATTCCACGATGTCGAAGGACGCGATCCGCGCCTTGCTGGCGATGCCGCGCATCAATCCCACGACCTGCCAATAGGAAAGGCCGCCGGGCGCGGGGCCGATCACCGCCGGCATCACCGCGGGGTCGAGTCCGTCGCAATCGACGGTGACGAGCACGTTGGCGCCCTCCTCGACGTGCTCGAGCGCGCGCTCGATTCCGTGAAAATGGATTTCGTCAGCGAGCACGAACTTGACGCCCGCCTCGAGTGCGTCGCGGTAGTCGCTGACGCGGGCGCTGCCGGTGCCGCGCGCTCCCACCTCGATGATGCGCTCGATCCAGCCCATTTCGCTCGCGCGCCGCATGGTGCTGGAGAGGCCGAGCTTGATACCCTGGACCTCGTCGCGGAAGTCGATGTGCGCATCGACCTGCAGGACCGTGAACTTGCCCCGATCCCGGAACGCCTGAAACATCGGGATCGGAATCGAATCATCGCCGCCGAGCACCACCGGAACCGCGCCGGCATCGAGGATATGCGTCACCGCTCGCGTGATCCGCTGGCGGTTCCCGGCGGCATCGCCCGCGTCGTAGGGGAGATCGCCGCAGTCGACGACCGTCATGCCCTCCGGGACCATCCTGCCGCCGAGATCGAAGTCGCAGTGATCCCGCGCCCCCTCCCAATTCGCGATGCCCGCGCGGATCGCTGCTGGCCCGCCCGCGCAATAAGGCCCGACCGAGGGATAGGGCGTTGCGGCGGGTGCGCCCAAGATCGCCGCCGCCGAGCCCCGAAGCGCCTCCAGCGAGCCCGCGGGCAAGCCCAGGAAGGTCCCGCTGCTCGCGGCCCCGAACATCGCTCCGATGGTGGAACTCGATCCCACCGTCATCCTCTTCTCCCGGGAAAGGGCGTCCTTCGCATCAATCGTCCGGCGGTGCAGAATAGCGGATGTGCCGCGGGTTTGGGCAATGTCAAGGAAGGGAAGCGCACGTGACGGCCACCGGCGATCCGCTGTTGCAGCCCCTTCGACTGAAGCATCTGACGTTGCGCAACCGCTTCATGTCAACCGCGCACGAGCCCTTCTATACCGAGGGCGGCATGCCCAAGGAGCGCTACCGCCTCTATCATGCGGAGAAGGCGCGCGGCGGCATCGCACTCACCATGATCGGCGGCTCCGCCGTCGTCTCGCCCGACAGCCCCCCGGCCTTCGGCAACATCCTGCTCTACCGGGACGAGGTGGTGCCGTGGCTTGCGGAGCTCGCGGGGTCCGTCCACTCGCATGGGGCCGCGATAATGATCCAGATCACGCATCTGGGACGCCGCACCTCCTGGAGCACGGCCGATTGGCTGCCGGTGATCGCGCCCTCGCCCGTGCGCGAGCCCGCACACCGCGCTTTTCCGAAGGCGATGGAGGATTGGGACTTCGCGCGTGTCACGCGCGACTACGCCGACGCCGCCGAGCGCTGCCGGGCGGCGGGGCTCGATGGCATCGAGGTCGAATGCTACGGCCATCTCCTCGACCAGTTCTGGTCGCCCGCCACCAACAAGCGCGACGACGAGTATAACGGGCGCTTGGAGAGCCGCATCCGCTTCGCCGAGGAGGTGCTGCGCGCGATCCGCGTGCGGATCGGCGCCGAGTTCATCGTCGGCGTGCGCATGGTCTGCGACGAGGATTGGGACCGCGGTCTCTCGCGGGAGGAGGGCATCGAGATCGCGCGCCGGCTCGCGCGGAGCGGCATGATCGACTTCATCAACGTGATCCGCGGCCACATCGACACCGACGAGGCGCTTGCGCATGTCATTCCCGGCATGGGAGAGCGCTCGGCGCCGCACCTCGATTTCGCCGGCGAGGTGCGAGCGGCGACGCGGTTCCCTGTGTTCCACGCCGCACGCATCCAAGACGTCGCGACTGCCCGCCACGCGGTTTCCTCCGGCAAGCTCGACATGGTCGGCATGACGCGAGCACACATCGCCGATCCTCACATCGCGAGCAAGGTCGCAGCCGGCCGCGAGAGCGAAATCCTGCCTTGCGTCGGCATGGGTTATTGCATCGACCGCATCTATTACGGCGGCGACGCGCTCTGCATCCACAATGCCGCGACGGGGCGCGAGGCGACGATGCCGCACGCGGTCGCGCGGAGCGCGGGTCCCCCGCGCAAGGTCGTCGTCGTGGGTGCCGGTCCTGCCGGCCTCGAGGCCGCGCGCGTCGCCGGAGCGCGCGGCCATGCGGTGACGGTCTTCGAAGCCGCGAGCGAGGCCGGCGGCCAGCTCCGCGTCGCCGCCGCACTCAGGCGTCGTCGCGAGATCCTCGGCATCGTCGACTGGCGCCTAGGGGAATGCGCGAGGCTCGGCGTCGAGTTCCGCTACAACATCTATGCCGAGGCCGCGGATGTTCTCAGCGAGGCGCCCGATGTCGTGATCGTCGCAACCGGCGGTCTGCCCAACACCTCGTTCCTCGACGAGGGTGCCGAGCTCGCGACCACCGCCTGGGATATTCTCTCCGGCGCGGCAAAGCCCGCGGGCTCCGTGCTCCTCTTCGACGACAACGGCGCCCATCCCGGGATGACAGCAGCGGAATTCATCGCGGCGGCGGGCTCATCGCTTGAATTCGTGACCCCCGAGCGCGTGCTCGCCCCGGATGTCGGCGGCATCAACTATCCCGCTTATTTCCGCGCCTTCGCACGGCACGGCGTCACGGTGTCGTTGATGCTTCGCTTGCAGGGGATCAAGCGCGAAGGCAACCGGCTCGTGGCGATGCTCTTCAACGAGTATGACCGCTCCCGTCACGAGCGCGTCGTCGACCAAGTCGTCGTCGAGCATGGCACCTTGCCGCTCGACGAGCTCTACTTCGCCTTGAAGCCTGGCTCGCGCAATATGGGCGAGGTCGACTACGACGCCTGGATCGCGAGCCGCCCGCAGCAAGTGACTCGCAACCCCGACGGCGCCTACCTGCTCTACCGCATCGGCGACGCCGTCTCCTCCCGCAACATCCACGCCGCCATCTACGACGCGCTGCGGATCGCGAAGGATTTGTAGTTGCCCCCTCGAGGGGGAGCGGGTTCTAGGCTCGGAGCCGCTCGTTCTTGGGGTCGAAGGGGGACTCTGGGATCACCGAGGCCTTACGGCGCTCGCCGAGGATGACGAGTTCGAGCTCGGTGCCGGTCTGAGCGAGCTCCGGCGGGACCATCGCGAGCGCCAGCGACTTGCCGAGACGCCAGCCATAGCCCCCGGAGGTGCAGCGTCCCACGAGCTCGCCGCCGCGATAGACCGGCTCCGAGCCGCGGGCGTCGGTATCGGTGATGCCGTGCACTTCCATCGTCACGAGACGATTGCGGAAGCCGCGCTTCTGCCAATCGAGCAGCGCCGCGCGGCCGAGGAAGTCGCGGTTGTCGAGACGCACGAACCGGTCGAGACCGGACTCCAAGGCCGCATATTCGATCGAGAGCTCGCGCGGAATGAGCCGGTAGGACTTCTCCAGCCGCAGCGAATCCATCGCGCGAATGCCGAAGGGCTTCAGATCGAACTCGCGCCCGGCCGCCATCAGACGGTCGAAGATGTGGGTCTGCATCTCGATCGGGTGATGTAGCTCCCAACCGAGCTCGCCCACGAAATTGACCCGGAGCGCACGGCTCCGTGCGGCGCCGACATCGATCATCTTCCCGCTGAGCCAAGGGAAGGAGGCGTTCGAGAGATCGGCGTCCGTCACGCGCTCCAGCAGGTCGCGTGCGCGCGGGCCCGCGAGGACAAGCACGCCGTTCTGCGTGGTCACGCACTCGATCGTGACGCTGCCGTCGCTCGGGCACAGCTTCAGGAGATAATCCCGATCGTGCCGCTCCAGCGCGCCCGCGGAGACGAGGTAGAAGCGCTGCTCGCCTTCGCGGAACACCGTAAATTCCGAGCGCACGCCGCCGTTCTTGGACAGGAGATAGCTCAGCGCGATTCGCCCGACCGCCTTCGGCACGCGATTCGTCAGCGTGCGCTCGAGCCAGGCCTCGGCACCGGGACCGCTGACCTCGAATTTTGCGAAGGCCGTCATGTCCAGAAGACCGACCTTCTCATGCACGTGCCGACACTCCCGGCCGACATGCTCGAAGTAGTTCGAGCGGCGGAAGCTCCACTTCTCGCGCGGTCGCTCGCCTGGCACGGCCGGCGCGTGGTTCTCATTGAGGAGCACGTTCGGCGTCTTGAGATCGGCCTCGTCGAGACCGTAGCCCGGCGGCGCAAACCAATTTGGCCGCTCCCAGCCATAGACCGTGCCGAAGACCGCGCCCAACGCCTTCATGCGTGAATAACACGGCGATTGCTTCAGCGGCCGCGCTGCAGGCCGCTCCTCGTCGGGATAGTGCACGGTGAAGACTTTGGCGTAGGCCTCCTCGTTCTTCTCGCGGAGATATCCCTGCGAGGCGTAGGATCCGAAGCGGCGGGGATCGACACCCATCATGTCGATGCTGGGCTCGCCCTCGACGATCCATTCCGCGAGCTGCCACCCGGCGCCGCCCGCCGCGGTCACGCCAAAGCTGTGGCCCTCGTTAAGCCAGAAGTTCCGCACACCCCAGGCGGGGCCGATGATGGGGCTGCCGTCGGGCGTGTAGGCAATGGCGCCGTTGTAGACTTTCTTGATCCCGACTTCGCCGAAGGCCGGCACGCGCGCGATCGCGGCCTCGATGTGCGGCGCGAGGCGGTCGAGGTCGTCGGGAAAGAGCTCGTACTCCGCGTCGGCGCTGGGCCCGTCGAGGTAGCAGGCGGGCGCGCCCACTTCATAGGGACCGAGCAGCAGCCCCGCATTCTCCTCGCGCATGTAGTAGGAAGCGTCGGATTCCCGGAGCACTCCCATTTCCGGGAAGCCGCGGCGGCGGCGCTCCTCGATCGCGGGATGCGGCTCGGTGACGATGTACTGGTGCTGGACCGGCAATACGGGTACGTCGAGACCGACCATCTCGCCGGTCTTGCGCGCGAAGCTGCCGGTCGCGGAGATCACGTGCTCGCAGACGATGTCGCCCTTGTCGGTCCGCACCAGCCATTCGCCCGCGGGCGTCGCGAGGATCGCGGTCACCGCGGTCTGCCGGTAGATCTCGGCGCCGCCGGCGCGCGCGCCCTTCGCGAGCGCCTGCGTCAGGTCGGCGGGCTGGATATAGCCGTCCTCGGGATGCTGGATCGCGCCAATCACGCCCTCGACATTGCAAAGCGGCCAGATCTCCTTTACCTCCGCGGGCGAAAGGAATTTCACGGGGACGCCGATCGTCGCGGCAACGCCCGCGTAGTATTTGTACTCGTCGAGGCGATCGGCGGTGCAGGCGAGGCGGATGTTCGTGACCTCGCGCAGGCCAACGTGCTGGCCCGTCTCGCGCTCCAGCGTCTTGTAAAGCCGCACCGAGTATTTGTGGATCTGGCCCACGGAGTAGCTGAGGTTGAAGAGCGGCAGCAATCCCGCCGCGTGCCAGGTCGAGCCCGAGGTCAGCTCCTTCCGCTCGACAAGCACGGCATCGGACCAGCCCTTTCTCGCGAGGTGATAGAGCGTGCTGACGCCGACGACACCGCCGCCGATCACTACCGCGCGCGCATGGGTTCGCATTGGAACGGCCTAGCCCCGCGGACGCCAATCCGGCGGCGTCTCATGATCGGGATGCTGATGGTTCACCACGCGCGCCAGCCGCTCGGCCGGAACGATACCCTCGGTGCGGTCGGCAGAGATCGCGCCGAGCATGTCGAGCCAGTCGAGCCGACTCTCCATCCCGCAGTTGAAGGTCGGGACGACCTCCTGCGGCCGGTCGAGGCTGCCGATGGTGACGGAGGTCGTGGGCGATTCGAGATAAGCGAAGCCCAGTGGCGTTCCGCAGTCGCGGCAGAAAAAGCGTTGGGCGAGGGAGGAACTCATGAAGACGGCGGGCTCGCCGCGCGTCCAGGCGAAGCTCTCGCGGCGGACCGGTGCCAGCGCGGCAAACGGCCCGCCGACGGCTTTCTGGCACATGCGGCAGTGGCAGACATGCACCCGCTCCGGTGGCGCTCGGAGCGCGTAGCGGACGGCACCGCATTGGCAGCCGCCGGTGATGGGGAATTGCGTCGAGGCGCCGCTCATCAGCTTCTCCCACGTCCCGTGAAGGCACTCAGGATACGCGCGCCGAGCCCTCTCAGCCAATGGAGGGCCACGCCGAGCGCGAGGCGTCCCGTGCCGAGGCGCTCTGCGACCGGAACTGCCTCGCCGCGCAGCCGCGCCTCGAGGTTCCGTCCGACGGCCTCCGCGATCTCCCTCGCGAAAACCTGCACCACCGGCCCGCGTCCGAATTGCGCGAGCGGGCCGCGGAGCGCGTAGCTGACGCCGAATTCGATCAGGCTCGCCGCCGCGCCGTCGCCGATCACGCGAAAGCTCGCCTCCGCGGAAAGTCGCGTGCCGCTGGAGCCGTCGCGTCCCTCACCGACGATCTTTCCGGATCGCTCGGCAGCGTCGTAGGTGAGGGTCGCCTCGCCCACGAAGCGCGTGCGGATAGGGCCGAGCGCCGCGAGCATCTCGCCCTTGATGCGTCCATTCTCAACGGAGAGCAGCCGCGCTCCCGGCACGCATCCCGCGACGAAGGCGGGATCCTGCACAGCGCGCCAGACCGTCTCGCTGGGAAGGCCGATGCGGATCGTCTGCCGCAGCAGATTGGGCGACTGACCGGCCGCGGCGGGCACGACCTCCGGCTTTGGCGCCGTCGGGACTGTTGGGGCCGCGGAGAGCGCGAGACTCGCCGGGAGCGCCGCGCGTTCCGACGGGAACGTCGCGGGCCTGTTGTCGAGCACGCGGCGGATCGCACGGACGATGCCGACATAGCCGGTACAGCGGCAGAGGTTGCCCGCGAGTTCGAGCCGGACACGCGCATCGTCGGCTTGGGGCAAGCGCAGCACGATGTCGCGCGCGGTCACCAGCATCCCCGGCGTGCAGTAGCCGCACTGCAGCGCATGCTCGGCGGAAAAAGCCTCGCGGAGCGCCGCGGTCACGATATCGTCCTCGAGCCCCTCGATGCTCCGGACCTCGCGGCCCATGCAATCCGCAGCGAAGGCAATGCAGGAGCGTGCGGGCTCGCCGTCGATGAGGAGCGTACAGGCGCCGCAGATGCCGTGCTCGCAGCCGATATGCGTTCCCGTGAGCGACAGCTCCTCGCGCAGGAAATCCGCGAGATGGAGGCGCGGCTCGACCTCGGCCTCGACGGGGGAGCCGTTGACGCTGAAGGCGACGCGGGTCATGCGGCCTTCGCGAGCGCGCGCGTCAACGCGACCTTCTGCATGCGGCGCTCGAGGTCGTCGAGGCCGCTTCCCGAGAGCGCCGCCTCGACCGCCTCGGGCGTGGCGCTCTCCCCTTCGAGCACGACGGGCGCGCCGCCGACGGCGCCGATCACCGCGCGTTTGACGCCGCGCCCGGGATCGTCCAGCACTGCCGCCATCGCGTAGGCAAACTCGCCGGGCTTGCGCATCGCCTTGAAATAACCCCAGCGCGCCCCCAATGAGAGGCGCGGGATGCTGACGGCGGTTACGATCTCACCGGGCTCGAGCACGGTGCGGAAGGCCGCCGGCACGAAGGCCGATAGCGGTATCGCACGCGCGCCGCCGGTACTCTGCGTATGCACGGACGCCCCGAGCGCGGTCAGCGTGCAGAGCCAGTCCGCGGAGGGATCGGCGTGGCAGAGACTGCCGCCGATGGTGCCGCGATTGCGCACGGCGCGATAGGCGATGCCCTCGGCGATACCGCGGAGCACGCCGCCGCCGATGTCGGGCACCCGTCCATCCGCGATCTCCGCATGCGTCACGCAGGCGCCAATCATCACGGCATCCGGCGTTTCCTGTGCGGCCCTCAACTCCCGCAGATGCGCGATCGACACCAGCAGGCCCGGCCGGACCAAACGGAAATTCAACATCGGACCCAGAGACTGGCCGCCCGCGAGGAGGCGCGCCTCGCCGCCACCCGCCGCGAGCAGCTCTGCCGCCTCGGCGACGTCAGTGGCCCGGGCATAGTCGAAGGCGTAAGGCTTCATCCTTCGCTCCGCCCCCGCTTTGCCGCAGCCACGGCGGCGACGATGCGCCGCGGCGTGATCGGCAACTCCGTCAGCTCGACTCCGAGCGGGTGCAAGGCATCATTGACGGCGTTGGCGATTGCCGCGGGCGGGCCGATGGCGCCGCCTTCGCCGAGACCCTTCTGTCCGAAGGTCGTGTAGGGCGAGGGCGTCTCCATGTGCTCGATGCGGATCGGCGGCACTTCGGTCGCACCCGGCAGGACGTAATCCGCGAGCGTCGAGGCCAAGGGCTGGCCTTCCTCGCTGTAGCTCATTTCCTCGTAGAGTGCGGTTCCGATCCCCTGCGCAGTGCCGCCATAGACCTGCCCATCGACGATCATGGGATTAATGAGGACACCGCCGTCCTCGACCACGACGTAGTCGAGTATCCGCACCGCGCCGAGCTCGACATCGACCGAGACAACCGCGGCGTGCGCCGCGTAGCTAAACGTGCCGCTGTCGCGCTGCGGCTTATAGCCCGCGGTCACGTCGAGCCCGCCGGGCGCCACGTTGTCCGGCAAGTCCTGCGGGCGGAGATACCAGGTGGCGCCGATCTCCGCGATGTCGACGGAGCCGCCGGGCCCGATCACCTTCCCGTCGCGCACCTTCACCTGGTCCGGCGCCACTTGCAGGAGATGCGCGCCGATCCCGGCGATGCGCACCGCGAGCTCGCGGCAGGCGGAGGCGACGGCACCGCCCGCCATCACCATGCAGCGCGAGCCCCAAGTGCCGGTCGAGTAGGGCGTGATCGCGGTGTCGCCGTGCACGACCTTGATGCGCTCGAGCGCGATGCCGAGCTCGCTGTGCGCGACCTGGGCGAGGGTCGTCTCGAGCCCCTGCCCGTGCGATTGGATGCCGACGCGGAGCTCAAGCCCGCCGTCGGGCGTTAGGCGCGCCTCTGCCTGCTCGAATCCCGGCACCATCGGGATGCCCCAACCCGCATAGACGGAAGTGCCGTGCGCGGCCTGCTCGCAGAAGATCGAGAAGCCGACGCCGATGCGTGTGCCGTCGGCCTCGCCGCGCTTCTGGCGCTCGCGCAGCGCCGGAAGGTCGATCGCCTTCACCGCCCGCAGCAGGCATTCGGGATAGTCACCGCTGTCGAAGTGCTTATTGGTGATGTTGTCGAAGGGCATCGCCTTCGCGGGAATGAGATTGCGCAGCCGCACCTCGTAAGGCTCGCGTCCGACCTCGCGCGCGATGGCATCCATGATCAATTCCATCGCGAAGCAGACGCCGCAGCGCGCGACGCCGCGATAGGGCAGGATCGGCGGCTTGTTGGTGGCGGCAGACCAGGTGCGGCAGCGATAAGCATCGAATTTGTAGGGACCTGGCAGGATGCTCGCGACCTGCGCCGCCTCGAGACAAGCGGAGAAGGGATAGGCGGAATAGGCGCCGGCATCGACCGTCGCCTCCGCTTCGAGCGCGATCAGGCGCCCGTCGCGGTCGGCATAGGCGGAGACCTCGTAATAGTGCTCGCGGCAGTTGGCGTTCGCCGTGAGCTGCTCGCGCCGGTCCTCCAGCCAGCGCATGGGCCGCCCCAGCTTCCGCGCGAGAAAGGCCGCGCAGACCTCCTCGACGAGCAGAATTCCCTTGTAGCCGAAGCCGCCGCCGACATCCGGCGCCACCACCCTCACCTGCCCCTCATCGAGGCCGAGGCAGCCACTGAGGCCCGTGCGCACGATGTGCGGTATCTGCGTCGAGGTGTAGAGCAACATCTGCTCGAGCCGCCGATCCCAGAGCGCAACGCAGCCGCGGCCTTCGATCGGCGACATGCATTGCCGCGAGGTGCGAAAGGTTCGCCGCACCGTCACCGGCGCGCTGCGGCGGATCGCCTCGAGATCTGCGTCGACGACGGTCTCGAGAAAGACGTTGTCGCCCCATTCCTCGTGCAGCAACGCCGCCCCCGGCCGCCGCGCCGCAAGCATGTCCGAGATCGCCGGTAGCTCCTCGAACTCGACCTCGACCGCGGCGGCGAGATCTTCGGCGGCCGCTCGCGTCGCTGCGATGCAGACTGCGACGGGCTCGCCGACATAGCGAACCTTCTCGAAGGCGAGGACCGGCTGCTCCGAAGACTTGAATCCCGGCAGGCGCGAATTCGCGACGATCGGCTTGACGCCCATGAGATCGGCCGCGGTGAAGACGACGGCTTCGGCACCCTTGGGTTTCACGATCGAGCGGATGCGCGCATGCGCGACGGGGCTGCGCAGAAAGCAGAGCTCCTGCATCCGGGGAAAGCGGATGTCGCCGATGAACTCGCCCTTGCCGCGGAGGTAGCGGTCGTCTTCCTTGCGCCGAACTCTCGCGCCCACGCCCGCCGCCGAGCGATCCTCGCGCTCGCCGACGCTCTCCTGCGCCGCCATCGCTGTCCCCGCGTTATCGTTCTCAGAGAGGGATATCATACCGGCGCGCCCAAGCAAGCGATCGGGCTGCTCAGGCGGTACCTTTGCGCAGCTCCTCCCAGCTCGTGCTCGGCCGCCAGCCGAGCGCACGACGGGCGTGCTCGATGTCCCATGCGCTCGCTCTCGGCTCCGCCCCGTAGAGCTCGGGCTTGTGCACCGGCGGGAGCGCGCCATAGAGCCCGCGGATATAGTCGAGCGTCGGCTCCTCGATGAAGGTGTCGGCAGCGGCGATGTGGAAGGTCTCGATGCCGGCGTAACCGCGCTCGGCCGCGAGCCGGAATGCCCGCGCCGCATCTTCGGGCGCGACATAGGCGCGAAGCCAAGGCCGAGGCTCCGCCTCGCGTTCGGGATCGCCGCCCGGCTTCCCCAACAGGAATGGGAGCATCTCGGGAAACGCCACGTAGACGGGGCGCAGAATCAGCACTTCGATCTCACCGGCGCGGGCGAAGGAGGCCGCGATCTGCTCTCCGATGAGCTTGCTCAGGCCATAGGTCGCAGTGGGGCGCGTTGGATGGCCCTCGTCGATCGGCAGGTAGAGCGGCGGCATCCCCGGATTGGTGTCATCGAGGCCGAGCGCGGAGCTACTGGAGCAGAGGATCACACGGCGCACACCCTTGCTCTGCGCGGCGTGAAAGACATTCCAGGTGCCACGCACGTTGGTCTCGATAACCTCTTCCGGCGAGCGCGCGACCGAGCGGTCGATCGCGGCGAGATGGACCACGACCTCCTCGCCCGCGAGCGCCGTCGCGAGAGCCTCGCCGTCGAGCACGTCGACCGCCGCCCCTTCCTCGTCGAATCCGGGCGGACTGCGGTCGAGCACAAGCACCTGGTGGGCGCCTTTGAGTTCCCGCACGACATATTTGCCGAGCCGGCCGCGGCCTCCGGTGACGGCGATCCGCATCGCCCGTCAGCCCGCATCCGCCGTCATGGCGTCCACGAGCTTGCGATGAAAATGCAGGATCGAGCCTTCCCAGAACGGAGAGAGGCGGAGATCGTCGGCAACAGGCGACTGCCGGCCCTGCTGCATCAATGTCAGAACGCGCTTGTCCTCCTCGCGGAGCTGCCGCCAGTAGCGGATCATCTCGGTGCGGGCCTCGGCATGCGCATCGTCGGTCGCGGAGCTATCGACGAGATACCAGGAGGTCTGCCAATGCGTGCGGTCCACGGCGATGGGCGTCCAGAGCGTCCGCACGGCGAGGCTGCCGAAAAGGCTGAGCTGCGTGTTCGGGAACAGGAAACAGAGGTGGTCGGTGCGCGCGCCCTCCGTCGCGTTCGTGCGAAAAGGCACCAACGGCGTCGGAGAGCGTAGGGCCGTCTCGCCCGCGAAGGTGAAGCCGAAGACCTCGCCCTCGAAACAGTCCGAGAAGGTGCGGGCACCGCTCGCGTCGATCCGCGCGGGCAGGTTCTGGTGCACGAACTCCTCGTGGTAGTTCTCGACCGCCGCCTCGACCGCGAGTTTCCAATTCGCAGATATCTCGCCGCCCTCGTGATGCGCGAGCTGGAAGCGCTCCATGGCATAGGGCGCAGTGAGCTCGGTGAAGGGCGCAATCGCGCTCTCCAGCGGGGGAGCATCGCCGGAGACGTTCACGAACACGGTGTCGAGGGCGATGCCCGAGCGGATCGGCGCGAGGCCGCAGCCGGCGCGCTCGAGGCTCGCCGGGAAGCCCTTGCGCTTCCCCTCGAAGAGGGGTGCCGCCACCAACCCGCCGTCGAGCCCATAAGCCCAGCCGTGATAGGGGCAGCGCAGGGTCGGCCGTCCGCGCGCGGGCTCCGTGAGGACGACCGAGCCGCGATGGCGACAGACATTGTGGAAGACCCGGATTTCGCCCTCGCGGTCACGCAGCACGATGGCGGGAAGGCCGGCGGCGATGACAGGGATCGCGTCGCCGGGGCTCGGAACCTGATGAGCGAAGGCGATGCCGGTCCAGCGCCGGCGCAGGACGCGCTCGAGCTCGAGGCGGAAATAGGCCTCGCTCGCATAGGCCGCGCCCGGGAGGGGGCGCGCGGTCTCGATCGGCCGGCGCAGGCGCTCGGCCGCCTCCAGACCCAGCAAACCCTCAAACGAGGCTCTCTCCATGCATCGTCTCCCCTCGCCCGCAACCGGGATTCCCCTGAGGCAATCTCGGAGCGGGCGCGCTAGGATCGCACAAGTTCCGCGGCCGCTCTAGGCCGCAGGCCCAGGGAGCGACTCAATGGCAAAGGACCTCGCGCAACCCCTCGGCGGCAACGTGATGCCGCGTTTCGGCGGACCCGCGACGATGATGCGCCTTCCTGCGCACACGAGCGCCGACGGGCTCGACGCCTGTTTCATCGGCGTACCCTTCGACATCGGCACCTCGAACCGCGCCGGCGCGCGCTTCGGGCCCCGGCAGATCCGGGCAGAATCCGCCCACCTCCGGCCCTACAACATGGGAACGCGTGCGGCACCCTTCGACGCGCTCGCGGTCGCAGACATCGGCGACGTCCCGATCAATCCCTATAACCTCTCGGACAGTATCCGCATCATCACCGAGTTCTACCAGAAGGTAGTCGCGACCGGCTGCAGGCCGCTGACGCTCGGCGGCGACCACACGATTGCGCTGCCGATATTGCGCGCGATCGCGGCGAAACACGGGCCCGTGGGCATGGTGCACGTCGATGCGCATGCCGACATCAACGAGCACATGTTCGGGGAGCCTGTCGCGCATGGCACGCCCTTTCGCCGCGCGGTCGAGGAGGGCCTGCTCGACTGCCGGCGCGTGGTGCAGATCGGACTGCGTGGCACCGGCTACGCGGCGGAGGATTTCGATTGGCCGCGCCAGCAAGGCTTTCGCGTAGTACAAGCGGAGGAATGCTGGTACCGCTCGCTCGCGCCGTTGATGGCGGAGGTGCGTGAGCAGCTTGGCAGGGGCCCGGTCTATCTCACCTTCGACATCGACGGGCTCGACCCCTCGGTCGCGCCCGGCACCGGCACACCGGAGCCCGCCGGCCTCACCGGCTCGCAGGGCATCGAGATCATCCGCGGCTGCCGCGGTCTCGACATCGTCGGCTGCGATCTCGTGGAGGTGGCGCCACCTTACGACACCTCGGGGAATACCGCACTCCTGGGGGCGGGCCTGCTTTTCGAGATGCTCTGCGTGCTCCCGGGCGTGCCCTACCGGCGCTAGCCCCAAACACCCTGGCCCCGGACTCGACGTTCCGTCATGCGGCGGGGATAGCATTCGCTCGCGACGGTTTCCAGCTAGATCGGTCCGCGGCGGCAGACCATAATCGGGGAAGAGCCGGACGCTGAGTACCGAGGGAGCGGCGGGTCATGGCGCAGGAGCGTATAGTCGCTGCGACACCGAAACTGGGCGTCGCCCTGGTGGCGGGGGTCCTGATTGCACTCGTGGTCGGGCTCGTCGGCGGCATCATCTGGTACAACTTCCAGAAATCCTCGACCCTCGCCGTCGATACCGCCCAGCGCCTGCTGCAAAAAAGCGCCGATGCTGCCGAACAGCGGATTGCAGTCTTCTACGAGCCCGTGATCGCGATCGTGGCGCTCGGCTCGCGCGTACCGGAGATCACCGGCATGAATCCGGGCAATGCGAGCGAGCGGCTCGACATGGTGATGACGGGCCTTCGCCGCTACCCGCAGCTCTTCTCGCTCTACGTCGGCTTCGACGACGGCAGCTTCGATATGGTGACGCGGATCGGCGGCGCCGAGCGAAGCAGCGCCCGAAAAGCATTAGGCGCGCCCGAGAACGCGGTTTTCGCGCACGAGGTCATCCGCGTCGACGCCGCGGGCAAGCGGACCGCGAGCTGGACTTTCCTCGACGAGCACGGAGCGACCGTCGGCCAGCGCCCGGACAGCGAGACCGGCTACGACCCGCGGCAGCGCCAATGGTTCCACCTCGCAAAGACCGACGAGATGGTTCATCGTTCCGACCCCTATATCTTCGCTTCGAGCCAGGAGATCGGGATCACGCTCTCCCGCGCGCTCGAGGGCGGGAGCGGCGGCGTCTTCGGCGCCGATCTCGCAGTGCAGGACGTCTCGCGCTTCCTCAGCGAGAACAAAGTCACGGACTCCAGCATCGCCTTCCTCTTCAACGACCGCGGCGAGGTGATCGCCTATCCCGACGACAGCAAGATCAACCGTACCGTCACGAACCAGGCGGAATCGACCGTCGCCCCCACGACTATCGCGAGCCTCGGTAGACCCGAGCTCACGGCGCTCTACGAGGCCGTCCACAGCGGGCGCCAGCAGAGCATGCTCTCGCTCAAGGCGGGCGGACGCGAATACCTCGTCGAGGCGATACCGGTGCTGCGCCAGTTCGGCGAGACTTCCTATCTCGGGATGGTGGCGCCGGTCGACGAAATCACCGCGCCCATCGACCGCATCCGCAGCCAGGCGATGTTTTACTCGATCGCCATACTGCTGCTCATTCTGCCGCTCTACGTGACGCTTGTCTTCGTCTGGATCGAGCGTCGGCTCGGCCGCCAGTCCGAGTTTTTCATCGTCCGGAGGGACGCCGAGGACTGAGGCAGGCCGCGCGGCTTACCGCTTGCTGCCAGGCCGAGAGACGTGATGAAGTCTCTCCAAGCCGTGTCTGAGCAACGGGGGCTCGCCCATGCACGTCATCGTCCTCGGCGCCGGGGTAGTCGGCGTCACCACCGCCTATCAGCTCGCGAAGGATGGCCACCGGGTGACGGTGGTCGACCGCCAACCGCTTGCGGCGAACGAGACGAGCTTCGGCAATGCCGGCATGATCGCGCCCGGCCATTCCTACACCTGGGCCTCGCCGAAGGCGCCAGGGATTCTATTCCGCTCGCTCTTCCAGCGCGACCAAGCGCTCAGGCTAACGCTCAGGGCGGATCCGCACATGTGGGCCTGGTGCTTCCGGTTTCTGAAGAACTGCTCGGCCGAGCGGGCCAAGACCAACACCCTCAACAAGCTCCGGCTTTGCCAATACTCGCAGAAGGTCCTGCAGGAGACGCTGGCGGAGACCGCGATCGAGTACGACCGCAACACGCGCGGGATCCTCTTCCTTTATCGGGACGCGCAATCCTTCGATGCCGGCGTCAAGCACATGAAGATCCTCGAGGACGGCGGGCAGAAGTTCCATGTCCTCGATTTCGCGGGCGTGATCCAGGTCGACCCCGCGCTCGCGGCGGCACGCGGCAAGATCCATGGCGGGCTGCACGGGCCGACCGACGAGTCCGGCGACTGCCACAAGTTCACGAACGCGCTCGCCGATGCGAGCCGCAAGCTCGGCGTGGATTTCCGCTTTGGGACGACGATCTCCGCGGTCGAGGCCGAGGGGGACCGGATCGGCAAGGTGCGCACCGACAAGGGCGATCTCACGGGGGATGCCGTCGTGATGGCGCTGGGGAGCTTTGCACCTTTCTTCACGCGGAAACTCGGCATCGATCTTCCGGTCTATCCGGTGAAGGGCTATGCCGTCACCATGCCGATCAAGAATGCCGGTGCCGCCCCGCGCGTTCCAGGGATCGACGAGAATTTCCTCGTGGCCTACACGCCCATGGGCGACCGCATCCGCATGACCGCGACCGCGGAGTTCACGGGCTACGACACCAGCCACAAGCCCGCGGACTTCCGCACGGCAATGGAAGTCGCGGAAAATCTCTTCCCTGGCGCGGGGGACTTCTCGCGTGCCCAATACTGGGCGGGGCTCCGGCCCATGACTCCGGAAGGCACGCCCCGCATCGGCCCGACGAAGTACAAGAACCTCTATCTCAATGCCGGCCAGGGGCACATGGGCTGGACCATGTCGCACGGCTCGGCGCGGGTGCTCGCGGATATGATGGCAGGGCGCAAGCCCGCCATCGATACGACCGGGCTCACGGCGCAGTAGGCGGGAGCCGATCAAGCACCCAGCGATCGATGCGGTGCATTGTGTCCTCGCGCGGCGCCAGCGGACCCGGGCGATAGAGCGGCGAGACAAGGCCCAGCTGCTGGATCTCGAGCATTCGCACGTCCTCCTCGCCGACCCGCTGCCAGCGCTCGTAGTAAGGGCGCGCCTTCTCCTCGAAGTCATCGCGGGTGGTGATGGCGCGCGGAAAGCATCCGCCAATCGAGAGGATCGTGCGGTCGGCCGCGACCGGACGCATCTGCAGCCACCACATACTGTCCTGCGCGACCGCGAATTGGGTGGTCGGCAAGATCATCGAGAAATAGGTGCCGCGCCGCGCCTCCTCCGAGAGGTCCGCAATCGGTGGGAAGGGTGGCGTCTCCGCGGCGAGCACCGCCACACTCCGCTCATCGAGCACCTGGATGCACTGCCACTCGCCGGTGGTCGCGATCCGCGCGGCTTTCTGCGCGCCTACGGAATCCCGATGGATGTAGCCGGTGTGATAGGCCTCCATCGAATTCTCGACCAGGAGCTTCCAATTGCAGGCGGCGTCGAACTCGATCCGCCAGGTGCAGACCATCTCGTCTAGCCGATGCGAAGCGAAAACCTCCGGCAGATTGCCGAGATGCTGCAAGAGCGGCAGCGACTCGGGGTCGAGCGTGAGGAAGATGAAGCCCTGCCAGGCCTCGAGGCGGATTCGGACGAGGCCGTGCTCCTCCGGGCGAAACCCGGTGGCGCCCTCCATTTCCGGCGCGCCCGCGAGGCTGCCGTCGAGCCGGTAGCCCCAGCCGTGATAGGGGCAGACGATGGCGCGGCGGTTGCCGCTTCCGGAAAGCAGGAGCGAACCGCGATGGCGGCAGCAATTGGCGAAAGCCCGGATCTCGCCCGCGTGATCGCGCACGAGAAGGACCGGGCCTGCCACCGTATGGATGGCGCGGAAATCGCCGCCCGCGGGCAACTCGTCCGCGCGGCCTACGAAGAACCAGTTGCGGCGGTGGATGCGCTCGAGCTCGGCGTCAAAGAACGCGGCCGAAGTGAACGCGGCCGCGGGCAGGCTCCTCGGCTCAGCCGAGATAGGCGCGCTGGACTTTTTCATCGTCGACGAGGTCCGCACCTTTGCCGACGAGCACCACTTTGCCGCTCTCGAGCACGTAGGCGTAGTCGGCGATGTTTAGCGCCATGAGCGCATTCTGCTCCACCAGCAGGATGGTGACACCCTGCTTGTTGATCTCGCGAATGGTTTGGAACACCTGCTCCACCAGGAGCGGCGAGAGGCCCATGCTGGGTTCGTCCATGAGGAGGACGCGCGGGCGCGCCATCAGTGCGCGGGCGGTTGCGACCATCTGCTGCTCGCCGCCCGAGAGCGTGCCCGCGACCTGCTTGATGCGCTCCTTGAGGCGTGGGAAGAGCGACATCATGCGCTCCTTGTCCTCGAGGATCGCATTGCGATCTCTGCGGGCGAAGGCCCCCATCTCCAGGTTTTCGTCGATGGTGAGGCGCGCAAAGATGCGGCGGCCCTCCGGGACCTGCACCACGCCCATCTGCGAGATCTCGTGCGGCGGGATCGCGCCGAGGCTCTCGCCATCGAACGTGATCTCGCCGGAGCGCGGGTGCAGGAGTCCGCTGATCGCGCGGAGCGTCGTGGTCTTGCCGGCGCCGTTCGCGCCGATGAGGGTCACGATCTGGCCCTCCTCGACCGCGATCGAGACGCCTTTCAGCGCCTCGATGTTGTCGTAAAAGACGTGGATGTCGTCGATCTCGAGGAGCGCCATTGTCGCTCAGGCCTTGCCGTTGCCGCCGGCGAGGCGCTCGACCGTGTGCCGGCGCGCCTCGGCGGGGGTCGCGGAGGGCGTGCCGAGATAGGCCTCGATCACCTTGGGATCGTGCTGCACCTCCGAAGGTGTTCCTTCCGCGATCTTGGCGCCGTGGTCGAGCACGGTCACGCGGTCGGACATGCTCATGACGACGCGCATCTGATGCTCGATCAAGAGGATGGTGATGCCGAGCTCGTCGCGCACGCGGCGTATGAAATCCATCATGTCCGATGTCTCGCGCGGGTTCATGCCCGCGGTCGGCTCATCGAGCATCAGAAGCCTCGGCTGGGTCGCGAGCGCGCGGCCGATCTCGAGCCGGCGCTGCTCGCCATAGGCGAGGTTGCGCGCGAGCACGTCGCCGCGACCGCGGAGCCCGATGAACTGGAGGAGCCGCAACGCCTCCTTATGCGCGCTGTCCTCGTCGCGCTTGGTGTGCCCGGTGTTGAAGACCGCGCCCCACCAGTGCGATTTCAGGTGGAGGTGCATCCCCACCAGCAGGTTCTCGATCGCGGTGATGTTCCGGAAGAGCCTGATGTTCTGATAGGTCCGGCTGATCCCCGCGCTCGCGACGCGGTCGGGCGTGAGCCCGTCGAGGCGCTCGCCGCGGAACCAGATCTGGCCGCTCGAGGGCCGGAAATTCTGCATGATGCAGTTGAAGACCGTGGTCTTTCCGGCGCCGTTGGGACCGATGACGCTGTGGATCGCGCGCTCGCCCACCTCGAGATCGAGCTCGCCCACGGCCGTGAGACCGCCGAACCGCATCGTAAGCCGCTTCGTCGCGAGGATGGCTTCGGCGCCCAGGATCGCCTCCTATTGCGCCGGCCGTGAGGTTTCGGGTGCCGCCGTGGCCTCGACGGTCTCGAGGTCGCCCGCGGCGTCGTGGAGCTCACGCCGGCGCGTCGCCGAGGGCCAGAGCCCCTCGGGCCGGATGCGCATCATCACGATGAGCGCCGCGCCATAGACGAGATAGCGGTACTCGCCGAACTCCCGCAGCAGCTCCGGCAGTCCCACGAGGGCAAGCGCGCCGACGACGACCCCGGGAAGGCTCCCCATGCCGCCGACGATGATGAGAGCGAGCACGTTGATCGAGACCAGGAGCTGGAAGCTGCTGGGATAGATCGAGGTCAGCATCACCGCGAAGATCGAGCCAGAGAGCCCCGCGAAGGCGGCGCCGAGGCCGTAGGCGAGCAACTTCACCTTGACGAGGTTGATGCCGAGCGCCTGCGCCACGTCCTCGTCGTCGCGCACGGCCATCCAGGCGCGTCCCAGCCGCGACCGCTCGAGCCGCCAGGCGCAGTAGGCCGCGATCCCCGCAGCGACGAGCGTCAGGAAAAAAAGCGCCACGGGATCGGCGAGCTCCAGACTTCCGATCTTCGGCTTGGGGATCTGGAGAATGCCGTTGGCGCCGGCCAGGAGGGGCGCCGCCGCGTCCGATTGCACGATGACGCGCACGATCTCGCCGAGCCCCATGGTCGCAACCGCGAGGTAGTCGCCGCGCACGCCAAGCACGGGAATGCCGAAGAGCACGCCCACGACGACCGAGACCATGACGGAGATGGGCATCGCCACCCAGAAGGACATGCTGGGTATCGAAGTGTAGGCCGCAAGCGCATGCGGGCTATCGGCCGTCAAGAGCGCCGTCGTATAGGCACCCACCGCGAAGAAGGCGACAAAACCGAGATCGAGGAGGCCCGCCAGTCCGACCTCGAGATTGAGCCCCATGCCCATGAGCGTGTAGAGGCCGACCAGCATCAGCACCTGGCCGATATAGGAGCCCGCGAGGACTGGGAATAGCACCACCAGCAGCGCGGCGATCAGGACCTTGGCGATCTGGCCGTTGCGGCTCTGCCAGACTTCGGCGGAGGTCGCGGCCTGCACTCGCTTCGACCGCGCGCGGAGCGCGCTCGCACCGGCGGCGATGACGAAGATGATGATCGCCCCTTGGACGGTGAGGCCCTCCCAGTCGTAGATGGTCTCGCGCAGGCCGTCGATGAGCTCGCCCAGGAAGGACATGATCTGCGTCAGCAGCCCCGGATTCTCCTGCTCCTGGGTCGTGAACTGCAGCATGATCTGGATGAGCTCCTGGAAGACGCCGCAGACGATCACCGCAAGGCAGCCCACCAGCAGCGGCCGGCGCACCGAAGGCGGTGCGGTCGTGAGGAGCGCGCCGAGAGCCCCGAGCACCGCCGCCGAACCGATCAGGATCGGCACAGCGATCTCGACATCGAGGCCCAGCGTCAGCATGTCCAGGAGCTGCGGGGAGAGCGAGATGAAGATGTCTCGGAGATCGAAGGCGGTCATCAGCAGCACGAGCACCCCGAGCATCGCCCCGGTGATCGCGCCGGCGACGGCGCTATGAACGAGCGCCCGCCCCGTGCCGAGGGCGTGCTCGCGGCGTGCGACGACGGCGCCCGCTCCGAGGGCGATTAACACCAGCGCGGCCTGCCCCACCGTGAGCACGCCCACGATGATCGCACGGCCGTGGACCATCACAAGTATTCCCACCGCGGCGAGATAGACGGCGATGGTGCCGAAGGTGAAGCCGGTCAGCAGCGCGTTTCGCATCGGGAGCGGTTGCGCCCGCTTCCGGCGGATACGACGCGGCATCGCTTCCGTCGTCATGAGTTCACGCCCGCTTCTTCGCCATGCGTTCACCGAGGATCCCGTGGGGACGGAAGATCAGGACCATGATGAGGAGCGTGAAAGCGATGAGGTCGCGGAGCTGATAGGGCGCGGTGATGCCGATGCCGTCGAGAAACAGCGCTGGTCCCACGGACTCGACGAGGCCGAGGAAAAAGCCGCCGAGCATGGCACCGGGGATGCTGCCGATGCCGCCTAGGACGGCGGCGCCGAAGGCT
Organism: Allostellaceae bacterium; assembly: GCA_035581425.1. GTDB lineage: Bacteria > Pseudomonadota > Alphaproteobacteria > ATCC43930 > CGMCC-115725 > DASZHJ01. Next base: position 480 of record DATJVP010000063.1, on the reverse strand, counting down.
TTGATGCCCGGCGTGAAGCCCATGTAGAAATAGACCTGCTTGAAGACGAAGGCGTAGAAGACGCCCGCGATGCCAGCCATCGCGCCGCCGAGCGCGAAGGTGAAGACGACGACCTTGTTCACGTCGATCCCCATCATCGCCGCGGCGTCCGTGTCCTCGGAGACCGCGCGCATCGCGGTTCCCATCTTCGTCTTCTGGACGATCAGGTAGAGGATGATCATCGCGAGGATCGCGGAGCCGACGACGAGAACGTCGACGCTGGGGATCCGCATGCCGCCGAAGGCATAGGCGCCAGCGAGCCAATTCGGATCGGGATAAGAGCGGATGCTTGAGCCGAAAATCCCGCGGAAGGTCTGCTCGAGGAAGAAGGAGACGCCGATCGCGCAGATCAGCGGCGCGAAACCTCGCACATGGCGGAACGGCCGATAGGCGAAGCGCTCCGTCAGCACCGCAATCGTGGTCGAGGTCGTGACGGCAACC
>DATJVP010000062.1:0-2170 GCA_035581425.1 Allostellaceae bacterium | reverse complement strand
GCCTTCACCATGTCGACGTAATGGCCGGTCTGCGCATCGAAGCCGTAGTTGGTGTCGTGGCTCTCCATGAGTTTGCCCACCACAACCGAGCCGTCCGAGCCGGCATTCTCAACGATTTGACGCGCGGGTGTCTGGATCGCGCGGCGCACGATGTCGATGCCGACCTGCTGGTCGTGATTGCCGGGCTTGAGCTTGGCGAGCGCCTTGGTGGCGTAGAGCAGGGCCACGCCGCCGCCGGCGACGACGCCTTCCTCGACCGCCGCGCGGGTCGCGTGCATGGCATCGTCAACCCGGTCCTTGCGCTCCTTCACCTCGACCTCGGTCGCACCGCCGACCCGGATCACGGCCACGCCGCCCGCGAGCTTCGCAAGCCGCTCCTGCAGCTTCTCGCGGTCGTAGTCCGAGGTGGTTTCCTCGATCTGCGCCTTGATCTGGCCGATCCGCCCCTCGATGTCCTTCTTCTTGCCGGCGCCGTCGATGATCGTGGTGTTCTCTTTCTCGATGCGCACCCGCTTCGCTTTGCCGAGCATGTCGAGGGTCACGTTCTCGAGCTTGATCCCGAGATCTTCGGAGATGAGCTGGCCGCCCGTGAGCACCGCGATGTCCTCCAGCATCGCCTTGCGGCGATCGCCGAAGCCAGGCGCCTTCACCGCCGCGACCTTGAGGCCGCCGCGGAGCTTGTTGACGACGAGTGTCGCGAGCGCCTCGCCCTCGACGTCCTCGGCGACGATTAGCAGCGGCTTGCCCGACTGCACGATCGACTCGAGGAGCGGCAGGATAGTCTGGAGGCCCGGTAGCTTCTTCTCGTGGAGCAGAATGTAGACGTCATCGAGCTCCGCAATCATTTTCTCGGCATTGGTCACGAAGTAGGGCGAGATGTAGCCGCGATCGAATTGCATGCCCTCGACCACGTCGAGCTCGGTCTCCAGGCTCTTCGCCTCCTCGACCGTGATCACGCCTTCGTTGCCCACCTTCTGCATGGCCTTGGCGATCATCTCGCCGATTTCCTTGTCGCCATTGGCCGAGATGGTGCCGACCTGAGCGATCTCGTCATTGGTCGAGACCTTCTTAGAGCGCTTCTTCAGATCCTCCACGACGACTTCCACTGCGAGGTCGATGCCGCGTTTGAGATCCATCGGGTTCATGCCCGCAGCCACCGCCTTGGCGCCCTCGCGCACGATCGCTTGGGCGAGCACCGTCGCGGTGGTCGTGCCATCCCCGGCTTGATCGCTGGTCTTGGAGGCGACCTCCTTGACCATCTGCGCACCCATGTTCTCGAACTTATCGGAGAGCTCGATCTCCTTCGCCACCGTCACACCATCCTTGGTGATGCGCGGTGCGCCATAGGACTTGTCGAGCACGACGTTGCGGCCCTTGGGACCCAGGGTCACCTTCACCGCGTGTGCCAGAATGTCGACGCCGCGGAGCATCCGCTCGCGCGCATCGCCGCTAAACCGAACGTCTTTTGCAGCCATGGTTCTCTATCTCCGTTAAGCGGCTTTCCGCTTGGACGCGGTGCCCTCGATAATTCCCAGAATGTCGGATTCCTTCATGATGATGAGGTCCTCACCATCGATCTTGACCTCGCTGCCCGACCACTTGCCGAAGAGGATCCGGTCACCGGCCTTCACGTCCAGGGGATGAATCTTGCCATCCTCGCCTCGAACGCCCGAGCCTACCGCGATCACCTCGCCCTCCTGGGGCTTCTCCTTGGCTGTATCGGGGATGATGATGCCGCCGGCGGTCTTGCCTTCCTGCTCGATCCGGCGGACCAAAACGCGATCCTGCAAAGGACGGAATTTCATGGGAGGCCCCTTCTGATTGGCTATTTGGCACTCTCGGCCTGAGAGTGCTGGGAGAGTTAGGAAGTCCCGCTAGATTGTCAACGTGGGTGCGCACCGGCACAGCGGCAGGCATTCAGCGACAGTATCTCGGACAACGGAGGACACTCGCCGACGAGGCTTTTTCGGACACGGGTCGGACACAGACGCGGCACCGCCCGGCGCGAGTGCCGGGCGATGTTCGTAGTGTGCTGATGTAGCGAGGGAGATTTGGTTGCGGGGGAAGGATTTGAACCTTCGACCTTCAGGTTATGAGCCTGACGAGCTACCGGGCTGCTCCACCCCGCGTGAGTCGGATGGCAGGGATCAGGTATCGGAGGGAGTGGGGG
>DATJVP010000061.1:0-4163 GCA_035581425.1 Allostellaceae bacterium | reverse complement strand
TCGATGCTCGCGAGGTCGCCGGGATAGTGCCAGCCGTCGCGAAAGCCCTCATCCTTCGTCTCATCGCTTTCCACGAGAAAGTAGGTGGAGACGGTCGATCCGCGGCAGCGCAGCCGACCGACCCTGCCCGCCGGCAATGGGCGATCCTGCGCGTCCACGATCTCGACTTCCATGCCGTCGCAAATCCTGCCGACGCTCTCGGCATGCGCCTCGACGTCCTCCGGGCGCAGCAGGCTGATCCTGCCGGATGCCGTGCTGCCATAGACCTCGAAGAAATTCGGCGTGACGCGCTCTAGAATCGCGCGCTTCTCATGCGCGAAGAGCGGCAGCCCCGCCGAGAGAAGCGCGCGCACTCTCGGAAAGAGATGACCCTTGCCGCGCGCGAATTCCTTGAAGGCGCGGCACATGCCCGGCGTCGCCATGAAGAGCGCATCGTCCCAGGAGCGCACCGCGCGAACAAGGTCCGAAGGCCAAAGCAACTCCGGCACGAGGACGAGCGGCCAGCCCGAGAGCGTCGCGAAGATCGCGTGATTGCGGAACGCCGAGAAGCTGAGGCTCGCGAGCAGGAGCGCATGCCCAGGCTTCTCCGGCGAATAGGCACCCGTAGAAGCGAGCGACTCTCCCACCGTCGCACAGCGCGTCAGAAGCTGGCCGTGGGTCGTGGCTACGCCTTTGGGGACGCCGGTCGTTCCGGAGGACAGGCCGATGATATAGAGCCCGTCCGGGCCATCGTGGCGAAAATCGCCGCTGCGCTCCGCGATCATGGCGCGCCAGCCCGTGTCCACCCAGATCGTGCGGAGGCTCGGTTGCGCTCGCGCATCCGGCTCCTCGAAGAGCAGGCGGATCCCGAATTTCGCCGCAAGCGCGTCGCGTTGCTCGCTCGACGTGCCCGGAGAGATCTCGACCGGCACGGCGCCCGCACGCGCGAGTGCGTAGAAGAGGATGAGATGGTCGGTGCTGTTGGCGAGCGCGATACCGATCCGGTCGCCGGGGCCCACGCCGATGCTGCGCAAATGGACGCTTGCCTTGCCGACGAGCTCTGCCAAATCGCGGAATGAGAGAGCGCGATCGTACTCGATCAGGGCCGGGCGATCGGGCCACGCCGTCGCGACCTCGAATATCGGGTCGCTCAGGTTCCGGCTGTCGGGCGGCATGGCGCGAGAAACTGCGGGGCGCGGTGGCTCATTCCACGGATTGCGCCGTGCCCATGCCGATCGTGGTGCGCGCGCCATGGCGCGCGGCCATCGCCTTCACCTCCTGGCGGTTCACCTTGCCGATGGAGGTCTTGGGCAGCGACTTCGTGTAGATGATGCGGTCGGGGAGCTTCTCCTGCGGCAGCCGGCTCATGAGGTGCTGGCTCAAATCCTCGTGCTGGGACTCGCCGCGGCTCACCACCAGCGCGACCACCTCCTCGCCGACGGAGAGCGAAGGCTTCCCGCACACCGCCGCCTCCGCAACCGCAGGATGCTCGGTGAGTACGGCCTCGATCTCCGTGGGTTGGATTTCGATACCCCGCCGGACGATCAGGTCGGAGCTTCGCCCCTTCAGCACGAGGTAGTTGCCGGCCTCGATGCTGCCGAGGTCACCGGGATAAAACCAGCCGTCGCGGAACCCCTCCATCCCGGCGCTGCCGTCGCTCTCGGCGTAGAAGCCCGAGGAAATCGCGGGACCGCGGCAGCGCAGATGTCCGGTCGCACCCGCTGGCAGCGGATTACCCTGGCGGTCGACGATCTCGACCTCCGCGAGGGGAATAATGCGCCCGACGGTATTGCCGTGCGCGACTGCGTCCCTCGGACCAAGGATGGAGAGGATGCCGCAACCGGCGCTTCCATAGATGTCATAGAATTCCGGCGTGAGGCGCTCCGCCACCATGCGCTTCTCCTGGCCGAAGAGCGGCTGTCCCACGGAGATGAGCGCTCGCATCTTCGTGAACATGATGCCGCGCTGGCGCGCGTAGGCGAGGAGCGAGCGGCAGAAGGCCGGCGTGACGACGCACAGCGAATTGTCCCAAGCCGCAATCGAGCGTGCGAGGTCGGCCGTCCAGGTGTAGCGGGGGAGAATGACGATGGTGCCGCCGGAGAGGATTTGGAACACCACGAATATGAGGAAGCCCGTGAAATTGATCTCCGCCGTGAGGAGCAGCGTCGCCGGGCGGCGCGGCGAGAGCAACTCCGTGTCCGCGAGGAGTTCGGCGGCGGCGCGATAGCGCGCGAGGTATTGGCGGTGCGTAGTCACCATGCCCTTGGGCACGCCCGTACTGCCCGAGCTCAGCAGGATGACGTAGGGCTCGCGCTCTCCCTCGGAGGCGCGCCAGTCGCCACTCCGCTCGGAGATTTGTTCTCGCCAGCGAATGTCGAGCCACAGGCTCTTGGTGCCCGCGACGACGGGCGCGTCGGGCTCCGCGAACAATGTGCTGATCCCGTATTTCCGTACCATCGCCTCGCGATCCGGCTGCGAGGCCTGCGGCGACATCTCGATGAGGGCCGCGCCGATGCGCATCGCCGCGAGCGACAGGATCAGGTGGTCGGCGCTGTTCGTGAGGCAGACGCCGACACGGTCGCCGGGATTGATGCCGAGATCGCGAAGATAAAGCGCCGCACTTCCGACGAGGCGCGCGAGCGCGCGAAAGCCGATGGTTTCGTGCCCCGCGACGAGCGCAGGCGCATCGGGACGCTCATCGGCGTAGTGAAAGATGGCGTCGGTGAGGTTGGACCACGAGGATTCCATTGCTCGATCCCGTCTCGATGAGGCGACGACACAACTAGCGGGAAAGAGCGGCGCTGCGCAAGCAACGCGGCACTCCGGCTGTAACGGAGCGGAGCGCCTCATAACCCGAAAGTGTGATGACACTCTAGCGGCTCCCATCGGTATGGTGCCTCCGGCATGGCTGGGACCGGCGGCGCGCTCGGAGATCTAGCAGTGGAGACAATTCTCGGCGGCAGCCGCGACCAGCCGCTGCCGGAGGCGCTGAAACGCGCCTCCGAGCTGGTGGAGCATGGCCAGCTCGAGGAGGCGAAGCAGCTCTGCCTCGATGCGGTCAGGCAATACGGCGAGCAGCCGCTCCTGCTGCGGCTCCTCGCGATCGCGGCGCACCGCAGCGGCGACATCGAGACTGCAATCGGTTGGCTCGAGAACGCAGTGCGCCGCGAGGGCGCGCCCCCGGACTGCCGCACCCAGCTCGCCCAGCTCTATCGCCTGACCGGCCGCCTCGACGAAGCGATGGCCGCGGGTCGCGTTGCGTTTGCGGCGATGCCGCGCTCGTCCGCCCCGTCCTTCGCCCTGGGGCAGATCTGCATCGACCGCGGCGCCTTCGACGACGCGGCGGAGTGGCTCTTGCGCGCGATCACGATCGATCCCGAATTCGCGGCGGCGCATTTGGAGCTGGGTCAGCTCCTGCTCCTGCGGGGCGAGTTTCGCGCGGGCTGGGTCGAGTCGGAATGGCGGTACCGAATGCCGCAGACGCGCGACGCGCTCCCGAAGTTTCCGGCGCCGCGTTGGAACGGCATGCGCATGCCGCGCGGCCGAATCCTCCTCATCGGCGACCAGGGCTACGGCGACACGATCCAATTCGCGCGCTTCATTCCGCTCGTGGCCGAGCGCTGCCGCGAGGTGATCGTGGGCTGCAGCACCGAGGTCGAGGCGCTCATCGCAACCGTTCCGGGCGCGGCCAGGCGTGTGACGCGGTGGGAGAATGTGCCGAGGTTCGAGGCGGAAAGTCCGCTCTCGAGTTTGCCGGGAATCCTCGGCGTCGAGCTCGCAACGATCCCTGCGCCCGTGCCCTATCTCAGCATCGCCGCCGCGTCGTCGCAGCGCTGGGCCGAGCGCCTCGCGGCTGCACTCGCGCCCGGCGCGCTCCGCGTGGGTCTCGTCTGGGCCGGACGGCCGACCCATCAGAACGACCGGCGGCGCTCGATGCGCTGGCAGGACGCGGCACCGCTCGCCGCAATTCCGGGCACGGCGCTCGCCTCCTTGCAAAAGGAGGTGCCGGTGGGCGATCGCGCGGAATTCGCGGCGGCGCCGGGCGTGACGGATCTCTCGCCCTATCTGACGGATTTTGTGGAGACTGCGGGAGCGGTGGAGAGTTTGGATTTGGTGGTGACGGTGGACACGTCGGTTGCGCATTTGGCGGGAGCGCTGGGGAAGCCCGTGTGGGTTCTGCTGCC
>DATJVP010000060.1:0-65899 GCA_035581425.1 Allostellaceae bacterium | reverse complement strand
CCGCTTGCGGAGACCGCGCGGATCGCCGCCAGCATCTGCTCGACCTCGGGTGCGCCCAGTCCCGCGAGCGGCTCGTCCATCAGCAGCAGGCGCGGCCGGCCCGCGAGCGCGCGGGCGAGCTCCATGAGCCGGAGTTCCTTGTTGGTGAGCCCGCCGGCGATGGCATCGGCGCGCTCCAGGAGGCCGACGCGCGCTAGCGCCTCTCGGGCAGCGGCATAGGCCTGCTCGTCGCTCGCCGTCGCGGCGTAGGCGCCGATCACGACGTTCTGCAGGATCGACATGCGCGCAAAGGCGCGCACGACCTGGAAGGTGCGGCCGATGCCGAGCCGGCAGATCCGGTTGGGCTTCAAGCCCACGAGGCTCGTTCCCGCGAACTCCATCTCGCCGGCATCGATCCGGAGGAAGCCGTTGAGGAGATTGAAGAGCGTGGTCTTGCCCGCGCCGTTCGGGCCGATGATGCCGAGGATCTCGCCGGATGCGACCTCGAAGCTCACCTCGGAGACCGCGCGCAGGCCGCCGAAGGATTTGTCGACGCCGCTCACTCGGAGGATCGTCTCCTGCGCGGACGCGGCCGGACGGGCGAAGGCGATGACCGCCGCGGCGGGCGTCTCCGGCCGCTCCGCCGCGCGCGGCTTGACGAGCCGGTCGCGAACGCGCCAGAAGATTCCCTCCGGCGCCAGCAGGATCACCGTGATGATCGCAAGGCCGTAGACCACGCCTTGGATGCCCGGGATCTTGTCGCCGAGCTGCGCCTGCAGCGTCTCGCTCAAGGGGATGAGGATCGCGGCGCCGATCAGCGGGCCCCAGAGCGTGCCCACGCCGCCGAAAAGCACGACCACCAGTGCCTGCGCCGAAGTGAGCATGCCGAAAACGCTGTCCGGCGTCACCACCAGCAGCACCACGGCATAGAGCCCGCCCGCGGTCGCAGCGATCGCCGCGCTCAGCATGATCGCCCGCATCTTCCAGGCGAGCGTGTCGATGCCGGCCGCCTCGGCCGCGGGCTCGTTCTGCTTGATCGCCAGGAGCGACATGCCGAACCGGGTGCGCTCCACCGCGAGCGTGATCAGCAGCGCGACGACCATCAGCGCCACCGCGAGCGCGACGTAGACGTGATAGTCCGCGAATTGCATGAAGGCGGCGGGCGACTCCCGCTTCATGGGAAGCGTCACCTCCTGGTAGCCGAGCCATACGAAGACGTAGAGCAGCGCCATCGGATAGGCGAGCATCGAGAGCGCGAAGTAATGCCCGCGGAGCCGGAAGGTCGGATAGCCGATCGCCGCTCCCGCCGCCGCGCCCACGAGCGTCCCCAGCGGAATGCCGAGCCAGGGCGTCACGTCGAAGCGCACCAGCGCGATCGTCACGGTATAGGCGCCGAGGCCGAAGAAGGCGGCATGGCCGAAGGAGACGAGGCCGGTATACCCGCTGAGCAGGTTCCAGGAGAGACCCATCACCGCCCAGACCGGCACGAAGAACATGATCTGCAGGTAGTAAGTGCTGCCGACGAGCGCGCTGAGGCCGAGCCAGGCGAGCGACACCGCGGCGATCGAGAGAAGCTGGGCGCGGAGCTCCTTGCTCATCGGCATCGCTCAGACGCGCTCCGCCGCGCGGCCGAAGAGGCCTTGCGGCCGGATCAGCACCACCAGCAGGAAGACCACGAAGATCGCGGCGTTCTGGAGCTGCGTCGGCAGCACCAGCGTCGAGAGCTGCTGCACGAGCCCGATGGTCATGCCGCCCCAGAAGGCCCCGAGGATGCTGCCCATGCCGCCGAGCACCACCCCCGCGTACATGATGATGACGAAGTCGAGCCCGACATAGGGCTGGAAGGGATTGAAGGTGCCGACGAGGCCGCCGGCTATCGCGGTGATCCCCGTGCCGATGCCGAAGGCGATGCGGTGCGCGCGGTCGACGTCGATCCCCATGTAGGTCGCGGCTTGCGGATTGTCGGCCGCCGCGCGCAGGGTCTTGCCGAGGCGCGAGCGATTGATCACCCAATAAAGCGCCGCGCCCACCACCAGAGAGACGAGTGCCGCTATGACGCGCGCCTTGTTGAGGAAGAGGCTGCTGTCCTCGTCGTAGAGCAGCGGGATTTCCCAGGCGCGGGCAGAGAGCGGCGTGCGCACGGATTGCGGCGTTGAGCCAAAGAGGATGAGGCCCCCGTTCTCGAGGATGAGCGCCACGCCGAGGGTGAGAATGAGCTGCGCGTAGTGTCCTTCGCCCTCGATCCCCGCGACCTTGGTGCCGGTGACGCGCGAGATCAGGAACCGGTGCAGGAAATATCCCCCGGCGCAGAGTATCGGGCCGGCAACGAGCGCCGCCGCGAAGGGCGTGGCGGCACCCGAGAGGAAGGGAAGCGCCGCCGCCGCGCCCACTATGTAAAGCGTCGCGTACATGCCCAGCATCAGGAAATCGCCCTGGGCGAAATTGATCACGCGCATGACGCCGAAGATGATGCCGAGCCCAACGCACATGAGCCCGTAGAGCGCGCCCACGAGAATGCCCGCGACGAGCGCCTGCAGAAAGATCTCGAAGAAGATCCCTAGCGCGTTCATTCCCTCCCACTCCCGGAGGCCGCGCCATTATTGTGTCATTGTGCGGCGCGCCCTTGGTTCCGCGAGGCGAGGGTCCACGGTAACGAATCGGGTGGGAATTGCATCAGCAAACTGTCGCGCGGGATTTCCGGCGGCGATAGAGTGATGTGGGCCTGCGCCGATCTATTGCAGCCGGAGGCGAAGACGGCGCCATGCTCCTCGTCGACGAGACCTTCTCTGCGCAAACGGTCGAGCTGCCCGTCGGCCAAGTGATGGAGCTGCGTCTGAAGGAGAACCCGACGTCCGGCTTCCGATGGGAATTCGCCGAGGACGGCAAGCCCTACTGCGCGCTCGTGGGCGACACCTACGCGGGCGGCGGGGCGCCAGGCGCGGGAGGCGAGCACAAATGGCAAATGCGGGCGGTGCAGCTCGGCACCTGCGAGCTTCGGCTATTCTATCGCCGGTCCTTCGAGCCGAATGCGTCGCCCGCTCAGTCGTTCATACTGTACGTCAAGGTGACGAAGTAGGCCTGGCGCCGGCTCACGCCAGGTCACCTCGTCATTTCGTCGAGACCAGGCGGATCGTCCAGAGATCGTCCGCGAGATTCGAGTCCGTGACGTAGGCGTACGGCATCATGAAGTAGCCGCCGATGCCCCAAGTCGCAGCCCAGGAATTGCGCACGATGAAGCGATTGCTGCTGTCGTCATAGCCGACGGCCATGACGGCGTGTCCGCCGATGCTCTGCTCGCTGGGCGAGGGCATCGGTACCATCCCGGTTTGCGCGACGGCCTGGCTCTCGAAACTCTCGTAGACGGAGAAGCCGAAGACGAAGGGATAGCCCGAGGCGAGGCAGCCCTTGAGCAGGTTCAGGTTTTGCACGAGCCGGCTGTAGCTCACGGCACGGTTGCCGAGCGCTTCCAGATAATCCTGCTTGGGCGGGGCCACCGCGAACTTCGTGATGTCGTAGGGCCAATCCAGCTCGGGGCACGCACCCTGCTTGGTGACGCATTTGATCCCGTCACGGATTTGCGCGCCGCTGTCCGTCGAAATCGTGCCCTCCATCGCGCGCTCGTTGTAATAGATGAAGAGGCGCGACGGCACGAAGTTCGGGGCCAGCGACTGCTTCATGCGGTCGAACTGGAGCGCGGCGCCGATCGCGTTCGCGGTGCAGCTGCCGAGCTGGCCCTGGTCGTAGACTGGCGGGCATCCCGGCCGCAGGTCCACTTTCGTGGGCAGCGTCCTCAGCACGGGCGCGGGAGCCGCGTAGAGGTGGTCTCGCGCGTCGGGCAGATCGGGTATCCAGCCATAGCGCTTTATCTTGTGGGGGATCGCTGCTGGCATCTTTCGTCTCCTCTCGGGATTCGATCTGAAGAGTTGCCAGTGCTTGCTGCCGTTCTAGTGAATGGAACTCTAATCACCCCCCGCTCTAAACCCAGAGTGTCAAAATTCGGCATCGGCCGCACCCCATGCCCTCGGCTATGTCTTCTCGATGTCATAGCGCGCTCCCAGGCGGAGCATTTCGGGGGTGCCGATGATCTCGTTCAATCCGGCGAAATCCGCCATTCGGTCTCGATAGGGTCCGGTGCCCCCATGCTGGCGGAGGCTTGCGAGATAGTTCTCGAGACCGTAGAGGAGCGCCCGGACCGTGCCGCCGGGGAAGATCACGAGCGAGAACCCCAGCGCTTGAAGCTCCGCCGCCGTCTTCGCGGGCGTCTTGCCGCCCTCGACCATGTTGGCCATGAGAGGGGCGCGGCCTTTGAAGCGCTTGCCGATTGCGGCGAGCTCGGCATCGCTGCGGGGCGCCTCGATGAAGAGCAGATCTGCGCCCGCCTCGCGATAGGCCTCGGCGCGGTCGAGCGCTGCCTCGAAGCCTTCAACCGCGATGGCATCCGTGCGCGCGATGATGAGAGTCTCGTCGCTCGGGCGCGCATCGAGCGCGGCCTTGAGTTTGCCGACCATCTCGCCAGCGGGGACAAGCATCTTGTCTGCGAGGTGGCCGCAGCGCTTGGGCATGGCCTGATCCTCGAGCTGGATCGCAGTGGCGCCGCGGTTCGCGAAGAGCTTCACCGTCCGGATCGTGTTGAGCGCGTTCCCGAAGCCGGTGTCGGCATCGACGATGAGCGGGATCGTCAAGCGCTCGCCAATGGCGCCGATGGTGTCCGCGATCTCGCTGAGGCTCACCAGCCCGATATCGGGCCGGGCGAGCCGCGTGTAGGCGATGGACGCACCGGAGAGATAGGCCGCGGGAAAGCCCGCGCGCTCGATCAAATGGGCCGACAGCGCATCGTAGCAGCCGGGCGCCACCAAGATTTCCTGCTGTTGCAGTCGGGAGCGGAGCGACGTCATGGTCATAACCCCAGATAGGCCTGACGGAGCCTTGGATGGGAGAGCAGCTCCGCGGCCGGACCGGTGAGTGCGAATTCGCCGTGCTCCAGCACATAGGCGCGATCGGCGACGGCGAGCGACTGCATCACATTCTGCTCGACCAGCAGCACCGAAAGTCCCTCTCCGCGGATGCGGGCGACGAGCGCGAACATCTCCTCGACGAGGAGCGGCGAGAGGCCGAGCGAGGGCTCGTCGAGGATAAGGAGCCGCGGCTCCGCCATCAGACCGCGGCCGATCGCGAGCATCTGCTGCTCGCCGCCGGAGAGCGTGCCCGCGGATTGCGCCATGCGCTCTCGGAGGCGGGGGAAGATCTCGCTCACGCGCTCGAGGTTTCGCGCGCGTCGCGCTCGCCCGCGGCGGTAGCTGCCGAGCTCGAGGTTCTCGCGCACGCTGAGGTTCGGAAAGACGCGCCGGCCCTCCGGCACTTGGATGAGGCCGAGCGCCACGATCGATGCGGGTGCGGACCCCGAGATCTCGACGCCCTCGAAACGGATCGAGCCCGCGCTCGGGCGGAGGATGCCCGAGAGCGCGTTGTTCAGGGTCGATTTGCCGGCGCCATTGCTGCCAAGCACGGCGACGATCTCGCCTGCGGCGATCTCGAAGTCGATGCCGCGGAGCACCGGGAGCGCGTCATAGCCTGCTGCCAGTCCCGCGACCTCAAGCATGACGGGCTCCGCCGAGGCGCTGGGCTGCGCCGCGCCCGAGATAAGCCTCGACGACGCGGGGGTTTTCGACGATCGCGGCGGGCGAGCCTTCGGCGATGATGCGGCCGTCGTTCAGGACATAGACGCGCTCGGCGAGGCTCATCACGGCCTGCATCACGTGCTCGGTCAGGAGCAGCGTGACGCCGGCCGCTCGGATGGCGCGGACAATCGGCAGGAGCTCCGCGATCTCCGTGGGGTTGAGCCCTGCCATCACCTCGTCGAGGAGCAGCAGGCGCGGTCTTGTCGCGAGCGCGCGGGCGAGCTCCAGGCGCTTGCGTCCGGCGATGGTAAGGGTGGAGGCCGGGCGATCGATGAGATGGGCCATGCCGACTCTGCGAGCGACCTCCGCGGCCTCTGCAAGCGCGGACTGGCGGCTATCGGCATGGAGCTGGCAGCCAACGGCGACGTTCTCCCGCACAGTGAGACCAGCGAAGGGCTGCACGATCTGGAAGGTCCGCACGAGACCTCTTCGCGCAACGAGGTGCGGCGGGAGGCCGAGGATTTCCTCGCCCGCGAAGCGGACGGAGCCGCTATCGGCGGGAATGAAGCCCGCGGCGATGCCGAATAGTGTGGTCTTGCCGGCGCCGTTGGGGCCGATGAGCGCGACAATCTCACCATCGCGCACCGAGAGTGAAGCCTCCGCGACCGCGGTCAAGCCGCCGAAGCGCTTGCTCACGCCCGCGATCTCAAGCATGGCGCAACCTTCCGCGGCGAAGACGCGGGATCAGGCTCACGAGGCCGTCCGGCAAGAACGCAAGGATCGCGATCAGGAGTGCCCCGTAGAGGACGAGATTCAATCCGGGCGCGCCGCCGGTAAGGCCGCTGCTGAGCTCGTTGAGCGCGCGCAGCGCAACAGCGCCGATCAGTGGACCCAGCACCGTCCCCGCTCCGCCGACCAGCGGCACCAGCAGCGCGGTGACGGAGATCTCGACGCCATAAGCGAGACGCGGATCGAGATAAAGAAAATACTGGACGTAGAAGCTGCCGGCGAAACCCGCGAGCACGCCCGATAGCATGATCGCCTGGAGCTTGGTGCGGTCGATGTCGATGCCGAGAGCGCGCGCGGCGTCCTCATTCTCGCGTACGGCACCGAGTGCGGCGCCGAAGCGCGAATTCTCTATCCACCAGGCAATTGCCGTCGCGAGCGCGGTGAGCGCTAGGATCACAAAATAGAATCCCGCCTTGTCGTGGAACTGGAAATTCGCGGCGCTCTGCCGGAGTGGAATCTGGAAACCGACGCCGGCGCCGGTGAAGGGGACGGAGTCCGCGACGATCCGGAAGACCTCGGCGAAGGCCAAGGTCACGAGCGCGAAATAGGAGCCGCGGAGCCCATAGCGAAAGCTGAGCGCGCCGACGAGGCCGCCGGCCACAGCACCGAGGAGCCCCGCGAGTACGAGGCAAAGCCACGGATTGATTCCGAGATCGACTTGCAGGATGGCGGCTGCATAGGCGCCGGTACCGAAGAAGGCGGCGTGCCCGAAGCTCCGCTGTCCGCCATACCCGCCGAGTAGGTTCCAGCTTTGGCCGAGCAGGGCGAAATAAAGCGTGAAGATCGTGAACTGGAGCCAGAATCCCGACTGAACCAGGAGCGGCAGGGGCACCAGCGCCAGGATCACCGCGACGGCGAGGGCTCCCGGAGTCCTCATCGGTGCCTCACGCGCGTTGACCGAAGAGCCCGGTCGGCCGGAACAGCAGGATCGCGATGAAGATCGCGAAGACGCCGATCCTGCCGAGGTTCTCGCCGAGGAAGAGTCCGCCAAGCGATTCCGTGACCCCGATCATGAGGCCGCCGGCGAGCGCGCCCGCGAAGCTCCCCATCCCGCCGAGGACGACGATGGTGAAGGCGATCGGAACGAAGCTCTCGCCGACTCCGGGATGGACGTAGTAGCTCGGCAGCAGCAGACAGGCTGCCGCGCCGACACAAGCGATCCCAATGCCGAAGCTCATGGCGTAGACGTGCTCGGTGTCGATCCCCACGAGCTCGGCGCCGCGGCGCTCGCGGGCGAGCGCGCGAATGGCCTTGCCGAGATCGGTGCGCTGGATCAGTAGCCAGAGCAGCGCCGCCACTGCGAGCGCGCCCAAGAACGACACGGCCTTGGGCACGGCGATGAAGGCGACGCCGAAATCGATGGTCTCGAAGGCGTAACTCGGATTGACGGTGCGGGTGTCGGCACTCCAGAAATAAAGCGAGAGGTTGTCGATGATGACGGCGAGGCCGAGCGTCACCAGAAGAATGTTCTCCTCCCTGCCGTGGCTTGCAGTCGCGATCACCGAGCGCTGTAGCGCGTAGCCCAGGCAGAACATCGCGGGCACCATGATCGGCAGGGCGAGATAGGGATCGATGCCCAGCAGCGTATAAAGGAAATAAACCCCGTAGAGTGCGAGCATCAGCAGGCTGCCATGCGCGAAGTTCACGATGTGCAGTACGCCGTAGATGAGCGTCAATCCCAGCGCGACCAACGCGTAGACGGCGCCCGTCGCGAGCCCGTTCAGGATGGCCGGCAGCAGGATCTGGATTTGAAGCATGTCGCGCGCTGCGGAGAGACGTCGGCCGGGACGGCGCCGCGAGAGCTGTCCCGAACCCTCGACACGGCTCGATCCGCGATCACGCCGGCATCGGGAAGACCGGCTTCGCGTTCGCGAATTCCGCCGGCAGGATCACCTTGATGTCGTTGTCCTGCACCTGCAGGTTCACGGCGCGCGCGCCGGCGTTCTGCCCATTCTCGAACTTGGTGGGCCCATAGGGCATGAAGTGGCCGCTCCAGGTGCTGGAGGCGAGAGCCTGCGTGATCTTCGCACGATCGGTCGAGGCCGCGCGCTCCAGTGCATCGGCGAGCAGCATCACCGCGGTGTAATTGAGGAAGACCTCATAGGTATAGAAGAGGTCCTTCGCGGCAGTCCGCTGCTTCAGCTCGAGCGCTGCCGGGATCTTGGGATTGTACCAGTGATTGCAGTCCATGATGAATTTGGCGGCCTCGGGGAATTCCTTCAGGAAGCGATATTGCGAGGCGCCGCCGCCGAGCACTGAGTAGATCGCCTTGGGGCGCACCTTCTGCTGCAGCATGGTGCGCGCGAGGATGACGTACTCGTTGTAGTAGTTGGCGGGGATCACGATGTCCGGGTTCTTGGCCTTGATCGTGAGCACGATGTTGTTGAAGTCGAGGGTGGGGGTCGGATGCTTGATCACCTCCAGCACCTCGATACCGATCCCCGGCAGCTCCTTCGCGAGAAGCCCCGCCGTGCCAGTGCCGAAGGCTGAGTCCTCATGGACGATGATCGCTGTCTTCGCGGGATTGCCCGCGGCCGCATTGATGTCCTTGAGTGCGGGCACGGCCGTCTTGACGAAGACGCCGTAGCCCGGGCTGAAACGGAAGGTGTTGGTGAGTCCGCCCGAGACGATGCGGTCGTCGGTGCCGACATCGACGACGTAGGGGATGTCGTGCTTCGCCGCCGCCTGCGTCGTCGCGAGGCAGATGAAGCTCGCATAGCCGCCGACGATCGCGGATACGCCGGCCTCGTTGTACTTCTCGATCTCGGAGACCGCGACGTCGACCTTCGACTGCGCATCCGAGAGCAGCGCTTCGATCTTCGCACCGCCCAGCGACTTGATCCCGCCCTTGCCGTTCACGTCCTCGACCGCCATCAGCGCGCCCGCGCGACCTTGGGTCCCGGAATACGAGACACCACCGGTCACGGGATGAATGATGCCGACTTTCACCGATTGGGCCTGAGCGTGCAGCACGGCGGGTGCTCCGACGGCAGCGACTGCGGCGGCGCCGGCGAGCACACCGCGCCGGCTGACGGAACGACGATCCCCTGACATCCTGACCCTCCGGCATTGAGTTGACGCCTTTTGCGACTCATAGCGCGGCACCCGAGCGAATGCTATGTCTTTCGTGCCGATTTACCTGGAGAAACTCGGCACGGACGACGAGCGGAGGAGAGACGATGGAGCGATCGGACAAGACGGCGCGCGAGCTTTATCAGGAGATAAAGGCCAATCCCACGCGAAAGCGTTTCGGCTTCGGCCGCAAGCCCGCGCTCATCAACGTCGATCTCCAGAACGCCTACACGCGCCCCGCGGAATTCAAGACAGCCTATGAGACCGATCCGCGGCAGCTCGACTATGTCAACGAGCTCGCTGAGCTCTTCCGCGCCAAGAACTGTCCGGTCGTCTGGACGCACGTCGCCTATATGGATTCCGGCGAGGACTGCGGCATCTGGGGCACGCGGACGAACACGCCGGACTCGCTCCAGAACATCAAGGTGGGTTCGCGCCGCGCCGAGCTCGACGATCGCCTGCGGATCGACCGCACGCGCGACATCGTCGTCAATAAGCGCATGGCCTCGGCTTTCTTCGAGACCAATCTGGGGTCGCTCTTCACCTTCCATCGCGTCGACACGGTGGTGGTGACGGGCGGCTCGACCTCCGGCTGCGTGCGCGCGACGGTGATCGACAGCCTCTCGCGCAGCTTCCGCACCATCGTCCCGGAGGAGTGCTGCGCCGACAAGCACGAGAGCCCGCATTACGCCAATCTCTACGACATGGCGATCAAGTACGCGGACGTGGTTCCCGTGGCGGAGGTGATCGACTTCATGCGCCGCTACCAGCCCGTCAACGACTGAGGCGCATCTTGAAGCGCGACCCCGGCCTCTACGATTACCTTCCCTACGACCGGCGTCCCAGGATCCGCTGGCCCGGCGGCGCCCGTGTCGCCTTCTGGCTCGCGCCGAACATCGAATTTTATGAGCTGGATCCCCCGAAGAACCCCGTCCGCGGAGCCTGGCCGCGGCCCGCGCCCGACGTGCTCGGATATTCCTACCGGGATTACGGCAACCGCGCGGGCTTCCAGAGAATGCTCGAGGCATTCGACCGCTGCGGCATGCGCGGCAGCGTCTCGCTCAATGTCGCGATGTGCCAGCACCATCCCGAGGTGATCGAGGAATGCGCGAAGCGCGGCTGGGAGTTCTACTCTCATGGCACTTATAACACGCGCTACCTCTTCGAGATGAGCGAGGAGCAGGAGCGCACGGTGGTTCGGGATTCGATCGACACCGTGAAGAGATATACGGGCCAGAAGCTCGACGGTTGGCTCGCGCCCGCGCTCACCTACACCGAGCGCACGCTCGATCTCATCGCGGAGATGGGACTCAGCTACTGCTGCGACCTCTTCCACGACGACCAGCCGTCTCCCGTGAAGACCGCGCGCGGCCGGCTCGTGAGCATTCCCTATTCGCTCGAGATGAACGACGCCATCGTCTTCACGGGGAATGCGTTGAGCCCGCGCGCCTATGGCGAGATCATCAAGCGCCAGTTCGACCGCCTCTACCAGGAGGGCGCGGAGTCCGGCACCGTCATGTGCATTCCGCTTCACCCTTATCTCGTGGGTCAGCCCTATCGCATCGCGGCATTCGAGGAGGCGCTCGCCTACATCGTGGGCCATGACCAAGTGTGGCGCGCGACCGGCCGCGAGATCGCGGCGCATTTCCTCGCGAACGACTTCGACGCCTTCGTGCGAGCCTCGGAGCCCGTGGGAGCGGCGCCGTGACCCTGCCGCCGGACTATCTCGAGTACCGGCGACGCCGGCACGGCATGGACCACGATCGCTATCCGTGGTCGATGCTGCATCGGCGCAAGCCCGTACGCTGGCCCAACGGGGCGCGGGTCGCGCTCTGGGTCGTCGTCGCCCTGGAATGGTTCCCGCTGGACATGGCGGGAAAGCCCTTCAAGGCGCCGGGCGCGCTCGTGACGGCCTATCCGGATTTGCGGCACTACACGCTCCGCGACTATGGCAACCGCGTTGGGATCTTCCGCGTCATGCAGGCGCTCGAGCGCTTCGGGATCCGCCCCTCGGTCGCAATCAACGCGGCCGTCGCTATGCGCTACCCTTCGCTCGTCAAGTCCTGCGTCGAGCACGGTTGGGAGGCGATCGGCCACGGCCTCGACATGGACCATCTCCACTACGAAGGCTTGCCGAAAGAACAGGAGCAGAAACTCGTCGAGGAGTCGCTCGCGATCCTCCGCGGCGTCTCCGGGCAGAAGGTCCGCGGCTGGCTTTCGCCGGCACGATCGGAGTCCTTCTCGACCCTCGATCTCATCGCCGCGGCCGGCATCGAGTACGTCTGCGACTGGGTGAACGACGACATGCCCTATGCGATGCGGACGGAGACGCGCCCGATCCACAGCCTGCCGCTCTCGAACGACATCGACGACGTCGTGATCCTTGTCCAGAACCGGCATTCCGAAGCTGCCTTCGTGCAGCAAGTCTGCGATCAGTTCGACCTCCTCTACAACGAGGCGGCGGCAGGGGGCGGGCGCGTCATGACGCTTTCGCTCCATCCTTGGGCGATCGGACAGCCGTTTCGGATCGGTGCATTGGAGCAGGCGCTGCAGCACATCGCGAACCATCGCGACGTGTGGCCGGCGACCGGCGCCGAGATTCTCGACGCCTTCGCGGCGCAGGCCTGAGGCTCAACACTCGCCTCGAGCCTCCGCCGCCCAGAATTCGGAGAGCAACCCCATGACGACACTGCCCCTTGCACGCTTCTCGGTTCTCGATCTCACCTTGCACCGCGCCGGTCCTACCTGCGGGCGCCAGCTCGCGGATTGGGGGGCGGACGTGCTGGAGATCGAGCTCCCGGGCGGAGCACGCGGCGACGCGACCGGAAGCAAGCGGACAGGTTTCGATTATCAGAACCTGCACCGCAACAAGCGCAGCATGACGCTCAATCTCAAGAGCGATGAGGGGAAGGCGATCTTCCTGGAGCTCGCGAAGCGCGTGGACGTCGTGATCGAAAATTTCCGCTCGGACGTGAAGCGACGCCTGGGCATCGATTACGAGGCGGTGGCCCAGGTCAATCCGCGCCTCGTCTATGGCAGCATCTCCGGTTTCGGGCAGACGGGGCCCGACGCAACCCGGCCGGGTGTCGACCAGATCGCGCAGGGAATGGGCGGCTTGATGTCGATCACGGGGATGCCTGGACAGGGGCCGATGCGCGTGGGGATCCCGATAGCCGATCTGACGGCGGGATTGCTCCTGGCGCAGGGCGTGCTGATGGCGCTGCTCCAGCGCGAGACGATCGGGCGGGGGCAGTGGGTGCACACCTCGCTCCTGGAGGCGCAGATCTTCATGCTGGATTTCCAGGCCGCGCGCTGGCTCATGGCGCACGAAGTGCCGAAGCAGGCCGGGAACGATCACCCGACGGCGATCCCGACCGGCGTCTTTCCGACGGCCGACGGTCACATCAACATCGCCGCGTCTGGCGGCGCGCTCTGGCCGCGGCTCTGCGAGGCGATCGAGGCGCCGGAGCTGCTCGTGCATCCCGAGCATGCGACCAACGAGCTCCGCTCGCGCAATCGCGCGGCGCTCAACGAGCGGATCGCAACGGTGACGCGGAAGAAGCCCAGCGCCCATTGGCTTGCGCGCCTCAACGAGGCCGGCGTCCCCTGCGGGCCCATCAACACGATCGACCGCACTTTCTCCGAGCCGCAGGTGCGACACCTCGGCATCGCCAAGCGTGTGCGGGATCCGAAGCTCGGCGAGATCGAGGTCGTTGGCCAGCCGATCCACCTGAGCGGCGTCACGGAACCCGCGGAGTATCGCCCGACGCCGGAACTCGGCCAGCACACCGAGGAGGTCCTGCGCGGCCTCGGCTATGACGCCGCGGGGATCGCGGGGCTGCGTGGGCGCGGCGTCATCTGAGGGGTCGCCTTAGGCCGCGGCGGGGCGGAGCTCGCGCCAGGCGTCGTCGAGGGCTCCGCTGAAGCGGCGGAGCATCTCGTCGATCTCCGCCTCGTCGATCACCAACGGCGGGGAGAAGACAATGCGGTCGCCCATGATCCGCATGATGAGGCCGCGGCTTCGCGCGTGGCGCTCGATGATCTGCCCGACGCGGCCCACGGGCGCAAATTGGCTCCGCGTGGGCTTGTCGGAGACGCATTCCAGCCCGCAGACGAGCCCCACCCCCCGGACGTCGCCGATCAAGGGATGCTCGGCGAATTTGGCGAGCTTGCCAAGGAGATGGGCGCCGACGCGACGGACATGGCCCAAGAGGTCCATCTCCTCGTAGATGCGCAGCGTCTCGAGCGCGACCGCGGCCGAGACCGGATGGCCCGCATGCGTGTAGCCATGCGCGAAGATGCCGCGCTTGTCGCTTTCGGTCAGCATCGCCTGATAGATGCGCTCGCTGACCAGCAGCGCCGAGATCGGCTGGAATGCCGCGGACAGCGCCTTGGCGCAGGAGATCATGTCGGGCTCGATGCCGTAGGTCTCAGAGCCCCACCAATTGCCGGTGCGTCCGAAGCCGCAGATCACCTCGTCCGCCACAAAGAGCACGTCGTATTTGCGCAGCACGCGCTGGATCTTCTCGAAGTAGGTCTTGGGCGGGACAATGCCACCGCCTGCGCCCATAACGGGCTCTGCGAAGAATCCGCCGACGGTCTCCGGCCCCTCCTCCAGGATGAGCTTCTCCAATGCGTCGGCCATTCGGGTCGCAAACGCTTCCTCGCTCTCGCCGGCCTCGTGCAGGCGGTAATAGTGCGGGAATTCCGTGTGACGCATCATCGGCAACGGCAGGCCGAAATCCGCGTGCATGTCGGGCCGGCCGGAGACGCTCACGGCGGCGATGGTGTTGCCGTGATAGCCGTTCTTGCGACCGATGATCTTCATTTTCTGCGGATTGCCGGTGGCGTGATGGTAATACCAGATGAGCTTAATCGCGGTGTCGTTCGCCTCCGAGCCCGAGCACTGAAAGATGGCCTTTGACATGCTCTTGGGTGCGATCGAGAGCAGCTTCTCAGCGAGATCGATTGCCGCAGGGTGCGAGGACTGGCGGAAGGTGTGGTAATAGGCGAGCGACTTCATCTGGTCGTAGGCGGCGCGGGCGAGGCGTTCCGAGGCGCTGAACCCGAGCGACGCGCACCAGAGGCCCGCCGCGGTCTCGATGTAGTCTTTGCCGGCGTCGTCGAAGACGCGACAGCCCGAGCCGCGGGTGATGACCAGCGGACCTTCCTCGCGGATTTTGCGCAGGTTGGTCTGCGGGTGGACGTGATAGGCCACATCGCGTGCAGCGGGCGAGTTCGGCAGCAGCTCGGTCATCGGATTACCTCGTGGGGAACGTCGCGCGCAGTTGCGTGCGGCTCGGAGATGGGGAGCACCGAGCTTATTTTGCCATGGCCTCAGCGGCAAGGCTGTGCGTTCCATTTTGCTCCAAACCACCATGTATGCGCAAACTTCCCGTGGTATAGTGATTGGGCGCCCCGCCATGTGCACCGGGAGCGGGTAGGGCGTCAGCAAATCACGGGCCTTCCAACGCGAAAAATCGGAGGTGGACAATGCGGGTCAATGAACGCTGGCATGTCGCCGGCAAGCTCGCCGCGATCGCGGTCGTCGGCGGGGTTGTCATCGTGTCGTCACAGTTCATGGGTGCGCCGGTCAAAGCAGCCGATACGATCAAGATCGGTTGGGTGGGGCCATTGTCGCCTCCGGGCGGCTATGCCGAGGGTGCGCTGATGAAGCAGGCGGCCCAACTCGCCGCCGACGAGATCAACGCGAAGGGCGGTCTGCTCGGAAAGCAGATCGAGGTGGTCTTCCAGGACACGCGCGGCAAGCCCGAGGACGGCACTGCCGCCGCAGAGCGCCTGATCTCGCAGGACAAGGTCGTCGCCATCACCGGCGAGTTCCATAGCTCCGTATTCCTCGCGGAGATGGAAGTCGCGCACAAGGCGGGCATTCCAATCATCGCCGTCGACGTCTGGGCACTCAAGATCACCGGTAAGGGCTATCCCGAGGTCTTCCGCGTGGCGCCGAATCAAGCGCTGATCGCGGGCAAGTACGCGGATTGGATCGCTGCCGCCGGATTTAAGAATGTCGCCATCCTCGCGGAGAAGACGGATGGCGGGCAGAGCGCGCTCGACGTGCTGTTGCCCGGGCTCGACAAGCACGGCGTCAAGTATGAGCAGGTCGGCGCCGACCCGAACGCGACCGAGTTCACGGCGCAAATCGAGCGGTTCAAGGCCCATCAGCCGCCATTCGACTTCTTCATGACGGAGTATTCGGAGGCAGGGGCCTATCCAATGGTCAGCCAGTCCTTCACCCTCGGCTTCGCGCCGACGGCGCAGACCGGCATCGGCAACTCCGGCGGTCCGGCGGTCGATCCGACCTTTTGGAAGAACGTCGGCCAGGGCGGCGTCGGTCTCGTCACGGAGATCGTCGGTCTGCCGAAGGCGGCCGACAACGACGTGACCAAAGCCTTCAAGGCGAACTTCCAGAAGAAGTTCAACTCGCCGGCCTCGCCGCAGGCGATCGAGAACTACGACGCGATGCTCGTACTCGCCGACGCGATTAAGCGAGCGGGCTCTACCGACGGCAAGGCGATCATCGCCGCGCTCGAGAAGACCGACATCGTGTTGGGACGCGGCCGCTACACGTTCTCGACCAGCCACGAGCCGGATTGGGCTTATCACCAGTTCATGAACGCGCCCGTGGCGCTGGTGCAGTACGACAAGGTTGGCCAGGACGCCGATGACGCGCCGATCGTGTGGCCGCGCGACATCGCGAATGTGAAGTACACCTACCAGAAGCCGGCCAAGTGAGTCGCCGCTCGGACGGTTAGTTGCCTCCGCGGGGGAGATCGCGCGCAGGCGCCGCAACGGCGCAGGCGCGGGGTCTCCCCCGCTCTGATTCGGAGAGAGAATTCCTCGGGCGATGACCTGGAGTTATTTTTTCGTACAAGCCGCGAACGGGGCTGTGATCGGCGTCATCTACGCGCTGATCGCTGTCGGCGTAACCCTCATCTTTTCGATCCTGAAGATCGTCAACTTCGCGCATGGCGATCTCTACATGCTCGGCGGCTATTGCGCCTACTTTGTCATCGAGCTCCTGGGCCTTCCGCCGCTCGCCGCGATGGTGGTGGCGATGGCGGCGCTATTCCTGGGCGCCGTGATCCTCGAGCGGCTGATGCTGACGCCGCTCTACAGTGATGCGACCGAACGTAAAGATGAGTATGGGCTCATCGTCACCTTCGGCCTCGCCTATTTCCTGCGGAACAGCGCCGTCATCGCCTTCGGTCCCTTTCCGCTGAAGCCTCCCTCCTTCATTCCGGGGGTGACGCGGATCGGGAGCCTCACCCTCACCAACGACCGGTTGGTGGCTGCAGGCCTCGGCATTCTGCTGATCCTCGGTCTCCTCTATTTCATGCAGCGGACGATCTGGGGCCAGGCCCTCGATGCGGTCAGCCAATCACGGGATTCCGCGGCGATCGTGGGAATCAATCCGCGGCGCTTCAACTCGCTTGCCTTCGGCATCGGTGCGGCGCTCGCGGCCTCGGCGGGCGCGCTCATCGCGCCGACCTATTCCCTGGCGCCCGACATGGGCGTCGCCGCCAACATCCATGCCTACGTCATCGTGATCCTCGGCGGCATGGGCTCGACCCTCGGCAGCATCATAGCGGGCCTTATGCTGGGCGAGGCCGAGACGCTCTTCACGGCGTTCTTCCCCGATCCAACACGGGCGCTCGCCTATCAGAACGCCTTCGGTGTGCTTATGCTCATGGTCTTCCTGGTGATCCGGCCACAGGGTCTGTTCGGCCGGCGTCATCTGCGGATGGAGTGAGCGGCGTGAAGGGGATCCATCTCGGCATCCTGCTCGCGGCCTCCGCCCTCGCGCTCTATTTCGTGGACGAGCTCAGCTCCTATTGGATGCACGTCGCGATCATCGCGATGTACTACGGCATCCTCGCCGCAAGCTGGACGCTGCTCGCGGGCTACGTCGGCCTGTTCTCCCTGAGCCACATGGCTTTTGCCTCGATCGGGGCGTACACCTCGCAGCTCCTGATCAAGTGGTACGGCATTCCGATCCCGATCAGCATGGCTGCGGGAATTCTCATGTGTTGCGCGGTCGGCGGGCTCATCGGCTGGGTGTGCTTGCGGATGAGCGGCCCCTATCTCGCGATCTTCACCCTCGGCTTCTCCGAGATCGTTCGCATCGCGATCGCGACCGAGGACCAGGTCACGGCGGGCATGGCGGGGCTGCATACCGATCCGCTCTTCCCGGATGCTGCGACCCGGCTCCCGTATTTCTACACGGCCTTCGCGCTGCTCGCGGTATCGCTCATGCTCATGGGCCTCCTCGTGCGCTCGCGCTGGGGCCTCTTCCTGCGGGCGATCCGCGAGGACGAGCAGGCGGCAGCGGCATCGGGCGTCGCCGTCGCGCGCTTCCGCATCCTCGCCTTCGCGATCGCCAGCGGCTTTGCTGGATTGGCCGGCGGCTTCTACGCGCACTACATCCCGATCATCACGCCCAGCATGGGCGACCTCGACGAGATGGCAAAGCTCGTGGTCATGACCGTGATCGGCGGCATGGAGCGGCTGCCGACCGCCGTCGGCGGCGCCTTCTTCGTGGAATTCCTGCTGGAGAAGCTGCGCGATCTCGGGGACAGCGGCGGCGACATACACCTACAGGTCCCCGTCCTGGGCTTCGGAATCGAGCTGCACAACTTCGATCAATGGCGGCTGCCTATATTTGGCGTCATCCTGTTGCTCACAATGCGCTTCGCCCGGAACGGCCTCATCACGCCGTTCTGGCTCCTCTTCATGCGCCTGGGCGAGACGCGGGCGGGCGCACGGCCGGCCGTCACCGATCTCCCGCAAAAGGATTCGGGCACGTGAGCGCCGAGCTCGTACGAGGCGAGGGCATCGTCAAACGGTTCGGCGGAATCGTCGCCAACGACGCGGTCGATTTCGCCGTGACCGAGGGCGATCTCATCGGTCTCATCGGGCCGAACGGTTCCGGCAAGACCACGCTCATCAACGTGCTTACCGGCCACCTCATGCCCAATGGTGGCGAGGTGCTCGTCCGCGGCAAGCGCGTAAGCGGCCGCCCCCCGCATATTTACGCAGCCGCGGGTGTCGCACGGACCTTCCAATTGACGCAGCTCTTCGGCCGCATGACCGTCCTGGAGAACATGCTCGTGCCGGGCCTGACGCGGCCGCACTCGAGTTGGCAGGAGGCGGCGCGGCGCGCGCGCGGCTATCTCGAGTTCCTGAACCTCGCGCATCTGGAGCGGCTGCAGGCGAGGAAGCTCTCCGGCGGGCAGCAGAAACTCCTTGAGCTCGGGCGCTGCCTGATGCTGGAGCCGAAGGTGCTCTTCCTCGACGAGCCTTTCGCGGGTGTCCATCCACGGCTACGCGACGAACTCATCGGACGCATACAGGAGTTGCACCGGGAGGGGCGCACCTTCGTCGTAGTGGACCACGACATGGAATCGATCTTGCGCATCTCGCGCCGCCTCGTCGTGATGGCGCGGGGCGCCAAGATCGCGGATGGCGAGCCTGCGGCGGTGCGGACCGATCAGACCGTGCTCGCCGCCTATGCCGGGCTCTGAAATGACCGCGCCCGCCGCCAAAGCCGGGCCCTGGCTCGTCGCACGCGACCTCATCGCGGGCTACCTCTCCGGGATCGACATCCTCCGGGGCGTTTCGGTCGAGGCGCGGTGCGGCGAGGTCCGTTGCGTGCTCGGACCCAATGGCACGGGGAAATCGACGCTCCTCAAGGTGCTCTACGGCTTCCTGCCGGCGCGGGAGGGCGAGATCCTGATCGATGGCGCGGCCGTCATGGGCGTACCCGCGCACGAGATGGGGCGGCACGGCGTCGTCTATCTGCCGCAGCGCCCCAGCATCTTTCCGCATCTCACGGTCGAGGTGAACCTGCGCCTCGGCGCCTGGCGCTATCGCGGCGAGCGCGGCCGTGTTGAGGAGCTCATTCGCCAGGCCTATGAGCGCTTTCCGGTCTTGCAGGAGCGGCGCAGCCAGCAGGCGGGCACGCTTAGCGGCGGGCAACAGCGCCAGCTCGAGATGGCTCGGAGCCTCATGCACGATCCCGTACTCTTCCTTATCGACGAGCCGACCGCGGGCGTCGAGCCGCGCGTCGCAGCCCTCATCTACGACATGATCAAGGGCTTGGCGGGCGAGGGGAAGGCGGTTCTGCTCGTCGATCAGAACATCAAGCGCGCGCTCGAAATCGCGGACTACGTCTACGTCATGCGCACGGGAACGGTGCTTTCCGAGGGCTCGCGCGACAGTTTCGGCGGCGACACCGAGGCGTTGGTCGCGCGCTGGCTCTACGCGAGCGGCAACACCAAGGACTGAGGCGTCACTCCGCCGGCGCCTCCTTGTGCGCGGAGGGTCGGGGCGGCGGCGCCGCGACCTTCGGCCGCGATCCCGGTCTCAGCTTCTCACGGACCGCCTGGAAGCTCACATAGAGCGGCGGGATCATGAAGACCCCGATAAACGACGCGAAGATCATGCCGCCGAAGACCGGCGTGCCGACGTTGCGCCGCGCGAGCATCGAGGCGCCGACCGCGACCACCAGCGGCAGCAGGCCCAAGATGAAGGCGAAGGAGGTCATCATCACCGGACGGAAGCGGAGCCGGGAGCCTTCCGTCGCCGCTTCCAGCAGCGGCACACCGCGCTCGCGCTGCTCCTTCGCGAACTCGACGATCAGGATGCCATTCTTCGCGGCGAGGCCGATCAACACGACGATGCCGATCTGTCCGTAGAGATCGAGTGTCAGGTGGCCGAGGACGATCGCGAGGTAGGAGCCGGCGATGCCCACGGAGACCGAGAGCAGCACCGGCACGGGGATGGTCCAGCTCTCGTAGAGCGCCACCAGGAAGAGATAGGCGAAGAGTAGCGCGAAGCCCAGGATCAGCGTGGTCTTGCCTTCCGCGCGCTTTTCTTGGAAGGCGGTATCTGTCCATTCGCCGGCATAGCCGTTGGGCAGCGTCTTCTTGGCGATCTCCTCCATCGCCTGCAGCGCCTGGCCCGAGGAGATGCCGGACGCCGGATTGCCCTGGATCGTGACGGCGCGGAGGTTGTTGTATCGGATGATTGCGGGCGGTCCCACGACGAGCCGCACCTCGACGAGCGAGCGCAGTGGGATCATCTCGCCGCGATCGCTGCGGACGTTGATGCGGTAGATGTCGTCGACACTGGCGCGATCATCTGCCTCGGCCTGGACCTGGACCTGCCAGGTGCGGCCGAAGAGATTCATGTTGTTGACGAAATAGCCGCCGAGCGAAGCTTGCAGCGCCTGGAAGACCGAGTTTAGCGGTACGCCCAGCACCTGCACCTTGTCTCGGTCGATGTCGAGGTAGATGGAGGGATTGGACGCGGAAAAGGTAGTGAAGACGCGGCTCAAGCGCGGGTCCTGATTCGCAGCGACGATGAGGCCGCGCGCGATCTGCGCGAGCGCCGCGGGATCGCCGCCGCGGAGGTCCTCGAGCACGTAGGTGAAGCCGCCGCCGGTGCCGAGGCCGATGATGGGCGGCGGCGCCAGCGGCACTACCCGCGCCTCTCCGATCGACTGAAATTTCTGCCCCAGGCGCCGGATCACCGCGTCCGCGCGGAGCTCGGGATCCGTCCGCTCCTCGAAGGGCTTGAAGGTCACGACCATGAACCCGGCATTGGGTTGCGAGTAGTTGTCGATGAAATTGAGGCCCATGACCGAGGTGTAATCCTGGACCGCGGGATCGCTCTTGACGATTGTCTCGGCCTCCTCGAGCGCGGCTGTGGTGCGTCCGACCGAGGCGCCGCCCGGGAGCTCCGCCACCACGAAGATCGCGCCCTGGTCGTCCTCAGGCAGAAAGCCGGTGGGCGTGACCGCGGCGAGCGAGACGAAGCCGAAGACAGACGCCGCCACCGCGACGAGCCCGATGAACGAGAGGCGGACGATGCGTGCGACGGCAAAGCCGTAACGATCGCGCACCCAGTCGATCGAGCGCATGACGCGCCCCATGATGCCGCGCCGGGGCCCGTGATGCGGGCGCAGGAGCACGCCCGAGAGCGCGGGCGAGAGCGTCAGAGCGTTGATCGCGGAGAGGAACATCGAGACCGCGACCGTCACCGCAAATTGCCGAAAGAGCTCGCCGGAAATTCCGGGGATGAAGGCGACCGGGACGAAGACCGAGAGCAAGACCAGGGTGATCGCGATGATCGGCGCGGTGATCTCTGCCATGGCGCGCTTGGTCGCCTCCCCGGGCGAGAGCTCGGGGTTCTCCTCCATCACGCGCTCGACGTTCTCGACGACGACGATCGCGTCGTCGACGACGATACCGATCGCGAGCACCGCGGCTAGCAGCGACACCGTGTTGGCGGAATAGCCGATCGCGTTCAGCACGACGAAGGTACCGATGAGGCTCACGGGCACCGCAATGAGCGGAATGAGTGTCGCGCGCAGGTTGCCGAGGAAGAGGTAGACGACGATCGCGACGAGAATGAAGGCCTCGATCAGGGTCTTCTCGACCTCATGGATCGTGTCCGAAACGAAGGTGGTGGGGTCGTAGGTGACCTTCCAGGAGAGATCATCGGGGAAGCGGCTTTGCAGGTTGTCGAGCTTCGCCTTCACCGCCGCGAGCGTAGCAAGCGCGTTGGCGCCCGGCGTCTGGTAGAGGCCGATGATCGTCGCCGCGGCGCCGTTCATCCTCGAGGAGCGGTCGAGATTGGCTGCGCCGAGCTCCAGCCGCGCCACGTCGCCGAGGCGCAGCACCGAGCCGTCGGGGTTGGTACGAATGACGATGTTCTCGAAATCCTTGACCGAATTCAGCCGGCCCTTGGTCTGAATGTTGAGCTGGAGCTGTTGGTCGTTGGATATCGGCCGGGCGCCGATCCGGCCCACGGCTGCCTGGATGTTCTGCGACTGGATCGCATTGATGATGTCGCCCGTCGTGAGGTTGAGACCGGTGAGCCGGTCGGTGCGGACCCAGGCTCGCATCGCGTAATCCTGCGGCCCGAAAAGGAAAGCGTCGCCGACGCCGGATGTGCTTTTGATCGCGTCCAGAAGGTTGATGGTGACGAAGTTCGAGATGAAGAGCTGGTCGTGCGTCTCCTTCGGCGAATAGACGGAAATGAGGCCGAGAAGCGCCGAGGATTTCTTCTTGACGACGACGCCCTGACGCTGCACGTCCGGCGGCAATTGCGGGAGCGCCGCCTGGACGCGGTTGTTGACGTTGACGGTGTTGATATCCGGGTCGGTGCCGAGCTCGAAGGAGACCGTGAGCGTATAGCTCCCGTCGTCGCCATTGACGCTCTTCATGTAGATCATCTTGTCGACGCCGATCACCTGCGCCTCGATCGGCTGCGCCACAGTCTGGTCGACGATCGCGGAATTGGCGCCGGGGTAGAAGGTCGTGACGGAGACCTGCGGCGGCACGATGTCCGGATACTGCGAGATCGGGATCACCAGCAGCGAGACGATCCCGGCAATCGTCGTGACGATGGCGATGACGATCGCGAGCCTGGGGCGGTCGACGAAGACCGAAGAGAGCATCGCCTAGCTCCGCTTGATGTATTGCAGCGCGGGAGTGGCGCGGACGGGCGTGCCCGGCCTGAGGCTCTGCGTACCCTCGACAATGACTTGCTCCCCGCCTTCGAGGCCGGATTCGACGACGGTATCCGTTCCGTCGACGCCGGAAATCTTAATTCGCTTGATCACGGCCTTGCCGTCCTCGACGACGAAGACGTACGGGCCCTGCTGGTCCGCGATCACCGCCGCCTGCGGCACCACCACCTTCTCCTGCGGCTTCGCTGAGGAGAGTGCGACGCGCACGAGCTGGCCGTCGATGAGTTCGCCTTTGGGGTTGGGGAAGACGGCGCGCAGCAGGATCGTGTCGGTCGCCTTGTCGACGGTCACGTCGACGAAATTCACCGTCCCTTCCTGACCGTAGCTGCTCCCGTCGGAGAACTTGAGCTTCACCTTGACGTTCCTGAGATCGAGCTGTTGGTCCTCGTGCTGTGCCCGCAGGAACTCGCGCTGGCTCACCGGGAAGGTCACGTACATCGGATCCTGGCTCACGATCGTCGTGAGCGTCCCGCTGTCGGGCCCCACCACGTTTCCCTTGGTGACGATGCTGCGGCCGATCCGCCCGTTGATAGGGGAGACGATCTTCGTATAGCCCTGGTTGATCTGCATGTTCTTGAGGTCGGCTTCGGCCATAAGGATCGCGGCCTTCGAGGAATCGTCGGCCGCCAGCGCCTGGTCGCGCGCCACCACCGAACCCGCCTGTGTCCGCAGTAGCTCCTGGGCGCGCGTGAGCTGGACCGCCGTCAGCACCTGTGCGGCCTTGGCTCGCTCCAAAGCGCCCTCGGCTTGCTGCACTGCTGCGTCGTAGGGACCGGGTTCGATCTCATAAAGCGGATCGCCGGCTTTGACCAAGTCGCCCTCCTTGAAGAGGATCGCGTCGAGATAGCCTTTGACGCGCGCCACGACCGTTACCTTATCCAGCGCCTCGACGCGTCCCACGAATTCGAGCGTCTTGTCGACCGGACGCTTCTCAGCGGGAACTGTGGCGACGGGAATGGCCTGGGGCGCTTGCTGCTGTTGCGCGAGCGCGGCGGTGGCGAGCCCGCCAACCAGCAGAACTGCGCACACCACTGAACGCATGAAAGCCTCCCGCGGGAAGGGGCGCGGCGGGACAACCGCGTCCCTGAGCGTCCGCGCGTGGGTATCCGGGGTCAATCAGCAATAACCTGTAGGTGCCCCCATGGAGGGCAGTAGGGACGGCCCCACGCTCAGCTCACGATGTGAAGGCCGCCGTCGACGTAGATTGTCTCGCCGGTGATGAGCCTCGCCCCGTCGCTCGCGAGCGCCGCGGTTGCGGCGCCCACGTCGTCGATAGTGACGAGCTGGCGCGCGGGCGCCTTTGCGGCGGCGTCCTCCAGAAGGCTGTCGAAATGGTTGATGCCGGAGGCGGCACGGGTGCGCAGCGGTCCCGGCGAGATCGTGTGGACGCGGATCCCCTTGGGACCAAGCTCGTGTGCGAGGTAGCGGCTCGTCGCCTCGAGCGCGGCCTTGACCGGACCCATGAGGTTGTAGTGCTCCACCACCTTGTGGGCGCCGTAGAAGCTCATGGTGAAGAGCGTGCCGCCCTCCTTCATCAGCGGCTCCGCGAGCCGCGCCATCCGGATGAACGAGTGGCAGGAGACGTCCATTGCCAGCAGAAAGCCCTCGCGCGAGCAGTCGACGACGCGGCCATGCAAATCCGCCTTGGGCGCGAAGGCCATCGAATGGACCGCGAAATCGAGGCGGTCCCACTTCTGCCCGATCGCCTCAAAGACAGCCTCCATGGAGCCGGGTGCGAGGACGTCGAGCGGCATGAAGATCGGCGCCTCGAGCTCGCGCGCGAGCGGCTCGACATGGGGCTTCGCCTTGTCGTTGAGATAGGTGACGGCGACTTCGGCGCCGAAGCGCCGGAAGGCCCTGGCGCAGCCATAGGCAATCGACTGGTCGTTCGCGATGCCCGTGATCAGGCCCTTCTTACCGGCGAAAGGCTTGAAGGAAGTGTCCGACATGCGACCTCCGCAATGATGACGGTCAGCGTCCGACGAGATCGAGCGTGTGAATGCCGATCATGAGTTCCTCGTCCGTGGGCACGACCCAGGCGGAGACGCGGGCATCCGGCGCCGAAATGCGCGGTCCGCCCGAGTTGTTTGCCGCGGGGTCGAGGCGGGTCCCGAGCCAGGCCGCGCGCTCCAGCACCCGCGCGCGGATCTCGGCGGAGCGCTCGCCGATGCCCGCGGTGAAGACGATGCCGTCGAGCCCCTGCATCACCGCCGCGAGCGCGCCGAGCTGGCGCGCGATGTGATGGACGAAATAGTCGACCGCGAGCTTCGCCCGCGGCTCGCCGCTCTGCAGGAGATCGCGCATGTCGTTGCTGATCCCGGAGAGGCCGAGGAGCCCGCAGTCGTTGTAGAGCATCTTCTCAACCGCGTCGGGCGAGAGACCCTTCGAGCGCACGAGGTGGATCACGACGCCGGGATCGAGCGCGCCGGAGCGCGTTCCCATGGGAAGGCCGTCGAGCGCCGTGAATCCCATGGTGCTATCGACGCTCCGGCCTGCGACCATCGCGCACATGCTGGCGCCGCTGCCGAGATGCGCGACGACCACCCTGCCGCGGGCGAGCTCCGGCGCGACCGTGGGCAGGCGGCGCGCGATGAACTCGTAGGAGAGCCCATGGAACCCGTAGCGCCTCACGCCCTCCTGGAAGAGAGCCTCGGGGATCGCAAAGCGCTCGACGAGCGCGGAATGGCCGCGGTGGAAGGCGGTGTCGAAGCACGCGACCTGCGGCAGGCTCGGCTGGCGCGCCGCGACCGCGCGAATCCCCGCAAGGTTTCCGGGCTGGTGCAGCGGCGCCAGGGGTGAGAGCGCGTCAAGCCGCGCCAGGATTTCGGGATCGACCCGCACGGGCGCTGCAAAATCCGGACCTCCGTGCACGACCCGATGTCCGACGGCGATAAGTCGGAAGTCTCCTGAGCCGCCGCGGAGCCATTGCGAGATCGCAGCGATCGCGGACTCGTGGTTCGCGATCTCCGATCGTTCATATGATTTGTCAATGAGCGTTTCGCCCGAGCGGCCGCGCGCGCTCAGGTGCGGATGGACGCCAATCCCCTCCATCTGGCCTTTGAACACCAGCACCGGCTCGCCGGCCGATGCCGGCTCGAAGGCGGAGAATTTGAGGCTCGAGGACCCCGCGTTGATGACGAAGATGACGTCCGTCACGGGCGTCACTCCGCCGCTTTGGCGGCGGGATTCTGCCGAGCACGGGCATAGAGCGCGGCGACGGCGCAGGAGGCCATGCGCGCGCGCACGCTGTCGGCGCGGCTCGTCAGGATGATCGGCACGCGGGCACCGAGCACGATCCCCGCGGAATCAGCGCCGGCGAGGAAAGTGAGGTTCTTCGCGAGCATGTTCCCGGCCTCGAGATCGGGCACTACCAGGATGTCGGCCTCTCCCGCCACCGGCGAAGTGATGCCCTTGATCTTGGCGGCAGCCTTGCTGATGGCGTTGTCGAGCGCGAAGGGGCCATCGAGCACGCCTCCGGTGATCTGTCCGCGATCGGCCATCTTGCAGAGCGCGGCCGCGTCGATCGTCGATTGGATCTTGGGATTGATCGTTTCGACCGCGGAGAGGATCGCAACCTTGGGCCGCTCGACCCCGAGCGCGATCGCGAGGTCGATCGCGTTCTGCACGATGTGCATCTTGTCCTCGAGCGTCGGGAAGATGTTGACCGCGGCGTCCGTGATGAAGAGCGGGAGCGGATAGGACGGCACGTCGAGGATGAAGCAATGGCTGATCCGCCGCTCCGTCCTGAGCCCGGTCTCCTTCTTGACAACCGCGCCCATGAGCTCGTCGGTATGAAGGCTACCCTTCATCAGGAGCTCTGCCTTGCCGAGCCGCACGAGCTCGACGGCCTTTTCCGCGGCGGCGTGGCTGTGCGGGACGTCCACGAGCTCGAAGCCTCTGATATCGAGCTTGCACGCATCGGCGGCAGCGCAGATTTTCGCGGCGGGCCCGACCAATATCGGCAGAATGAAACCCTCCTTCGCCGCGTCGACCGCGCCGGCGAGCGAGGATTCGTCGCAGGGATGCGCAATTGCCGTCGTCACGGGCGTGCCGCCGCGCGCGCGCTCGATGATGCGGTCGTATCTCGGATGGTGTCGCAGGCTGACATCGGGGAGCTCGGCGAGTTGCCCCTTGAACTTGCGCGTCGGCGCGATCACCTCGGCGAAGCCGGTGGCGACCTCTTGCTCGCTGTGGTCGAGGCAGCGGAAATCCAGCACCACGAGCTTGTTCTCGGCGTGCTTGCGCCGGACGATGACCTCGGTCGTGAGCGTCTCGCCCGTCAGGATACGGCGGTGGAAGCGTAGCGTCTGCCCGACATAGAGAGTGCCGGGGCCGGGCAGCTTGGTTCCGAGCACCGCCGAGACGAGCGCACCGCACCACATGCTGTGCGCGCTCCTCGGCGTCGCAGCGAACCCTTCCTCGAGATGGACCGGGTTGAGGTCGCCCGAGAGCCTCGCGAAGAGCGTCTCGTCGTCGGCGGTGAGCGTTCGCGTGATGCGTGCCCTGTCGCCGACCTCGATCTCGTCGAAGGGGTGGTTCTCGATCGTCTCACCCGCGGTTTCCTCGGCGCTCATCATCCCCTCGCTCACATCCGACGCTCGTGGAATCGCCGCGGGCCCGCGGCGGACGCAATCCCCTCAGTCGCTGGGTCCGGATTGACGCTCCGGGGCCCCGGCGCCGGCCTCCGCCGTGCTCCGCTGCCGCTTCGGCGCGGGCGGACTTTCCGAAGCCGCGACCTTCCAGAGCGGCTCCTCCGCCGGCTTGGAGTTCTCGGACGGACCCTGCCGGAACAATGCCTCCACCCGCGCGAGGCGACGCTTGGCTTCTCCCGTGAGCTCGCCGGTCGCTGCGGCGACGCGACGGATGATCTTCAGCATGCGCTCGCGCTCCTCCGCGTCCTCCGGCAGGAGCCGCGGAAGCGCCGCCATCGCCCGCTCCTCGTCGAGGCGCAGAAGCAGATGCTGGTCGTGCACGATTTCCTTGAATGCGGGAAGGCCGATCTGCTTTTCCTTCGGCATTTCCGCACGGCATTGGCGTATCACCGTAAAGCCGCGCTCGTCGATGAATTGCTCGGGCCTGCCGCGGCCGAGATAGAGCAGCGACCGCACCACGGCCTCGCGCGCGCCCCCCTCGGCAATATGGCGCTCCAGCTTTGCCGTCATGGTGCGCGTCGCTGCCTCGCGCATCGCGTCGCGCCCGACGCGGCGGAGGGCCGTCGCGCCATCCGCGCGCAATCCCAGCATTCCCTGGAGGAGCGGCGAGCCGTAGACGGTCATGAAGATCGCCTCGCCGAGCTGATCGCGCGCCTCGCGGTAGCGATCGAGCGACTCCGAGATCTGCTTCGAGACCAGCTCCTGCAGCGCGAGGAAGGGATTGGTCGCGTCGACCGGACGCCGGTGCTTCCGCACGGTTTCCGCGGCTTCCGCGATCGGCCGGAGCCAGGGGTTGCGGTCGGAGAAGATCTCGTAGGAGAGGCGATGCGGGTGCAGTCGCCGCAGCCAATCCGCGGTCTGGTCGTTGACGAGGGCGCGCACCGCGGGGCTGGCGAAGGTGCGGTAGAGGCCCTGGTTGATTTCCGAGACCCGCGCGACCGCTGCAAAGCGCATGTCGTCCTCGGCGTCGTTGCCGCCGAGTGCGCGGATGTGGCCGAGGGTGCGTGCCTCGAAGCGCACGATGTAATCGCCGGCGGCGAGGTCGGCGTTGACGGAGTCGGCTTCCTTCTTGGTGATGACCGCCTCGTAGAGGCCCGGAGGCAGCACGTCGATCAGGTCCATCGCCTGGGCGAATTCCTCGTGCTCTTTGGTTGCGACCTTGGCGGAGACGAAGATGCCTAGATGCCCGATCGTCTGATGAAGCGTGTAGACGATGGTCTGGCCGCTCGCCGCGAGCTCCTCATCGGTGTCGTAGAGGTCGAGGATCCAATGCAGCGCCTGTTGCGGCGGCGTGATGTCGTCGCCCCAGGAGCAGAACACGATGATCGGCGACTTGATGTTGCGGAGATCGAGGCGCATCCCGTCGGAGAGCACCATCTCGCCGCCGGCGAGCTTGTTGCCGACGAAGAGTTCGTCCGCGATGAACTGCATCTCCTTCGCGTTCAGCAGCACCGGGCTGCTCCACCACTTCTCGAACTCGAGGTAGCGCGGCGGCTCGGTATCGATCTTGGAGTAGACGTTGTAGCTCTTGTCCCAATAGGTGTTGGCGGGGTTCAGATACTCGAAGTTTTGGACGAGAAAAGCGCCGTCGAACTTCTCGTGCCCCATGTCGCCGGCGAACGACGTGAGCCAGGTGCCGCCGAGGAGCCCGCCGGTGTAGCGCATGGGGTTCTTTCCCCGCACGCCCGCCCAATAGGAGAGCGGCGAGCCCGCGAGCATGATCGGACCCGGGAGGTCCGGATTGGCCGCGGCCATCATCATGACCTGCCAACCCGCCTGGCAATTGCCGATGAGACAGGGTTTGCCCTCGGCATCCGGGTGGAGCGCCGCGACCTTGCGGACGAATTCCGCCTCGGCGCGGCAGACGTCCTCGACCGTCTGGCCCGGTACCGGCTCCGGCACGAAACCGACGAAATAGCAGGGGTGGCCCGCCTGCAGCGCGACGCCGATCTCGCTGTCGTGCTTCATGCCACCGATGCCGGGCCCGTGGCCCGCGCGCGGGTCGAAGACGATGAA
This sequence comes from Allostellaceae bacterium, assembly GCA_035581425.1. Classification (GTDB taxonomy): domain Bacteria; phylum Pseudomonadota; class Alphaproteobacteria; order ATCC43930; family CGMCC-115725; genus DASZHJ01. The sequence goes on along the minus strand of DATJVP010000060.1, from coordinate 36,218 downwards.
GGGCCGCTTCTGCGGGTCGACGGTGACGCCCGCGGGCGGCACGATCCGCACCAGGCCGTAATTGACGGGGCGCGGGAACTCGCGCCCGCTCAGCACGAGCTCGAACTGGAATTGCAGGACGTTCGGCACCTGCTGCGCCGTGTGCTCGGCGAAGTTGTTGCCGCGTTGGCGTAAGACGTCGAGGAACAGGATCGAGCGCTGGCAGGTGTCGACCCAATAGTCGAAGGCCTGCTGCATGACCTGCATGCCCAGCCACCCGCCGGCACCCGCTGCGGAGGTCGTCATCTGCTGCTCCCTATTTGCTGCAACGGCCGGCACGCACGCACGTCACGGAGGCGTCCGATCGAGCCCGCTATTCCTACCTCAAATACTAATTTTTTGCGCTGCGTCAAATCGGGTCGATTGCGGATGCCGATTTGAAAGCGCCGGTAGAGTGTACCCAGCGATCCTCCATAGCACTTTAGGGTAGGCTCCAGGCGTGCGGTGCAACATCCCCCGGACCCGCTCGACCAGCCCTCAGCCTCCCAGCGCCTTGGCGACCGCGACTAGTACCAGGCCGATCGCCGCCATGGCTAACCCCACGCGGATCGCGGGGCGCTCCACGATGCGCGCCATGGCATAGCCGGTGGCGAAGAGACCGACGATCAGCAGTCCGTTGGAGATCTCGAGCGCGATCGCCCGATCCGGCGCCAGGATCGCGGGCAATAGGACCGGAAGGCTGGTGGCGGAGACCAGCAGGAAGACAATGACAGCTCCCGCGACACTCCCCCGAGTGGGCCGCGGAGGCGGGGCATCCATTCGCAGCACGAGCCGCCGGATTTCCGCGTAGATGCGCTCGCGCTCCTCGTGCGTGGTAATGGGCGAGAACCTGTCGTGGAACGTAGCCCGAATCCGCTCGATCGCCTCGGCGTCGCTGCGCGCGCGCTTCACCCGGCTGATCCGCAATCCCGTGCGTCCCAGCGTGAAGACCTCCGTGAGCAGGTAAAGCGTGCCGTCGATCACGCCCCAGGCGATGTTGCAGGTCACCGTTCCGCGGACGATCTCCATGTATCGCTCGGGCCCGGACGCGGTCGCCAGTGTTGCGCCTAGCGTGAAGGTCAGCGCCATGATGAGACCGAAGAGAACCTCAGCCGCGACGTCCTCGGGCTCGAGGTAGCGCTTGATCATGGCGGCGCGTCGCTCACGCGCCTCGGCAAGTTGCCGCATGCATGCGCTGGCAATTATGGCGCGTGGGACTCTCGCGCGATATCAAGCGAATCCCCTAATCGTGCGCTGCAAACGCAGGGTTGCAATCGAGCCGTCGCTCCTCAAGACTGACGCCCATCCATCAGCGAGGACGGGCATGGCGAACGCGCTGCAGTCGATTGCCGCCTTCTTGCGTAGCGAGGCCGGCCGCGGCGTGGTGCTCATGGCCGCGATGGCCGCGGCACTCGTCGTCGCGAATTCCGCGCTGGAGCCGCTCTACCTCTCGCTCCTCGACCTGCCGGCGGCGGTGCGCCTCGGCACGATCGCGATCGACAAGCCGCTGCTGCTTTGGATCAACGACGGCTTGATGGCGATCTTCTTCCTGATGGTGGGGCTCGAGATCAAGCGCGAGGTGCGCGAGGGCGGCCTCTCCAATTTCCGGCAGGCAGTGCTGCCGTGCCTCGGTGCGGTTGGCGGCATGGTGGCGCCCGCGCTCATCTATGTGGCCTTCGTCGCCGGCGACAGCGCAAGTCTCCGGGGCTGGGCGATACCCTGCGCGACCGACATCGCATTCGCGCTGGGATTGCTGGCACTCGCAGGGCCGCGCATTTCGCCGGCGCTCCGAGTCTTCCTGCTCGCGCTCGCGATCATCGACGATCTCGGCGCCATCGCGATCATCGGGCTCATCTACACGGAGGATCTCTCCTATTCGGCGCTCGAACTCGCGGGCGTCTTCGCGGCGGCCCTCCTCGTCTTCAATCTCGTGGGGGTGCGCCGGCTCGTGCCCTATCTCCTGGTTGGGCTCTTCCTCTGGGTCTGCGTGCTCAAATCGGGCGTGCACGCGACACTCGCGGGGGTCGCGGTCGGACTAGCCGTTCCCCTGCGCCGCATCGGCACTGAGGAGCCCCCCGCGCTCCGCCTCGAGCATGCGCTCCAGCCCTGGGTATCCTTCGTCATCCTGCCGATTTTCGCATTCGGCAATGCCGGTGTGCATTTCGAGGGCCTCACCTGGGGCACCCTACTTGGCTCGGTGCCGCTCGGCATCGCCTGCGGGCTCTTCCTCGGAAAGCAGATCGGTGTCGTGGGAACGGTCTGGGTTGCCGTGCGGCTTGGCATCGGCGCGCTGCCGCCCGGCCTTGATTGGCGGCAGTTTTACGGTATGGCCATGCTCACGGGCGTCGGCTTCACCATGAGCCTCTTCATCGGCGCCCTCGCCTTCGAAGCGCCTGCCTATGAGCCCCTGGTGCGCGTGGGCGTGCTGGTGGGGAGTGGCGTTTCCGCACTCTCGGGCCTCGTGTTACTGCGTTTCTTGGGTAGGCGACCGCAGGTTGCCGCATAGGTTTAGCCTCCACCGCTACTGCAAGAAATCCGCCGAAATCGGGTGAGCGACCGATGGGTCGTAAGCCACCCAGACGGGATTGTAGGGCGCCGCCAGTATCGTCGGCGGCGAAAGGTCGATGACATGGTGCGGGCCCGGAAGCGGGGAGAGAGTCCAGTGGGAGCACCGAGGCTGAGCCTCGGCGGCGGCGACGGGACGTTGGTTTTGCAGCTCCAGGGCGATTGGAGACTCGCGAGGGGCCTGCCCACAACCACCGCCATCGAGCAGCGCCTCGCTGCGAGCGCGGGCCTAGGCCGCCTCACCCTGGATGCGTCCGGCCTCTCGGCTTGGGACAGCGGGCTCCTCGCCTTCCTCTCGGGTCTCGCCGACCTCTGCCGTGATCGCAAGATCGAACTCGACCCCGGCAATCTGCCGGATGGCGCGCGGCGCCTTCTCAATCTCGCAACCGCCGTTCCCGAGCGCCAGGGCGCGCGGCGGTCGGAAAAGCGCATTGACTTCCTGACGCTGGTGGGCGGCGAGGCGATGGCGCTCTGGAAGGCGGGGGGCGATATGCTCGCCTTCCTCGGCGATGCTATCCAATCGCTGATGCGCCTCTTCGTGGGTCGTGCCCGGTTCCGCCGCAGCGATCTCTTCGACATCATTTTCGAGTGCGGCGCCGCGGCGCTGCCGATCGTGACGCTGATCTCCTTCCTCGTTGGCCTCATCCTCGCTTTCGTGGGCGCGGTGCAGCTCCTGCAGTTCGGCGCTCAGATCTATGTTGCCGATCTCGTGGGGATCGCTATGGCGCGCGAGATGGGCGCGCTCATGACCGCGATCATCATGGCGGGGCGTACAGGCGCGGCCTTCGCAGCTCAGATCGGAACCATGCAGGTCAACGAGGAGGTCGACGCGCTCACCACTTTCGGTTTCTCGGCCATAGACTTCCTGGTGCTGCCGCGGATGATCGCGCTTATCCTGATGATGCCGCTGCTCGCGATCTACGCGGATCTGATGGGCCTGCTCGGCGGCGGCGTCGTGGGCGTAGGGTTGCTCGGACTCTCCGTCAGCGAATACGTGAACGCGACCGTGAACGGCGTCCACCTCGGGGATTTCGCGGTGGGCATCACTAAGGCCTCGATCTTCGGGATACTGGTCGCGGTATCCGGCTGCATGCGCGGTATCCAATGCGGCCGCAGCGCCTCCGCGGTGGGGCTCGCCGCGACCTCGGCCGTCGTGACTGCGATCGTCTTCATCATCCTGACGGACGGCCTCTTTGCCGTGTTGACCAATGCCCTCGGTATCTGACGCGCCGCCCGAGGGCGACGCGCATATCGTCGTGCGCGGCCTCGACATGGCCTACGGCGATTTTGTGATCCAGCGCAACCTCAACTTCTCGATCCGCCGCGGCAAGATCTTCATCATCATGGGCGGAAGCGGCTGCGGCAAGAGCACGCTCCTCAAGCATCTCGTCGGCCTGATGCGCCCGGCGGGAGGCGACGTGATCCTCGCCGGCGAGAATCTCTGGGATGCGGATCCCGACCGGCAGCAACTCCTCATGCGCCGCTTCGGCATCCTCTATCAGAGCGGCGCGCTCTGGAGCTCGATGACGCTCGCCGAGAACGTGGCGCTGCCGCTCGGCGAGTACACCGATCTCGCGCGCGCGGATATCCTTCGCGTCGCCTCCTTGAAGCTCGCGCTCGTGGGGCTCAAGGGTTTCGAGGATTTCTATCCCTCTGAGATCAGCGGCGGCATGCGCAAGCGCGCGGGCCTCGCGCGCGCGATGGCGCTCGACCCCGAGATCCTCTTCTTCGACGAGCCTTCCGCGGGCCTCGATCCAATCAGCTCGCGCCTGCTCGATGACCTCATCCTGCAGCTGCGCGACAGCCTCGGTGCGACCATCGCCGTCGTGACGCACGAGCTTCCGAGCATCTTCGCGATCGGCGACGACTCCGTCTTCCTAGACGCCGACACCAAGACGATGATCGCGCAAGGCAATCCCAAGACCCTGCGGGACGAGTGCCCGGATCCCAAGGTACGAAACTTCCTGTTGCGCGGTGGCCTGGATCAAGGGCCGGCAACGCCGGCCAGATAGGAGCGACCCGGTGGCCAAGCGAACCAATCCCAAGCTCGTCGGCGGCTTCGTGGTCGGCGCGATCGCGCTCTTGATCGCCGGCATTCTCGCCTTCGGCGGCGGCCAGTACTTCAAACCCAAGATCAGGGGAGTGCTCTTTTTTCAGGGATCTCTGGCCGGCCTCGAAGTGGGATCGCCCGTGACCTTCCGCGGCATCAAAATCGGCACCGTAACCAAGATCGTCATTCAATATGACGCGAACAAACAGGTACTCCGCATTCCCGTCTTCGCGGAGATCGAGCCCGAGGAGATCGAGGTGACCTCGGGTGAGCGGAAGTCCAGCAACATTCAGGCGCTCATCGAGCGCGGCCTGCGAGCGCAGCTCCAGGTGCAATCGTTGGTCACAGGGCAGGTGAGTGTCGACCTCGATTTCCATCCGGATACGCCGGTCGTGCTGAACGGGGTCAAGGAGGGCGTACCGGAGATACCCACCTTACCTTCGAGCATGGACGTGCTGCGGGCGAGCGTCACCAACCTCATCAACAAGATCAATCAGCTTCCGCTCGAGCAGATCTCGACTGAGATACTCAATACCGTGCACGATTCCGACGCGACCGTGAAGGAAGCGCGCCAGTCGATCGCCGATGCGCGCGTTCTCTTGCAAAACCTGAATGCGCAGGTGGGGCCGACTTTCAGCAGCCTCATGGCGACATCCGACCAGGCGAACCGTACATTCGCCGACGCGAACAAGCTCATCTCGGACGCCGACGCCGACATTCCGAAGCTCGTCAACGCGGCGATCCAAGTCATGACCAAAGTGTCGTCTGCGCTCGATCAGGCCGATGGGACGCTGCGCAGCGCGCAACGGGTGCTGAAGCCGGATTCGCCGCTTTACGTCGAGATTACCCAGACCTTGCAGGATCTCCGCGCGACCTCGACTGCGATCCGCGCCTTCGCGGAGTACCTGCAACGCAACCCGAGCGCTCTGCTCACGGGCAAGCGATGATCCCCGGAGGCTCAAGCATGCGCAGTTCCTCGATCGCGTTCCTGCTGGTCTCGCTGCTGCTGCTCGCGGGCTGCGGTCCCAGCAAGCCCGTGCATCTCTACGTTCTCACGGCCACCGCGGAGAAGACCCAGCCGCCCTCGCCCACGGGGCTCGCCATCGGAGTGGGGCCGATCACGTTGCCCAAATATCTCGACCGGCCGCAGGTCGTCAATCGCATCGCCGCCAACAGTCTCGACCAGTCCGAGTTCGAGCAATGGGGCGGCGACCTCAACGACAACGTGACGCGTGTGCTGGCCTCGAATCTCGGTACGGTGCTCGCCACTGACCGCGTCTCCCTCTATCCCTGGAAGGGGATCGCGCCCATCGATTACCAGGTCAGCATGGATGTGACGCGCTTCGAGCAGGACGCGGACGGAGTCGTCATCTTGGACGTGTTCTGGAGCGTCGCCAGTCCCGGAAAGGACAAGGTGCTGACGATGCAGCGCGCGAGCTATCGAGAATCCGCGTCGCCCGCCACTGGCGGCGGCAGAGAGGCTTACGACGCCATGATCGCCGCGATGAACGCCGATCTCCTGGCGCTGAGCCGCGATATAGCCGCCGCCATCATTCGGCTCGGGAAGTCTTGAGCGCGCTCGGCGGCGCTCAGTCCCAGCTCATGTAGATGCCGACGTCGCCGGGCTTCCCGCCCGGGAAGTCGACGATCTTGGCGGTCATCCGATAGCCCTTGTCCTTGAATTCCTTGGACCAGGTCTCGTATATGTCGCGCGGAAAGCCCTTGAGGGTCTCGGGCCAATGGGCTTCCGAGTTGTTGACCGCGCGGCCGCCGTCGGAGCAAAGGTCGCTCGGAAAGCGCAGCACCATCACCTCGTTCTTTCCGGATGCCGCGAGCTCGCGCAGGATGCGGGCAGCATTCTGAACGCGGTCGGGCGTGACCTTCCGCGATGCCAGCTCCTCAACGAGCTTCTTTCTGCGGTCCGTCTCGGCCTCGGCCTGCCGCTCGGCTTCGGCGGCCTTCGAGGCTTCGTGCTCGGCGGCGAGCTTGCGCAGCTCGGCGGCGGACGGCACGTGCTCGGTGCCGCTCTTCGGGGGCTCCTTGTCCTTCGCGGCCATTTGTGCTCCTCGCAATTCGCAGGTGTCCGGCGCGGAATCGCCTACTGTGCCTTGGCCCAGCCCTTTCCGGGATCGTAGCGGGTCATCTTGCCCGCAATCGCCGCGGTGTTCGTTCCGAGGTCCTTCTCATAGACGACGCCGTCGTAGTTGACGATGAACGTCATGACGCCGGAGTTGCCGTACTGCGCGGGATAGGCCACCAGCGCGAAGCCGCCCATCATGTGTCCCCGAACCACGTAATCCTGCGCGCCGCCCGGCGCGCTCGGGCCCTGGGCCTTCAGGATCTTGTAGTAGTAGCCGTGGTAGGGCGCGCGCTCGCCCTGCTTGAACTTATAGCCCTGCGCCTGGGCGCTAACCATGCCCGGGCCCATCGGACTCTCCTCCGCGCCGTTCTCTGCGGGCCAATAGAGGCCGTCCTGCTTGCCGGGGCTGCTGAGGAAGAGCTGGGCATACTCGAGGAATCCATCGTGGTTCCGGTCCTTGCTCGCGTATTCGCGCTGAGCATCCACATAGGCGAGGCAAACCTCGATGGCACTGAGCTCATTGGCGCCGATCCGTCGGTTCAGGATCTCCTCTTTCCCGGCCTTCACGTCGAAACGCCAGACGGCGCCGACCTTCACCACCGGAATCGGGAACGGCCACTCGTCATTGCCGATCACGAGGATCGACCGGTCGTCGCCCTTTTTCTCGATCTTGTTCGCCTCGGTGTACTCCGCGGTGAATTTCCCGCGCAGGTTCTTGTCCGCGACGGGATCGCCGGAACTCACGAGCGGCTTGGCGTCCGACCCCAATATCTTTAGCACCCCGGCTTCATCATTTGCCTTGATCGCGTCGGCGAGCTTGCCGAACGCCTCCTCCGGGGAGGCAAAGCTGGGAATTTTGGATTTTGCCGCGAGCGCCGGAGCAGATGCCACGGCGACCGCCAGTACGAATGCCGCGACCGGCAGGATCGCGGGCCAAATGCCGCGGGATCGACGACGATTCCAGATGAAGCTTGGCATGGGTTCCTCGTCAGGGCTCGATGTCGCGTGCACCAACACTAGCGTCCGCGGCCGCCGCCGCCACGGCCCCCGCCGCCGCCGCCGCGCGCTCCTCCGCCGCCGCCTCCGCGCGCACCCCCGCCGCCAGAGTAGGACCGGCTTTGGGCGCCGCGGGCCGACTGTGCATTGACGCTCCGGCCATTGCCCATCCCACCGTAAGCGCCGGGCTGTGTCGAAGGACGTGCGCCCGTGCTCGGTCGGTTGGCGCCCGCGCCCTGACTGGGCCGATTGGCGCCGGTGCCTGCGCCTTGTCCGGGTCGATTGGCGCCTGCGCCCGCACCTTGCCCGGGTCGATTGGCGCCTGCGCCCGCACCTTGCCCGGGCCGATTGGCGCCCGCGCCCGCGCCCTGGCCGGGGCGATTTGCGCCGGCGCCCCCCTGCCCGGGTCGGTTGCCACCTGCGCCCGCACCTTGACCGGGCCGGTTTCCGGCACCGTCGTAGCCACGGTAGTTCTGGCGCGAGCCCGATCCGGCGTTGGCGCGCTGGAAATTCTGCCGCGAGTTCTGGTCGCGATAGGCAACGCCGCCGCGGTGCTGCGGGTTGTGCTGCCAATTGCCGCGCCCACCGGCCCCGTTCGCCGGAAGATTCTGTGCGCGGCCGTTGTTGATGTTGCCGCGATTGATGTTGTTGTAGACGTTGTTGTTGATGTTGATGTTGCCGCCACCCCAGTTGCAATTGCCCCAGCCCCACATCGAGCCCACGACCGCCACGCCCGCGGCGAAGGCCATGCCCGAGAGGAAGGGTGTCGCAATCGGGTAATAGGGCGAAGGCGGATAGTAGTAGGGGGGATAGGAGGGATACGGCCAGGCCCCGTAAACCGCAGTCGGCTGGTAGACCGGGACGTAGACGGTCTCGGGGTTGGCGGGCTGAATGATGATCGTCTGCCCCTCGGTCGACACCGTCTGCTGCTGGTTCGACTGGAGCGAGCCCGATGATTGCGCCTTTTGACGTAGGCGCTGTACCGAGGCCATCACGTCGGATTCCTGCGCAAGGACGGCATCGCCGAGCTTCTGAGTCCAGTCGAGCTGCTGGCTCATCATGTCCAGCACTTGCGGGAAGGGCACCAGCGACTTGACGCTGGGATCCCAGGGCTGCGGCTGCAGCGCGTTATCCAGCTGATCGCCGGTGAGCTTGGCGTTGGTCCCCTCCTTCAGCCAGCGATCCGCCTGGACGATCTCCAGGGGATAAGTGGCGGCCATGAATATCTGCGCGAGGAGCTGATCGGGATAGAGCGCGATCGGCGCCAGCATCTGATCGAGCTGCTCTTGGCTGAATACTGGCGTGTTCTGCTGCTGCGGCGCCGATCCCGCTGCCGGTGCCGGCGCTGGGGCTGGAGCCGGAGCGGTCTGCGCGAGCGCAGCGCCCGCCGAGAGGAGACACGCCGCCATCGCGCCCGCGAGGACGCGCATCAAAGTTGCGCTCATGTATCGCCGCCTTGCTCGCATGGCCATTTCGGCGCCTCGGCATCCCCGGTACGGATCAAGCCGTTCGACCGGCTTTGCCAAGGCTCCCAATCGATAATGAAATGAGAGCGATGGCCCGGGTATACAGGGGATTATGTATTCCAGGCCGTAATTGCAGCAGGACCGCCGCGCCCCGCAGCCAGCTCCGCTGGGGCTTGTCTCATTTAGAGCCGAAGCCGATCCACTTGTTGCGCACTTCCTGGTAGTGCTTGTCGACGTCGTAGAATTGGACAGGGAGCTTTAGGTCTATCGCCGTGAGGGTGCCGACTTGCAGCGCGAGATCGAATTCCGCGATTGCGAGATCGTGCTGCGTGGTGACGAGGCTGGTCTGGTCGCTGAGCAGCTCCTGCTGGGCGTTGAGGACGTCGAGCACGGTCCGGGTGCCTGCCTGCTCTTCCTGCCGGACACCGTCGAGGGCGATCCCGGCGGCGCGGATGGTGGCGTTCAGGGAGACGATCCGCTGCCGCAGCGAGAGGATCTGCTCCCAGTCGCGCGTCGCCTGTTGAGTCGCGGCGCGGCGGGCGTCGAGGAGCTGGTCGCGGAGCTGGGTCACCGTCTGCTTCGCCGCGCGCGTTTGGGCGTAGACCGAGCCTGCTTCGTAAAGCGGCATGGTGAGCCGCGCGATCACGGAGGCCTCGTTGAACTCGTGGCCCTGGATCGCAGTATCGCTCGTCTTGTTCACGTCGCCGACGATGCTGAGCTGCGGGCCTAGGAGGCCGCGCGTCGCCTGCACGTTGTCCTCGCCGGCCTGCGCGGTGAAATCCGCAAAGAGGACGTTCGGATTGCTGCTTTGTGCGAGGGAGATCGCCTCCTCGAGCGTCGCCGGCAATCTCGGCCGCTCCTTGGGCGCGGTGAGCTTGTCCGGCGGATGCCCGACGACGCGCTCGTAATTCGCGCGCGTCGACTGGAGATTGCCTTCGGCTTGAACGCGGTCCGCGGTGGCGAGCGCCAAGCGAGATTCGGACTGCGCCACGTCGGTGCGCGTGCCTTGGCCCACCCGGAACTGATCCGTCGTCACCTGGAGCTGCCGGCGCAGGACCTGCTCGTTGTTGATGTCGAGATCGAGGACCGCTTGCGCCAGCACGACGTCGAGATAGGCTTGCGCCACGCTGAAGAGCACCTGCTCCTCCGTCGCGACGGTCTGCGCGCGCTGCGCGAGGACCGTGTGCTCGGCCTCCTTCACGAGGCCAGAGGTACGGCCGCTGGTAAAGAGCGGCTGTGTGATGTTGAGGTCGACCGAGCGCGGCTGGAGGTATTGGGTGTTCGAGGCGCCAGTCACCGACGCGGGATGGGAATCGATGACCGCGGTGCCGGCGGCACCGGTGAATTGGACGGTGGGGCGCCAGCCCGAAAGTGCTTGCGGCACGCCTTCGTCCGTCGCCCTGAGCTTCGCGCGCTGTGCGGTGAGGGTGGGGTTGTATTGGTAGGCCTGCGCAAAGGCCTCGGTCAGCGTCTCCCCATGGGCAGCCGGAACGAGTCCGCCCGCCATGGAGAGCGCGATCGCCGCGCATGAGGCCCTAAGCTTAAGACGCATCCGCAACTCCCCCAGAGAACCCGAGGCAATGTAAGCGATCCGGACCGGGCAAGAATAGTTCGTCTGCTGCCTCGGTCTCAAGGCATCACTATTTCAACCCTCCGGTTCCGGGGCTCGCGGACGCCATCGGCGGTCGGAACCCGAGGGTCCTGCTTGCCACGCCAGGCCACGGAAATGGCCTCGCCGGGCACCCCATCCCGGATCAGCGCGGCACGGACGGTCTCCGCGCGACGCTTGGAAAGGTCTAGGTTGTATTGTTGCGACCCCGCAAGATCCGTGTAGCCCGTCACCATGAGCCGAGCGCCATGCCCGGCCTTGAAGGCTCCGGCGGCGTCCGCGACGATTCCGACACCGTCCTCGGTCAGGCTCGAGCGGTCGAACTCGAAGAAGACCAGGAAGACCTTCTGCGGCTGCAGCGGCGGTGGCGGAGGGGCGGGGACCGCAGTGGGTACGGTGGAAGGCGGTGGCGCCTTCGGCGCGCCGAAATGATAGGCGACGCCGGCCATGGCGTTCTGGGTTGCATAGGGCAGCTTGAAGCGATTGCCGAGCGCGTCGCTGAAGGACCCGTCCGTCGCCGCGAAATAGCGGTAGTCGATGCTGGCGGACCAATTCGCCCCGATCGCGACCTTCACGCCCGCGATTGCCTGATAGGCGAATTGCAGGCTTCCTCCGCTCGCGAAGGGAACCGACCGTACCCGCACGTCATTCAGATGCAGGTCGGCGCCGCCGATCCCGGCGCCGATGTAAGGCGTGACCATCGAGTGCGGGAAAAGCTCGTAGATCACATTTCCCATGAAGCCGATGCTGCTGATGTCGCCGCCGAGCGGCGCCGAGCCCGAGGCAGGGATGCCGTAGTTCGACTGGGCGCTCGCGGGCAGGTTCGAGAAGCCAACGGACTGCATCCCGTGGTCGCGGTAGACGATCTCGCCCTCGATCCGCACCCGGCCGAAATCGTAGCCGACGGTACCGCCGACGATGAAGCCGTCCTTGGGCGTGAAGGTGAGGTTGGCGCCGGCGTCCGTGAATTTCGGATCCGCAAGCGCAGACCATCCGCCTTCGGGCCCGATGTACCAGCCGCGCGCCTGACCTCCCGCCTGCGCAGAGGGCGCGAGCCCGGCACCGACCAAGAGCGCGAGCGCTGCGCCGAGACCGATGCCCCCAAACCTCGGGCGCCGCCTGGCAGCCAGGACGGCGACGCTCTCTGCAGCGGGCTCGAGCATTGCTTGGCGTTCCTCCCGGCGATGACGCGCCTCTTTCGATGCTAGTGCGCGGGCGAGCGGCGGAACCATCGGGAGAAGCGCGTATTCCCCGCGATTTCCACGAGGATGCGCCTTTCGGGTATGGCGGCGACCGCTCCTCCTAGATCGAAGGGCGAAAGGAGCGGGCCGCGCAAATCATGATCGGGATGACAGACGCGCTTATTCGCAAGCGGCGCCGGTCTAGGCCGCGGATTTCGCTGCGGGCGCTGTTTTCGTCGACTGGGGGATGGCGGGAGCGATTGCGCGGACCGTCGTGCCGGAGGCGGCGGATTGGATCTCGAGGCGACCGCCGATCTGCTGCAATCGCAGCCGCATGCCGGGGATGCCGACGCCGAGTGGGCCCTCCGCCGCTCCCTCGAGATGCTCCGCGGGAATGCCCCGGCCGCTGTCGCTGACCTCGAGGGCGACCGTCTCGACGCCGCAATCGAAGCGGATGCGCGCCTCGCGGCTGCCGGAATGGCGGTGCACGTTCGCCAAGGCCTCCTGCGCGACCCGGAAGAGCGCACCCTCGATTTCCTCGGGGTAGCGCGGCATCTGGTCGGGACCCTCGACCTCGACGCGGAGGCCGGCCCGCTTCTCGAGCCCGCGCGCGTACCACCGCACGGCGGAGGCGAGACCGAGCTCGTCGAGCATCGGCGGGTGGAAAAAATAGGAGAGCGTCCTGAGTTCCTGCAGGGATTGAACGATGAGGTGGCGAGCCTCGACGAGCGCATGGTTCGCCAAAGCTCCCGCGGGAACGATGCCCGCGCGGACTTGGTCGATCTCGATCGCCGCCGCCGCCAGGTTTTGCACGGTCGTGTCATGGATCTCGCGCGCAATGCGCCGTCGCTCCGCGTCCTGCGCTTTCATGAGCTGCAGCGAGAGCTGACGGAGGCGCTCTTCAGCCTGTTTCAAATCGTCGACGTCGGTCGCGATGCCGATCCAGCGCACGGCCTTCGAGGCGGAATCCGGGATCGTGCGCCAGCGGCTCGCGAACCAGCGATAGGAGCCATCGCGCGCCCTGAGGCGATATTGCACCTCCTCGATCGCGTCGGCCTCGCCCGGCGCGGCGAGCAGTGCCCGGATCCGCTCGCGATCCTCGGGGTGAAGGGCGCCGATCCAGCCGTGGCCTGCCGCCTTTCCCGGCGCGATGCCCGTGAAGTCGCAAAAGCGCTCGCTGACGAAATCGCACTCGCCGTTGCCATGCCCAATGAAGAGGATGCTCGGAAGCGTGTCGGCCACCGCGCCGAAGCGCTCCTCGGTCTCTGCGATCTGTCTTTGCATCGGACGCGAGAAATTGGGAGCCGCCGCAAATCCGAAGGCGACCGCGAAGATGAGTGCCATTACCGCAGCCCCGCCGAGCCGCAGCCAGGCGCGCGCGACCGGCGCGTCGAGCACCGAGGAGGGAACCGCCGTCACTGCTGTCAATCCTGTCGAGCGCGAGCGCGTGTAGCTCACCCGCACGAACTTCCCGCGCTCGGTCACCGCGTCGAGAAATCCCGAGCCTTGCGTCATCGCGCTCAGCAGCTTCGCGTCGACGGCAGGACGGCTCGCTGCGCTGTCGCCGGGGAAGCGGCTGGAGAGAAGCTTGCCCTTGCGGTCGATGACCCCCGTGAACCAGTCCGTCGGTAACGCTGCCCGGTCCGCGGCCGGCACGTCGCCGAGCCCCAGCAGCACCGCGGCGAGGACATAGCCGACACGCCCGCCCTGCGCGACGGGGATGCCGACTACCACGGACTGCGCCCGTGCGACCGGAGCGAAAGCGGATTCCGTCACCGCCGGCTTCTGCGTACGCAGAACCTCTTCGACGAGCCCGCGGAGCGTGTTCTCGGTCTCTATCGGAACCTCCGGCGGGGCCGAGCCGAAGGGACGGGAAGTGCTCACGAGATGGCTCTCGATGCCGCGATAGTTAGAGTCGAGGAGCAGGATCGGGAACTTTGCGTCCGCGGCGACCGCGCTCGCCTCGCGATGGAAGGACGCGAGATCGCCGGAAGCAAGATAGGGCGAAGCCGAGAGCCCGATCAGCAGCGCACGCGCTGCCGCAACCTCCTGGTCGACGGACTGGGCCGCGCCTCGCGCGATCGATTGCGCGCGTTGCTCAATCTCGCGCTGATCCTTCCAGGCTGAGGTGAGGAGATGGGCGGAGACGAGCAGCAGCGCGAAGCCCATGCAAGCGAGCGCGAAGAGGACGAGGCGCAGGCGCAGAATCGATGAGCCCGGCGCCGCCAGGCGCTCGAGTCTCCGAAGCGATCGAACCCCGGCCGCGACCGAGGCGGCACTCGACTTCGCCATCCTACCCCCAGTTCCCGCACCCGCGACCGGTTGTCTCGATCTGCGGCCGCCTTTCGGCGAGGCGGACCCTTCCGAAATCCCGTCGCCCGCTGGCGCGCGCAAATTTGTCGCGCGCTTCCAGGCCCTTTCGGGCGAGCACCCCCTCTCAGAGGGAGTGACGGACGGCGAGCAATGTCCTGCGAATTCGGTAGCAGGTCCTCAATCGCCCAAGCCCACGCTCGGTGAAATGATGTAGATCAATATCCGCGCGCGGCGAGTGGCCGTTGGCGACTGCTCGCGCCGGTGCTGCACTTTGACGCGAGGGCGAGAGCGAACGCCGCCGCAGTCCATCGCCGCAGTGGCCCTAATAGGGATTCGCCGGGATAGAGATGGCCGGCGGCAGTTTCGTAGGCTGAATACGCCCGCGCGGCTGAACCGAGGCTTCGATGGAGGGTTCGAGGTGAGCCACGCATGGGCATCGACGATTGCCAAGCTCGAAGTGGGGCAGGGGCGCAACGTGCGCGTATTGATTGGGGATGATCACGAGGTAATTCGGCGCGGCCTGCGCCAGATGATCGAGCGCCGCGGCGGCTGGGCAGTGTGCGGCGAGGCCGCGAGCGGTGCGGAGGTCGAGCGCCTCGCGGCAGAGCTCGCCCCCGACGTGGTCGTCCTCGATGTGAGCATGCCCGCAACGGACAGCGTCGAGGTCACCCGCCGCCTGCGCAAGGCGCATCCGGCGACGGAGGTCCTGGTCTTCACCATGCATGAGGGAGAGGAGCTGATCCGCGCGCTGATCGGCGCCGGCGCGCGCGGCTACCTGCTCAAATCCGATCCGACGACCCAAGTCTATGCTGCTCTCGAATCGCTCGCGGAGCACAAGCCCTACTTCACGCCCAAGGTTTCCGAGGCGTTGAGAGAAGCCTTTCTCAAGACGATACCCGACGACGGCGGCAAGGCGCCGGCCTCGCTCCTCTCGGGGCGCGAGCGCGAGATCATCCAGCTTTTGGCGGAGAGCAGAAGCAACAAAGAGGTCGCAACAAAGCTCGGGATCAGCGTCAAGACCGTGGAGACGCATCGCGCCACGATCATGCGCAAGCTCGGCGTGAGTTCCGTGGTGGAGCTCGTGCATTACGCCGTTCGCAACAAGATCATCTCCCCTTGAGTCCGTGACGGTCCGCATCCTCATCGCCGACGATCACGCGGTGATCCGCGAGGCGCTCCGCGGCCTCATCTCCCAACACTCGGACTGGCAGCTCTGCGGCGAGGCGCGCAACGGACGCGAGGCCGTTGAGCTCGCCAAGAGCCTGCGCCCGGACGTCGTCGTGCTCGATCTCAGCATGCCCGAGCTCAATGGGCTCGAGGCGACGCGCCAGATCCGAAAGCTCCTGCCAAAGGCGGAGGTGCTGGCCTTCACCATGCACGAGACCGAGGATCTCGTCTCGCAGGTGATCGCGGCGGGCGCGCGCGGATATCTCCTGAAGTCGGACGCGATGGCGCATCTGGCGCACGCAATCGAGGCGCTCGCGCAACACAAGCCCTTCTTCGCGCCCGCGGTCTCTCAGATCATGCTCGACGCTGTCGCCGGGGATGCAAAGGGGGGCGGCTCCGGCACGCTCGAGCGGGAGGCGCTGACCCCGCGCGAGCGCGAGATCCTCCAGCAATTGGCAGAAGGCAAGAACAACAAGACGATCTCGTCCGCACTCGGATTGAGCGTTACGACGGTGCAGACCCACCGCGCGGCCATCATGCGCAAGCTGGACATCAAGTCGATCGCCGAGCTTGTCCGCTACGCCGTGCGGAACAAGATCATCGACGCCTGAAGGCGCCGCGCCCCGTCGGCGCGCCGCGTTATTTGATCCTGGTGATCTTCGAGCCCTCGAGTCCAAACCCGCCCATCAGGCCGCGCTGCCCGAAGATGAAGGCGTAGATGTCCTTGGTGAGGGTCGAGGAGGAGTATTTCTTGGCCATGCCGGAATCGACCGCGACGAAGCTCGGTCCCGAGCCGATCTCGAAGCCCCCGGACTTGTCGAGATATCCGTCGCGACTGGCGCATGCGACCCTCGTTCCCGGACAGGAGTCCGGTCCTCGGGTCCTCAGCTGCCGCCGAGGGCGAGCACATTCCGTCGGGCGATTCCCCTAGGCGCTATGGAATTTCTGTGTGGGCGTGGGAAGTGCTTCGAGGCACGCCTCGATCGTGCGATGCGCCTCGAGCTGACCCAACTCCTCCTCCGCGCCGACGGCGCGCAGCCTCTGGACGAGCTCGTCGCGCAAGCCCGCTAGCGCAAGGACGACGCCGCGGAGGCGGAGCGCGCGCGCCAGCGAGCGCAGGCTTGAGCCCGCGGTCACGTCGATCGCAGAGACTACGGAGAAATCGAGGATCACGGCCAATAGTCTCTGCGTACTCCCGTCGACGAGCTCGAGGATCGCGCGGCGAATGTGGTCGGCGTTGAAATAGATCATGCGCTCCGGCACCCGCAGCACGAGGACGCCGGGAGCATCCGTGAGGCCCGGGCGGAGCGCGCGGTTGAAGAAGAGGCCGGTCGCGGGATCGCGGCCGAGCACGGCGATCGGTGGGCGCGAGACGATGGCGATGAGGCGCACGAGCGAGCCCACCGCTGCGAGCAGGATGCCGTCGAGAATTCCGAAGCAGAGCACGCCCACGAACGCGAGGAGCGCGATTCCGTACTCACCGCGCGAGACCTTGCGCAGATTGCGGAGATCCTCGATCCGCACAAGATGCTTCGCCGCCATCAGTACGATCGCGCCGAGCACGGGCTCCGGCAGGTCGTGAAAGAAGCCCGCCAGAAAGAGAAGGGTCAGCGCCACCGCGAGCGAGGTCACGAGGAGGGCCGCCGGACTCGATGCGCCGCCCATGTCGTTGACGGCGCTCTGCGACATGCCGCCGGCAACCGGGAAGCCCTGCGCGAGTCCTGCCGCAACGTTGGCGACGCCGAGGGCCGTGAGCTCCTGGTCGGGATCGATCTCGTAACCGTGCTTTTGCGCGAAGCTCCGGGCGGTGGAGATGCCCTCGGCATAGGCGAGGACGAGACAGGCAAAGGCGGTCGGCAGCAGCGCGTTGAGATCGCCGAGATGGAGATCGGGCAGGCTGAGCGCGGGGAGTCCGCTCGGAAGCTCGCCCACCACGGCGACACCCGCGCCGGAGAGGTCGAAGACCTTGGTCACCACGATCGAGAGCGCAACGACGATCAGTGTCGTGGGACGTCCTGGGAATCGGTGCTCGAGCCAGAGGAAGAGCGCGACTGCGGTCACGCCGACGAGAAGTGTCGGCACATGCGTCTGCGGGAGCGAGTGCACCACGTACCAGACGCGCTCGAAGAAGTTTCCGGAGCCGCCATGCAGTCCGAAGAGCTTCGGGAGCTGGGTCGAGGCGATGTAGAGCGCGGCCCCGGATTTGAAGCCGAAGAGCATCGTGTCCGAGATGAAATAGGCGACCGTCGCGAGGCGGAGGAACCGCCCTACGATGCTCATTATGCCTACGAGGAGCGCGATCGCGGCGGCGAGCGCGGCGACGCGGGCGGGATCGCCGCCGCCCAGCGCGGCGATGCTCGCGGCGACGACCACGGCAAGCGAGGAGGTCGGTCCGACCGCGACCTGTCGGCTCGTCCCGAACGCCGCATAAGCGACGCCCGCGACGAGATAGCAATAAAGACCGGAGACCGGCGTCACTCCCGCGAGCGTCGCATAGGCGATCGATTCGGGAATCACGAATGCCGCGAGAGAGAGGCCGGCGATGAAGTCGAGGCCGAGCGAAGCGGTCGTCGTGGCTGGAAGCCAGCCCAGCAGAGGAATCCAGGCCTTGAGCGAGTGGAGCCGGCCGATGGGGTTCATGGTCTCTCCTTCGCAGGGCGCGATCGACGCGCCTCTATATGAGGCACTTTCCCTGCCGCAGCATCGGGTGCGCGAGGTAGGCGCGGCGCCCATTCACTGTAGGGCTGGAACCGCCCCGCATCGAGGGCTCGCCAAATCTCATGGGGCGACGGTAATCTGATCGCGGCGGGACGAAAGCGGGAATCGCTGCCATGGCGCAAAGACGGGTCGACCTCGCTCGGATCGTGCTCGCGATTCTCTTCCTCGCGGCGTTGATCCTCAGCTCGCTCTGGATATTGAGCCCCTTCCTGCCGGCGGGCATCTGGGCCGTTACGGTCGTGATCGCGACATGGCCGATCATGACCCGACTGCAGGGCTGGCTCTGGGGTCGACGGTCGCTCGCGGTACTCACGATGACGCTGGGGCTGCTGCTGCTGTTCTTCCTTCCCTTCGCGGCGGCGATCGGCGTCATCGTCGGTAATGCCAGTCGGATCGCAGACTGGGCCGACCGCCTCTCGAGCATGGACGTCCCGCCACCGCCGCCCTGGATCGCCGACATCCCCTTGGCCGGCGACCGCATCATGCAATTCTGGGACGAGATCGGCAGTACCGGCATCCACGAGCTGCTGCTCAAGGCGCAGCCCTATGCTGGCCCGCTGACGCGCGAGCTGCTCTCGACGCTCGGCAGCTTCGGCCTCGTCCTGGTGCAGTTCCTGCTCACGGTCGCCTTCGCCGCGATCCTTTACGCGCGCGGCGAGGCCGCCGCCGCCGCCGCCATTCGGTTCGGCCGCCGTCTCGCCGGCGAGCGCGGCGAGGGTTCGCTCAGGCTCGCGGCGCAAGCGATCCGCGGCGTGGCGCTCGGCGTGGTCCTGACCGCGCTGGTGCAGACCGCGGTGAGCGGCATCGGCCTCGCGATCACGAGCGTCCCGTTTGCGTCTATTCTGACCGCCGTCACCTTCATGCTCTGCATCGCGCAGATCGGTCCCGGGCCGGTCATGATCCCCGCGCTCATATGGATGTTCTCGACCCAAAGCCCTGTCTGGGGAAGCGTCCTCCTGGTGTTCACGCTCGTAGCCCTCACCCTCGACAACGTGCTGCGCCCGATCCTCATTCGCAAAGGCGCGGACCTGCCGCTGCTGCTGATCCTCGTCGGCGTCATCGGCGGACTGCTCGCCTTCGGCCTCATCGGCCTCTTCATCGGCCCGACCATCCTCGCCGTCGCCTATACGCTGCTCCGCGAGTGGATCGCCGAAGGCGAGCCCGCGGAGTTCGCGGATTAAGACGCGCCGCCGCGCATGAGTCCGGCGTGGGACAAGATCGCGTCGTTCGCGCGCCGACCCGCCTTCGCCTCGATAGCCGTCGCAACCGTGATCTTCGCGACGGTGGGATCGGTATCGGCGGCGATGCTGGGCGCGCCTCCGCTGCAGGCTGGACTTACGGCGATGTTCGCGGGATTGGGCGTCGGCTTCTTCGAGCAGCTCTACGTGCAGCGCCCTTGGGGGCGCGGTCTCCGCGGCATGCATCCGCTGGGCTCGATCGCGATCTACACGGCCGTCGTCTGCCTGCTGCTGCTCCTGGGCTCGGTGCTCTCGCACCTCGTTCTCGGCACGATCCGGCAGATGCCGGCGGATTTCGACCGGCTGCTGCACGCCGTCCCCGTGGCGATCGGCGGCGCGCTCGCGGGCATTCTCGCGATGCGCGTCATCGGATTTCTCGGTGCCGACACGCTTTTCTATCTGCTGACCGGGAAATACTACCGGCCTGCCTTCGAGGACCGGATCTTCGTCTTCTTGGACATGAGGGATTCGACCGCGATCGCCGAGCGCCTCGGTGCACTGCGCGCCATGCAGCTCATCCGAAAATTCCTCTTCGATCTCTCGAACCCGATCACCGACAATGGCGGCCGCATCTATCTCTACGTCGGCGATGGATTGATAGCGACCTGGTACTGGAGCGGCGGCAAAACGCCCGCGCGCGTCTTTCGCGCGATCGACGCCGTCTTCGCCGTCATCGCACGGGAGGCCGATGCCTATCGCGGGCGTTTCGGGCTGGTGCCGGAATTCCGCATCGGCGTACATGGCGGCCGCGTCGTCGTCGCCGAGGAGGGCGACACCAAGCGGGCAATCGGCGTTTTCGGCGATCCCATCAACGTCGCCGCACGGATGGAGCAGGTGGCGAAGGAGCGCGGTCTCGCCTGCGTTGTCTCTGCGGACGTCGCGGGAGAACACGCCGAGCGCGATCCGCGCTTCCACGCCCTCCCGCCCGCGAGCGTCAGGGGCGTGAAGGAGCCCGTTCAGGTCTACGAGTACCGCCCCTGAGCCGCGCTCAATATTTTTCCGGCAGGAACTTCCGCCCCTTCAGCGACTTCCGATCGTCGTATTTGTGCTTGCCGTCGCGCTTCGGCAGCTTGACCTTCTCCGCCGGCACCTTCTTGTAGGGAATCGTGCCGAGGATGTGGGAGATGATATTGAGGCGCGCCCGTTTCTTGTCGTCGGAGTGGACGAGGTACCAGGGCGCGTGCTTGCTGTCGGTCACGTCCAGCATCTGGTCGCGCGCGCGCGAGTACTCGTACCAGCGCCGATAGGATTCGACGTCCATCGGGCTCAGCTTCCACTGCCGAACCGGATCGTCGATCCGCGCCTTGAACCGGAGCTCCTGCTGCTCCTGCCCGACCTCGAGCCAAATCTTGATAAGCACGATACCGCTGTCGACGACGTATTTCTCGACCTGCGGCGCGAGCTGCAGGAAGCGCTCGACTTGCTCGCGCGTGGCAAATCCCATGACGCGCTCGACACCGGCGCGGTTGTACCAGCTTCGATCGAAGATCACGATCTCGCCCGCCGCGGGGAACTGCTCGATGTAGCGCTGCATAAACATCTGTGACTTCTGGCGATCCGAGGGCGCGGGCAGCGCGATCACCCGGAAGACGCGGGGGCTCACGCGCTCGGTGATCGCCTTGATCGTGCCGCCCTTTCCGGCGGCGTCGCGACCTTCGAAGACGATCATCACGCGGAGGCCCTTGAGCTTCACCCAGGCCTGCAGGTGACAGAGCTCGGCTTGCAGCCGTCGCAGTTCCTTCTCGTAATCCTTCCGCTTCATCTTGGACATGGCGCCGATCCCCGTGTCTGATTCTTGTTCGATTTCCGGCGTGGTGCGCCGTTCCCGCAATTATCGGCCGTCTTCGCGCGCGCGCCATGACCACAAGGAAGCAAGAGCGACCGACGCCGCGTGCGGCCCTCTCTACAGCGTTTTTGGGCGAGCACTCGGGGATGGGATTGATACCGATCCCCGAAGGCGACGCTTACCCTGAACGGCACGGGAACGGGCGCCCGCATTCGGACGCGGGGACGCCCATGGGACCGAGCACCGACAGCGATCGGCGCAGACCGCTCCTTAGGGAGGAGTGCTGCCGTGCCGACCGCATGGAAGCGCCGGGCGCATCCAATTCGACGAGGGCCGGCATGAAGCGGAAATTCGGCATTCATTCCGAGGTCGGGAAGCTCAGGACGGTCATGGTCTGCCATCCCCGCGTCAGGTTCACGCATTGCCTGCCGGCCTTCCAGAATCTCGAAACCAAGGTCGGGCGCGACATTCACGAGAAGTTCGGCCTCGCTGCGATGGAGTTGACGGAGGAGGTGTTCGAAGCCGAGATGAACATCGCTTTCAAGCAGGCAGAGAACCGAACGCACACGATCAAGGCGATCCTGGTCGCGATGCTCGGGGGTTGACGTCATGCGCATCCTCGTGGCGCTCGGAGGCAACGCGCTGCTTCGCCGGGGCGAGCCCATGACAGCGGAGGCGCAGCGCGCCAACGTGGAGATCGCGGCCCGGGCGCTCGCGGCGATCCATCCCGGCAACCAGCTCGTCATCACCCACGGCAACGGGCCGCAAGTGGGCCTGCTGGCGCTGCAGGGCGCCGCCTACAAGCCCGACGAGGCCTATCCGCTCGACGTTCTGGGTGCGCAGACCGAAGGGATGATCGGCTACATGATCGAGCAGGAGCTCGGGAATCTCCTGCCCTTCGAGGTGCCCTTCGCAACCATCCTCACCATGGTCGAAGTCGATCGCGACGATCCCGGCTTCAAGAACCCGACGAAGTTCATAGGCCCAATCTATACCGAGGCCGACGCGCGGCGGCTCGAGAAGGAAAAGGGCTATGTCATGAAGAAGGACGGCGACAAGTGGCGCCGCGTCGTCCCATCGCCGATCCCGAAGCGGATCTTCGAGATCAGGCCGATGAAGTGGCTGCTCGACCACGGAACGGTGGTGATCGCCGCAGGCGGCGGCGGCATCCCGACGGTCTATGAGGCCGGCCGCAAGCTCCGGGGCATCGAGGCCGTGATCGACAAGGACCTTTGCTCCGAGCTCCTGGCGCGCGAGCTCGGCGCGGATTTCTTCATCATGGCGACCGACACCGAGGCCGTCTTCCTCGATTGGGGCACGCCGAGCGCGAAGGCGTTCCGCCGGGCGCATCCGTCGGCGATCCGGGAGTTCTCCTTCCCGGCGGGCTCGATGGGGCCCAAGGTCGATGCTGCCTGCCAGTTCGCGGAGAAGACCGGGAAGCAGGCCGCGATCGGCGCGCTCAAGGATCTGCCCGCGATCCTCCGCGGCGACGCCGGCACGACCGTCAGCGGAAGCGCGCACGGCATCGAGTGGGGGCACGGATGAACGCGCCGTGGCACCGCGAGGCTTGAACCGCACTAGCGGACGATAGCGCCACGGACCCGATCCGAAGCTTGCGCGTACGGCATATCGCGACGGGGCTGCTTCTCGCGCTGGCGCGGCTCGCTGCTCGTGCCTGACCGGGCAGAAGAAGAAGCCGTCGCAGCTCGAGGCGCGCTAACCGCGGCCGCTCAGCGCGGAGAGCGCTTGGGCGTGCCGAGAAGGGCGGGCTCGAAGAGCAGCGTCGTCACGAGCGTCCAGCCCAGGGAGATCATCAGGAGCTTGCCGAGGCTCGCCGTCCCCGGATGCGGCGAGAGCCATAGGCTCCCGAAGGCGGTGCCGGTCGCGAGCGCGCTGAAGAGTACGGCGCGGGTCAGGCTCGATTGCAGGAGCCGCGCCTCTCCGCCGCGCCAGGCGCGCACGAAATAGATGTTGAAGGCGACGCCGAGCCCGAATAGCAGCGGCAGGCCGATGATATTGGCGAAGTTGATGGACTGTCCCACGATGACGCAGCTCGCGAGCGTGAGAAGACCGCCCAGCATTATCGGGATCATCGTATAGGCGACGTCGCGCGAGCGCCGCAGGGTGATCGCGAGGAGACCGGCCACCGCGAGGAACGACAGAACGCCCGCCTCGACGAAGGCGCCTACGATCATGCGCGCGGCCTCCTGGATCGAGACCGGCGCTCCCGTCGGATGCGGGGCGACCTTGCGCACGGCCGCGACGAAGCGCTCGAGCGTGCGGTTGTCGTTGGAATTGCCGCTCGGGAATACCTGCACCTTGGCACGCCCGTCGGGCGTCACCCAGTCGCGCACGAGGTCGGGCGGCAGCGACGCCGCCGTGACCGGTTTCGCCTGCAACGCATTGCGGATGTTCGTCAGCATGACCTTGAGCGGCGGGATGAGCATCTCGGAAGCTCGCGCGCGCAGCTCCGGTGGACCGTTGGCAAGCGCCTCCAGCACCGCCGCGAGCCGCCTGGTATCGGCGGCGACCCTCTGCGAACCCTCTTTCTCCGCCGCCTTGGCGAGGTCGCGCGCGGTGGCGCCGATGCTCTTGGCGATTTCGGCATCGGTCCCCGCGGGCCGTACGGTCGGAGGGTCGAGCGTCGGCCCAAGCAGCAATGCCGCGTCCTCGATGAGCTGGAGCTTCTCCTTCTGCTGGTCCGGGACGAAGCTGTCGAGCGTCGCCGCCCGCGCGACCTCCGGCAGCTTCTTGAGCTCGGCCGCGAGCGCGTTCGCATCGGCGAGCGAGGGCGCCAGTATATCGATGGTGTTGGGCGTCCGATCGGGGTCCTTGAGCAGGTCGAGCAAGGTCGAGACGGACTCCGATCTCGTGCTGCGTAGATTGAGCGGATTGAAGTCGAAACGCAGGAACGGCAGGAGCGCCGCGCAGACGACCGCCGTCGCCGCTGCCAGCGCCAGCACGCGCCACCGGTAGCGCAGGAGATGCCGATTGAGGGGAGCAAGACTGACGAAGCCGATCTCCCTCGCCTCCGCGGACGGCTTCAGGATCTTCAGTAGCGCCGGCAGTAGAAGCACGCTCAGCAGGAAGGCGATCAGCATGCCCGTGCCCGCGATGAGGCCGAGCTCGGCGGCGCCGATGTATTCCGTCGGAAGGAAAGCGAAGAAGCCGGTGCCGATCGCCGCCGCGGCGAGTGCGAGGGTGCCTCCGATACTGGCTCCGGCCGCGCCAAGCGCGGTGTCCAGCCGGCGGTGCTCGAGTCGTTCCGCGCGATAGCGCACGGCGAACTGGATTGAGAAGTCGACGCCGAGGCCGACGAAGAGCGGGATGAATGCAACCGAGATCAGGTTGAATCGACCCACGAGCAAGAGGCCGAGGCTCGCGGTGAGGAGAAGACCCGTGAAGGTCGTAACCAGGATCGCGACGATGATCCGTAGGGAATGCACGGCGAGCCAGAGCATCAGCACGAGCGCCGCCAACATCAAAGCTCCGATGAGGTCGGCGCGCTGCGCGAGCGTCGCGAACTCCTCGTCCGCGAGCACGACCGATCCCGTGAGCCGCACCCGGACACCGTGGTCGGAGTCGAGCTGGAGCTCGCGCGCGGCGGCACGGATCGCCGCCGTCGCCGCCGCCGCAGGCACGAGCTGGCTGTTGTCGAGCTTCGGCTGCGCCAGGACGATGCGACGGAGCTGGCGGAGGCCGGCCGGGTGGTCGGAGACGATGGTCTCCCAGGAGAAGAAGACGGTCCGGCCGCGCACGACGCTTCCGAGCGCGTCGGCGAGCCCCCGCATCGCCGGGTCGATCTCACTGAGCTTCGCGTCGCCGTGCTGCACGCCCAGCAGCACCGTCGAGAGGCTCTCCATCAACCCGCGGAGGCTCGGATCGGCCGCGAGCGCGCCGAGGAATGGCTGCGCGCGGATCAGCGCGCGCGTGGTGTCGCCGACATCGTCGGTCGAGAGGAACAGTAGGCCGTTCCGGGCGAAGAACTCGCCGCCATCCGGCTCCTGCACAAAATTGAAGAGGTCCTGGCGGGCGCTGAGGCGCATCGCGAGTTCCCGCGCCGACTTGCTCGCGAGTTCCGGGGTCGCGCCGTCGATGACGATCGCAATGAGGTCCGCGCGCTGGGGAAAGGCCTCGTTGACCGCCGTCAGGTCCTTTCGCCATTCCAGATCCGGCGAAATCAGCTTCGCGGTATCGGTCGTCATCGCGAAATGTCCTGCCGCGTACCAGGCACCGAGGGCGGTGAGCACCGCCGTGGCGAGCAGCGTCAGCCACGCCCTATGCGAGGCAAAGGCGACGAGCCGTTCGATCAGTGCGAGGCGGGCGCGCAATTCCTCGATCCGCATTCGTGCCAGGGAAGCATCTGCTTCGGCGCCGCCGACTTAACGACGCTTGCTCTCGAGGAGCTGCCAAGTGAGGAGGACTGGAATGCCCAGCAGCAGGTCGCGGCCCCGTTTCAGGAGCGACAGGCCGAGCGCGAGACCGGGCGGCAAGCCGAGCGCAGCCCCTAGGACGACGTAGGCTCCCTCCTGCACGCCGATCGCGTTGGGCACGAGGAAGGCCATGGCGCGCATTGCATAGACGAGGCTTTCGAGCGTCAGCACCACGGTGAAATCGAGATCGGCGCCCATGATCCGGAGCGCGAGCCAGGCCTCGGCCGCCGTCGCGATCCAGGCGAGGAAATGCAGTATGAACGAGAGCCAGATGCGATCGGACCGGTAGATCGCCCGCAGCTCCGTCTGCACCGCAGCGGCGCCCGCGAGCGCCGCGCCGATCGTCGCGGAGGCGACGCGGCGTGCCGCGCGGACGAAGAAATCCGACTCCCGGCGCTGCAGCGAGATCATCGCCGCCGCGGCCGCGAGCGCGATGACGAGCCCGATCAGGACGGGATGCGCGAGGTCGGAGTCGGGTTCGAGCCAGAGCAGCAGCGCCGCGCCCAAGGTCACGAACACGATCTGCGAGCAGAATTCGAGAGTGATGTCGCCGACGACCGAGGCCGCCGCAAGCGCGCTCTCGATCCCATGCAGCATGACGGAGCGCGCGCCGAGCAGCGAGCCGCCGATCTGCGAGAGCGGTAGCACCTCCGAGCCGGCATCGCGGACGAGCCGGCCCCAGATGAAGATCCAGCGCGGTCCTTTGCCACCGAGACGCCACCAGGCGAGGCCCATCAAGGTCGTCGCGATGAGGTGGAACGCCGATACCGCGACGAGCCCACTCCAGCCGGCCGTGCGCAGCGCCTCCGCCACCGCGGGCGCGCCGAAATGGACGATGAGCCAAACCGTCAGCGCTATTCCGCCGACGAGCCAGGCGATCGCGGGTGCCCGCGCGCGCCAGCCCCTCCGGACGCCGACTTCCGTTGCCTCTTCGGCAGCACTCACGTCGAGACCCCTTCGCAAACGAACGACGCGAGCATGCACCAGGGCGCAGCCCGTCGTCGCGTCGCGCATATTAGGCTTCGAGGCCGAAGAATTCCATGTACTCGGCAAAGCGCGGCCGCTCGCGCTCTGCATCGAGGCCATAATCCTCGAGCCGCCCGTGGTTACGGCCGTTCCCCCCATTGGGCCTGGCCGCGACGAGCGCTCGCACGCGCGCCGCCGTCTCGGCACCGAGCCCGATGTCGAAATGGGCGTAGACCGCCTCGACCGCGGCGGCGGGATCCCGCACGAAGCGCCCGAAGGGCAGATGAAATGCTGGCGAGGGTCCGTCCGCGAAGGATGGGGCGCTCGCGACCAGGATCTTTGCTCCCCTTGCCCAGCGCTCGCTCACCTCCGCGCCGATCTGCAGTCGGTCGAGCCGCACCGTGAAGGGGCGGCGCAGCGTCTCCGTGAGGCGCGCGACCGATGGCAGCACCGAGAGCGGATCGCGATGCATGAAGACGAAGCGCGCGTCGGGATAGACCTCGCGCACGGCGTCGAGCGCGAAGACGTGATCCGGGCATTTGAGGATCCACTGCCCTCGGCCCCTGCGGTGCTGCAGGTGCTGCAGGAAGCGCTTATGAAAGCGGTAGGCGGGCGCGAGGCTGCGCCCGTCGAGCCAGCGCCGATAAGAGGGAATGTGGTGCGTGGTGTCGAAGCGCATACCCAGGAACACGTGACCGGTGATCTCCGTGCATTCCTGCGGCGTATCCGCGACCATCGGGTGGAGGCTGCGGATTTCGGGCGCGATGCGCTCGAAGCTCGCGAGCTGGCGGGCAACCTTCCTGCGTCGGCGGTCGATGTCGCGTTCTGCCGGTCCCCTGGAATTGAGCGGCAGGGGATAGATCGCTTCCCAGCACCGCACCGCGAGATTGCCGGGGTCCTCGCAGAGAAGCTCATGCAGGAAGGAGGTGCCGCTCCGCGGCAGGCCCGTGATGAATATCGGGCGCTCGATCTTCTCATCGAGGATCGCGGGATTCCTCCGCTCCTCCTCCCGGAGCTGAAGCAGGTTCGAGAGAAATCGCAGGAGGTCCCAGCGCGCAGCCATGCGCCCGAAAGGACTCAGGCTTGACTCAGTCTCATAGCTCTTAATGAGGACGCCAAGCGGCTCCTCGATATCCCAGTCCCCGAAATCCGCGAGGCCCGTCCGTCTTTGCGCTGCGTTCAGAAGATCGCGCGTCGTAAGCGGCCTTCCAAAAAGGCCGAGCCCGCCCAGCACCAGGTTGAGGAATTGGAAGGTCCATGGCCCGGAGGGCGGTTCGCGGCCGATATCGGGGCGGCTCAGGTGATCGTCGGGGCTGTCCAGTCCGAGCGTGGTCATGCGGTCTATGATAATCCGGGACGAGAGAGTGAGGGGGCGGTCGCGCCTGCGACCGCCCCGCGGGTAATGTAGGGCGCGCTTGGGCGATTTCTCCCCCGCGCGGGCCTCTACCATAATATTTATCCCTGGGCCACCGAGTCGCCGCGGTCGAGGCCGCCGGCCTCGCGGATGAAGGACGCAACCTCGGCGACGCCGAGGTTCTCCTTGAGGTTCGTGAAGAGGAAGGGCCGCTCGCCCCGCATGCGCCGGGCGTCGCGGTCCATCACCTCGAGGCTCGCGCCGACCAGCGGTGCCAGATCGATCTTGTTGATGATGAGGAGGTCGGAACGGCAAATGCCGGGCCCGCCCTTGCGCGGGATCTTGTCGCCGGCGGCGACGTCGATGACGTAGAGCGTGATGTCCGCGAGCTCCGGGCTGAAGGTCGCGGCGAGATTGTCGCCGCCGGATTCGATGATGACGAGGTCGAGGGAGGGATAGGCGCGGCACATCTCCGCGACCGCCGCGAGGTTGGCCGAGGCATCCTCGCGGATCGCCGTGTGCGGGCAGCCGCCGGTCTCGACACCGACGATCCGCTCCGGCACCAGCGCGCCCGAGCGCGTCAGGAATTGCGCATCCTCCTTGGTGTAGATGTCATTGGTGACGACCGCGATGTCGTAGCGGTCGCGGAGGTGCTTGCAGAGCCGGTCGACGAGCGCGGTCTTGCCGGAGCCGACGGGACCGCCGACGCCGACGCGGAGGGGGCCGTGCGCGGATTTGCTCATGAGCGGAACAACCTCGTGTACTGCAATTCGTGCCGCATGGAGCACCAGTCGAGGACCGGCGCGGCGGTGCCGATTTCCTCGAGCGAGGCAGCCTCTGCCGCGCGCGCGGCCCTCGCAACCGTGGGCTCGATCGCAGCGATGGCGCGCTGGCCATCGGATTGTCCGAGCGGCACGAGCCGCACACCCGCTGAGACGAGGTTGGCGGCGAAGCTTTGGAGATAGGCCGGGAGCGCCGTCTCCAGGGCAATGCCATGACAGCCGCAGGCGGCGCCCGCCGCGACCGCGAGCGGCATCGGCGCCCTGCCGCGTCCTTCGGCGAGACGGTCGAGTAGCGGGTGCGGCCATGCCGTGCGCGTCGCCGCGAGAAAGGCCGCGCCCTGCGCCTCGCTTTCGAGCACGGTCTCGGCGCTGCCGCGCCAGGCCGCGGCGAGCGTCGCGATCTCCTGCAGCCGCTCCCCTTCGAGACGCGAAGCCGCGCGCCAGGCCGCCGCGAAGAGCGCGCCGTCGACGCGCCCCGCGCCCGCCTCGACTGCGGCTACGACCCAAGCGACGAGGCTCTCGCGGTCCGTCACCAGCCCATCCTCGACGGCGAATTCGAGGCCGTGGCTGTAGCTGAAGGCACCCACGGGGTAGGCCGGCGAGAGCCAGGTCAGCAGGCGATAGATCGCGGCGTCAGTCGTGGCCATGCTCGTGACCGTGTCCATGCCCGCCGCCATAGGCGCCGCGCTCAGGCGTGAAGGGCTCGCTCACCTGCCGCAGCCGCGCTCCGAGCCCGCGGAGCATGTCGCAGATGACGTGGTCCTCGCGGATCAGGATGCGGCCGGGCTCGATGCGCGCGGGAAGATGACGGTTGCCGAGATGCCAGGCGAGGCGTCCGAGCAAGCCCGCATCCGCCGCCGTCACTTCCACCAGCGCCTCGGGCTTCGCCTTGACCTCGATCCAGCGGCCGTCGTCGAGGGCAAGGCCGTCGCCCGCCTCGAGCACCGCCGCGCGCTCGAGGTCGAGCAGGAACTCCTCGCCCGCATCGGTCGCAAGGCGCAGGCGGCGGCGATGGCGCTCGTCATAGGCGAGCGTCACCACGCCTGCGGCGTCGCTCCGCGGCCAGTGGCCTGCATGCTCGACCCGCGTCGCCCGCTGCATGCTCAGAACAGGAAATAGCGTTGCGCCATCGCGAGCTCCTTCGCGGGCGCACAGGTCAGAAGCACGCCATCCGCGCGCACCTCATAGGTCTCGGGATCGACCTCGATCCTGGGGAGCGCATCGTTGTGGATCATGCTCTCCTTGGATATGCCGCCGCGCGTGTTCTCGACGGCAATGAGCTGCCGCGCGAGGCCGAGCTTGCGCTCGAGACCGGATTCGAGCCCAGCCCGGCTCACGAAGGTGATCGCACTCGCGGTGAGATTGCGCCCGAAGCCCGCGAACATCGGCCGGTAATGGACGGGCTGCGGCGTCGGGATCGAGGCGTTGGGATCGCCCATCGGCGCCGCCGCTATGCTCCCGAGCTTCAGCACGAGGTCGGGTTTCACGCCGAAGAAGGCCGGCGACCACAGCACGAGGTCCGCGAATTTGCCGACCTCGAGCGAGCCCAGATGCGCGCCGATCCCCTGGGCGATCGCGGGATTGATCGTGTATTTCGCGACGTAGCGCTTGGCGCGGAAATTGTCGTTGTCGCCCTTCTCTTCGGGGAGCCGGCCGCGCTGGCGTTTCATTTT
This sequence comes from Allostellaceae bacterium, assembly GCA_035581425.1. Classification (GTDB taxonomy): domain Bacteria; phylum Pseudomonadota; class Alphaproteobacteria; order ATCC43930; family CGMCC-115725; genus DASZHJ01. The sequence goes on along the minus strand of DATJVP010000060.1, from coordinate 5,823 downwards.
GTCCGCTGTCTGCCAAGTGCGGATGATCACCTCGCCGACGCGACCCATCGCCTGGCTGTCCGACGAGATCATCGAGAGCGCGCCGAGGTCGTGAAGGATGTCCTCCGCGGCGATCGTTTCGCGCCGGATACGGCTCTCGGCGAAAGCCACATCCTCGGGGATCTTGGCGTCGAGGTGGTGGCAGACCATGAGCATGTCCAGATGCTCATCGAGGGTGTTGACGGTGTAAGGCCGCGTGGGATTGGTCGAGGAGGGCAGCACGTTCCGCTCGCCGCAGACGCGGATGATGTCGGGCGCGTGCCCGCCGCCCGCGCCCTCGGTGTGGAAGGCGTGGATGGTACGGCCTTTGAAGGCTGCGATGGTGCGCTCGACGAAGCCGGACTCGTTGAGCGTATCCGTGTGGATCGCCACCTGCACGTCGTAGCGATCGGCGACCGTGAGGCAATTGTCGATCGCGGCAGGCGTCGTCCCCCAATCCTCATGCAGCTTGAGCGCGCAGGCGCCGGCTTCGATCATCTCGTTGAGCGCGCGCGGCGCTGCTGCGTTGCCCTTGCCGAAAAGGCCGAGATTGACCGGCAACCCCTCCGCCGCCTGCAGCATGCGCGCGATGTGCCAGGGGCCGGGCGTGCAGGTGGTGGCGGCGGTGCCCGAGGCGGGCCCGGTGCCGCCTCCCATCAGCGTGGTGACGCCGGAATAGAGGGCGTCCTCGGCCTGTTGCGGGCAGATCAGGTGGATGTGGACGTCGATCCCGCCCGCGGTCGCGATCTTGCCTTCGCCCGCGATCACCTCGGTCCCGGGACCGATCACGATGTCGACGCCGGGCTGCACGTCGGGATTGCCGGCCTTGCCGATGGCGGCGATGCGGCCGTCGCGGATACCGATGTCGGCCTTGACGATGCCCCAGTGATCGAGGATGAGCGCGTTGGTGATAACGGTGTCGACCGCGCCCTCCGCGCGCGCGCGCTGGCTCTGGCCCATTCCGTCGCGGATCACCTTGCCACCGCCGAATTTCACTTCCTCGCCGTAGATCGTGCGATCGGCCTCGACCTCGATGAAGAGCTCGGTATCAGCGAGGCGAACGCGGTCGCCGACGGTGGGCCCGTACATGTCCGCATAGGCGGCGCGCGGGATCTTGACGCTCATGGCTTCTTCTCCAGCGGGCCCCCGACAGCGCCGTGGAAGCCCTGCACGATCCGCCCGCCTGCATAGGCGACGAGTGCCACGGTGCGGGTCTGTCCGGGCTCGAAGCGGACGGCGGTGCCCGCGGGAATGTCGAGGCGGAAGCCGCGGGCGCGCTCGCGGTCGAAGCGCAGCGCGAAATTCGTCTCGTAGAAATGATAGTGCGAGCCGACTTGTATCGGCCGGTCGCCGGTGTTGGCGACCTCGAGGCTGAGCGTGGTGCGTCCTTCGTTGAGCTCGATCTCGCCTTGGCGCGGGATCAGTTCGCCGGGAATCATCTGCGGGGCCTCATCGGATCGGCTTGTGCACGGTGACGAGCTTGGTGCCGTCGGGAAAGGTCGCCTCGACCTGAATCTCCGCGATCATATCGGAGACGCCCTCCATTACCTGCGCGCGCGTCAGCACGGTCGCACCGTCGCGCATGAGCTCGGCGACGGAGCGGCCGTCGCGCGCGCCCTCGACCACGAAATCCGTGATGAGCGCGATCGCCTCGGGATGGTTGAGCTTGACGCCGCGCTCGAGGCGGCGGCGCGCGACGATCGCGGCCATGGAGATGAGGAGCTTGTCTTTCTCGCGGGGAGTCAGGTTCATGAGCGGCTCAGCAATGCCAGACGCGCGGCAGCGACGCCGGAAGACCGGCTGCCGCCCGGCGGAGGTGGGAGAGGTATTCGCCGAGATGGAGGCGAACGTCGCGCGCCTCTTGCCCCAGGAAGCGCGCGAGGAGCACGCCATTGACGAGGCTCGCAGAGGCCCGGGCCTCGCCATCGAGGACGAGCGCGCGGGCGAGCGGCAGCAGCGCCGTCGCTTCGGGGCCGACGTAGAGCGCGGTCGCCATCGCAACGGCTCCGTCGAAGCCAAAAGGCGAGGCGAGGCGCTCGGCGATCGCACCCTCCAGCAGGAGCGCGTCGGTCCAGACGAGGGCGCCGCCACGGCGGATCGACCAGCGATCGCTCAGGCGCCCCCGCGTGAAGCGCTCGCCGCGGGCGGTGCGGCCGAAGACTGCGATCTCGCAGGCGAGGAGGCGCCCGGTCCCCGCGATCTCCGCGGAGGTACGCCGGTCGAGCCGCGCGCCCTCGAAGAGGATGGTCTCCTGCGGCAGCCACTCGAGCCAAGCGTCGGCCTCGACCGCGAGCGCGATCTCCTGCCGCGTGTCCGGGCCGAGCGAGCGATAGATCTTCTCCGCAGCCTGCGCGGTCACCACGGCCTCGGCGCCCGCGCCTGCGGCGATCTCAATGTGCAGACGGTCGCCACCAGCGAGGCCGCCGGAGGTGGTCACCATCACCGCGACCGGAAGATCGCCCTTGGGGGAATTGGGAAAGAGTATGCGGCAGGGCGAGCGTTGATAGAGATGCGCGAGCCTCGTCGAGCCAGTGCGGCGCTCGAAGCGGAGCTCGGCGCGACCGTCGCTTCGCTCCAGCGTCCCCTGCGCGACCGACTGCTCCCCGGCGCCCGAGCGATCAGACCGTAAGATAGCGACGGACATCGGCCTCCACCATGTCCCGTGTTTGGCCCGAGAGTACCACCTCGCCGCGGTCCATGACCACATAGGTATCTGCAAGCGCGCGCGCGAATTCGAAATACTGCTCGACCAGCAGGATCGCGATGTCGCCGCGCGCGGCGAGCCCGCGGATCACCCGCTCGATGTCCTTGATGATCGAGGGCTGGATGCCCTCCGTGGGCTCGTCGAGGACCAGAAGGCGCGGGCGCGTGACGAGGGCCCGGGCGATCGCGAGCTGCTGCTGCTGACCGCCGGAGAGGTCGCCGCCGCGCCGGCGCAGCATGTCCTTCAGCACCGGGAAGAGCGCGAAGATCTCCTCCGGCACCGCGCGCTCGCCTGGTGGGAGCGGCGCGAACCCCGTCTCGAGATTCTCCATGACGGAAAGGCGCGGGAAGATCTCGCGCCCCTGCGGCACCAGCGCGAGCCCGCGCCGCGCGCGCTCATGCGGCCTGAGCCCGCCCAGATCCTCTTCGTCCCAGGAGATGCGGCCCGCTCGGATCGGCTGCAGGCCGAAGATCGCGCGCAGCAGGCTCGTCTTGCCGACCCCATTCCTTCCGAGGATGCACGTGACCTTGCCGCGCTCGGCCTTGACGCCGACGCGGCGGAGGATGTGGCTCGCACCGTAGTAGAGGTCGATGCCCTCGACGGTCAGCATGGGCTAGCGTCCGAGGTAGACATCGATCACGGCGGGCTGGCTCTGGACATGCTCGACCGTCCCGTCCGCGAGCACCGCGCCCTCGTGCAGCACGGTGACACGGGCGCCAAGGCTGCGCACGAATTCCATGTCGTGCTCCACCACCACCAGCGTGCGCTCGCCCGCGAGCTTGAGGATGAGTTCGGCCGTGAGCTCGGTCTCGTGATCGGTCATGCCGGCCACGGGCTCGTCCAGCAGCAGCAGGCGCTGGTCCTGCACCAAGAGCATGCCGATCTCGAGCCACTGCTTCTGCCCGTGACTGAGCGCCCCCGCAAGCGTCGCCTCGCGTCCGGACAGGCCGATCACGCGAAGTGTCTCCACGATTGCGTCACGCTGCTCGCCCGTCAGCCGCGCGAAGAGCGTGCTCAGCGCCCCACGCGGGCATTTCTGCGCGAGCTCGAGGTTCTCGAAGACGGTCAGGTTCTCGAACACCGTGGGCTTCTGGAACTTACGGCCGATGCCGAGATTGGCGATCGCGGTCTCGTCGAGACGGGTGAGATCGACGCCGCCGTCGAAGAAGACCTGGCCCGAATCGGGCCGCGTCTTGCCGGTGACGACGTCCATCATCGTGGTCTTGCCGGCGCCATTGGGCCCGATGACGCTTCGGACCTCGCCTCGCTCCACGACGAAGGAGAGGCCGTTCAGCGCCTTGAAGCCGTCGAAGCTCACGGTGACGCCGTCGAGATAAAGGAGCGGCGGCTTGGTTGATTGCGTCGCTGCAGCTTCGCTCATTGCATCGACTCCCGCGCCGCCCCGGCGGCGAGAGGCCGCCGCCGGAAGCTGAGCTGTTGCAGCGATCCCACGAGGCCCCGCGGGAAGACCAGCGTCACCAGGATGAAGAGCGCGCCGAGGACGAAGAGCCAGGTCTCCGCGAAGGAGCCCGTAAGCCAGGTCTTGAGGAGATTGACGGCAATCGCACCGACCAGCGCCCCCACGAGCGTGCCGCGTCCGCCGACCGCGACCCAGATCGCCACCTCGATCGAATTCGCGGGGGAGAACTCACTGGGGTTTATGATGCCGACCTGCGGCACGTAGAGCGCGCCCGCGATCCCCGCGAGGATCGCGGAGACCGTGAAGACGAAGAGCTTCGCATGCGCGGTCGAATATCCGAGGAAGCGCACACGGGCCTCGGCGTCGCGAAGGGCAAGGAGCACGCGGCCGAGCTTCGATGCCACGATCGCGCGGCAAACGAGGTAGCCGGCACCCAGCGCCACGAGCGAAGCGATGTAAAGCGCGCGCCGTGTAGCGGGCGCCTGGATGTCGAAGCCCAGCACGTCCTTGAAGTCGGTGAGACCGTTATTGCCTCCGAAGCCCATGTTGTTGCGGAAGAAGGCCAGCAGCAGCGCGTAGGTGAGTGCCTGCGTGATGATGGAGAAATAGACGCCGGTGATGCGCGAGCGGAAGGCGAACCAGCCGAAGACGAAGGCGAGTATCCCCGGCACCAGCAGGACCATCAGCACCGCGAAGGAGAAGTGGTCGAAGCCCCACCAATACCAGGGCAGCTCCTTCCAGTTCAGGAAAACCATGAAGTCCGGGAGGATTGGATTGGCGTAGACACCGCGCGTCCCGATCTGGCGCATGAGGTACATGCCCATGGCGTAGCCGCCGAGCGCGAAGAAGGCGCCCTGCCCCAGGCTCAAAATGCCGGCATAGCCCCAGATGAGATCGAGGCTGAGCGCCAGGAGGGCGTAGCAGGCGTATTTGCCGAAGAGCGGTATGAGATAGTCGGGAATGCGCAGCACCGAGCTCGGCCCCGGCAGGAAGTTGAGGAGCGGTACCGCGACGCACAGCACCGCCGCGGTGCCGAGATAGAATGCCCAGCCGCGACGATCGAACAGGAATTTCGGCGCCGCCGTCATGTTTCGGCGGCCCGGCCCTTGAGGGCGAAGAGGCCTCGCGGGCGCTTCTGGATGAAGAGGATGATCGCGAGCAGCACCGCGACCTTGCCGAGGACGGCACCCGCGACGGGCTCCAGGAGCTTGTTGACGATCCCGAGGCTCATGGCGCCCGCGAGCGTTCCCATGAGGTTTCCGACGCCGCCAAATACCACCACGAGGAAACTGTCGACGATATAGATGGTGCCGAGATTGGGGCTGACATTGCCGATCTGGCTCAATGCCACACCCGCCATTCCGGCAATCCCTGAGCCGAGGCCGAAGGTCAGCGCATCGATGCGGGAGCTGCGGATGCCCATAACCGAGGCCATGGCCCGGTTCTGGGTCACCGCGCGCATGTGCAACCCGAAACTCGTGCGGTTGAGGATAAGAGCAAGCACCCCCAGCACGATCAGGCAAAAGACGATGATGGCGAGGCGGTTCCAGGTGATCGTGAACCCACCGATCGGATCGAACCCGCCGGTCATCCATGCCGGGTTTGCGACTTCTCTATTGGGGGAGCCGAAGGTCGAGCGCACCGCCTGTTGCAGGATCAGGCTGACGCCCCAGGTGGCGAG
>DATJVP010000059.1:0-12399 GCA_035581425.1 Allostellaceae bacterium | reverse complement strand
CGTTCTGGAAGGTGCGGGCATCAGCGATGAAGAGCGCGCGGAACGCTCGCGCGCCATCGCCGCGGAGAAGCGCGCGGAGGCGATGCGGCGCATGGCCGAGGTGAAGGCCCGCGTCGGCAATGCGAAGCTCGGCCGCGCGCTACAGTTCCCGGGCACGGCGTTGAGCGACCGCGTGCTCGAGCCCGGTCCCTATTCCCGCGTGGTCCACGCCGGCGATCATCTCCGCATCATCGACCTCGAGGGGCAGCAGGCCGTCGATTTCCTGGTCTATGACGCCGCGAACCACACCAACCGCTACAACGCCGCGAACACGATCAAGCTCAACCGGTCGATCTATGTCGGCGCGGGATTCAAGCTCTATTCCGATCTCGGCGACGTGCTGATGTCGGTGGCCGAGGACACGGTCGGATTTCACGACACGATCGGCGGCTGCTGCAGCGCGGAGAGCAACTACGCGCGCTACGGCATCAAGGGAACGGAGAGCTGCCGCGCCAATTTCATCTCCGCGCTTGCCGAGCACGGCATGGAGGCGCGCGACATTCCCGCGAACATCAACTGGTTCATGTACGTGCCGGTGAAGCCCGACGGCTCTACCGAGATCGTCGACGGACGCTCCGAGCCCGGCGACTACGTCGACCTCCGCGCCGAGCGCGACGTGCTGGTGGCGATCTCGAACTGCCCGCAGCGCTACAATCCCTGCAACGGCTGGAATCCGACGCCCGTGCGCATCATCGAGTGGCGCCCGAAGAGCACTCCTTGAGGACGGCTCGACGGATCTAATCGACGTCCGACGGCGAGATGTTGGTCGCCTCGACGATGCGTTCGAGCGGCAGGCCCGCGCGTACATTCGCCTGCCGAACGGCTTCGGCGGACGGACCCTCGAACATGCAGAGGCAGCGCTCCTCGCCGGGGACGAAGGTCGAGCCCAGATAGCGAATGGGCACGCCCTCCTTGCTCATCTCGCCGGTGGCTTTTTTTGCCAAAGCGGCCGCCGCTGGAAGCTGCTCCGCTTTGAATCCCGGAAGACGCCGCTCGACCATGTATTTTGGCATGACCTCCTCCTAGGTGCTTACTTGATATAGTATAGAGTCGATTGGTCAGGAGTCGAACGGTGCAAAAGCGACTCTATGCGGCCATTTTTACTGATCTGGAACGCCACTCCGCGGCTTGGGTGGCGCTGTCGAAAGATCGTGCGGTCGCACTGGTCGATGCCTATCGGCAGACCGCGGAAGCCGAGGCCGCGCGATTCGGGGCGCAGCACCAGAACTTCACCGGCGACGGCCACTTGTTCCTGTTCGAAAGCGCCGATGTGGCGACGCAATTCGGCCTCTCCCTGATCGAGGCCTGGGATCGCGGCGCGCCCTTGCACGCGAGCGGACGACCTCAGCTTCGCCTGGGCTGCCACTACGGCGAATGCACGCCGCTCGAGCGGGGCACCTCCTGGATCGGACGCGCAATTGGGCTTGCGAAGCGCGTGGAGAGCTCGGCTGCGCCGGGAACGCTGCTGGTCACGGAGACGGTGTTGGAGTTGCTCGACTTGCCGGTCTATTTCTACGAGCCCGCCGGTCGCTTCGCGCTCAAGGGCGATCACCTCGCTGAGCGAAGTCTTTATCGCGTGATCTCGGTCGACCGACAGGCGACGACGAGCCATGCGGCGGATCAGATTTCGGCCGAGGAGGCTTTTCTGCGCGGACTCAAATCGGCGGGACCGTCGCGCGCCGAGCAAGAGGAGGAGGCGCGCTGGTATGGCGAGGCGATAAAGCGCCGTCCGGACTATGCCGAGGCGCACAATAACCTCGCCGTCGTCTTGCGCCACTTGAGCCAAGAGCAGGACTCCGCGGCCCATTACCGCGAGGCATTGCAGCTTCGCAGGGATTATCCCGAGGCGCACTATAACTACGGCCTCCTGCTGGCGGCTCAGGGCAAGCTTGCGGGCGCCGTCGAGCACCTCGCGACGTCGATCGAGCAGCGCCCGGACTATGCGGTCGCGCATCATGCTCTCGCCAATATTCTGAAGGCTCGCGGCGACGACGCCGGGGCAGAGGCTTGCTATCTGCGCACGCTGGAACTGCGTCCGACCTATGCGGAGGCGCACAACGATTTTGCAATCCACCTGCACAAGACCGCAAAGCACGAAGCGGCGCGCGAGCACTTTCGCGAGGCGTTGCGGCTGCGACCGGACTATCCCGAGGCGCACTACAATTTCGCGCTGCTGCTCGAGGACGGCGGCCAGATCGTCGCCGCTCAGAAGCACTACGAGCAGGCGCTGGCGCTGTGGCCAGACTATTCGGAGGCGCACAACAATCTGGCGGCACTTCTGCACACGCAAGGCTGCCTCGACGAAGCCGAGCCGCATTACCGGCGGGCACTCGCCCTTCGCCCCACGGATCCCGAGGCGCACTACAACTACGCGCTCCTTCTGCGCGCCAAGGGAGACGAGAGCGCCGCCCAGCAATATTTCGCCCTCGCAGCCAATCTCACGCCGGAGGCGAGGCGCTCCGACGGCGTGATCGAATCGCCGAACTGACTGTCGCGATCTCGAGCTTTCCATGACAATCAGCGTTATTGGACCCGACCGCATGCGATCGCTACACCGACTCGACAGGCCGGGCGTGCCGTCGGGGATTGACCCGGCTCATCGCGCCGATAATTTGGCTTTTACGTTTTGATTTTATGGGCGTAGCGTTCGTTCGAATAGAGAGAGGGTCTTCGGCATTGAATGGCATTGTCCTCCTCGACCTAATCGGAGGCGTGGCCCTGCTCCTCTGGGGCCTTCACATGGTCCAGAGCGGGATCATGCGCGCCTACGGCGCCGAGCTTCGCCGCTTCCTTGGCCGGGCACTCCGGAATCGATTTCGGGCCTTCGTCCTCGGAGCGGCGGTAACCGCACTCCTCCAGAGCAGCACCGCCACGGCGCTGATGACGACCTCCTTCACTGCCGACGGTGTAATAACACTGTCGGCCGCGTTGGCGATCATGCTGGGCGCCAACGTCGGCACCACCCTGATCGTGCAGGTGCTCTCCTTCGACGTTTCCTTGGCGTCGCCGCTCTTGCTGTTCGCGGGCGTAATTGCCTTCAAGAACAGCGCGCGGACGCGCATCCGCGATCTCGGCAGAGTGTCGATCGGACTCGGGCTCATGCTGCTCTCCTTGCACATTCTGCTCGGGAGCCTTGCGCCGGCCGAGGTCGCGCCGGGAGTACGCGCGCTCCTCGCAGTGGTGACCAACGAGCCGATACTGTGCGTCCTGCTGGGTACGGTCTTTGCCTGGGCCGCGCATTCGAGCGTGGCTGTCGTCGTTCTCACGATGTCGCTTGCCTACTCGGGCTTCATCTCGCCGCCGGGAGCGATCGCGCTCGTGCTCGGTGCCAATCTCGGCAGCGCCATCAACCCGGTGTTCGCGGCTGGCGGCTCGCGCGATCCGATGGCGCAGCGTTTGCCGCTGGGCAATCTGCTCAACCGGCTCGTAGGCTGCGCCCTGGTGCTCCCTTTCCTGCATCCGCTCGCGGCGTTCGTGGCATGGGTCGACGTCAATCCGGCGCGCCAGGCGGCGGACTTCCACACGGCCTTCAATGTCGCACTGGCGGCGATCTTCATCCTGCCGCTGAATCAGCTCGCCTCGCTGCTGATCCGGCTGCTTCCGGAGGGGAAAAAGCCGGCCGATCCCTCGACGCCGCTATACCTCGATGCGTCCGTGCTGCCGACGCCCGCGATTGCGCTCACCTGCGCCGCGCGCGAGGTTATGCACATGGGTGACATCGTCGAGAGCATGCTGCGCCAGACCATGACCGCATTCCTGACGGATGACCGCGGGCTCGTGCACGAGATCGAGCGGATGGACAACATCGTCGATCGCTTGCATGAGGCGATCAAGCTCTACGTGACCGAGATTACGCGCGAGAGCCTCGACGGCCCGAACGGGCGGCGCGCGATGGAGATCATTGCTTTCTCGATCAACCTCGAGCACATCGGCGACATCATCGACAAGAACCTGATGGAGCTCGCCAGCAAGAAGATCAGAAACCGTCTCAAGTTCTCGGAGGAAGGCGCGGGCGAAATCGGCGCGCTCCACCAGCGGGTGCTCGATAACCTGAAGCTCGCGCTCGGCGTATTCATGTCGGGCGAAGTCGCGATTGCGCGGCAGCTATTGCGCGAGAAGGTGCAGATACGCGAAGCCGAGCGCGCAGCCGCCGAGAGTCACTTCGCGCGGCTCCGCCAGGGGCGGCCCGAGAGCATCGAGACCAGCTCGCTGCACCTCGACGTGCTCCGCGATCTGAAGCGGATACACTCGCACATTTGCTCGGTCGCGTATCCGGTGTTGGAGGCGGCCGGCGAGTTGCAGTCCAGCCGTCTCAAAGAAATCGCGGTCCGACGTCGTCGCATGCCTCCCACCCAATCGCCCGAGCAGCCCCGTTAAGCCGGCAAGACGCCGATCGATGCCGTCAAGCCGCCGAAGGCCGCGGCACCAGCCACTTCTGCATCACGACCCGCGGAGCCACCTCGTATTGCAAGCTCTCATAGAACCCCACGACGGCGGTGTTCGTGTCGCGCACGAGTAGCAGGACCTTGCGGATCTGCCGCTCCGACAGCCATCGCTCGCCGGCCTCGACGATCGCGCCGCCGTAGCCGCGCTTCCGGCAGCGGGGATCGACCGCGACGTAATAGAGCCAGCCCCGATGCCCATCGTGGCCGACCATAACCGACGCAACGACCTTCCCGTCGGAGACGCCGACAAGAACGTCTGAACCGTCTCTCCCCAGTGCGAAGCTGAAATCCTCGCCGGGGTCGTTGTAGCTGGTCGTCAACCCCGCGCGCGTCCAAAGGCGCGCGACGGCGTCTTTATCCGTCGCCGTCGCTGCTCGGATCGTAAGTGGCATTGCCGTTTCCATGGTGTCTGAACCCGTCTCCATTCAGGCGCGCAGCATGGGATTTAACGCCCATGCGAGTGGAAGAGTAACGAGCACCACCGCCGCGATCGCAAGAACCGTCATCGGTAGACCGATTGCATCCCCGACGATCCCGTAGAAGATCGGGGATAAAGCGCCTCCGCCGATCGTCGCGGTGTAAAAGATCCCGAAGGCAGTCTCCCTTCTTTCCGGCGCGACAAGCTCCGGCACCGTTCCGTAGAGCACCGAAGAGGTTCCGTTGAGAGCGACGCCTACGACGGGCAAGAGGGCAAAGGTGGCCATCAAAGGCATCGGGAGCAAGGCTATGATTGCCGCGGCGGTTGCTCCCTCCGTGATCAGCACGGTCGGCAGCACGCCGATCCGTCCGCCCAGAAAGCCGCAAACGAGTTTGCCAGCCGCGCCCCCCGCGAAGAGCAGAGATAACGCGATACCGATATCCGGCACGTCAGCGCCCTTCGCCCGCAGGAGAAATGGCAGGAAGGTTAGAAAGCCCATCCGCGTCGCGCTGTCGATGATACCGATCGTGAGCAGCAAGCCGAATCCCCTGCGCTGTAACAGCGTACCCGCGCCAGCCATTTCCCGTTTCGTATTTCCCTCGGATTGGCCGGCTCTCGAGGTCGTCATGGAGCGCAAACTCAGCATGACCGCAATTGCCCCGAGGAGGCCCATCAGGCCGATGATGGCGCTCGCAGCACGCCAAGAACTCGCGGCGATGAGGCAGGCGCCAAGCGCGGGGAGCGCCATCTTTCCGAGATCCCCGGCGAAATTGTAGGTCCCGAGTGCGTCTCGCGACCGACTTCCCTCGTAGGCAGTGGCAATGAGGCTTGAAGCGATCGGATGCTGAGTACTCGATCCGATGCCTCCGAGAATGAGTGCGATCGCCAGCATCGCAAGGCCGTCGCTTATCCCGAGGCACAAATAGCCCGCCCCGGCGATCGAGGTCCCGGCCGCGAGAATCATTGCGGGGCCGAACCGACGCGACAGCGCCGCCGACGGGACCTGCAGGCCGGCCATCGTGCCAGCGTAAAGCGCGCGCAGGACCCCTACCTCGGCGTAGCCAAGGCCGAATACGATTTGCAGGATCGGCAGCAGCACGTAGAGCGTATCGGTGAAGCCGTCGTGCAGCGCATGAGCGCCGCATGCAGTTGACAGCACGCGCACCCGCTCCCGTCGCGATGACACTCGCTCCAATTCGGGTCCCTCGCTATTCCGCCTACGAGAAGACGCTACCCGGTGAGACCATGTTTCGTCGAGACGGCGCTCCCGTCGGGAAATTCGTCGGGCGACGCGAACCGGCCGATGACGCCCCCCTCAAGTTGCAAAAAGTTAACTTGGCTATTGCGCCGACGTGCGGATGATCGGGCCGCCGGCCTCGATGCGGAGACCGGGAAACGATGGCACGGAGCCCCAGGGGATGGTTGCAAGAAGCCTCGTCATCGCTCTGGCGCTCTCGCTGTGCGCGGTCGGACTGTTGTCGCGCGCCGCGCCGGCGCAACAACAGCAGGTGTTTTTCGTCAAGCCGGTGGCCGAGAAGAAACTCAAGGAATTGCCGGCGGGGCCGCTCTACTGGCGGATCGAGACTTTCCCAACCCTCGCGCAAGCGCAAGCGGCCGTCGGCGAGACGTCCTTGGCGGGCGAGGTTTCCGGCAAGGCCTGGCTCTTCACGCTGGGCCCCAAGGGCGGCTCGACGCCGGGCGGCAGCATGGTCGCGGAGATCGGGCCGGTGCCCCCGATCACCGCGCCCGAGTACTTGCTGCGCATCAACCACGCCGGCGGCCCGCCAGGCGTGAAGACGGCGGTGCACTCGCATCCGGGATCGGAAGCGTTCTATGTCCTGGCGGGTCGAGTGGGCCAAAGGACGCCGGAGGGAGTGAGTTACGCGGAGGCCGGCTCGTCCATGAACGGACACCCCGCGGAAACGACAATGGAAGTATTCAGCGCGGGTGCCGTCGATCTCGACCAGCTCGTCATGTTCCTCGTCGACGCCACCAAGCCGTTCTCATCGCCGGCCAAGTTCGAGTGAGTGAAAAGAATCCTGGGGAGATACGCCATGCGAACAAACTACAAGATGGCCTCGGCAATGCTCGCGGGCGCGATCCTGGGCGGGCTCATAGTTCACGAGCTGCATGCCCAGGCAAAGCCGCCGGTCTACCTGATCGGTGAGATCGATGTGACCGATTCGGACGGTTACGCGAAGGAATATCTCCCCAAGGCTCGAGAGCTCATCAAAGCGCATGGCGGGCGCCTGATAGCGGCAGGAGGAGCAGGCGGAGCCGGAGCCAATGTGGTCGGCGTCGATGGAGTGCCGCCGAAGCGCGTCGTGATCTACAGGTACGACAGCGTCGAGTCAGTCCTCGCCTGGCGGAACGACCCGAACTACGAGCAAGTCCGCAAGGTCGGCGAGAAGTATGCGACCTACCACACCTTTGCGGTCGAGGGCCTGCCGCAATAGCTCGACGCACGGCCGCCGCCCGCGATCAGCCCTTGATCCCCGTGAGTGCCACGCTCTCGATGATGCGCCGGCGCAGCAGCAGGAAGACGATCAGCATCGGCAGCGTCGAGATCACCGAGCCCGCCATCAGCTTTCCGTAATCCGTGCTGAATTTGAACTGGAAGGCGGTGAGGCCGACTTCCATGTTGAAGAGCGACTGATCGTTCGCGATCAGCAGCGGCCAGATGAAGGCGGCCCAAGCCTGGATGAAGGCGAAGATGCCGATCGCGCTAAAAGCGGAAGCCGAGAGCGGCGCGATGATCCGCCAGAGAATCCACCACTCCGAGGCGCCGTCGATCCGCGCGGCCTCGACGTAATCCGTGGGGATCGCCGACGACACGTGCTGGCGCATCAGGAAGATGCCGAAGCTCATGAAGAGTGTCGGCAGCACGATACCCTGATAGGTGTTGATCCAGCCGATCGTGTTGAGCTGGATGTAGAGCGGGATCATGTAGCTCTCGAAGGGCACGATCGCGGTCGCGATGATGAGGCCGAAGAGTAGTGTGCGCAGCGGAAAGCGGTACTTCGCGAAGACCGCGCCGGCGAGCAGCGACGTCAGCGCGACGCTCAGCGTCGCCACCAGCGACATGCCCGCGCTGTTGACGAAGAAGCGGCCGAAGGGCGCAGTCTCGAAGACGCCGGAGTAGTTCGCGAGCGTCGGATGCTGGGGCAACCAGATCGGCGGCCAGACCGCGATTTCCGGCGCGGGCTTGAACGAGGTCACGAGCATCCAGAGCATCGGCAGCACCATGATGATGGCACCGAGGAAGAGGATCGCGTGCGCGAGCGCCGTGAGGAGGCGCGCGCCGAGGGGTCTGCGGTATCGGCGCATCTATTCCTCCTGGCTCCGGACCAGCCGGAACTGAATCATCGTGAAGCCGAGCACGAGGAAGGTGAGCGCCATCGCCTCGGCCGAGCCGTAGCCCATCTTCCGGAACTGGAACCCGTTCTGCCAGATGTCGAAGACGAGGACGCGGAGCGCTTGGCCCGGCGAGGCCTGCGAGCCCAGCGTCATCACGTAGACCTGCGTGAAGACGTTGAAGGAGTTGATCGTGGCCGTCACGAGAACGTAGAGCAGGATCGGCTTCAACAGCGGCAGCGTCACGTGCCAGAAGCGCTGCCAGGGCGAGGCGCCGTCGAGGCTCGCCGCCTCCAGATAGGATTCCGGGATGTTGCGGATGCCCACCAGGAAGAGGATCAGGTTGTAGCCGAGCCCCTTCCAGATGCTCATGATGATGATCGCCCAAAGCGCGACATCGGGGTCGGTGAGCCAGGGCACGGCGGGAATGCCGAAGAACGAGAGGAAGTAATTGAGGACGCCGTAGGTGTAGTCGTAGATCCAGCGCCACGCGACCGCCATCGGCACCAGCGGCGTGATCACCGGCAGGAAGTAGATCGTCTGATAGACCGCCGCGACCCAGCCCTTGCGCGCGAGGAAGACCGCGAGCGGCAGCGCGAGGAGCGTGCTCACGACCACGGTCGCGATGGAGTAGATCAGCGTGTTCTCGAGCGCGAGGATGAAGTTCGCGTCGGAGAGGAGGTCGATGTAGTTGCGCAGCCCGATGAACGGCTTCACGGGACGGATCAGGTCCCAGCGGTAGAAGCTCAGGATGACGCTGTTGATGATGGGGATGACGCGGACATAGAAAAAGAGCGCGAGCACCGGCGCCAGTGCCACGTAGCAAAAGATCAGGACCTGCCGGTTACGCCGGAGCCTGCTCCAACGCGTAGCGAATGGGCTCGCTCGGGCCTCGGTCGCGCTCTCTCCGGCCATGCCGCTGGCGTTGCCGGCGCTCAGGTCGCGCTATAGAGATCCGCATCCTTGAGAAGCTGATCCGTCTGCGCCGCCATCGCCTTGACCGCCTCCGCGAGTTTCGCGGGATTGCCGTTGAGCTCGGGATTGATGTAGGCGGCGGTGAGCTTGTCCGCCATCTTGGTCTGGATCTCGTCCCAGGGTGCCAGCAGCGGCTCGACGTAATAGTCCATTCCCTTGGGCGGCGAGACGAAGACCTCGAATTGCGGCGTCTTCGCAAGGAGCGGCTTCCAATCGACGTCCTCGCGCTCGCTCACCCAGCCCGTCATGTCGGTGATGCGGAACGAGTTCTGCTGGTTCGTGAGGAACTTCATGAACTCCCAGGCCGCGGGCTTGTTGCTGCTCTTGCCGTTGACGTAGACGCCCCAGGGCTGCAGCAGCATCCGATAGGGACGGGACTCGTTCCATTTCGGGATCGGCACCACGCCGTAGTCGAGCGTGGGCGCCTTGTCGTGGATCTCGCCGATGACCCAGGCCTCGCGCCAGAGCATCGCTGTCGTGCCTGCCGCAAACGCCGCGGCGTCGTGCTGAACCTTGGGATCGTCGATCTTCCACTTCTGCACGGCGTCGACCACCCATTGCAGCGCGGCGCGGCCGGCGTCGTTGTCGAAGTTGTTGTGGTATTTGCCGCCCGCGGTCTTCACGACGACGGAGGCGCCCGCGGCCTCGAGGACGTAGCGGAACTTCTCGCAGATGCCGCTGCCCTGGCCCGAGAGGCGGAGGCTGATGCCGCTGCGGATCATCTTGCCGCTGCTGTCGAACTTCACGAGCTTCTTCGCGGCCTCGACGCACTCCGCCATGGTCGTCGGCGGTGCCGCGATCCCGGCCTCCTTGAACATGGCCTTGTTGTAGAACATGGAGGCCTTGCTGCCCTCCATGATCGGCAATCCGTAGGTCTTGCCGTTGAGCGTGAAGAAGTCGACGACGAATTTATTCCAGGCCCCGGACTTCAGATATTTGTCGATATCGGCGGGATTCGCGTCGATAAGCCCCGCCTCGATGAAATTGATGCTGATGTTGGTGCCGATGTCGTAGATGTCGGGGCCGGTTCCCGTGGGCACGGCGGCGGTCAGTTTCTGCTCGACCTCGCGCAAGGAGGCGCTGAAGACCGTGCATTTGACCTCGGGATGCGCGCTCGAATAGGCCTTCGCCACGGCCTCGTAGAAGGGCTGCAGCTCCGGAAATCCCGTCCAGATCGAAAGCGTCGTATCCGCGAAAGCGCTGCGCGGCTTGAGAGCGATGCCGCTGGTTGCCGCAATGCCCGCACCCGCCGCGAGCTTGAGCACCGTCCGGCGCCCGATATTGGAGCGATTGGTGGATCGAATCGTCATCGGCTGCCTCCCCTTGATTGTCTGAGCAACCGCGCCCGCCTTGTGCGAGGGGCGTGGGGTCGGAGTAAAAAGCTTAGCGCCGGACCGCGACGCAGGCAAATCGGTACCTCTCGAGCGACGGCGTCTTAATTAGATCGGCGTCCCGAAGCGCTCAGTCCTGTTGTTCTCCGCCGTCAGTCTGTTCCGCATCGTTTGCGGCCCGATGCTCTGCCACGATGGCGGCGCGGATCGCGTCAACCGGCGACGTGATCGCGCCCATGTGCAGCACGGCAAAGAACCGGCGCTTTGTGCGGCCCTCGACAGGCGATGACCAAGCATAGGCGCGGGTAGTCTTCGGGTTGTCGGCCAGGTCGAATATGTGCACCACGCCGTCCCAGACGGTTTTGCCCCGCCACTTCTCAGTGACCGGCACCGATTGCGCGAGCGTAGCTTTGCCGCCGTGCATGCTCTCGACGGCCTCGATGAGCTGTTCGATATCCGCGCTGCTCATTGGGTCTTGATGGATGTAGTTTCGGGTACGGCAGGACCAGCATTATCCGGGCGCGACGCGATATTTCTACCACCTGCATGACAATAAAGGGCGCCGTGTCGTAAGCCCAGAAAAGTCGGTCATCGTCGGCAACCCCGACCAAGACCACGCTACGGGTCCGGATGTTTGCAATCCGTCATTCGATCAATTCGTCGGCGCGGCCGCTCAGTGCCGACGGCACGGCGATGCCGAAGGTATTGGCTGTCTTGATGTTGATGAGGAGCTCAACCTTCGTCGATTGCACCACGGGCAGATCCGCGGGTTTCTTGCCGTCGAGGATCTTTCCGACATACCCGCCGAAGAGACGATAATATTCCGTCTCGCTGGCGCCGTAGCTCATGAGACCGCCGGCCACAACGAATCCCCGATACTGGTAGGCCGCGGGCAGCCCCAGGCGGAGCGCCCGTTCCGCTATTTGCGCGCTGTGGCTATTGAAGAAAACGTCGGGACCGACGATGAGCGCCTCCGCCCGAATTTCCGCCAGGGTCGCGAAGGCGGCATCGAGATCGCGGTCATTGCTCGCCTGTAGCACGTGAAGCTCCATTCCAAGAGAGGCGGCGACTGGCCGCACCTCGCTCAGGAACTGGCCGGAAAGCTTCGGGTTCGCGGGATTGACGAGCACGCCGATGGCGGTCGCCTTGGGCAACAGCTCGTGCAGCATCTCCAGGCGCTTTGGCCCGACCTCGGCGTTCTGGTTGGCGATGCCTGTGAGGTTGCCGCCGGGCCGACTGAGGCTGACGACGAGCCCATCCTCGACCGGGTCGGAGGCGACCGCGAAAACGATGGGGATCGAGGTCGTCGCCGCCTTCGCCGCCAAAGCCGCGAGCGTCCCGCCGCCGGCCGCGATCACGCTTACCCGACGCTGAACCAGCTCGGCTGCGAGCGCCGGCAATCGATCGACCTGATTTTCCGCCCAACGATATTCGATCGCGACGTTTCGGCCCGCGACATAGCCCGCCTCCTTCAGCCCCTGATGGAAGGCGTCCAGGCGACCTCCGTATTGGTCCGACGCCGTGGTCCCGAGGAAGCCGATCACCGGCACTGTCGATTGCTGCGCGCGCGCAGCGCGCGGCCCGACGATCGCGGCGCCGCCGAGCAGGACCATCAAATCGCGCCGGCGCATCGGGGCTCCTGGCATTGAGGCCCGATAAAGTAGCACGTCTCGCAACGCGAGCTAGCGCGGGAGAGCCTCGGCAAGGCTGGGCGGCGGAGAGATCAGGCTGAAGCGCAGATTGTCGGTCGCCAGGAGCACACCGCTGATCGCGACCAGCCCGATGACGAGCTTGCGGAAGAGTGTTTGGCTCAGGAGGTGACGGACCCGCCGACCCA
>DATJVP010000058.1:0-82085 GCA_035581425.1 Allostellaceae bacterium | reverse complement strand
TTCTTCAGCGCCAGCTTCGAGCGCATGGTCGGCGGCTCCAGGGCGCTCGACCGTGCGGTCCGGATCATCTATCGCAGGCCGCGGCGCGCGCTCTCCTGCCTTCTCTGGCAATTCGCAGGCTGGGTCGTGAGCAGCGGCGAGATCTGGATCGCGCTTCAATGCTTCGGGCATCCGCTCGGTGTCCTCGACGCTGTCGTGATCACAGCGGTGATCGAAGCCGCGAGCAGCAGCGCCTTTTTCGTGCCGGGCGCCCTCGGCGTCCAGGAGGGGAGTTTCCTGGTGATCGGGAGCCTGCTCGGCCTCGCCCAGGAGGAGGCGCTGGCGCTCGCCCTGGTGCGCCGCGCCCGCGACGTGCTCGTCTATGGTCCAGCGCTCGCGCTCTGGCAACTCCGCGAGGGCAGGCGGCTCATGTCCTCCATCCCCTGATTGAAGTTGATCGTCGACGAGGGGCCGACGATGCCTCAGGCTACAACGCCGAATTTGACCGTCGGGCGTCATTGCCGTTTCAGCTTTAAGGTTGCTATTTCAGGCAATTAGAAAATCTGCGTACCGCGTTGGCGTCGTTCAATTGACGCCCGTGGCGGTCGCCTTTAGCTTCGATCCGCGAGAGCCGGGAGGAACGAGGGGAAATGATGGCGTCGCCGAAGATCGCCGCCACGAGCGCCGCCCACGTCTCGTCGGGACCGGCGGTGATCGAAGTGCGAGACCTCCGCAAGGTCTACGGCACTCGTCACGGCGAAGTAGAGGCGCTTCAGGACATCGAGTTCGCCGTGGCCGAGGGCGAGTTCATCGCGATCGTCGGTCCGAGCGGCTGCGGCAAATCCACGCTTCTCAAGATCCTCGCGGGCCTGCTGCCCGCGACCTCCGGCGAGGCGCGGCTCCGGGGGACGCCGATCACGGGGCCGCGGCGCGACATCGGCATGGTCTTCCAATCACCGGTGCTGTTTCCCTGGCGCACGGTCCTCGACAACGTGCTGCTGCCGGCGGACGTGCAGCGGCTCGGGAGGGAGCGCATGCGCGAGACCGCGCTCGACCTGCTGCGCCTCGTCGGCCTGCAGGGCTTCGAGCGCCGTTATCCCTGGGAGCTCTCGGGCGGCATGCAGCAGCGCGTCGCGATCGTGCGCGCCCTCATTCACGATCCCGCCATGCTGCTCATGGACGAGCCCTTCGGGGCGCTCGACGCCATGACCCGCGAGCAGATGAACCTGGAGCTGCAACGGATCTGGCTCGAGCGCCGCAAGACCGTCGTCTTCATCACGCATTCGATCCCGGAGGCCGTGTTCCTCGCGGACCGCGTTCTCGTGATGACGCCGCGTCCGGGTCGCATCGCCGAGGACATCGGGGTCGCGATCGCGCGCCCGCGCTCGCTCGACGCGATGGCGACGCCGGAGTTCGGCGCCTACGCCCATCGCATCCGCGCCCACTTCAACGCAACCGGAGGGCTCGACGCGTGAGCGGCTACGGCAATGCCTCGCTCCGGATACTGCTGATGCTCGCGCTGGTCGGCATCTGGGAGGCGCTCGTGCGCCTCCTCGAGATCCCCATCTACTACGTCCCCGCGCCCAGCGCGATATTCGGCGCGCTCTATACGGGGATCGCGCGCTTTATCTATATCCAGAACGCCTGGGTGACGCTCCAGGAGACGCTGCTCGGCTTCATCATGGGCACCGCGCTTGCCTTCCTCCTGGGGACGGCGATCGCCTTGAGCCGCCGCTTCGAGTACTACATCGCTCCCTATGTCGTGATGTTCCAGGCGCTGCCGAAGGTGGCGCTGGCGCCGCTGGTGCTCGTGTGGTTCGGCGTGGGCCTTCCCTCGAAGGTCGTGCTCGCCGCGCTCATCGCCTTCTTCCCGTTGATGGTGAACACGATCGTGGGACTGCGCTCCGCCGACGAGGACCGCGTCAACCTCATGCGTTCGCTCGACGCGAGCCCGGCACAGATCTTCTGGATGCTGCGGCTTCCAAGCGCGCTTCCCTTCATCATGGCCGGGCTCGAGGTTGCCATGATCTTCGCGCTGATCGGCGCCATCGTCGCGGAATATGTGGGTGCGACGGCGGGGCTCGGCGTCCTCATCAACACCCTCAATTTCGGGGGCGACGTCGCGGGGATCTTCTCGATCCTCCTGGTTCTGTCATTGATGGGGCTCCTGCTCAATCAGGTCATCGTCACGATTCGGCGGCGTTTGCTCTTCTGGGACGCCTCGCAGAAATCCGTCGCCGAGAATACGCAACGCGGAGGAACACTATGAGGAACTTGCCCCGTCTTCTCGCCGTCGCTCTGGCGGTGGCGGCATATGCGGCTCCAGCGGCTGCCGAGACCGTGGTCAAGGTCGGCTGGTGCGCGCGCACCGTGAGCTCGGCGGCGGCGCCCTTCGCGATCGCGACCAAGATGGGGTGGTTCAAGCAGGCGGGCTTCAGCGTCGAACTGGTGCCGCTCCCGGGCTCGACCGATTGCGTGAAGCTCGTGGGCACCGGCGACATTCCCTATTCGCTGCCCTCGGTCGAGCCGCTGGCCTCGCTTCGCCCACAGGGCCTCAAGGCCAAGGTCTATTACACGGCCTATCAGGGCAACATCTACGGTCCTGCGGTCCCTGCGGACAGCCCGATCAAGACGCTCGCCGACCTCAAGGGGAAGAAGATCGGCGTGCAGTCCATGGCCTCCGCGGGAGCGCCGGTGATGCGCGCGATAGCCGCGAGCGAGGGTTTCAATCCCGATACCGACATCACGATCATCGTCGTGGGCGAGGGTGCGCAGGCGGCGGCGCTCGTGCGCTCGAAGCAAGTCGACGCGCTCAGTCTCTACGACGTGCAATACGCGCTTATCGAGAATGCGGGCGTGCCGCTCAGGCGCCTCGAGGCGAAGGCGATCGACAAATTCCCCTCGAATGGCTTCATCGCCCTCGATACGACGCTCGCACAGAACCGCGCGCAGGCGGTGGCGCTCGCGCAGGGTTATGCGAAGGGAACGATCTTCGCCATCAACAACCCCGAGGCCGCCGTGCACATCCTCTGGGAGGTCTTCCCGAACACCAAGGCGACCGGCAAGACCGAGGAGCAGGCGCTCGCCGACGACGTCAAGGCGCTCAACGCGCGCATCGTCAACTGGAAGCTCGAGAAGGCGGGGGTCACACATTGGGGCGAGAACTCCATGGCGAACTATGACGCCTATCTCGACTTCCTGCTGAAGCAGGGCGTGATCAAGACGAAGCCCGACGTGAACGAGGTCGTGACCAACGATCTGCTCGCGGAGATCGATAAGTTCGACCCCGAGGCGGTGGCTGCGGAGGCGAAAGGCTACAAATAGAATCGGGCCGCATGAACGTCGCGGTCTTCGGCGCCGGTGTCATCGGCGGCTACCTCGCGGCAAAGCTTGCGGAGGCGGGGGTCGCGGTCGTCGCGATCGCGCGCGGCGCCCAGCTCGCGGCGATTCGTACTCACGGCCTGAGGCTCCTCGAAGGCGGCGCGCCGCGGAGTGTCGCGGTCGAGGCGACGGAGGATGCCCGGAGCCTCGGCCCGCAGGACCTCGTCATTGTCACGCTCAAGGCGCATTCCCTGCCGGCCGCCGCGGCCGACATCGCTGCGCTCTGCTCGCCCGAGACGACGATCGTCGCGGCGCAGAACGGCATTCCCTGGTGGTATTTTCACCGCGAGGGTGGGCCGCTCGAAGGGACGCGGATCGCCGCCGTCGATCCCAAGGGGACGCTCTACGAGACGCTCGATCCCGCGCGGGTCCTCGGCTGCGTCGTGCAGATGGCGGCGACGCAGCCCGAGCCCGGGCTCGTGCGGCACCAGGCCGGAAATCGCTTCATGCTCGGCGAGCCCCGTGGCGGCAGCTCTGAGCGCCTCGAGCGGGTCGTCGCGGTCCTCGACAAGGCAGGGCTAGAGGGAGTCGCGACGTCGGCGATCCGCTACGAGATCTGGCACAAGCTCTGGGGCAACGTCGCCTTCAATCCCCTGAGCGTGGTGACCCAGGCGACCATGGATCGTCTCATCGGCGATCCCGGCACGCGCGCCGTCGCCACCGCCGTGATGAGCGAGGCCGAGCGGGTCGCGAACCGGCTCGGCATCCGCTTCGACATGAGCGCGGAGGCGAGGATCGACGGGCTGAAACGACTCGGCGCCTATAAGACCTCGGCGCTCCAGGACGTGGAGGCCGGCCGCCCGATCGAGCTTGGCGCGCTCGCGGAGGCGGTCGCGGAGATAGCAGAGCGGCTCGGGATCGAGACGCCGATGCTGAAATCGCTCGCGACGCTCGCGCGGATGCGCGCGGAGACCGCGCTCCTCCGGCGGCAATCGGCCGACCGGCCGCGATAGGCTCGCCCCGAACCGAAGACAATCCGTGTTGGCGCAGCATCCGCACTCCGCACCCGCCCGTTCCCCCTTGATATACGAACGAGTTAGTACATAATCGTCGCGATGCGCCCGCTAAGAGGCGCGGTCGGGAGGGTGTGTGAACTACGCCTTCGACTTCACTCCTGTGATTCAGGGATTTCCGGAGCTGCTTGCGGGCTGCGCCGGGACGCTGGGCTTGGCCGCGGGTGGCATGGCGCTCGCCATCGTGATCGGCATCTGCGGCGTCATGCTGCGGCGCTCGCGCATCGCGCTGCTGCGCTGGCCCGTGATCGCCCTGGTCGAGCTGATCCGCAACACACCCTTTCTCGTGCAGATCTATTTCATCTTCTTCGCGCTGCCCTTCATCGGGATCAGGCTCAACCCGACGGTCACCGCGCTGATCGCTCTCGGCATCAACGGCGGCGCCTACGCGATCGAGATCATCCGCGGCGGCGTCGAATCGATTCACAAGGGGCAGGTCGATGCGGGGCTGGCATTGGGCCTTCGCCGCAAGCAGGTGTTCTGGCTGGTCGTGCTGATCCCGGCGCTGCGAGCCGTGTATCCCTCGCTCACGAGCCAATTCATCCTGCTGACGCTCACCACGAGCATCGCCTCGGCAATCTCGGCCTACGAGCTGACCTCGGTCGCGGGCATCATCGAATCCAACAGCTTCCGCAGCTTCGAGGTCTACGGGACGGTGACGATCCTCTATCTCGGGATGTCCTCGCTCCTGATGCTCGCGTTCCAGCGGATCTCGGCGCGCTATCTCGCCTATCCCACGAGGTAAGAAGGCGATGGGCGAGCCGCAATTCCAATTCCTGTTGAGAGGCTTCGGCTGGACGCTCGCGCTCTCCGCAATGGCCTTCGCGCTGGGAATCGTGGCGGGACTTGCGGTCGCGCTCGCGCGCACCTCGCATTCGCGGCTCTTGGCTCGATTGGCCGCGGGATATATCGCGCTCTTTCAGGGCACGCCGCTGCTGATGCAGCTTTTCGTCGTTTACTACGGACTGGCGCTGGCCGGGCTCGCGCTCG
The DNA here is from genome assembly GCA_035581425.1 of Allostellaceae bacterium. Lineage (GTDB taxonomy): Bacteria > Pseudomonadota > Alphaproteobacteria > ATCC43930 > CGMCC-115725 > DASZHJ01. Next base: position 76,722 of record DATJVP010000058.1, on the reverse strand, counting down.
AGGCATGGCAGGCCGTGGCGGTCGGCTTCACACTCTACGCCAGCGCCTTTCTCGGCGAGATCTGGCGCGGCTCGATCGAGGCGGTGCCGCACGGCCAGACCGATGCAGGGCACGCGCTGGGTCTCCACTACCTCCCGCTGATGAAAGACGTGGTCCTGCCGCAGGCCTTGCGTATCTCGCTGCCTGCGACCGTCGGTTTCCTCGTGCAGCTCCTCAAGGGTACCTCGCTTGCGGCGATCGTGGGGTTCACCGAGCTCACGCGCGCCGGCAGCATCATCGCGAACCAGATCTTCGAGCCTTTGCTCGTCTTCGGCATCGTCGGTTGCTTCTACTTCGCGATCTGTTGGCCGCTCTCGCTTTACAGCGCCCGGCTCGAGCAGCGTCTCGCGGTCTCCTCGCGATGAGAAAACTGAATCCAGGACAATCACTTCACATGGGAAAGGAAACGACATGACCCGCAGGATCGATCGACGCAGCCTCATGCTGAGCGCCGCCGCGCTGGCGGCGATTTCGGGCTTGCCGGTGAGGCAAGCCTTCGCCGTCACGACCGCCGAGATCAAGGCGAAGGGCAAGCTCGTGGTCGGGATCCAGGGCGACAATCCGCCTTGGGGCTTCGTCGATACCAGCGGCAAGCAGGACGGTTTCGACGCCGATATCGCGGGCCTCTTCGCGAAGGAGCTCGGCGTCTCCGTCGAGTTCGTCCCGCTGGCCGTCGCGAACCGCATTCCCGCGCTGACCACCGGCCGCGTCGATCTGCTGTTCGCGACCATGGCGATGCTGCCCGACCGCGCCAAAGCGGTCCAGTTCAGCAAGCCCTACGTCGCCAACATCACCTACGTGGTGGCGCCGAAGACCACCACGATCAAGGGCTATGCGGATCTCGCGAAGCTCACGGTAGGGGTTGCGCGCTCCTCATCGATGGACAGCGACATCACCAAGAACGGGCCCGAGAGCATCACCATCCGACGCTTCGATGACGATGCCTCGACGATCCAGGCGCTTCTCTCCGGGCAGGTCCAGGCAGTCGGCGCCAACATGTTCTACGTTTCGCGCCTCGATCAGTCGAAGCCGGGCGTTTACGAGAACAAGTTCGCGCTGACAACGCTCTATAACGGCGCCTGCACCCGCCTCGGCGAGAAGGAGATCAACGCGGCGCTCAATACCTTCATCGACAAGATCAAGGCGAACGGTCAGCTCGCCGCCGCCTATCAGAAATGGATGAAGACCGCGCCGCCGGAATTCCCCGCGAGCATCAAGGACATTCCCTTCAGCGCGAGCTAGTCGGGATTGCCGCTGACGTAGCGCAGGATCAGGTCGACCACGATTTCCCGCCGGCGGGCCGATGCCGCCGGCGTCCCCATCTCGCGCCCGAAAATACGGGAGAACGTCGCGCGATTGGCGACGTTGAAGAAGGAGAGGGCGCTGATGGACATGTGAAGATCCACGATGTCGAGGCCGGGGCGAAAGGTCTTGGCAGCGACCCCGCGACGGTAGATCTCGCGGAGGGTCGTGATGGCTGGGGCGTTCAGGCGTTGGATGTTCTCGGAACGGGCGAGATGCACTCCATTGTGGATGTTCTCGACCACGACGAGCCTGATGAAGTCCACATTGGCGTTCTGATGATCGAAGGTGAACTCCACGAGCGCGCGCAGCGCCGCTTCCGGCTTCAGATGATCGTAGCGACGCGCCGCCTCGACTTGCCGCATGCGGCGATAGCCTTCCTCCAGCACCGCGCGGAAGAGGCCCTCCTTGTCGCCGAAATAGTAATAGAGCATCCGCTTGCTGGAATTCGTCCGCGCCGCGATCTCGTCGACGCGCGCGCCGTTGTAGCCGTTGGCCGCGAATTCCTCGGTCGCGATCTCGATGATGTTCCTCTTCACGCCCTCGGGGTCTTGCATCCTGCGCGCCGGCGATGTCCGCCCATTTCGCCGCGCCGTCTTGGCCTTCATCGATCCTCCCTCCCTCCGCGAGCCCCGGCCTTGTAGCTTTGCAGCCAATGCCTGTCCATGCACATCCGATGGCCCCCGCCGCTCGCATCACTCCCGACTCGGGCGGCGCGCTTGAGTAAACTAACGAGTTCGTACAGAATGCGCCGTCGCTGGGACGAGAGGCGCGCGGCCGATGATCCGTCGGGGCAAACGTCGACAAGACCGGCGCGACCTCGTTATCGTGCCTTCGTCCGATGACGCCAGCGAGGCCTGCGATGGATAGCGCCCATACTCCGCAAGCGAAGCCCAGCGCGGGCCCTGCGCGCTCCAGAGACGGCCGCTCTCTCCTCGTCGGCTTGATCGGTGCCGGAATTCAATCCTCGCGCATGCCGCCATTGCACCAGGCGGAGGGCGCGGCGCAGGGGTTGCACTACGTCTACAAGCTCATCGATCTCGCGGAGCTCGAGCTTACCGAGGCCGCGCTCCCGGAGCTGTTGACCGCGGCACGGCGGTTCGGCTTCGCCGGCCTCAATATCACGCATCCCTGCAAGCAGGCGGTCGTGCCCCTGCTGGACGCGCTCTCGGAGGACGCGCGCATCATCGGTGCGGTGAACACCGTGGTGTTTGGCGAGGGGGGCCGGACCACCGGCTACAATACCGACGTCTCCGGATTCGCAGAGAGTTTTCGGCGGGGGTTGCCCGACGTCGCGCGTGAGCGCGTGGCGCAGATAGGCGCCGGCGGCGCGGGATCGGCGGTAGCGCACGCCCTATTGGGGCTCGGCGTGCGGCGGTTGGAGCTGATCGATACCGACCGCAGCCGCGCCGAGCGTCTCGCGGGCGAACTTTGCCGGCGTTTCGGTGCCGATCGCGCGGGGGTTGCGGCGGCGGCTGACCGGGCCGTCGCGGGAGCCGATGGCATCGTCAATGCGACACCCGTGGGCATGGCGAAATATCCGGGAACGCCGATACCGGTGACGCTGCTGCGTCCCGAGCTCTGGGTCGCGGAGATCATCTATTTCCCGATGGAGACGGAGCTGCTGCGCGCGGCGCGCGCCCGCGGCTGCCGCAACATGGGCGGCGGTGGGATGGCAGTGTTCCAGGCGGTCGATGCGTTCCGGCTCTTCACGGGGGTCGAGCCCGACGCCGAGCGCATGCTGCGCCATTTCGAGAGGCTCTAAGCCCATGCGCACCGCGATCGCGACCGTCTGCCTGCCCGGCACTTTGAGCGAGAAGCTCGAGGCGATCGCCGCCGCAGAATTCACGGGGGTCGAGATCTTCGAGAACGACCTCCTCTCCGCCGACGACAAGCCCGCCTTGGTCGGCGAGCGCGTGCGAGCGCTGGGTCTCGAGCCGGTGGTACTGCAGCCCTTCCGGGATTTCGAGGGAATGCCGGAGCCGCAGCGCGCCAAGGCCTTTGCGCGTGCGGAGCGCAAGCTCGACCTCATGGCCGAGCTCGGCTGCGACCTCCTGATGGTCTGCAGCAACGTAGCGCCGGAGTCCCTCGGCGGCATCGACCGCGCCGCCGCCGATTTCCGCGAGCTCGGCGAGCGCGCGGCCAAACGCGGCATGCGCATCGCCTTCGAGGCGCTCGCCTGGGGCCGCCACGTCAACGACTACCGCGATGCCTGGGAAATCGTGCGGCGCGCGGATCATCCTGCCGTGGGTCTCGTCCTCGACACTTTCCACATCCTCGCGCGCGATACGGACCTGAAGCCGATCCGCTCGATCCCGCGGGATCGAATTTTCCTCGTGCAGGTCGCGGATGCGCCAAGGCTAAACATGGATTTCCTGTCCTGGAGCCGGCATTACCGGTGCTTCCCGGGGCAAGGCGACTTCGCGATCGGCGACTTCATGGCGGCGCTGCAGGCGACGGGGTTCGACGGTCTCCTGTCGCTCGAGATCTTCAGCGACCGCTTCCGCGCGGGCTCTGCGCGACGGGTCGCGATCGACGGCCGGCGCTCGCTGCTCTTCATGCTGGACGGTCTGCGCAATCGCACGGGCATCGATATTGCGGACGTGCCGCCGCTGCCGCCGCCCTCGCGGGTCGAGGGTGTCGAATTCCTGGAATTCGCGATGGATGCGGATGGCGCCGCTTCATTCGAGGGAGTGCTCCAGGGGCTCGGCTTCGCGCTTGCGGGCCGGCACCGCTCGAAGGACGTGACGCGCTGGCGCCAGGGCGACGTCAACATCGTCGTGAATCAGGAGAGGGAGGGGTTCGCGCACTCCTTCAACATCACGCACGGCCCCTCCGTCTGCGCCATGGCTCTCCGCGTCGACGACGCCTCGAAGACGCTGGAGCGCGCGGTGAAGCTGCTCGATCAGCCCTTCCGCGGTGCGGTCGGCCCCGGCGAGCTCGACATCCCCGCCGTGCGCGGTCTCGGTGGCAGCCTCATCTACTTCGTCGATCGCCGGACCCGGCTCGGCGATCTCTGGGAAGTGGATTTCGTGCCGGTAGAGACGGGCGGGCATATCGATGCCGGCCTCACGCGCTTCGATCATCTCTCTCAGTCGATGGAATACGAGGAGATGCTGAGCTGGCTCCTCTTCTATACCTCGCTGCTCGACCTGAGGCCGCGGCCGGTCCAGGACGTGATCGACCCTGGCGGCGTCGTGCAAAGCCAGGCGGTCGAGACCGAGGACGGCAGCGTTCGTCTGGTCCTCAATTCCTCGCAAAGCCGGCATACGCTCGCCGCCCGCTTCCTCGACGATTTCTTCGGCTCGGGCTTGCAGCAGATCGCGATCGCTTCGAGCGACATCTTCGCGACGCTCCAACGGCTAAAGGCGAATGGGGTCGAGCTCCTGCAAATCCCCGAGAACTACTACGCCGACCTCGAGGCGCGGACGGATCTGACGGAGGAGCAGATCGCGAAGTTTCGCGCGGCGAACGTGCTCTATGACCGAGAGGGCGGCGCGGAGTTCTTCCACGTCTACACGCGGACGCTGCCCGGAGGCTTCTTCTTCGAGATCGTGGAGCGCCGGGGATATCGAGGCTTCGGCGCGGCCAATGCGCCCATCCGTCTCGCGGCCCAGGCACGGCTTGCGCAGAGCGACGATATCTCCCGACGCTGAGTGCCTCAGGAGTGGAACCAGGGCTCGAGCCCCGCGAGCGGCGGGGCCGAGAGCCCCTCCGGCCCGCGCTCCCCGGGCTGCTCGCCTGCGAGACCGAGCCGGTCGCCGAGCGCGCGGTAGCTGCCGCGGCTGAAGAGCAGAGGCCTCCCGTGCTTGTGCGATTCCAGGCGCAGCACGCGTCCCACGAAGATCACGTGGTCGCCGCCGTCGTGGCGCGCATCGAGATTGCAGTCGAGATTGGCGAGGGAATGGCGCAGGATCGGGGCGCCTGTCTCCCAGGTCTCGAAGGAGATGTCGTGCCACTTGTCGCCGCCGGTGGCGGCGAACCGCGCGGCGAGACCCTGCTGCTCCTGCGTCAGGATGTTGACCGCGAAATGTCGCGCGGCCTCGAAGCCCGCGATGTTCGTGGAGCGCTTGGCGAGGCTCCAGAGCACCAGCGGTGGATCGAGCGAGATCGAGCTGAAGGAATTCGCGGTGACGCCGTGAAGCGAGCCGTCCGGCGCCCGCGCGGTGATCACGGCGACGCCCGTGGTGAACCAGCCGACGGCATCGCGGAAATCGCGGGCGGTGAAAGCGGGATTCATCGAGCGATTACTCCGCCGCCTCGAGCTTCGAGCGGAAGGGCGGTCCGCCGGCGCCGTCGTTCCGGCGCGCTTCGAGATCGTCGAGCAGGCGCGAGATGCGGTCCATGTAGCCGTCCTTGTCGTAGATGGAATAGAGCGTCGCCGAGAGCCGCACGGGGTCGCCGGAATAATAGCGCTCGTAGAGCTGCTGCCGGCCCGCAAAGGTGGAGACCGCGGCGTCGAAGGCGAGGCGGAAGAGCTTGATCCGCGTCTTCGCATCGGCGTTGGCGGATTGGAAGTATTTCTCGACGTCGCCCCATACCGGGCTTGCGGTCTCGGCGTAGGAGGGCACGGCGACGAGGCCGCCCGCGCCCAAGCTCTGGATGATCTCGCACATGCGGATGAACATTTTCGGGAACATCATACGGATGGTCCAGAGCGGCATCGAGCTCGGAGTCATGAATCCCGCAGCATTGGGCTTCGCGTCGGCCTCGGAGGCCCGGAGGCAAGCGCGCGTGAATTCCGTGAACTGGATCAGCTCCGCGAGCATGCCCTGGACGTGGAGGTGCTGGTCGACGTTGGTCGAGCGCGCGAGCGCGAAGGCAAGCGCCATCATGAACTCGGCCTTGGCCAGGTTCTTCGTGGAGAACTGGTGCATGATCTGCGGCATCGCGCCGGTGCGCGTGTAGAGGCCATTGCAGAGCTCGGGATCGCGGTGGATGAAGACGCGCTCCCACGGGACCAGGACATTCTCGAACACCACCATCGCATCGCCCTCGTCGAGGCGAGAGGAGAGGGGATAGTCGAGCGGGGAGGCCGCGCGCTGATGCACGACCGTGGGTCGGCAGATGAAGCGCAATCCCGGCGTCGCCACGGGAATGGCGAAGCCGAAGGCATAGGAGGCCGCCTCAGGCGTGCTCGCGAGATAGCTCGAGGGCATCACCAGGAGATCGTGCGAATAGGCGCAGAGCGTCGAGACCATGCGCGCGCCGGAGACGACGATCCCCTGATCGGTCTCGCGCACGATCTTCGCCGCGAGGTCCTTCTCCTGCGCCTCGACGGGCTTCGAGCGGTCGACCTGCGGGTTGATGAGCGTGTGCGTGAGCACGAGGTCGCTCTCGCGGCACTTCAAGTAGTAGTTCCAGATGTTCTCGCCGAAGCGTTGCTCCGCGAGGCCGAACTCCGCCCTGGCGCAAGCGAAGCCCGTGAGGTGGATGCTCATGAAGTCCGGGCTGCGCCCGAACATGCCGCAGGTGGCGTCCGCCCAGATCTTCACCATCTCGCGCCGGCGCACGAGCTCGTCGATGGTCTGGGGCTGGATGAAGGCGAGACCCACGCGCTCGCCGCTGGTTGGGGAACGGTAGGTGAGGCGGTCGCGGAGCGCGGGGTCGTGCTGCATCTCGTAGAGCTCGGCGACGCTCATGGCCGCGCTCGCAAAGCGCGCGTCCGTGGTCACGTCCGCGACGCGCTCCCCGTCGATCCAGATCTCCCGCCCGTCCCTGAGCGACTCCAGAAACTGCCTGCCGGTCCTAACACCCATGTCCAGCCCTTTCGGATACCGTATCGAATGATAACACGCCCGAAGAGTCGCGCGGAGGAGGCGGAGGTTGCGCTGGGGTCGCCGAGGGGCTCAAATCCACCGCGACCCCTGCGCAATCCCTGCGACCTCAGCGCGAATTCCTTTCGGAGCGACGATCATGTCAAACCGCCCCTCCCGCATCAGCACCGACCTCGACTTCGCGCGGGAAGGCAAGCAGGAGGGGTTTCTCCGCTTGCCGCATTCGGTCCACCGCTCCGCTTACGGATATCTGCCGATCCCCATCGTCTCGATCCGGAGCGGCAAGGGACCGCGGGTGCTGCTGACGGCGGGCAATCACGGCGACGAGTACGAGGGCCAGATCGCGCTTACCAAGCTCGTGCGCGCGCTCTCCCCCTCGGATGTGTCGGGCCAGGTGATCATCATGCCCATGCTGAATTTCCCGGCGGCGCAGGCAGGCATGCGGACCTCGCCCATCGATGAGGGCAACCTCAACCGGACCTTCCCCGGCGACGCCGACGGCCGCCCCACCGCGATGATCGCGCATTATGTCGAGAGCGTGCTGATGCCGCAGGTGGATGTATCGCTCGATCTCCATTCCGGTGGCAGCTCGTTGCTTTACATTCCCGGCACGCTCGCGCGCCACCAGGCGGACGAGAAGCGTCTCGAGACCGTGCTCGCGGCGGTTCGCGCCTTCGGTGCGCCCTATTCCTACCTGATGTCCGGCGGCGAGGATCGGGGAATCCTCTCGGCCGCCGATCGCGCGGGCATTCTCGGCCTCAGTGCCGAGCTCGGCGGCGCCGGCATGGTGACGCGCGAGACGCTGGCGGTGACCGAGCGCGGCATCGTCAACGTGCTGCGTCATCTCGGCGTGCTCTCCGGCAAGGTCGAGCCGCATACGACCAGGATCATGCGGGTCGAGCGCGCTCCGCACTACGTCTACAGCCCCGATCCCGGCCTCTTCGAGCCGCTCGCGGAACTCGGTGACGCCGTGCGCAAGGGACAGCTCGCGGGCCGCGTCCATTTTCCGGAGACGCCCTGGCGCGAACCCGCGCCGGTGCATTTCCTCGGCGACGGTCTCGTGGTCTGCAAGCGTGTTCCCGCCCGCGTCGAGCGCGGCGATTGCCTCTACCACCTTGCGAGCGACCTCGCACACTGAGCGTTTCGCGACTGGGTCTTCCCCGGGTTTGACCGCTGCCGCCGGGCCGCTAAAATGACGGCAATAACGACAATCGGCCGTGATTTGCGGTCTTGGGGAGGCAAAATGATCCGATTTCGCTTCGCAATCGTGCTCTTGGCCGCGCTCGCGCTGGTGGCGCCCGCGCGGGCGGATACCGTCAAGGTCGGGCTGATGCTGCCCTATTCGGGCCCGTTCGCTCGGCTCGCGCAGACCATGGACGACGGCGTCAAGCTCTGGATGCAGCAGCACGGCGACAGCGTCGGGTCCACCAAGATCGAGATCGTCCGCCGCGACACCACCGGCCCTAACCCCGACGTGGCGAAGCGGTTGGCGCAGGAACTGCTCGCGCGCGACGGTGCAAAAATCATCACCGGCCTCGTCTTCACTCCCAATGCGCTCGCGATCGCGCCGCTGGCGACGGAAACCAAGACGCCGGTCGTGATCATGAACGCCGCGACCGCCGTCATCACCACGCGCTCCCCTTATTTCGCACGCGTTTCGCTGACGCTCCCGCAGACGACGGAGATATTCGGCCGCTGGGCCGCGACCAAGGGCGGGATGAAGCGCGTCTTCACCTCGGTCTCGGACTACGGCCCCGGCATCGACGCCGAGGAGTCCTTCAAGCTCGGATTCACCGAGGCCGGCGGCCAAGTCATCGGTAGCGTCCGCATGCCGCTCGCCAATCCCGACTTCGTGCCCTTCCTTCAGCGCATGCTCGATCAGAAGCCCGACGGCGTCTACGCCTTCCTGCCCGGCGGTCCGCAGCCCGTCGCCTACGTCAAGGCCTACAACGACCTCGGCCTCGGCAAGGCGGGTATCCGCCTGATGCCCAGCGAGGAGGCGACCGATGAGGCCGATCTTCAGGGGCTCGGCGATCTGGCACTCGGGCTGGTGACGGCGATGCATTACTCCGCCGCGCACAAATCCCCCGCGAACGAGGCCTTCGTCAAGGCATGGAAGGCCGCTTACGGCCAAGACAAGGACCCCGACTTCTTCGCCGTCGGCGCCTGGGATGGGATGGCTCTCATTTACGACATCGTGCAGAAGCTCGACGGCAAGATCGACGGCGATAAGGCGATGGAGATCGTGAAGGGCTGGAAGTTCGAGAGCCCGCGCGGCCCCATCTCGATCGATCCCGAGACCCGCGACATCGTGCAGAACGTCTACATCTGCAGGGTCGAAAAGGTGAACGGCCGTCTCGCCAACGTGGAGATCGAGACCTACCCCGCGGTCAAGGACCCCTGGAAGGCGCGGCAGCCGAAACCTTAGCGGCTCAGCCCATCGCCGCTTCGAGAATGGCTCGATAATCCGCTGAGGTCGCCGGCCGCGGATTGGTGGCGCTCAGATGCTCCTTCGCGGCCTCTTCCGCAAGCTCGGGGATGAGCGCGGGATCGAGGCCGAGCGCGCGGAGGGTCGCGGGCAAGCGCAGCGTGAAGACGAGGTTTTCGACCTCGTCCGCGACGTCCCGGGATGGCTGAATGCCGAAGGCCACCTTGAGATGCATCATCTTCTGCGGCACCGCCGGCGCGTTGAAGCGGAGCACGTGGGGTAGAAGGATCGCGTTGAGGGTACCGTGATGATAGCCGAGCGCGCCCAACGGGTGGCTCAGTGCGTGAACAGCGCCAAGGCTCTTCTGGAATGTGAGACCGCCCTCGAGCGCTGCCATGAGCATCTCCCAGCGGGCTTTTCGGTCGCTGCCGTCGCGGAAGGCGCGCGGAAGATAGGTCACCGCCCGCTCGATGCAGTCGATGGCGATCGCAGCGGCCGGCGGATTTTCCCAGCTCGAGAGATAGGACTCGATCCCGTGGCTGAGCGCGTCCATGCCAGTTGCAGCCGTGATCGCGGGCGGCAGGCTCAGCGTGAGCTCGGGGTCGCAAATGACCGCCTTCGGAATGAGCTTGAGATTGACGCAAGCAATCTTGCGTCCGGTCTCGAGCGTGAGCGTCGCGGCGCGCCCGACCTCGGCACCGGTGCCGGCGGTGGTGGGGATTGCGAGCACCGGCGCGATCGTGCCGATCCGCTCGGAGCCGCCGCCGCGGATGCCGTATTCGCCGAGGCTTCCGGGATGGGTCGCGAGCAGCGCCACCGCCTTGGCGAGATCGATCGCGGAACCACCGCCGAGCGCGACCACCCCGTCTGAGCCCTCGGCACGGTAGAGCGCGAGCGCCTGCTTTGCTGCAGCCTCCGTCGGGTTGCCCGGTGTCTCTCCGAAAATCGGCGGCACGAATCCCAGCGCCTCTGTCGCGCGCTCCACCAGCCCCGCCGCCCGCACGCCGGGATCGGTCACGAGCAGCGGCCGCGCGACCCCGAGCAGCGTCAGCTCCGACTTCAGTAGCGCTATCGCGCCGAAGTCGAACTGGATGCGCGACATGTAGTTGATGAGCGCCATCGATCCTCCCGTACCACCCGCAGCCAGATGCCCCGACCAATCGAGCTCAATGCCCCGGCAGTACCAGCACCTCCGTCGGTTTCGGGAGGTCGCTGCGGGCGAGGGTGATGGACGCGACTTTGCTGAAATGCACGGGGTAGCGGTCCTTCACGCGCTCGACGAAACGGTCGAGCACGGACTGGCTGAAATAGTGCATGGGGATGACGAGCGCGGGATGGATCGCCTCGATGGTGTCGATCATGTCGTGCTGGTCGATCGTGAAGGCGCCGTCGATGGGCGTCAGCAGCACGTCGATCTGTCCGAGCCGCGCCAAATGCTCCGGCGTCAGCGTGTGGTGCAGGTGTCCCAGATGGGCGATGCAGAGATCGCCGGTGGCGAAAATGAAGATTGAGTTGCCGCCGAACTCCGTCGTCCCGTAGCCGCTGCGGATGTTGGTGGGGACGTTGCGGATGCGGACGTCCCCGAATTTCACGTCGTAGTGCGGCGGGCCTTCGCCGGTGTCCCAGCCGCGCAGCACGAGCTTTATGCCGGGATCGATGTCGTCGGTGTAATGCATGATGTGCGCGTGGTTCATGGTCACGACGTTCGGCGGATCCGTCGGGCGGAGGAAGCCGTTGTAGTCCGTGACGATGGTGACGCCGGCAGGGCTCGTGATGAGGAAGCTCGCATGGCCGAGATAGCTGAGGCCGACCTCCGCCTCCGCGGCGGCGAGGAGCGGACTGTAGGCCGCCAAGCGAACCGGGGCCTGCAGTTGCGCAACCGGCGCGTTGCAGGCGCCCATATCCTGCGCGTGCGCGAGTTGCGGGAGCGGCAGGGCCAGGAGCAGAAAAAGGGCGAGGCCGCGCAATCGCATCGTTCGATCTCCACGACGGGCCCGATGACTATGCACCGCCCGGTGCCCGGCGAAAAGCCGTCGCGCGCAGACATTACGATGAAGTGAGAACTACGATCAGTCGTCCGAGCCTGGCGCGGGCGCGAGGCTCGCGGGCTTGACCGAGGGGCGGCGGGTCTCGCGATAGAGGATGTAGAGGCCGCTCGCGACCACCACCAATGCCCCTAGGAGAAGGAGCGGGGTGGGCACGTCGCCCCAGACGAGGAAGCCGAGCCCAATTGCCCAGATCATGCTGGTGTAGCTGAAGGGCGCCAGCACGGCGGCGGGCGCGAGCTTGAAGGCCTGGGTCCAAAGGATCTGCCCGACACCGGAGATGAGACCGACCGCCGCAAGTCCGATCCCGCCCTGCCAAGTCGGTGTGACCCAACCGAAGGGCACCGCCGCGATGCTCAGCACGCTCGCGACGATCGCCTGGTAGGTGACGAGCGTCACCGGCCGCTCGGTGAGGCTCATGCGACGGAGCGCGATCGTTACCGAGGCACTCAGGCCCGCATTGACGAGCGCAAGGAGGGCCCCCAGCGAGAAGACGCCCTCTCCCGGCCGCACCATGATGAGGATGCCGATGAATCCCACGAGCACCGCGCCCCAACGGTGGCGCCCGACCTTCTCGCCGAGGATCGGGATCGAGAGCACCGTGAGGAAGAGAGGCGAGGAGAATGTGATCGCGACCGCGTCGGCGAGCGGCATCCAGTGATAGGCGATGAAGATGCAGACCATTGAGATGAACTGCAGCGTGCCGCGGCCGACGTGCTCGGTGAGCCGATTGGTGCGCAGCGACTGGAGCCCGCCATTCCGCGCGAGCAGGCCGAGCGAGAACAGGAGCGAAAAGATGCTGCGGAAGAAAACGACCTCGCCCACGGGATAGTCGTCCTCGAGATACTTCACGAGGGCGTTCACCAGCGCGAAGACGAAGACGGAGGCGATCATGAGGAGGATGCCGCGCCGAATCTCCTCCCGGCTCGGCACCGGCATCACCGTTCTGGACATGGGGCCCCCTGGGCGTGGGGATATCCTCAGCCAGGCGATGGCGCGCGCCCAGCGCAATCCCTGCAGCCCAGCCCTGCGGACCTCGCCGGATGCGGTTAGCATCGCTTTAACATTGCCGCTATCGCCCGCTCGTTACTTGCCAGCGACCGCGCCGCGGTGTTTGCTCGGCCTCCCTTTCGCACTGCAAGAGGAAGCGCATGTCCGTCGCTGCTCGCCGCCCGACCCTGCAACAGCTCGCCGCCGACCTCGCGGCCGGACGAACGACGAGCCGCGCCCTCGTGGAGGCGGCGCTTCAGCGCATCGCCGACCCCGCGGGTGAGGGCAAGCGCGCCTTCGTCAAGGTCTACGCCGAGAGCGCGCGCGCCGCCGCCGAGGCTCAGGACAAGCTTCGCGCCTCCGGCTACGTTGCCTCGCCCCTGGCGGGCATTCCCGTCTCGATCAAGGACCTTTTCGACGTCGCCGGCGAGCAGACGCGCGCGGGCTCCAAGGCGCTCGACGACGCGCCGCCCGCTAGGGCGGATGCGCCGATCGTGGCGCGGCTCCGCGCGGCAGGGGCGGTGTTGATGGGCCGCACCAACATGACGGAATTCGCCTTCTCCGGCGTCGGCATCAATCCGCATTACGGTACGCCCGGAAATCCCTGGGACCGCGCGCGTATCCCCGGCGGCTCCTCCTCGGGGGCGCCGATCTCGGTTGCGGACGGCATGGCCGCAGTCGCGATCGGCACCGATACCGGCGGCTCCGTGCGTATCCCCGCGGCCTTCTGCGGTCTCGCGGGCTTGAAGCCAACGCAGTACCGCGTGCCGCGCGAGGGCGCGACACCGCTCTCGACTACCCTCGATTCCATCGGCCCGATCGGCGTCTCCGTCGCCTGCTGCGCGCTCACGGATGCGGTGATGGCGGGCGAGGCGCCGACGGTGCCGGCGGCGGTCTCCGCGGGCGCGCTGCGCCTCGGCGTTCCCCAGACGGTCGTCCTCGACGAGCTCGAAGCGCCGGTGGCGGCGGCATTCGAGCGCGCGATCTCCGCGCTCTCGCGCACGGGCGCGCGCATCGTCGAGCTCCCCTTGCGCGAGCTCGGGGAATACGCGGGGATCAACGCCAAGGGCGGCTTCTCGCCCTGCGAGGCCTACGCTTGGCACGAGACGCTGCTGCAGCGCCGGGGCCGCGACTACGATCCGCGCGTGCGCGTGCGCATCGAGCGCGGACGCGAGATGTCCGCCATCGACTACATTCGCCTGCTCCATCAGCGCGCGGACTTGATTCGCCGCGTCGATCGCGAGAGCGCGGAGGTCGACGCACTGGTGATGCCGACTTTGCCTCTCGTTGCGCCGCCGATCGCCTCCTTCGCAAAGGACGAGGACTTCTGGCGCCTCAACAGCAAGATCCTACGCAACACCGCGCTCTTCAACTTCCTGGACCGTTGCGCCCTCACACTGCCGATCGAGCGTCCGGGCGAGGGACCCGTGGGGTTGATGGCGGTTGCGCGCCACGGCGAGGACCGTCGGCTCCTCGCCATGGGGATCGGAATCGAGGCGGTGCTGGAAACCGCACGCCGGGGCTAGCGAAATCTCCGAGCGCCGCTAAATAACCTTCGAGAGAATTCCTCGAGCGGCTCGGAGGTAACGCATGCCCTGCGTCGAAGGACGCACGGCGCCTTGTCGCGAACCGGACACTGCTGGGGCAAACCTGGCCATGACGATCCCCCCGATGAGCGGCAGGCTTTGTTCATGGGCTCTCGTGCTTCTTGCGGTATTCGCGCTCGCAGCCTGCGGGGGCGAGCGATATCCGCTGCTGTCGCCGATCCAGCAGGCCCGCGACTACGGCTATTCGGAGGAGGCGCTCGGCGGCGATCGTTACATCGTTTCGTACGTGGGCCCCTCGCGCCTCAGCTCGAGCGCGCCGGCGACGCGCGACCGCGATGCCGAGGCCGCGCGCATTCAGGCTCTCGATCTCGCGATTTGGCGCGCGGCGCTCCTCGCGGAGAGCGCGGGCTTTGCAGGCTTCCGCGTCACGAGCCAGAGCAGCAACGTCGAGCAGGCGGCGCAGCCGGTCTATTTCGACAGTCAGTTCAACGCGCCTTTCGGCGGCAATGTCGGACCGGCAGGCACGATACGCCCCCCGAGCGTCGGCACGACTACCCCTCAATCCTATCCGGCGACGCCCTATAGCCGGTTGCAGGGGCGCGCGAGCATCGACGTGCTGCTGCTGCGCAATCCCGGCCCCAACGACATCCTCGCCGACGAGCTGATCCAGCAGCTCCGGCTCAAATATCCCGAGGCCGAGAAGGGGTGAGCTAGCGGTATTTCTCGATATCGACGGGTTCTGCCGCCGGGAGATGGCGTTGGAGCGCCTGCAGCACCTCACCGAGAGCGCCGCCCGTCGCCAAGCGCTGCGGGCCGCTCAGTACGGCGTAGTCGCCGTGGCGCCCGGTTCCCGGCGCGAACTTGACGACGGCAAAGAGCGGCCGCTCGTGCGTGTGGCGGAAGATCGAGAAGCGTACGGCGCTCTCCTGCTGGTCGATGGCGTAGTCGCGCCACTCGCCCCGCATGACGCGGCGGCTATACATCGAGAGAAGCTGATTGAGTTCTGGGCGGGTGAAGAAGACGGGCCTGGCTTTGCGCCGGAAATCGTGTATTCGCAGAAGCGTCGCCACCGGCCGCCCCCGCCTTATGAAACTGTCTCTTCGACGCTCATGACGCCAGTCTTCCCGATTTCCGCGGCCTCGTCCAGTGCCGCCGGCCGGGTTTGCCTCGCCGGAAGCGAGCCGCTATGGTAGCGCCCGTTTTGGGTGCCGGAGCGGGTTCGTGAGCGATATTTTCCAGGAAGTCGATGAGGAATTAAGGCGCGACGCCGCGCTCAAGCTCTGGAAGAAATACCGGGGCCTGGTGATCGCGGCGGCGGTCGCGATCGTCGTGGCGAGCGGCGGCTATTCCTGGTGGCGCTACCAGGACGAGCGGTCGCGCCAGTCGGAGGAGGTCGCCTACTCGAGCGCGCTTGACCTCGCGCGCGACGGCAAGACCGCCGAAGCGGTCGAAAAGATGACGGCTGTGGTGCCGAACGCCCATGCGGGGCGTGCGATGCTCGCGCGTTTCGAGGCGGCGGCGCTGAAGGCGCGGGCGGGCGACGCCGCGGGCTCGCTCGCCGCTTACGATGCGCTCGCGAAGGATCCGAACATCGACGACGTCTACCGGAACCTCGCGACGGTGCTTTGGGGTCTCCATGCGCTCGACGTGGAGCAGCCGCAGGCCATCGTCGACCGGATGGCGCCGCTCACCGACGCTGCCAACCCCTGGCACCTTTCCGCGATCGAGGTGACCGCGATCGCGCATCTGAAGGCCGGCGACCGCGCGGCCGCGCGCAGCGACTATCAGCGCCTCGCCGACGACCTCTCGGCACCCTCGAGCCTGCGCGCGCGGGCGGCGGAAGTCGCGGCGGCGCTCGCATCGTGATCCGGAGAGAATTGCGATGAGGCGGCTTCTCTGTGGGCTCGCTGTGCTTTCGCTGCTCGCGCTCACGGGCTGCGATCTCTTCAATAGCGCGACCGACGACCTCTTCGGGGGCGAGACCAAGACGCCGCTACCGGGCAAGCGCGTCTCGATCCTCAATCTCGAGCGGCAGCTCGAGCCCGATCCCTCGGTGCAGGAGACGGACGTGCGCCTGCCGCGGCCGTCGGTCAACCCGGCTTGGCCGGAGGCCGGAGGCTATCCCGATCACTCCATGCAGCATCTCGCGCTCGGCGACAGCGTGCAGCGCATCTGGCGCAGGAGCGTCGGCGAGGGAAGCTCGCGAACGGGACAGGTCATGGCTCCGCCGGTGATCGAGAACAATCGCATCATCGCAATGGACGCGGAATGCGTGGTGAGTGCCTATGATGCCGCGACCGGCCGCGAGCTCTGGAACTTCGATCCGCAGCCCAAAAAGGCGGATTACACGACCTTCGGCGGCGGCGTTGCGGCGCTCGGCGATCGCGTCTACGTCTCCACGGGCTATGCCGAGGTGCTGGCACTCGATGCCGCGACCGGCAAGGAAGTATGGCGGAAGTCGGTGCCGTCTCCCGTGCACTCGCCGCCGACGGTTGCAGACGGGCGCGTCTACGTCGTTACCGTCGAGAACCAGCTCGAGGTGCTCGCAGCAGATGACGGCCGCATCCTCTGGACGCATGAGGGGCTGCCGGAGACGGCGGGCCTTCTTGGCGGCGCCAGCCCCGCCGTCGAGGGCGACATCGTCGTCGTCGCATACTCGTCGGGCGAGGTCTTCGCGCTTCGCGCGGAGAACGGCCGTCCGCTCTGGACCGACAATCTCGCTTCCTCGCGCAATCTCGATCCCCTGACCTCGCTTGCGGACATCCGGGGACGGCCGATCATCGACCGCGGCATGGTCTTCGCGATCAGCCACAGCGGGCGTATGGTCGCAATCGACCTGCGCACCGGCGATCGCATCTGGGAGCAGGACATTGGCGGCTCCTACAGTCCTTGGGTCGCCGGCGACTTCCTCTACGTCCTCACCAACGACAGCGACTTGGTCTGCCTGACACGCAAGGAGGGCCGCATCAAATGGGTGCTGGACCTGCCGCGCTACGAGGACCAGAAGAAAAAGAAGGGCCAGCTCGATTGGTCGGGCCCGGTGCTTGCGAGCGATCGTCTGATCGTGCTGAGCTCGGACGGCTTCGCAATCGCGGTCTCGCCCTATACGGGGAAGGCGATTGGAAGCATCGAGTTTCCCGACGGCAGCTACGTGGCGCCGGTGCTCGCGAACAAAATCCTCTACGTTCTGACTCAGGACGCCGATCTCATCGCCTATCGCTAGGGCCGGGCGCCCCGTGGGGCGCGAAGACCGCATGACTGCAACCGTCGCGATCGTCGGCCGGCCCAATGTCGGCAAATCGACCCTGTTCAACCGTTTGGTCGGGCGGCGGTTCGCGCTCGTCGACGACACGCCCGGCGTTACCCGAGACTGGCGCGAGGGCGAGGCGCGGATCGGCGATCTCGAATTCCGCGTCCTCGATACCGCGGGGTTGGAGGAGGCCGAGCGCGAGAGCCTTGCCGCGCGCATGAGCGCGCAGACCGAGCGCGCGCTCGACGGCGCCCGGGCTGTGCTGTTCCTGATCGATGCGCGCGCGGGGGTGACCCCCGTCGATCGCCACTTCGCGGACCGGCTGCGCCGCCGCGGCATTCCCACGATCGTAGTGGCCAACAAGACCGAGAGCGCCGCTGCAAGCGCAGGCGTGCACGAGGCCTACGCCCTCGGCCTCGGTGAGCCCGTCGCGATCTCCGCCGAGCATGGCGAGGGCCTTGCCGACCTCTACGCGGCCCTCCGGCCGCTCCTGGAGGATAAAGCTCTTCCTGCGGCGGAGACGCCCGTCGGGGCAGAGAAGCCGCTGCAGCTCGCGGTGGTCGGTCGTCCCAATGTCGGGAAATCGACGCTGGTCAATCGGCTCATCGGCGAGGAACGCCTGTTGACGGGGCCCGAGGCGGGCATCACGCGCGATGCGATCGGCATCGACTGGCGTTGGCGCGATCGCGCTTTCCGCCTCATAGACACCGCCGGCATGCGCAAACGGCCGAAAGTCGAGACGAAGCTCGAGAAGCTTTCCGTCGCCGATACGCTCCGCGCGATCCGTTTCGCGGAGGTCGTGGTGCTCGTGCTCGACGCCGAGCAGATGCTGGAGCGGCAGGACCTCACTATCGCACGCCTCGTCGCGGAGGAAGGACGCGCGCTCGTCCTCGCCGTCAACAAATGGGACATCGTCGAGGAGAAGCAGCAGGCGCTCGGCCGGCTCCGCGATCGACTGCAGACGTCATTGCCGCAGCTCGAGGGTATCGCGACGGTGACGCTATCGGCACGCACGGGGCGCGGCGTCGAGAAATTGATGCCGGCGGTGCTGAAGGCGCACGACACCTGGAACAAGCGTATCTCGACACCCGTCTTGAACCGATGGCTCGCGGGCGCTCTCGCGCGCCATCCTCCGCCGCTGGTGAGCGGCCGACGCCTCCGCATCCGGTATATGACGCAGGCCAATATCCGCCCGCCCACCTTCGCGCTCTTCGCCTCGAAGCCCGGCGACCTCCCGGACTCCTATCGGAGTTACCTGGTCCACCTCATGCGCGAGGACTTCGACCTCCCGGGGGTGCCGATCCGGATGATGCTGCGCAAGGGCGAGAATCCCTATGCGGAGAAGTGAGGGATCGCCACGCTTACCTACCTCGCCCCTCGGGGTCGGCGCGGCAACGCTGCGCCGGGTGAGGGAGCGGCGGAAGAAGTAAGACCCACGATCTCTCCATTCGCCTGCGAGCCCGCCTCCGCGAGCGCCACGAAGGCTTCTGTCGCGTCCTCGGGTTTTGGCACCTTCAGCTTGTCCTCGCCGGGAAATCCCTTGGCGCGGAGCTTGGTCGCGAGGATGCCGGGATCGACGAGGTTCGCCGTCGCCTTGGTGATGCCGAGCTCGTCGGCGTAGATCCGCACCATCGCCTCGAGCGCGGCCTTGCTCGCGGCGTAGGCGCCCCAATAGGCGGTATTCGTGCGGGCGGCGCTGCAGGTGACGAAGATCGCGCGGCCCGCGTCGGATCTGCGCAGCAGCGGATCGAGCGAGCGGATCAGGCGCCAGTTGGCGGTGAGGTTTGTCGCCAAGACCTCCTCCCAGACCTTGGGCTCGATGTGTCCCAGCGGCGAGAGAGTTCCCAGCACGGCGGCATTCCCCACGAGCACGTCGAGGCGGCCGAAGCGTTGAGATATGGCCGCCCCCATCTGGTCGATCTTGTCGAGCTCCCGGAGATCGAGCGGGAGCAGCGTCGCGGCCTCGCCGCCCGCGGCGCGGATCTCGTCGTCGAGCTCCTCGAGCCCGCCTTGCGTGCGCGCGACCAGGATGAGATGCGCCCCCTCGGAGGCGAAGCGTTTGGCGATCGCCGCGCCCAAGCCTCGCGACGCGCCGGTAACGAGGGCGATGCGGCCCTGGAGCCGCTGCCCCTTCCCGGCGGTCATGGTCTCAGGCGGTCTCCGCGAGCAGCGAGAGCTGGATCGAGACCTTGCCGGCCTCGTGATCCGTGAGCGGGATCGGATAGTCGCCGGTGAAGCAGGCGTCGCAGAATTTGGGCGCCGCGGGATCCCGTCCGGGCTCGCCCATCGCGCGGTAGAGCCCGTCGATCGAGACGAAAGCGAGGCTGTCGGCGCCGATGAACTTGCCCATCGCCTTCACGTCGTAATGCGAGGCCAGGAGCTGCTCGCGCTCGGGCGTCGCGATGCCGTAGAAGCAGGGATTGGTGGTGGGCGGGCTCGAGATCCGCATGTGGACCTCGCGCGCGCCCGCGTTCCGCACCATCTCCACGATCTTGGTCGAGGTCGTGCCGCGTACGATTGAATCGTCGACGAGCACCACGCGCTTGCCCTTGAGTTTCGCGCGATTGACGTTGTGCTTGAGCTTCACGCCGAGGTGCCGGATCTGGTCCGTGGGCTCGATGAAGGTGCGGCCGACGTAGTGATTGCGGATGATCCCGAGCTCGAAGGGCAGGCCGGATTCTTGCCCGTAGCCGATCGCTGCGGGAACGCCGGAGTCCGGCACGGGGATCACCATGTCTGCGTCAACCCCGTTCTCGCGCGCGAGCTCCGCGCCGATACGCTTCCGGGCCTCGTAGACGCTGGTACCCTCGACCATGCTGTCGGGGCGCGCGAAGTAGATGTACTCGAAAATGCAGAAGCGCTTCCTCGCCTTGGGGAAGGGGCGGTCGGTGTGAACGCCGAGCCCGTCGATGGTGACGAGCTCGCCTGCCTCGATGTCGCGGACGAACTCCGCGCCGATGATGTCGAGAGCGCAAGTCTCGGATGTGACGATCCAGGCCTCGCCGAGCCGGCCCAGCACCAGCGGCCGGACGCCCAGCGGGTCGCGCACGCCGATGAGCCCGTCCTGCGTGAGCGCGCCCAGCGAATAGGCTCCCTCGACCTGGCGGAGCGCCTCCACCATCCGGTCCTCGACCGTGTTCTTGAGGCTCGTCGCGATGAGGTGGACGATCACTTCCGTGTCGCTCGTCGACTGGAACAGGCTGCCGCGGCGCACGAGCTGGCGGCGGAGATGATAGGAATTGGTGAGATTGCCGTTGTGGCAGATCGCGAGGCCGCCGAACTCGAAATCCGCGAAGAGCGGTTGCACGTTCCGCATCGCGACCTCGCCGGTCGTGGCGTAGCGGACATGCCCTAGCGCGGAATGGCCCGTGAGCCGTCCCATCACCTCAGGCGAGCTGAAGATGTCGCCGACGTGTCCCATGCCGCGATGCGCATGGAACTGCTCTCCGTCGAAGGCGACGATCCCCGCCGCTTCCTGGCCGCGATGCTGCAGCGCATGGAGGCCGAGCGCCGCCAGCGCCGCCGCCTCCGGGTGTCCGAAGACCCCGAAAACGCCGCACTCCTCGCGCAGATGATCGTCGTCGTAGGGATGGGTGGTCAGCATCGACACGCCCTCACGAGGCTTAAAGGCCTCACTTAAATAGTCGCGACTCTGCGGTTCCGCGAGTCCCCGCGGCAGTTTCTACACGCAATTTTGCGGCAGTGCCAGCGGCGTTGCCGGTTATTGCTGATTTGTCTGCTCGATGGCTTTATCCAAGCCCTTGCGCATGTCAGGGGTATAGCCCTTGTCGCCCTGCGACTCCGGCTTCTGCGGCTGCGTCGGGGTCTCGAGGGCGCGCCGGGCGCTGTCGGCCTCATGGATTTGCTCAACCTTCTGGCGGGCGTCCGAGGCCGTCGACTCCACGCGGCCTCGCACCGAAGGCGGGACCAGCGAAATCAAAAAATCGGCGCCCGCCGCGAGGTAGCGCGTGCTGCGCGCCTCCTTGATCCAATCGGGCCGGCTCGCCTCCGGGAGCGCGAGGGTCAGGCCATAGTAAAGGAGGCAGGCGATCACCGCGCCGCGCGCAATGCCGAAGAGCAATCCCAGGGAATGATCGACCGAGGCGAGCGAGCTCTCCTTGACGCGCCGTGCGATTGCGGAGGTCATCAGCGAGAAGATGATCAGCGCCACCACGAAGATCGCGATCCCCGCCGCGAGGTTCGCGAACATGCCCCTCGGAATGAATCTCTCCGCGAAGGGCGCGGCGTAGGGGAAGCCGTAGAGCGCGGCGATGCCCGCCGCGATCCAGCCCGCAACCGACAGCAGCTCCTTCACGATGCCGCGCGCGAAGGCGAAGAGGCCCGAGAGCGCGATCACCACGATGACGCCGATGTCGAACGGATTCATGTCGGCATTCTCGCATCGGGGACGCTGGCGTCCCAAGCGAAACGAGGAGTGAGCCGCGGTCCCGATCTCACCGCGGCGCCGCGCGGCGGGAGGGAAGCCGCCCCGGTGCCACGTCGAAGCGCGCGAGGAGGTCGCCGAGATGGGCAATCTCCCGGATCGAGGCGGGCGCGCCGTCGAGCGCTCGGCCGCGCGCCTGGCTCGAGCGGCGCGGCATCCACGCGGCAGCGAAGCCAAGCTTGCCGGCTTCCTTGAGCCGCGCCTCCGGCTGCGCCACGGGGCGCACCTCGCCGGAAAGCCCGATCTCTCCGAAGACGACGGTATCGGCGGGGACGGGCTGCTGTGTCGCGGCCGAGAGCAACGCGGCCGCGACCGCGAGGTCTGCTGCGGGCTCGGCGATGCGGAGGCCGCCCGCGACGTTCAGGTAGACGTCATTGGCGCCGATCGAGAGGCCGCAGCGCGCATCGAGCACGGCGAGGATCATCGCGAGGCGATTGCCGTCCCAGCCAATGACGGCACGGCGCGGCGTTCCCGGGGGCGAGGGTGCGACGAGCGCCTGGATTTCCACCAGCACCGGCCGCGTCCCCTCCATTCCCGCGAAGACCGCGGAGCCCGCGACCTCGCCGCGTCGCTCCGCGAGGAAGAGCGCCGACGGGTTCGGCACTTCCGCGAGCCCGCGGTCGGTCATCTCGAAGACACCGATCTCGTCGGTGGGGCCGAAGCGATTCTTGACCGCGCGGAGGATGCGGAACTGGTGCCCGCGATCGCCCTCGAAGTAGAGCACGGTATCGACCATGTGCTCGAGGACGCGCGGTCCCGCGATCATCCCCTCCTTGGTGACGTGTCCTACGAGCAGGAGCGAGAAGCCGCGCTCCTTGGCGAGGCGGATCAGCTCGTGCGCCGCCGCGCGCACTTGGCTCACGGTGCCAGGCGCGCTGTCGAGGCTGTCGAGATGGAGGGTCTGGATCGAATCGACGACGACCACGTCCGGGGCGTCTTGCCGATCGAGCGAGGCCGCGATGTCGCGGACGCTCGTCGCCGCCGCGAGCTGCACCGGCGCCGCCGCGACGCCAAGCCGCTCCGCGCGGAGCCGCACCTGGTCCAGCGATTCCTCGCCGGAGATGTAGACGCAGCGCGCGCCGCCCGCGAGCGCCGCCACCGCCTGCAGCAGCAGGGTCGACTTGCCGATACCGGGATCGCCGCCTACCAGGAGCGCCGAGCCCGGCACGAGACCGCCGCCGCAGACGCGATCGAACTCGGCGATACCGCAGACGCGCCGCCTGAGCCTCTCGCCGACGCCGGAGAGGCCCGTGAACTCGAGCTTCCGCCCCTTGCCCGCGCCGAGGCCGCGCGGCGAGGCTTGGCGCGCCTGCTCCTCTACGAGGGTGTTCCAGCCGCCGCAGGATTCGCAGCGCCCCGCCCATTTGGGATAGGAGGCGGCGCATTGCTGGCAGACGTAGCGGGTCTGTGCGCGTGCCATCTCAGACCGTCGCTCCGCTCACGTCGCGCGCACCTCCATCTTGATCGGTCCCTCCGCGCGGCCGTGAATGAATTGCTCCACGAACTCGTTGCCGGAGCTGTCGATCTCCGCGGTCGTTCCCGACCAGATGATCCGGCCCCTGTAAATCATGGCGATGCGGTTGGCGATCTTGCGCGCACTCGCCATGTCGTGCGTGATGGACATGGCGCTGGCGCCGAGCTTCTGCACGCAGGCGACGATCAAATCGTTGATCACGTCACTCATGATGGGGTCGAGGCCGGTCGTGGGCTCGTCGAAGATGATGATCTCGGGCTCGTGGCAGATCGCGCGCGCGAGCGCCACGCGCTTCTGCATGCCGCCTGAGAGCTCCGAGGGGCGAAGTTCGCCCACATCGGGACCGAGGCCCACGGAGGCAAGCTTCTCGATCGCGGTCTCCTTCGCCTCGGCGCGGCCCGCGCCATGACCCTGGATGAGGCCGAAGGCGACGTTCTCCCAGACCGGCAGGCTGTCGAAGAGCGCGGCGCTCTGGAAGAGCATGCCGAACTTGCGCATGACGCGCTCGCGCTCGCCGGAGGAGAGCCGCGTCACCTCCTCGCCGTCGATCGCGATGGTGCCGGCATCGGGCTGCATTAGCCCGAGGATGCATTTCGCGAGCACGGATTTGCCGCTGCCAGAGCCGCCGATCACCACGACGCTCTCGCCGACGTCGATGTCGAAGTCGAGTCCGTCGAGCACGACCTTCCGCCCGAAGGACTTCCGGAGACCGCGGACGGAGATCTTGGAGGGGCGCGTCATCGTCCCACGAAGAGCAAAGCCGTTAGGGCGTAGTCGAGCAGCAGGATCAGGATCGAGGCCGAGACCACGGCATAGGTGGTGGCTGCGCCCACACCTTGCGCTCCGCCTCGGGAGTTGTAGCCGAAGTAGCAGCCCATGAGCGCGATCACGAACCCGAAGACGGCGGCCTTCACGACGCCTGCGACCACGTCATTGGTCTGCATGTAGTCGACGGTGCGCTGGACATAGGCCGCGGGATTGAAGCGCAGGCGATAGCTGCCGACGAGAAAGCCGCCGAAGACGCCGATGATATCGGCGATGAGGACCAGGAGAGGCATCGCGATCGTGCCCGCAACCAGACGCGGGACGACGAGATACTTGAAGGGATTGGTCGAGAGCGTGGTGAGCGCGTCGATCTGGTCGGTGACGCGCATGGTGCCGAGCTCGGCCGCGATTGCGGCGCCGATGCGCCCCGCGACCATGAGGCCCGCGATGACGGGCCCGAGCTCGCGCGTCACCGAGAGGAGCACCACCGATGGAACCGCGCTCTCGGCAGCAAAGCTGCTGAAGCCGGTATATGTCTGGAGCGCCAGAACCATGCCCGTGAAGAGCGCGGTCAAGCCCACCACCGGGAGCGAGTAATAGCCGATGTCCACGAGCTGGCGCAGGACGAGCCGGAAGTAGATGGGCGGACGCACGCAGTGGCTGATTGCCGCGACCGTGAAGAGCCCCATGCGCCCGGCTGCGGCGAGGACGCGCAGCGCGACCGCGCCGATCGATGCAAGCAAACGCTGAAGCGGCTCCATCGCTCAGCCGCCGGCGTAAATGCGGCGATAGCGGCGGCCGAGCCTCGTCAAGACCTCGTAGCCGATGGTCCCGGAGCGCTCGCCCACGACATCGGCGGTGCTCTCGCCGTCGATGAGGTCGACGTAGCTACCGGGCTCAAGTAAGGCAGGATCGATACCCGTCACGTCGAAGGTCATGAGGTCCATCGAGATGCGTCCGACGACGGGTGCCCGGCGTCCCCCGATGCCGGCGGTGGTGCGTGGGCTTCCGGAGCGGAACCAGCCGTCGGCGTAACCCACGGCAACGGTGGCGACGCGACCGCCGCGCTCCATGCGGTGAGCGGCACCGTAGCCAACGCTCCCCCCTCTGTCAACGTCGCGCACCTGCAGGATTCTGCCTTTGAGACGAACCACTTGCGCCATCGGATTGGTCCCGCTGGCGTGCGGGTTGAGGCCGTATAGGGCGGCACCCGGACGGACGAAATCGAAGTGGAAATCCGATCCGAGGAAGATGCCGGAGGAGTTCGCAAGACTGGCCGGCGCAGGCGGCAGCTTCCGCCGTGCCGCGAGGAAGAGGCGGCGCTGCTCCGCATTCTTGGCGTGTTTCGGCTCCTCGGCGCAGGCGAGGTGACTGATGATCGCGCGCAGCCCAACGCCCGCGAGCCGGTCCGGCGCTCCCGCCAGCACCGCCATTTCCGTCGGCGAGAGGCCAAGGCGGGACATCCCGGTATCGAGATGGAGGATCGCTGGGGGCCGCATTTTCTGCTGCAAACTCAGGTTCCGCCAAGTCTCGAGTTGGCTGAGGTCGTTGAGCACGGGAATGAGATGCGCGGCCAGGAAGTCCCTCTCGCTCTGCGGCAGGAGCCCATTGAGGACGGCGATCTCCTGCGTCTTGAGAGCCTGGCGAAGCGCCAGCCCCTCCTCGAGGGTCGCCACGAAGAAGGTCTTGCAACCCGCCGCCGCGAGTGCCTTTGCGACCGGCCCCATTCCGAGCCCATAGGCGTCGGCCTTGACGACGGCCGTGCATTGCACGGCCTTGCCGACCTTGGCCTGGAGCAGGCGCCAGTTCCGCACGATGGCGTCGAGGTCGATTTCGAGAATGCCCGTCGCGCGGTCGACCGGCGAGGGGCCGCGGCGGGGCGCGGGTTTGGCAGGGCTGGATTGGCGTTTGGAAGGCATCGGGAAGGTACGGGAACCGCTGAGTTGGTGTGCGCGAGGGGCCGCCAGTCTAATCGGTTCTCGCGGGATCAGCGAGCATTGACCGGTTTTTGCATCCGAATTGAGGTCGGGCGGTCGAAGCCCGCATGCGTCTCGCGCCCGACCTCGCGGTAGCCCCGCGACAGGAAGATGCGCTGGTTTTGCGACAATGCGATCCGTACCTTCAGCATGACCGAGGCGGCGCCGACCTCCCGGGCATAATCCTCGACCCTCGCCATGAGACCGGCAGCGACGCCGCGGCGGCGGCTCTCCGGCAGGACCGAGAGGCGACCGAGATAGACGGTATCCCCCTCGAGCTTCGCCTGCACGCAGCCGATCGGCCGTCCCGCGATCTCCGCGAGGAATACCTGGCCGGTGCGGAGGAACTCCGCAGCCGACTCGGCGGTCTCGCGGAGCGCGCTCGAGTCCGGAAGGATCTTGCCGCGGTGCTCCGCAAACGCCGTACGCATGATCTCCGCGATCGCCGCAGAATCCTCGGAGGTCGCGGGACGGAAGGTGACGTTCGGGTTGGGCATGAGGGCGGGCTCGTGCGGCATGATGATGCACCCTCCTACCGGGCGCCGCTGCCGCTTGTCCACAAACTCGTCACGGCTCTGTCATCCGCGAATCGCATAGTCCTTTCGCTCGTGGTCCCGGACCGAGCAAGGGGAGCCAGCAAATTGAGGCGGGCGGGTGCACGGTGAGCAGGGTCCTGATCGTCGTCTTCGACGGGCTGCGGCCGGACCTGGTGCGGCCGGCTCTGATGCCGAACCTCTGCCGCTTCCGCGCGGAAGCCGCGCTATTCCCTGAAAGCCGCGCAGTATTCCCGACGGAGACGCGCGTCAATGGCGCGAGCCTCGTGACAGGCACGCTGCCGGGACGGCACGGCATCGTCGCCAACCGCTTCTACGATCCCGAAGCGAAGCTCCTCTGCATCAGCGGAAAATGGCAGGACCTCGAGGCGCTCGAGCGCGCTCTCGGCCGCCCGCTCCTGGAGGCGCCGGACTTCGGCCAGATGCTCGCGGAGGCGGGCTCTTCGCTCGCGGTGATCGGCACGGGAACGCCGGGCGTTACGCGCCTCCTGCATCCGACTGCCGAGCGGGTGGGTCAGCTCTGCCTCTCGCTCCATGGGCTCGAGGCGTCGCGACCGCGTGCGGCGGCTGAAGCGCTCGTCGAGCGCATGGGGCCGTTGCCGCCCGCGAGCGTTCCCAATCTCGACTTCATCCGCTACGCGACCACGGCCTACCTCGACTACGTCGTGCCCGTGCTCGATCCCGACGCCGCGATCATCTGGTATTGCGAGCCCGACACCTCCTTCCATCACCGCGGCATAGGCTCGGTCGAGAGCATCGAGGCCTTGCGCGAGGCCGATGCGCAGTTCGGGCGGCTCCTCGACCATCGCGACAGCGCCGCGCCTGAGCTCAGCATCATCGCCCTCTCCGATCACGGCCAGATCAGCATCTACGGCGAGCGCCTCGGGATCGGTGCGCAGCTCGCGGCAGCGGGCTTCTCCGTCGGCGAGATGCCGGGCGCAGAGGTCGAGCTTGCGGTCGTCGGCGATTCCGGCGGCGGCATTTACCTCCGCGACGGCGATGCCGAGACGGCGGCGCGCGCAGTGCGCTGGCTCCAGGCGCAGCCCTGGTGCGGCCTCCTCTTCATGCGGGGCGAGGGGCTGCCGGGCGTCTTCAGCCACGACCTCCTGGGTGTGGCGCATCGGCGCGCAGCGGACATCCTCTTCACGCTCGCGAGCGACAGCGGCACAAACGAGCATGGGCTCCTCGGACGCGGGCGGCACGACAGCGCTATGCCCGAGGGCGGCGGCGTCCATGGCGGGCTCCACCGGCTCGAGCTCGCGAGCCTGCTCGCGATCTCCGGCCGCGCCTTCCGTCGGGGCTACCGCTCGCCCCTGCCGGCGGGAATTCTCGACGTGCTGCCGACAGTGCTCGCGGTGCTCGGCATTCCCGCTCCCGAGGGTCTCGACGGGCGCGTGCTAGCGGAGGCGATGATCGATGCCGTGCCGCCGGAGGAGATGCCGACGGCCGAGCGTTTCTCCACTTCGGTGGCGGGCTATCGCCAGCATCTCCTCGCGCGCCGCCTCGGGGCGCGGCGCTACCTCGATCACGGCGGAAGAAGCTGAGCCGGCGCTAGGGTATCGCTTCCGGCAGGCGGTCGCCGGGCGTGTAGTCGTCGAAGCGCGTGGTCTCGCCGGTAAAGCGGAGGGTCTTGGTCCCGATCGGGCCGTGACGCTGCTTCGCCACGATTATGTCCGCGAGGTTGTGCACCTGCTCCAGCCGCGTCCGCCAGCGGTCGTAGCGGTCGTTGAACTTCTCTGTGCTTTCGTCGGGGCGCTGCGTCGGCTCCGCGCGCGCGAGATAGTATTCCTCGCGGTAGATGAACATCACGACGTCGGCGTCCTGCTCGATCGAGCCGGATTCTCGGAGGTCCGAGAGCATCGGACGCTTGTCCTCGCGGCTCTCGACCGCGCGCGAGAGCTGCGAGAGGGCGAGGACCGGGAGGTTGAGCTCCTTGGCGAGCGCCTTGAGGCCGCGCGTGATCTCCGAGATCTCCTGCACGCGGTTCTCGCCCGCCGTGCCCTCGCCGGAGCCGCGCAGGAGCTGCAGATAGTCCACGATCACGAGATCGAGGCCGCGTTGCCGCTGCAGACGCCGCGCGCGCGTGCGCAGCGCCGCGATGGTCGGGGCGGGCGTGTCGTCGATGTAGAGGGGGATGCTTGCAAGATGGTGGCTCGTCTGCACGAAGCGGTCGAAATCCTCGTGGCGCACGTCGCCGCGGCGGATGCGGTCGGAGGGAACGCCGGACTCCTCCGAGAGGATCCGGGTCGCGAGTTGCTCGCTCGACATTTCCAGCGAGAAGAAACCCACGACTGCGCCGTCGGCGGCGGTGATGCGACCGTCCTTGCTCTCGCCGCGCTGGTAGTGGCGCGCGGCGTGGAAGGCGATGTTGGTCGCGAGCGAGGTCTTGCCCATGGAGGGGCGCGCCGCAAGCACGACGAGGTCCGAGGGGTGGAGGCCGCCCAGGAGCTTGTCGAGATCGGCAAAGCCGGTAGCAACGCCGGTGGTGCGGCCGCTGCGCTTGAAGGCGCTCTCGGCCTGGAGGATCGCCTCGGTAAGGGCCTCCTCGAACTTGCGGAAGCCGCGCTCCTGCTGGCCCGCCGTCGCGAGATCGAAGAGGCGTCGCTCCACCGTCTCGATCTGCTGGCGCGCGTCGCGCTCGAGATCGTGGGCGAATGCCTCGTTGACGACGTCCTCGCCGAGAGTGATGAGCTGGCGACGCAGGTAGAGGTCGTGGATCTGCCTCCCGTAATCCTCGGCGTTGATGATGGTGACGACCGCCGCCGCGAGCCGCGCCAGATACTGCGCGCCGCCGATCTCCTGGAGCGCGCCGTCCTGGTCGAAGAGGTTCTTGAGAGTGACGGGATTGGCAATCTGGCCGCGGCTGATCAGCGTGCCGATCGCGGCGAAGATGCGCCCATGCACGCCCTCCGCGAAATGCTCAGGCAGCAGGAACTCGGAGACGCGGCTATAGGCCTGATTGTTGACGAGGATCGCGCCCAGAAGCGCCTGCTCCGCCTCGGTGTTGTGCGGCGGCGTGCGATAGGGCGGCTCGCTGCCCTCGCGCAAAGGAGTGATGTTGCTGGTCGACCGCGCTTGTTCAGCCATGGTCGCGCACTCTTACCACCTGCGCCCGAGTCGCTCCACTAGCAATCGGCTGGGGGTAATTCGAACAGCGGGGATAATTCTTGGATCCGCCCCGAGCGTTGGCGCGGCGCTCGAGGCATCGCCGCGCAAGACCTTTAGCTTACCGCCGGACTCTTGCTCGCCGTCGTGTTTCGCGTGAGCTGCTCCTGCATCAGCTTCACTTCGTGGCGCGCGATCGAGCGGAGGTGAACCTCGTCGGGACCGTCGGCGAATTGGAGGATGCGGCCTTGGGTCCAGATGTCCGCGAGCGGAGTGTCTTGAGTGAGGCCTTTGGCGCCGAAGGTCTGCATCGCGCGGTTCGCGATGGTGACGAGCATCCGCGGCACCGCGACTTTGATGAGGGCGACTTCTTTCCGCGCGGCTTTGTTGCCGGCTTTGTCCATGAGCCAAGCCGCTTTCAACACGAGAAGCCGTGCCTGCTCGATCTCGATGCGGGAGAGCGCGATCCAGTCCTGAACCGCGCCGTGCTCGTGCAGGAGCTTGCCGAAGGTCCTGCGCTGGAGGGAACGCTGGATCATCAGCTCCAGCGAGACCTCCGCGGCGCCGATGGAGCGCATGCAGTGGTGGATGCGGCCGGGGCCGAGCCGAGCCTGCGCGAGGGCGAAGCCGCCGCCTTCCTCGCCGAGGAGATTCTCAGCGGGGACACGCGCGTTCTCGAAGAGGATCTCGCAGTGGCCTTCGGGTGCCTGGTGATGCATCACCGGGGGATTGCGCACGATGGTGACGCCCGGCGTCTCCTTCGGGACCAGCACCATGCTTTGGCGGCGATGCGCTTCGGGCCGGTCGGGGCTCGTCTGGCCCATGACGATCAGGATCTTGCATCGGGGGTCTGCTGCGTTGGTGATGAACCACTTCCGCCCGTTGATGACCCAATCGCCGCCGTCACGCTTGATCGAGGTCCGGATATTGGTGGCGTCGGAGGATGCGACCTCGGGCTCCGTCATCGCAAAGGATGAGCGTATCTTCCCGTCGAGGAGCGGCACCAGCCACTGCTTCTTCTGCGCGGGGTTCGCCGCCAAATGCAGGAGTTCCATGTTGCCGGTATCGGGCGCGCTGCAATTGAATACCTCGGACGACCAGTGCAGCCGGCCCATAATCTCCGCGCAGGGGGCATAGTCGAGATTCGACATCTGCGTGCCGGGCTCCTCGGGCTTGAGGCCGGGCAGGAAGAGATTCCAGAGCCCTTGCGCTCGCGCCTTCGCCTTCAAATCCTCGAGGAAGGGCGGGGGGAAGACGTGCTCGTGCTCGACGATGCGGGTGTATTCCTCGTCGCGGGGAGCCACATGCTCTGCGATGAATGCCTTCACCGACGCCTGCATCCGCCTCGATTTTTCCGAGAACTCGAAGTCCATGGCCGCCCCTCCCGCACAGAAATTCGCGCCGCAAGATGGGCCAAAGGATGAGCCATGTCCATGCTGGCACCGGGGTTATCGGACTGAGCCTGCGACGAATAATTCGCTGGCCAGGCCTTGATCCCGCGGCTATGGTCCCGACCTAATGTGTACCGATTTGGTCCGAATTGGGGTCTGGGATCGAAGCCCATGATTATCCTCAGCAAGCTCGCGGATTACGGCGTGATCGTCGCCTCGGAACTCGCCGCCGATCCGAGCCGGCAGACGACGGCGGCAGCGCTGGCTGCCGCTACCCAGCTCCCGCAGGCGACGGTTTCGAAAGTGCTGAAGAGCCTCGCGCATGCCGGCATCGTCGCGGGCTCTCGCGGCGCCCTCGGCGGCTATCGCCTGGCGCGCCCGGCCGAGGCCGTCTCGGTCGCGGAAGTGGTGGCGGCAATCGACGGCAACATCGCCATCACGCAATGCATGTCGCATCCGAGCACCGCTCATCCCGCGACCTGCGAGCGCTCGCATTTCTGTCCGACGCGGCCGCACTGGCAGCGCATCAACAGCGCCGTCAGTACCGCGCTTTCCTCCGTGACCCTCGCGGACATGGTTGCGGACCGTCTTCGCTTCCTGCCACCGCTTTCGTCTCGAGCCGGGGACCGCGTAACGCCATGACCTCGACGCACGACGCTCTCGACACCGTCCGCACGCTCACGAGCGAGGGCTACAAATACGGCTTCGTCACGGATATCGAGGCGGATGAGGCGCCGCCCGGCCTCAACGAGGACACCGTGCGGTTCATCTCCGCCAAGAAGGGAGAGCCGCAATGGCTCCTCGAATGGCGGCTCGCAGCCTTCCGGAACTGGCAGAAGATGGAGCAGCCGGATTGGGCGAAGCTCCGCATCGCGCCGATCGACTACCAGGCCGCGACCTATTACTCCGCGCCCAAGAAGGCCGCGGGGCCCAAGTCGCTCGATGAGGTCGATCCGGAAATCCTGAAGACCTACGAGAAGCTCGGCATTCCGCTGCACGAGCGCGCAGCGCTTGCGGGGGTCGCGGTAGACGCCGTCTTCGACAGCGTCTCCGTCGCCACCACCTTCAAGGAGACGCTCGCGGAGCTCGGCATCATCTTCTGCTCCTTCGGTGAGGCCGTGCGGGAGCATCCGGAGCTCGTGCGGAAATATTTGGGCTCCGTGGTGCCGCAGGGTGACAATTTCTTCGCGGCGCTCAACTCCGCGGTCTTCAGCGACGGCTCCTTCGCTTACATCCCCGCGGGCGTGCGCTGCCCGATGGAGCTCTCGACCTATTTCCGCATCAACGCCGCCAAGAGCGGCCAGTTCGAGCGCACCCTCATCGTCGCGGACGTCGGCGCCTATGTGAGCTACCTCGAAGGCTGCACCGCGCCGCAGCGGGACGAGAACCAGCTTCATGCGGCGGTGGTGGAGCTGATCGCGCTCGAGGGCGCGCAAATCAAGTATTCAACGGTCCAGAACTGGTATCCCGGCGACGCCGAGGGCCGCGGCGGTATCTACAACTTCGTCACCAAGCGCGGCGCCTGCCGCGGCAAGCGCTCGAAGATCTCCTGGACCCAGGTGGAGACGGGCTCGGCCATCACTTGGAAATATCCAAGCTGCATACTCGAGGGCGACGAGTCCGTGGGCGAGTTTTACTCCGTCGCCATCACCAACAACCTGCAGCAGGCGGATACCGGCACCAAGATGATCCATCTCGGGCGCGACACGAGCTCGACCATCATCTCCAAGGGCATCTCCGCGGGGCGCGGGCAGAACACCTATCGCGGCCTCGTGCGGGTGCAGCCCAAGGCGCAGAACGCGCGCAACTACACCCAGTGCGACAGCCTGCTCATCGGCAAGAGATGCGGCGCCCACACCGTGCCCTACATCGAGGTGCGCAATCCCAGCGCCCGCATCGAGCACGAGGCCACGACCTCGAAGGTCAGCGAGGATCAGCTCTTTTACTGTCAACAGCGCGGCCTCTCACAGGAGGATGCGCTCTCGCTCATCGTCAACGGATTCTGCAAGGAAGTGCTCAAGGAGCTCCCGATGGAGTTCGCGGTCGAGGCGCAAAAGCTCCTCGCCGTGAGCCTCGAGGGCAGCGTCGGCTGAAAACCAAAAAACTGCGAAACGAACCCAATGTATCTGTTGGAAATCAATAACTTGCATGCCCGCGTGGGCGATGGGAAGCAGATCCTGAAGGGCGTAAGCCTGAAGATCGCGCCGGGCGAGGTGCATGCGATCATGGGGCCTAACGGCTCCGGCAAGAGCACGCTCGCGGGCGTGCTTGCGGGCAAGCCCGGCTACGAGGTGACCGAGGGCCAGGTCCTCTACGAGGGCCGCGATCTCCTGGCGATGCCGCCGGACGAGCGCGCGCGCGCGGGCATCTTCCTGGCCTTCCAATACCCCGTCGAGATCGCCGGGGTGAACAACATGTATTTCCTCCGCTCGGCCCTGAATGCCGTGCGGCGCGCGCGCGGCGAGAAGGACCTCGATGCCGGCCAGTTCCTCAAGGCCGTGCGGGAGAAGCTCAAGCTCCTGGAGATCGGCGAGGACTTGCTGCAGCGCGCGGTCAATCTCGGCTTCTCCGGCGGCGAGAAAAAGCGAAACGAGATCTTCCAGATGGCGATGCTGGAGCCGAAGCTCGCGATCCTCGACGAGACCGACAGCGGCCTCGACATCGACGCGCTCCGCGTGGTCTCGAACGGCGTCAATCGCCTGCGCGATCCCAAGCGCGCGATCGTGCTCATCACGCACTACCAGCGCCTGCTCGACTACGTCGTGCCCGATCGCGTCCACGTGCTCGGCGACGGCCGGATCCTCCAGTCCGGCGACAAGAGTCTCGCCCTCGAGCTCGAGAAGGGCGGATACGGCCATCTCGGGAGTGCCGCCTGAAATGTGCGCGATGGCCGCGGTCAAGACCGAGACGGTGCCCTATCTCGAGGCGTTCCGGGCGCGAACGCGCGACAGCGAGCCTGCGTGGCTCGTCGAGCGCCGCAGAACTGCCGCAGCGCGCTTCGCGGAGCTGGGCTTCCCGACGCGGCGTCAGGAGCAGTGGCGGTTCACGAATCTCGCGCCGCTGACGCAGGGAGCTTTTCCGCCGAACAGCGTCGAGAACCGGATCCAGATCGAGCTTGCGGGAGAATTGCCCGCGGGCGCTTGGCTCGGCTCGGTGCAGGAGGCGCTGCGCGATCGGCCGGAGGTCCTTCGAGCCGCGCTCGATGAGGCCGAGCTTGCTGGCGCTCAGCCCTTTACCCTGCTGAATGCCGCGCTCTTCGATGACGGATACATTCTTGCGATAGAGCCGGGCACGGCGGTCGAGCATCCGATCGAGGTCGTACATCGCGGCGAGGGCGGCGGGTCGTTTCACCCCCGGAGCGTCATCCTCCTGGGCGAGCGGAGCAGCGCGACCATCGTCGAGACCTTCGAGGGCCGCGGCAAGAGCTGGACCAATTCCGTCTCGACCGTGCGGCTCGGTCCGAATGCGCACCTCCGTCATGTGATGGTGCAGGAATCGGGGCCAGAGGCCATACATCTCGGCCTCGCGCGGGCGGCGCTCGCGGCGGGGGCGCGGTACGAGAATTTTCTCCTGACCCTGGGCGCGCGACTCTCGCGCTTCGACGTGCACGCGATCATTGAAGGCGAGGGGGCGCGGTGCGGCCTCGCGGGCGTAACGCTGCTTCGCGAGAGCCAGGAAGCCACCGTCGCAACCTTCGTCGATCACGCGGCACCGGGCGGCGAGACGCGCGAGGTCTTCAAGTGCGTCGTCGACGACCGCGCGCATGGAGTTTTCCTCGGCAAGATCGCGGTACGGCCCGGCGCGGACAAGACGGACGCCAAGCAGGTGAGCCGCAATCTCCTGCTGAGTCCGCGTGCCGCGGTCGACACCAAGCCCGAGCTCGAAATCCTCGCCGACGACGTCAAGTGCAGCCACGGCGCCACGGTCGGCGATCTCGACGCCGATGCGCTCTTCTATCTGCGCGCGCGTGGGATCGACGAGGCCGCGGCGCGCGCGATGCTGATCGAGGCCTTTGCCGTCGACGCCATTGAGGGCGCCGTGGCTGCCGGGCCTATGCGCGACCATCTCCGGCGCCGCGTCGGCGCCTGGCTCGAGCAGAGCGGGAGTTGAGGACCATGTCGAGTGGTGCACCCCTTCGTTCGGCTCCGGCCGCCGGCTTCGATCCGCGCCGCATTCGCCGCGACTTCCCGATTTTCGAGCGCAATCCCGGCCTCGTCTTCCTCGACACCGCCGCAAGCGCACAGAAGCCCGCCGCCGTCATCGACGGCGTCGCAGAGTTCTATCGCACCGACTACGCCAACGTGCATCGCGGCGTCTACCGGCTGAGCGCGGCCTCGACCGCGCGCTACGAAGACGCGCGCGAGCGGGTGCGTCGCTTCCTCAACGCGGCCGAGGCCAGCGAGATCGTCTTCGTGCGCGGTGCCACCGAGGCGCTCAATCTTGTGGCCTATAGCTGGGGCGGCGCTTTCCTGAAGCCCGACGACGAGATCGTGCTGAGCGAACTCGAGCACCACTCCAACATCGTGCCCTGGCAACTCCTTCGGGATCGCATCGGGTTCAAGATCGTGGTGGCGCCGATCGACGCAACCGGCGGGCTCGATCTCCGCGAATTCGAGAAGCGCCTCTCGCCGCGCACGAAGCTCGTCTCGATCACCCACGTCGCCAACGGCACCGGGCATATCGTGCCGGTGGAGACCGTGATCCGCCTCGCGCACGCAAAGGGCGCCAAGGTGATGCTCGACGGCTGCCAGGCGGTGCCGCGCATGCCCGTCGATGTGCGGGCGCTCGATGTCGACTTCTACGTCTTCTCCGGACACAAGGTCTACGGCCCCTCCGGCATCGGCGCGCTCTACGCGAAGCGCGCGATACTCGAGGCGATGCCGCCGTGGCAAGGCGGGGGTGACATGATCCTCACGGTCACCTTCGAGAAGACGACGTTTCAAGCACCGCCCAGCCGCTTCGAGGCCGGAACGCCCGATATTTCCGGCGCGGTGGGCTTGGGAGAGGCGCTCGACTACGTAGAAGGTCTGGGTCGCGAAGCCATTCGGGATCACGAGGAGGCGCTCACGGGCTATTGCGTCGACAAGCTCGCGCGGCTGCCGGGCGTCCATGTCGTGGGCGCGGGGCAGCGTCGTCTCGGCGTCGTCTCCTTCACGGTCGACGGGATCCATCCGCACGATCTCGCGACGATCCTCGACAGCCACAAGGTCGCCGTGCGCGCGGGACATCACTGCGCGCAGCCGCTGATGGAGCGGCTCGGGGTGCACGCGACGACGCGGGCGTCCTTCGGCATCTACAACGACGAGGCCGACGTCGACGCGCTGGCCGCGGCGGTCAAGGCTGCGCAGGAGATGTTCCGCCGATGATGGATCTTCGCGAGCTCTATCAGGACATCATCCTCGATCACGGGCGCCACCCCCGGAACTTCTACGCGATGGAGCGGCCGAGCCACTTGGCGCACGGCCACAACCCGCTCTGCGGCGACAAGATCACGATCTACCTGAAGCTCGAGGGCGACCGGATCGTCGACGTGAGCTTCGAGGGGAGGGGCTGCGCGATCTCGACGGCCTCGGCCTCGCTGATGACCGAGATCCTCAAGGGCAGGACGGTCGCGGAGGCGGAGGCGCTCTTCAAGCGCTTCCATGCGGAAGTGACGGGCGAGGAGGTGCCGGAGGTGCCGGCGGCGCTCGCCGAGGACAGCGAGCGGCTCGAGCCGCTGACGGGCGTCAAGGCCTATCCCGCGCGCGTCAAGTGCGCGACCCTCGCTTGGCATGCGCTCGAGGCCGCGATCAAGGGCGGCGGGCTCGGCACGACCGTCAAGACGGAGTAGGCGATGTCGGGGACGTCCGAGCAGGACAAGGAAATCTTCGACTTCTCGCCCTCGGACGCGGCGAAAGCCGAGGCGGAGGAGGTCGAGCGCCCGGCGGCCGACGGCGGCGATCCCTTGCTCCAAGAGAAGGTGCTGGAGGCGCTCAAGACCGTCCGCGATCCCGAGATCCCCGTGAACCTCGTCGATCTCGGCCTCATCTACGAGCTGCAGGTGAACAGTGACGGCACCATCTATGTCGAGATGACACTGACGACGCCGAGCTGCCCCGTCGCGGGCGCGCTCCCGGGGCAGGTCCAGCAGGCGGTGGCGGATGTTCCCGGCGTCAAGGACGTGCGGGTGAAGCTCGTGTGGACGCCACCTTGGACGCAGGAGCGCATGAGCGAGGAAGCAAAGCTGGAGCTCGGCCTGCTCTGATTGCTCGCCCCTACCCCAAAGGGTATGATGCTCACCTTAAAGGCGGTGAGCAGGGCGAGGGGGCAGGCGATGGCGGCAGTTCCGGCATGGCGGAGCGTGGTCCTTGCGGCGCTCTGCCTCTCCGTTCCGAGCATCTGCTGTGCGCAAGGTCTCGATCCCTACTCCGGCCAGCATTGGGTCCTGACGCGGACCACCGAGAGTTAGTGATGCCGACCCGCATCCTGGCGGCGCTGATCCTGCATTGCGCGCTTGCCACCGCCGCCTTTGCCGACAAGTTCCAGGACGATTTGAACTTGCTCGCGAAGGGTCTGCCGCGTGACGCGGGGGAGATCGTCACGCGCATCGCTCAGTGCAATCACTGGAGCAGCGGGGAGGCCCACGACCCCGCGCGCGCCAAGGAGATCGAAGGCGCGATAAGGAAATACGGCTGCAACACCATCGACCGCGACGAGGCGAGGCTCCGCAAGCGCTATGCCGGGAATTCGGCGGTGCTGAAGGCGCTCGACCGAGCCCAGAGCCTCTGAACCCGCCCCTTGCCAAATCCGGGCTAAACCCCTATCTAAGCGCCCCTAAACCTCACGCGGGGCTCGCGGCTAACCCTTCCGGACTCAGGGACGGAGGGAAGGCACGCTCCGGTGTCGGCCTCGGCCGATCACTCCCGCGGCGGATCAACCGGAAAAAGGACACCCGATCCCATGGCGATGCCTTCCTTTACCATGCGCCAGCTCCTCGAAGCAGGCGTGCATTTCGGCCATCACACCCGGCGCTGGAACCCGAAGATGTCGAGCTACATCTTCGGCGCTCGCAACGGCATTCACATCATCGACCTCGAGCAGACGGTGCCGAACCTGCACCGCGCGCTGCAGTCCGTACGCGACGTAGCCGCCGGCGGCGGGCGCGTGCTCTTCGTGGGCACCAAGCGCCAGGCGCAGGAGCCGGTCGCGGAGGCCGCGAGGCGCTGCGGCCAGTACTTCGTGAACCACCGCTGGCTCGGCGGCATGCTCACGAACTTCAAGACGATCTCGCAGTCGATCAAGCGCCTCAAGGAGGTCGACGAGCGCGTCAACGATGTCAACACCGGGCTCACCAAGCGCGAGCTCCTGGAACTCACGCGCGACCGCGACAAGCTCGAGCGCGCGCTCGGCGGGATCAAGGAGATGGGCGGGCTACCGGACATCCTCTTCGTGATCGACACCAACAAGGAGGCGATCGCGGTGAAGGAGGCGAACACGCTTGGCATTCCCGTCGTCGCGATCCTCGACAGCAACAGCGATCCCGAAGGCATCGCATATCCCGTCCCCGGGAACGACGACGCTATGCGCGCGATCAACCTCTATTGCGATCTGATGGCGCATGCGGTTCTAGACGGCCTCCAGGCCGAGCTCGCGCGTACCGGCGCCGATGTGGGCGCGCAGGCCGAGCCGCCCGCCGAGACGCTGCCGGTGGATGCGGCGCCGCCCCCGGCCGCCGAGGAAGCCGAGGCGCGCCCCCAGGCGTGATAGGCTAGCGACGAGGCGGAAGGCGCGGGAGCCTCCGCGCCGCCGCCTGCACGGACGCTCCCAGCGGAGAGACGGAGAAAGCGGACCATGGCCGAAATCACCGCAACACTGGTGAAGGACCTGCGCGAAAAGACCGGCGCGGGGATGATGGATTGCAAGCGCGCGCTCGGCGAGACCAGCGGCGACGTCGAGCAGGCCGTCGATTGGCTGCGCAAGAAGGGGCTCGCCGCCGCTGCGAAAAAGGCGGGCCGCATCGCCGCCGAGGGGCTCGTGGGCGTCGCGACCGCCGCCCGTGCGGGAGCTCTCGTCGAAGTCAACAGCGAGACCGACTTCGTCGCGCGTAACGACGCCTTCCAGGTCTTCGTTCGCGCCGCGACCGAGCTTACGCTCGAGAAGGGCGACGACATCGATACGTTGCGGACCCAGCCCTATCCCGGCACCGGGCGCAACCTCGGCGAGGAACTCGCGCATCTCATTGCCACGATCGGTGAGAACATGACGTTCCGCCGCGCCCGCCGACTTCAGGTGAAGAACGGAGCCGTGGTCTCCTATGTGCACAGCGCGGTGGCACCGGGCATCGGCAAGATCGGCGTGCTGATCGCGCTCGAATCCGAAGCTGCCGGCGACGGCGTCGCTGCGCTCGGCCGCCAGCTCGCGATGCACGTTGCGGCCGCCAACCCGCTCTATCTCGACGTCGCCTCCGTCGACAAGGCGACGCTGGAGCGCGAGCGCGAGATCCTCCGCGACCAGGCGCGCCAGAGCGGCAAGCCGGAGGCGATCATCGAGAAAATGGTGGAGGGACGACTCCGCAAATTTTACGAGGAATCGGTCCTCCTGGAGCAGGTCTACGTGATCGATGGCGAGACCCGGGTCGGCAAGGTCGTGGAGGCCGCAGCCAAGCAGCTCGGCTCTCCCGTCCGCGTCGCCGGCTACGTCCGTTTCAAGGTCGGCGAGGGGATCGAAAAAAAGGAAAGCGACTTCGCCGCGGAGGTCGCCGCGCAGTTGAAGAGCTGAGCCGCGGGTAACGGCCGCTGCAAGACGGGGGCCGCTCGCTCGTGTATGATTGCGGCATGCCTTCGGACCTTAGATATCGCCGTGTCCTCCTGAAGATCTCCGGCGAAGCGCTCATGGGCGAGCGCGAATACGGCCAGGATCCCTCCGTGATCGGCCGGATCGCCGAGGAAATTCGCCAGGTTCATGCGCTCGGCGTCGAGGTCGGCGTCGTGATCGGAGGCGGGAACATCTTCCGCGGCCTCGCGGGTGCGGCAAATGGTATCGAGCGCGCAACCGCGGACTACATGGGCATGCTCGCCACGGTGATCAACTCGCTGGCGATGCAGAGCGCGCTGGAGCGGCTCGGCGTCGTGACGCGCGTGCTCTCCGCGATCAGCATGCAATCCGTCTGCGAGCCCTACATCCGCCGTCGCGCGATCCGACACATGGAGAAGGGTCGCGTCGTGATCTTCGCCGCGGGCACCGGCAATCCCTTCTTCACGACGGATACGGCAGCGGCGCTCAGGGCTTCCGAGATGGGCTGCGACGCGCTTCTCAAGGGCACCAAGGTCGACGGCGTCTATTCCGCCGATCCCAAGAAGGTGCGGAACGCCGAGCGCTACGAGCGGCTGAGCTACCTCGAGGTGCTCGCGCGGGATCTGCAGGTGATGGACGCCGCAGCGATCTCGCTCGCGCGCGAGAACGGCATCCCCATTCTGGTGTTCTCGATTCAGGAGACCGGCGGCTTTGCGGAGGTGGTGACCGGGCGCGGCCGCTTCACTGTCATCAGCGAGGAGACCAAGCCGTGAGCGAAGACGCCCAATTGAAGGATATGCGGCGCCGCATGGACGGCGCGATCGACGCCCTCAAGAAGGAGCTTGCGGGGCTCCGCACCGGCCGCGCCTCGCCGAGCCTCCTCGAGAACGTCGTGGTGAATGCCTATGGCGGGACGATGCCGCTCAACCAGGTGGGCTCTGTGAGCGCGCCCGAGCCGCGCATGCTTGTGGTCCAGGTCTGGGACCGCGCTCTCGCCAAGGCCGTCGACGCCGCAATCCGCGAGGCCGGGCTCGGTCTCAATCCGCAAAGCGAGGGCCAAGTGATCCGCGTGCCGATCCCGCCGCTCAGCGAGGAGCGGCGCAAGGAGCTGATCAAGGTTGGCCACAAATACGCGGAACAGGCTCGTGTCTCCGTGCGCAACGTACGCCGCGACGGCCTCGAGGCGCTGAAGAAGCGAGAGAAGGACCGCGAGATCACGCAGGACCAGCATCGCAAACTCGACAAGGACGTGCAGCACATCACGGACGAGACGATCAAGAAGATCGACGAGACGCTCGCGAGCAAGGAAAAGGAAATCATGCACGTCTAGGCGTGCGGGAGAGTCCGTCGTCATGGAGCAGAACCCCGCTGCGCCGCCGCCCGCTCACGTCGCCATCATCATGGATGGCAACGGGCGCTGGGCGAAAGCGAGAGGATTGCCGCGGGTGGCGGGCCATCGGCGCGGGGCCGAGGCAGCGCGGCGCACCGTCCAGGCCGCCGCCGAGTTCGGCATCTCCTATCTGACACTCTTTGGCTTCTCCTCCGAGAACTGGAAGCGGCCGGCGAACGAGGTCGACGATCTCATGTCATTGCTGCGCCACTACCTCCGCGGCGAGGTCGCGGAGTTCCACCGCAACAACATCCGGCTGCGCGTAATCGGCGACCGCGAGCGTCTGGCGCCCGACATCGTCGCGCTGATCGAGCAGACCGAGGCCCTCACCGCCGGCAATACGCGGCTCACCGTCGCGATTGCGCTTTCCTACGGCGGACGCGCGGAAATCGCGGGCGCTGCTCGGCGGATCGCGGAGCAGGTGGTGGCGGGGAAGCTCGCAACTGCCGAGATCGACGAGACCTGCATCGCGCGCCATCTCCTCACCGCCGACATGCCCGATCCCGATCTGGTGATTCGCGCCAGCGGCGAGCAGCGCCTCAGCAATTTCCTGCTCTGGCAAACCGCATATTCCGAGTTCGTTTTCGTCGAGACGCTGTGGCCGGATTTCGGCAAGCCCGATCTCGAGCGGGCGCTGCAGGAGTTCCGCGGCCGCGACCGTCGCTACGGCGCCTCCGTTGGGCGCCGCTAGGTCGGACACCCTCCTTCTCCGAGTCGTATCCGCCGCAGTTCTCGGTCCTGTGGCGGTCGGCGCCGCGTGGCTCGGCGGCTGGTATTTCGGTGCGGTCGTGCTGGCGGCGGCAGTCGCCATGGGCTGGGAATGGGGCCGGCTCACCTCGGGCGGAGAATTCGGGCGCGGCGGCGCGGTCGTCCTCCTGACGGTGCTTGTCGCCGCGGTCTCGGCGGCGGCTGGGGCGCCGCATCTCGGACTTGCCCTCCTCGCGCTCGGCGTCGTCGCGGTCTTTACCTTAACGCCGGGTCGGCGCGGAGGCACGGTGCTCTGGGCAGCGGTCGGCGCGTTCTGGATTGGCGCCTCCTGCATCGGCCTGCTCTGGATCGCGGAGGATCCCACGAGCGGGCGCCAGACCGTGCTCTGGATATTTGCTCTGGTCTGGGCGACCGACAGCGCCGCCTATCTCGTCGGCCGCTTCGTCGGGGGTCCGCGCCTTGCGCCGGTCTGGAGTCCCAAGAAGACCTGGTCGGGCGCGCTCGGCGGACTCGCCGCCGGCGGGCTGGTCGGCGTCGTCACGGCCAAGCTCATGGGAATGCCGGAGATTTCGACGACGGTCTGGCTGAGCCTCGGCCTTTCCGTGCTCGAGCAGATGGGCGATCTCGCGGAGTCCGCGGCTAAGCGTCGCTTCGGCGTTAAGGATATGAGCGGTCTCATTCCCGGACATGGCGGCATTCTCGATCGCGTCGATGGCATGCTCGCCGTGGTTACTGCGGTCGCATTTCTTGCCCTGATCCGGGGAGCGAGCCCCCTGGCCTGGGGTTGACCCGGCGGGACTCCATGATGCTGTTCATAATTTTGACAAAGACGGGGCCGAATTTGCTGCTAATGTTTGGCCCGCGCACGCCCCTCGAAGGGGCAGGGAAGGAGACGTAAGGACCCATGGCGTCCATCACCGGAGGTCTCGGCTACATCCTGCCCTTCCTCGTCGTTTTGACTGTGCTCGTTTTCGTGCACGAGCTCGGGCACTACCTTGCTGCGCGGCGAAATGGCGTGCGCGTCGACGTCTTCTCGATCGGCTTCGGTCCGGAGCTCTTCGGTTGGACGGCTCGCTCGGGCACGCGCTGGCGCGTCGGCATCGTTCCCCTCGGCGGATATGTGCGGATGTTCGGCGACGCCGATGCCGCCTCACGCCCCGATGAGGGCGCCGTCGAGGCCATGAGCCCGGCCGAGAAATCGGTCTCCTTCTATCACAAGCGGCTTCTGCAGCGGATCGAGATCGTCGCTGCCGGACCGCTCGCAAATTTCATCTTTTCGCTGGTGGTGTTCGCGGGCTTCTTCATGACGATCGGGCAACCCTTCACCTCGAGCGAGGTGAGCGACGTCCTTCCCGACAGCCCCGCCGCGCACGCCGGTATCCAACCGCATGACGTGATCGTTGCCATCGACGGGAAATCGGTCGATCGCTTCGAGGATATCGTGCAGACGATCCTCCTCAACACGGGGACACCCGTCGAGATCACCGTGCGGCGCGACGGCAATCAGGTAACGCTCCATGCGACTCCCGAGCTCAACGAAGAGAAGGACATGCTCGGCAATGTCCGGCGCGTCCCACGGCTGGGGATAAAGGGACAGATTCCTGCCTACGTTCAGTTGGATCCGGCGACCGCAGTCTGGCACGCCGGTCTCGAGACATGGAGCAGGGTCACGAGCACGTTGGAAGCCGTCGGGCAAATGATCGTAGGGAGACGCAGTTCCGAGGATGCGGGCGGCCCGATCAAGATCGCGCAAATGTCCGCCGAGGTCGCGCGCGGCGGTATCTTCGCGCTCATCGATTTCATGGCGATCATCTCGATCAATCTTGGACTAATCAACTTATTTCCCATCCCTGTCCTTGACGGCGGGCATCTCCTGTTCTATGCCGCAGAAGCAATCCGAGGCCGGCCCTTGGGCCAGCGCGCGCAGGAATTCGGCTTTCGCATCGGGCTCGCGCTGGTGCTGACGCTGATGGTGTTCGTCACCTTGAACGATCTCGGGGTGATCGCC
Source organism: Allostellaceae bacterium (assembly GCA_035581425.1). Taxonomy (GTDB): domain Bacteria; phylum Pseudomonadota; class Alphaproteobacteria; order ATCC43930; family CGMCC-115725; genus DASZHJ01. The sequence goes on along the minus strand of DATJVP010000058.1, from coordinate 32,757 downwards.
TTCCTGAAGGGCTTGGTGACCTAGCGGCTCACGGAAATTTTGGGAGGGTGGGGGAAGCCGTGCGTGAGGTTCTCGCTCGTGCTGTGTTCCGCGCGGCCGCGGCGGCGACCGTTGCGGTCGTGGCGAGCGCGCCCGTGCCGCTGCGAGCGCAGACGAGTCCTCCGCCCACCCCGGCGCCGGGGCCCGGTCAGCCCCCCGCTCGAGCGACGCCGCGACCGGCCGCTCCTGCGGTTGCCCCCGGTAAGCCTCCGGCGAATGCGCCTCAGCAGCAGACCGGTGGCCGCGTCAGCGAGATCCGGGTCGAGGGAACCGAGCGCATCGAGCCCGAGACGATCCGTTCCTATCTTCTGATCCAGCCCGGCGACCCCTTCGACGCCGACCGCATCGACCGCTCGCTCAAGGCGCTCTTCGCGACCGGTCTCTTCGCCGATGTGAGCATCAAGCGCGAGGGCGACGCTCTCGTCGTGCATGTCGTCGAGAATCCCATCATCAACCGCATCGCCTTCGAGGGGAACAAGAAGCTCAACGACCAGCAGCTTCTGACGGAAGTTCAGCTCAAGCCGCGCACGGTCTTCACGCGCACCAAAGTGCAATCCGACGTCAAACGCATTCTCGACCTCTATCGCCGGAACGGCCGCTTCGCCGCGAGCGTCGATCCCAAGGTGATCCAGCTGCCGCAGAACCGCGTCGACCTCGTCTTCGAGATCGACGAGGGCGCCTCGACCGGGATCAAGCGCATCAGCTTCATCGGCGCCCACGAGTTCAGCCCGAGCCGGCTCAAGGAGGTGATCCAGACTCGGGAATCCCGCTGGTATCGCTTCTTCAGCAGTGACGATATCTACGACCCCGACCGCATCACCTACGACCGCGAGCTCCTGCGGAAATTCTATCTCTCCGAGGGTTACGCCGATTTTCGCGTGGTCTCCGCCGTGGCGGAGCTCGCGCCCTCGCGCGACGGCTTCTATCTCACCTACACGATCGAGGAGGGTGAGCGGTACAAGTTCGGCACCGTCGACCTCGTCAACCAGCTCAAGGATATCAATCCCGACGAGCTCAAGGCCTATCTCACGATGCGACCCGGGGATCGCTACAACGCGGACCAGGTCGAGGCGACGATCACCGCGCTTACCGACGCGCTCGGCAATCGCGGCTACGCCTTCGTCGACATCCAGCCGCGCGTGACGCGCCACGCGGACACGCACACGATCGACATCACCTTCGACGTGAAGGAGGGGCCACGCGTCTACGTCGAGCGCATCAATATCGCGGGCAATGTGCGCACGCTCGACAAGGTGATCCGACGCGAGTTCCGGCTGGTCGAGGGCGACGCCTTCAATGCCGCGCGGCTCCGGCGCTCGCAGCAGAGAATTCGCAACCTCGGCTTCTTTAAGAAGGTCGACGTCACCACCGATCCCGGAAGCGCACCTGACAAGACCGTCATCAACGTCAACGTCGAGGAGCAATCGACCGGCGAGTTCTCGATCGGCGTGGGCTTCTCCACTACGGACGGACCGCTCGCCGACGTCTCTATCCGTGAGCGCAATCTGCTGGGTCGCGGCCAGGACCTGCGGCTCGGCTTCACTATTGCGCAGCGGCTGACGCAGCTCGATTTCAGCTTCACCCAGCCCTATTTCCTCGACCGCAACATGACCGCGGGCGTCGACCTCTTCGCCCTGAAACGCGATGAGCAGCAGCAGTCGCAATTCGATCAGGACTCTGTCGGCGGCGCGCTGCGCGCGGGCTATCAGATCACCGAGTCGCTGCGCCAGACTCTGAAATACACGCTCCGCCGCGACGACATCACCAACGTCGCCAGCTCGGCCTCGATCTACATCAAGCAATCCGAGGGCGCGCGTACGACCTCCGCGGTCGGGCAAGTGCTGCTCTACGACCGACGCGACAATCGGCAGGATCCGACCGCAGGATATTTCGCCCAGCTTTCGACCGACCTCGCCGGGCTCGGCGGCACGGTGCGTTATTTCCGCACCATCGTTAACACCGGGTATTACTATTCCATCGCTCCCCAATGGGTGGTTAGCGTGACCGGCGAAGGCGGTTACATCGTTGGCATCAATCAGGCCGTCGAGATCGAGGACCGCTTCTTCATCGGCGGCGACAATCTCCGCGGCTTCGCTACCGGCGGCATCGGGCCCCGCGACGCGGTGACCCGGGACGCGCTCGGTGGAAATCTCTACTATGTGGGCTCGATCTCGCTCGGCTTCCCACTGGGCTTGCCGCAGGAAATCGGGCTTACGGGACGCGTCTTCACAGATTTCGGGATGGCCGCCAAAATAGATCAGGTTCCGGTCCAGACGAATCCGATCTTGGACACCTATAAGATCCGTGCATCTGCGGGGGTGGGCGTTTCCTGGAACTCGCCGTTGGGGCCGATCCGATTGGATGTCGCGGAGCCCTTCGCGAAGGCGAGCTTCGACAAGAAAGAGCTTTTCCGGGTGAGTTTCGGCACGAGGTTCTAGATGAGGTTATCTTGGCTACGGCCGGTTGCGGCCTCGGTCGCACTGGCTCTTTTTGTCGCGATTGCGATCGCCCCGGTTTGGGCGCAGCCGGCGCCGGCAGCTAATCCGGCGCCCGCGGCCAACCCGGCAGCTCCAGCACCCGCGCCGGCTCCCGCGCCCGCGCCCGCTGCCGCACCCACGCCAGCACCCGCCGCCCCGGCCGCGCCGCCGCCGGCTCCCGTCATGGTCATGGTCGACATGCAGCAACTCCTCTACGGCTCCAAGGCCGGCAAGGGCGTGCAGGCGCAGATCGACACGCAGCGGCAGGCTTTTTCCAAGGACGTCGCGCAGCAGGAGGACCAATTGCAGAAAGCGCGCGCGGAGATCGAGCGCCAGCGCGCCTCGATGACGCCCGCGCAGCTCGAAGCGAAAATGCGCGACTTCCAGAAGAAGCTGCAGGAGCTCGATCGCAGCGTGCAGGCGAAGCAGCGTGCCTGGCAGCAGGTCTATTCGGAGGCGATGGGGAAGGTGGAGGACCAGGCGCTCCGCGTCGTGGCGGAGATCGCCAACGAGCATAAGGCCAATCTGGTCATTCAAAAGGGCGCGGTGATCTTCGCCAAGGATGGATTCGACATCACGCCGGAAGCGATGCAGCGCCTCGACGAGCGTTTGCCCTCGGTCACAGTGGCCCAGGCAAAGGTCGCGGAGACGCCGGCTCCCGCCGCGGCGCCCAAGTCCGATCCCGGCAAGGGCAAAGGCGGACCACGCAATCCGCCGGCGCAACCGCAGGCGGGTGCGCAGCCGCCGGCGTTGCCCCCGCTCGACCTGCAGCTCCGGCCGCCGCCGCAGTAATAAGGACCCCATGGCCGATCCCCGCTTCTTCAGGGTGGCCGGGCCCTACAGCTTGCGGGCGCTGGCTGAACGCACGGGAGCGAGGCTCGACGCCGGGGCGGATCCCGAGCGGCTCATGCGTGATGTGGCGCCGCTCGAGACCGCCGGTCCCGACGACGTGGCCTTTCTCGACAACAAGAAATATCTTGGTGCCTTCGAGGCCACCGGCGCCGGCGCGGCCTTGGTCGATCCGGCTTTGGCGGAGCGCGCGCCCAAGGGGATGGCCCTCCTGCTGACGACCACACCCTACCGAGCCTATGCGCTCGTCGCGCAGGCCTTTTATCCCGAGCCGCAGACGCAACCCCAGGTGCATGGGAGCGCGCTCATCGATCCAACCGTCACGATTGGCGAGGGTGCGGCGATCGGGGCCTTTGCCGTCGTTGAGGAAGGTGTGGAGATCGGCCGACGCTGTCGTATCGGGGCATGCAGCGTCATCGGGCGCGGCAGCGTGCTCGGCGACGATGTCAGGATCGGCGCGAACGTCACGGTGAGTCACGCCATCATCGGCTCGCGCGTGACCCTTTACCCCGGTGTTCGCGTGGGGCAGGACGGTTTCGGCTTCGCACCCGATCCGAAAGGGGCAGTCAAGGTGCCGCAGCTCGGCCGCGTCGTAATCGAGGACGACGTGGAGATCGGCGCCAACAGCACCATCGACCGCGGCGCGGGCCCCGATACGGTAATCGGCGCGGGCACGATGATTGATAATCTGGTGCAGATCGGGCACAACGTGCGCATCGGGCGCGGCTGTGTCCTGGTCTCACAGGTTGGCATTTCCGGCAGCACCAAGCTCGGCGACAGGGTCATGATCGGCGGCCAAGGCGGTCTCATTGGGCATCTCACCATCGGCGCGGGCGCACGTATCGGAGCGCAGGCCGGCGTCATGGACGACGTCCCAGCGGGCGCCACGGTAGTCGGCAGTCCCGCGGTGGCGCAGCAGCAGTTCTTCCGACAAGTCGCGTCGCTGCGGCGCTTGGCGCAACGTAGAGGCGGGTAATCATGGAAGCGCGCGAGCACGCGAGCGCGATCGTGAGCGAGATCGACATTCTGCGGATCATGGAATTGATCCCGCACCGCTATCCCTTCCTGATGATCGACAAAGTAACGGATGTGGTCGCGGGCGAGCGCGCCGTCGGCATCAAGAATGTCAGCATCAACGAGTCGTTCTTTCAGGGTCATTTTCCGAAGCGCCCGGTAATGCCGGGGGTACTGATCATCGAGTCGATGGCGCAGACTGCGGCGGTGCTGGTGGTCCACACTCTCGGCACGCTCTCCGCGACGCGGCTCGTCTACTTCATGAGCGTCGAGAGCGCGCGCTTTCGCCGCCCCGTCGTGCCCGGCGACACGCTCAAGGTCTACGTGACGGCGCTGCGCAGCCGCGGCAACGTCTGGAAGTTCGAGGCCCAAGCGAAAGTCGATGGGAAGCTCTGCGCCGAGGCGACCTATACTGCAATGATTATGGACGAGTGAGCTCGTCCGCCATGGCCACCATCCATCCGACGGCGATCGTCGACCCGCGCGCGCGGATCGCGGCAGGAGTAAGCCTCGGTCCCTATTGCGTCGTGGGTCCGGAGGCGGTGCTCGAGGAAGATGTCGAGCTCGTCTCGCACGTGGCGCTCTCGGGCCGCACCGTGGTCGGCGCCGGGACGCGCATCTTCCCCTTCGCCTCGATCGGCCATCAGCCGCAGGATCTCAAATACAAGGGCGAGCCCTCGCGGCTCGAGATCGGGCGCCGCAACGTCATCCGCGAGCACGTCACCATGAACCCCGGCACCAGTGGCGGCGGCATGCTGACGAAGGTCGGCGACGGCTGCCTCTTCATGGTGGGCGCCCATGTCGCGCATGACTGCCGCATCGGCGACAGCGTCATCATGGCGAACAACGCCACCCTCGCGGGCCATGTGACGATCGAGGATTATGCGATCCTCGGCGGTCTCTCTGCCGTGCATCAGTACGTGCGCATCGGAAAGCACGCGATGATCGGCGGCGTGACCGGCGTCGAGCGCGACGTGATCCCCTATGGCCAGGTGGTCGGCGACCGCGCGCGTCTCGTCGGCCTCAATATCGTGGGCCTGCAGCGCCGCGGCTTCTCGCGCGAGCAGGTCCAGGGGCTTCGCACCGCATATCAGATGCTGTTCGGCGAGGGCGGGACGCTCGCGGAGCGCGTCGAGGAAGTGGCACGGCAATTCCCGGAGGTGGAGCCCGTGCGGGACATCGTGAGCTTCATCCGCGCGGACTCCCAGCGCGGCTTCTGCCGTCCTCAGGGCGTCAATGGCGGCTAAGCTCGGCATCCTCGCCGGTTCCGGCGAGCTGCCGCTGCGCCTCGTCGATGCCTGCCGCGCCTCCGGGCGGCCGGTATTCGTACTGGGCTTCCAAGGGGCGGCCGATCCCGAGCGCCTCGGCGATGCGCCCCACGCGATCGTGCGGCTCGGTGCCGCCGCCGAAGGGCTCCGCGTACTCCGCGAGAACGGTGTCGAGGAACTCGTGATGGCGGGTCCGGTGCGGCGGCCCTCGCTCGCCTCGCTGATGCCGGATTGGCGTGCTGCGAAATTCTTCGCCCGCGTCGGTCTGCGCGCGCTCGGCGACGACGGCTTGCTGAGCGCCATTATCAAGGAGCTCGAGAGCGAGGGCTTTCGCGTGGTCGGCATCGAAAGCGTCCTCGGCGGCCTCCTCGCGCCCAAGGGGCCGCTCGGCCGTATCGAGCCCGACGATCTCGCGCGCGCGGACATCGCGCGCGGCCTCGAGGTCGCGCGCGCGTTGGGTGCGCTCGACGTGGGACAGGCGGCGGTGGTGCAGCAGGGGATCGTGCTGGGGGTCGAGGCAGCGGACGGCACCGATGCACTGATTGCGCGCGCGGGTCCGCTCCGCCGCGACGGGCCTGGCGGTGTGCTAGTCAAGATTGCCAAGCCCGGCCAGGAGCGCCGAGCCGACTTGCCGACGATCGGGGTGCGCACGGTCGAGGCCGCGGCGCTGGCTGGGCTGAGAGGCATTGCGATCGAGGCTGGCGCCGCACTCGTCGTCGATCGTGCGGCGGTGGCGGCCGCGGCGGATCAGGCGGGACTCTTCGTCATAGGGGTCGCGGCTCGATGAGCGAGGGATCGGGGACACCGGGTCCGCTCATCTTTCTGATCGCGGGCGAGCCCTCGGGCGACGCGCTCGGCGCCCGGTTAATGGCGGCGCTGCGTGAGCGTACACACGGCGCGGTCCGCTTCGCGGGCGTGGGCGGCGAGAACATGGAGGTTGCGGGCCTCCCGAGCCTGGTGCCCATCTCGGACCTCGCAGTCATGGGCGTCGCGGAAGTCCTGCCGCGGGCGCGGCGCATCTTCCGCCGCGTCGAGGAGACGGTCGCAGCCGTCCGGCGGCTGCAGCCCGATGCCGTCGTCACCATCGATAGCTCCGGCTTCACCTGGCGTGTGGCACAGCGCCTGCGCCGCCGCGGCGAGCGGGTGCCGCTCATTCATTACGTCGCGCCCATGGTCTGGGCCTGGCGGCCCGGCCGGGCCCGTCGTATGGCGCGCTGGTACGATCACTTGATGACGCTGCTGCCCTTCGAGCCGCCCTATTTCGAGAAGGTCGGCCTCTCCACGAGCTACGTCGGCCATCCAGTGGTGGAGTGCGGGGCCGATGCGGGGGACGGCGCGGGTTTCCGTCGCCGGCATGCGATCGAGCCGGAGGCCACGGTGATCGCGGTTCTTCCAGGCAGCAGACGTGGCGAGGCGCGGCGGCTTCTGCCGATCTTCCGCGGCGCCATCGATCGCCTGCGGCATCGCTACGGCGATCTCCGAGCGGTGATCCCGACGGTCGGCACCGTCTTCGATGAAGTGAGCGCGGCGGTGCGGGATTGGCCGGTCCGGACAATCGTGCTGCGGGGCACCGCCGAGAAATACGATGCCTTCGCCGCCAGCAACGCCGCGCTCGCGGCTTCCGGCACCGTGACGCTGGAGCTTGCGCTTGCGGGCGTGCCGATGGTGGTGGCCTATCGCGTCAATCCGCTCACGCACTCGATCCTGCGCCGCCTCGTCAAAGTGCGTTTCGCCAATCTCGTGAACCTGATCCTGGACCGGGCGGCGATACCGGAGCTGCTGCAGGAGGCCTGCACGCCGGAGCGGCTCGCAACCGAGCTCACACGCCTCCTCGACGATCGCCACGCGCGCGAACGGCAGTTTGAAGCGTGCGAGGAGGGCCTCGCGCGGCTCGGGCGAGGCGGCGTGTCGCCGGGTCTTCGCGCCGCGGATCGGGTGCTGCAGGTCATTGCGGAGCAGGCACGAGCGGCCTAAGGTGCGCGCGCCCAGTCGATACCGAAAGTGCGAGCGAGGAGGCGGAGAGTCATGAGCACGGCAGCGGAAGGCGCGATCAAGGGCCGCATGCTTCACACGATGGTGCGGGTGTTCGATCTTGAGAAATCCGTCGATTTCTACACGCGACTTCTCGGCATGCAGCTCCTGCGCAAGCGCGATGTGCCCGAGGGCAAATACTCGCTGGCCTTCGTGGGCTACGGCGACGAGACCGACAGCACCGTGGTCGAGCTCACCTACAACTGGGACCAGAAGGAGCCCTATGCGCTCGGCACGGGCTTCGGACATCTCGCGATCGGCGTTCCCGATGTCTATGCGACCTGCGCGAAGCTCGGGAAGGAAGGCGTCAAGATCACGCGTGCGCCAGGGCCCGTGAAGTTCGGCACGACCGTGATCGCCTTCATCGAGGATCCCGACGGCTACAAGATCGAGCTGATCCAGCGCGCCTGAGCGGTAGCGGCGTGGCGGGCGTCGCGGTCAAACTGGAGACGCGCGGCGCGCTGGGGCGCGTTGCGACGATCACGGTCGAGAACCAAGGCAAGCTCAACATCCTCGATCCCCCGCGGATGGCGGAGCTGGAACGCGTGCTTGCGGCGCTTGCCGGTGACGCGGAGCTGCGGGTGCTGGTGCTCCGCGGTGCTGGCAGCAAGGCCTTCATCGGCGGCGCTGACATTCGCGCGATGGCCGGGCTCGACGCCTCGACCGCACGCGAGTTCATCTCGGGGCTGCATCGCGTCTGCGAGGGATTGCGGCGCCTCCCGGTGCCGGCAATCGCGCGGATCGAGGGCTATGCGCTCGGCGCGGGGCTCGAGATCGCCGCCGCCTGCGACATGCGCGTCGCGGCCGTCGGCGCCAAGCTCGGCATGCCCGAGGTCAAGGTCGGCATTCCCTCCGTGATCGAGGCGGCCTTGTTGCCGCAACTCATCGGCTGGGGCCGGACCCGCCGCCTCCTCTTCACGGGCGAGACCATCGACGCAGAGAAGGCCGAGCGCTGGGGTCTCCTCGAACGCGTGGTCGAGGCGCAGGCACTCGATGCCGCCGTCGAGGAATGGATTGCAGCAATCCTCGCGGCCGGACCGCACGCGATCCGGCTGCAGAAATCGCTCATCCGGCAGTGGGAGGAGCTCACGACCTCCGCCGCGATCCGCCGCGGCATCGACACCTTTGCCGATGCCTACGCGACAGCCGAGCCCGCGGAGCGGATGGAAGCCTTCCTGAAACGGCAGAGGCCCTAGCCGAGGGCGTAGTGGAGCAGGATTCCCATCAGCGCTGCTGCGGCCAGAAGCAGCAATAGACCGCGCCCGATCCGCTTGGGTGAGATGCGGTTGTCGTTAGCGGCCGCGGGGACGGTTTGCCGGCGCCTGCGCTGGGCTGCGCTCTCGCCGCCGGCCGAGCCGCCGCCGACGCCTTTTCGTTGCGGCCTAGCCACGCTTATCGACCGGCACGAAGGGGCGGCGAGGATGGCCCGTATAGAGCTGTCGCGGCCGGCCGATCTTCTGGCTCGGATCCTCGATCATCTCATTCCACTGCGCGACCCAGCCCACGGTGCGTGCGATCGCGAAGAGCGCGGTAAACATAGAGGTCGGGAAGCCCATCGCGCGCAGGATGATGCCGGAATAGAAGTCCACGTTGGGATAGAGCTTCTTGGAGACGAAGTACTCGTCGTGGAGGGCGATGCGCTCGAGCTCCATGGCGAGATCGAGGAGCGGCTCCTCGCGAATGCCGAGCTCGTCGAGCACATCGTGGCAGGCCTTGCGCAGGACAGCCGCGCGCGGGTCGTAATTCTTGTAGACGCGATGGCCGAAACCCATGATGCGGAAGTGGTCGTCGCGGCTCTTGGCGCGTTCGATGAACTCGGGGATGCGGTCCCTGGTTCCGATTTGCATTAGCATCTTGAGCACGGCCTCGTTGGCGCCGCCATGCGCGGGTCCCCAGAGCGAAGCGATCCCCGCTGCAATACAGGCGAAGGGATTGGCGCCGCTCGAGCCCGCGAGCCGCACTGTCGAGGTCGAGGCGTTCTGCTCGTGGTCCGCGTGCAGCAGGAAGATCAGATCCATCGCCTTCGCGAGCACGGGATTGACCTTGTACGGCTCGCAGGGCACCGCGAAGGTCATGTGCAGGAAGTTCTCCGCGTATTTGAGATCGTTGCGCGGATACATGAAGGGCTGGCCCACGGAATACTTGAATGCCATGGCGGCAATCGTCGGCATCTTCGCGATGAGCCGATAGGACGCGATGAGCCGCTGATGCGCATCGGAGATGTCGGTGCTGTCGTGATAGAAGGCCGAGAGCGCGCCCACCACGCCGCACATCACCGCCATCGGATGCGCGTCGCGACGGAAGCCTCGGAAGAAGCTGTTGATCTGCTCATGCACCATGGTGTGCATGGTGATGTCGCGCTCGAACTGCGTCTTCTCCGGGGCGGTCGGCAGCTCGCCCTTGGTGAGAAGGTAAGCCACCTCCATGAAGTCGCTGTGCGCCGCGAGTTCCTCGATGGGATAGCCGCGATAGAGCAGCTCACCGACGTCGCCGTCGATGTAGGTAATCTTGGATTCGCAGGAGCCGGTGGAGGTGAAGCCGGGGTCATAAGTGAAATGGCCGGTCTCCGCATAGAGCTTGCGGATGTCGATCACCTTGGGTCCGACCGTCCCCGGCAGCAGCGGGAACACGACTTCCTTCCCGTTGCTGTTGTCGACGAGGGTGACGTTCTCATTGGTCTTGGCGGGGCCCTTAGGCGCCGGGGCCGTGCCCGAACTCTGAACGGTCATCGATCGCTTCCTTGGAACAAGCGTTGTGCGCTGCAACAGAATGAAGCATAGGCTCGGAGCTGAGGCGAATCAAATGCGTGTAGCGGCCGGCTCGGTGGCCAGCGCATCCGCCATCCGGCCGAGCGCTTCCTCGCGGCCAAGTACTTCCATTACCTCGAATATCGGCGGCGACGTGGTGCTGCCCGCGAGTGCGGCGCGGAGCGGTTGGGCATACAGGCCGAGCTTGGCACCCGCATTTTCTGCACTCGCGCGCACTGCCGCCTCGAGCGCCGCTGCCTCGAAGGGGACGGTCGCGAGCGTGGCCGAGAGCTCGCGCAGCAATCGTCGGGCCTCAGCCGTCAGCGTGGCCGTCGCTTTGTCGTCGAGCGGGATGGGCCGCCGCTCCACGTAAAAACGGGCATTCTCCGCGAGCTCCACGATTGTCTTTGCCCGCGGTTTCAGCCCCGGCATGGCCCGCAGCAAACGCGCCGCCTCCGCAGCATCGAGTTTGCGCCCGAGCTTCTGCTCCAGGCTCGGCGTCACGAGTTCCGCCAGGCGCTGGTCATCGGCCTGACGGATGTAATGGCCGTTGAGATTGGCGAGCTTCACAAAGTCGAATCGCGCGGGCGCGCGGCCGACACCGTCGAGATCGAACCATTCGATCGCCTGCTCCGTCGAGATGATCTCGGCATCGCCATGACCCCAGCCGAGGCGCACGAGATAGTTCCGCAACGCCTCCGGCAGGTAGCCCATGTCGCGATAGGCCTCGACGCCGAGCGCGCCGTGGCGCTTCGAGAGCTTTGCCCCGTCGGGCCCCAGGATCATGGGCACATGCGCGAAGACCGGCTCCGCCCAGCCGAGCGCGCGATAGATCTGCGTCTGTCGGAAGGCGTTCGTCAGGTGGTCGTCCCCGCGGATCACATGCGTGATCGCCATGTCATGATCATCCACCACGACGGAGAAGTTGTACGTGGGTGAGCCGTCGGAGCGCAGGATGATGAGATCGTCGAGCTGCGCATTCGAGACGACGACGCGGCCCTGCACGCGATCCTCGATTACGGTGTCGCCTTCCTGCTCCGCCTTGAGACGGATCACCGGCGGAATGCCAGGCGGCGCGTCCTTCGGGTCGCGGTCGCGCCAGGTGCCGTCGTAGCGGACCGGCCTTCCTTCCTTGCGCGCGCGCTCTCGCATCGTCTCGAGTTCCTCCGGCAAGCAGTAGCAGTGATAGGCGCGCCCCTCAGCGAGGAGCTCTCGGGCGACCGCAGCGTGACGCTCCATCCGCGTCGACTGCAGCACGATCTCGCCGTCCCAATCGAGCTCCAGCCACTTGAGCCCGGCGATGATCGCGTCGACCGCGGCCTGGGTCGAGCGCGCGCGGTCGGTGTCCTCGATGCGCAGCAGGAACCGGCCTTTGTGGTGCTTCGCGAAAAGCCAGTTGAAGAGTGCGGTGCGCGCGCCGCCGATGTGCAAAAAGCCCGTGGGCGAGGGAGCGAAGCGAACGACGACACTCATCGTGCGACTGGGATGCCTGAAAGTGATGGAGACCTCTCGCCTCTCTAACATATCCGCGCGAGAGCGTCATGCCGGGGTCGCCGCGGAGCCAATTGGATGAAAATCGCCGCCGCAACGTCCGCGGGCTGTTGAAAAGTAAAATTCTACCACGGCGATTGGAAATGAGCGCTCTCGCCGCTAGGCTCCCCGGGCATGGCCAACGCAGGGGTGGGGATCGGCGCGGGTGTGGCAGGCTGGGCGACGACGCGGCTGCCGAGCTTGCGTCCCTTCGCGGCCTTAGGCCGCGCCGTCGAAGCAGAGCGTGATCGCTGGTTTCTCTGGCTTCCTGTATTCCTGGGGCTCGGGATCGGAATCTATTTCTCGCTTACGGTCGAGCCGCCGCTCTGGATTGGATTGGCTGCGACGCCGATCGCACTGCTCGGCGTGGCGCTCGCCCATCGGGCCGGGCGCGGGGCTCCGGCTGCGATCGCGATTGCCGCCATCGCCACGGGTTTCGCAGCAGCGCAGATCGAGACGCTCATGGCGGCGGCGCCGGTCCTTGCCAAGGCGCTTCCGCACGCGGCGGTCGAGGGCAAGGTCGTCGAGGTCGAGCCGGTCGCGGCGGGGCGACGCATCTTGATCGAACCCAGCCGCATTGGGCGCATTGACCCTGCGGCGCTCCCTGCGCGTATTCGCATCACTTTGCGGCGCGGCGAGAGCGCGCCATTGCCGGGCACTGCAGTGGCACTGACGGCCGCGCTCTATCCGCCGCCCGGACCGGCAATGCCGGGTGCCTACGACTTTCAGCGCCGCGCCTATTTCGATCGGCTCGGTGCGGTGGGCTATGCAGAAGGGCGAGTGCGGGCGCTGCCGGGCGAGGCGGAAGGCGGCTGGCAAGTCTGGGTCGCTGCGCTCCGCGCGCGGATGACCGAGCGTATTCTCGCGGCGCTCCCAGGGCGCGATGGCGCCATCGCCGCGGCGATCATCACCGGAGAGACCCACGCAATCCCCGAGCGCGACGCGCAGGCCTTCCGCGATGCCGGCCTCGCGCACATCCTTGTCATCGCGGGTCTGCACATGGGGCTGGTCGCGGGGCTCGCTTTCCTGGTGCTGCGCACGGGGCTCGCGCTGGTGCCGTGGCTCGCGCTTCGGTTCAATACGAAGAAGGGTGCAGCGGCGCTGGCGCTTCTCGTGACCTTTGCCTACATGCTGCTCTCCGGCGCTACGGTCTCCTCGCGGCGCTCCTTCATCATGACCGCGCTGGTGCTGCTGGCGATCCTCGTCGACCGTATGGCACTTTCCGCGCGCGGGCTCGCATGGGCGGCGCTCGCGATCATGCTCGCGAGCCCCTTTGCGGCAGTGGGCCCGAGCTTTCAGATGTCCTTCGCCGCCGTCGCCGGCCTCGTTGGCTTCTACGAGACCTTTCGCGCGCCGCTCGGGGAATGGCACCGCGGCGCCGGGTTCGGCCGCCGGGTCGCGCTCTATCTGCTGGGCGTGCTCTGCACCACCGTCGTCACCACCCTCGCCACCGCGCCACTCACGGAATTCCACTTCAACCGCTTCCCAATCTACTCCGCGGCCGCCAATGCGATCGCGGTGCCGCTCACGGGAATATGGGTCATTCCCTGGGCGATGCTTTCCTGTCTCCTCATGCCTATTGGCCTCGAGCAATGGGGTCTCGTGCCCATGGGGTGGGGCATCGAGGCGATTGCGGAGATCGCCCTCGCAGTCTCATCCTGGCCCGGCGCCGCCGCGGTGCTGCCATCGATGCCGGTCTGGGGCCTCGCGCTGTTGAGCTTTGGCGGGTTCTGGCTTTGCGTCTGGCGGCGGCGCTGGCGCCTCCTGGGGCTGGTGCCGCTCGCCCTCGGATACGCGACACTCCTCCTGCCGCGGCCGCCGGACCTGCTCGTCGACGGGGACTCCGGCGCGATGGCGGTGCGCTCGGCCGACGGAACCTATCTCGTCGAGGCCGGCAAGCGCTCCGGCTTCGTCATCGAGACCTGGGCGCGCCGGGGCGCTACCTCGGTCTCAGCGGTCTTTCCCGCGAACGGCACGAGCCCGGATGGCCTCCTCGCGTGCGACATCGAGGGCTGTCTCTATCGACGGAGTGGCTGGGCTGTCGCCCTCGCGCGCGACCGGAGCGCGCTCGAAGAGGACTGCGCGCACGCCGATCTCGTGATCGCCTCGCTGCCGAGCCGCGGGGCGTGCCGGCGGACGCCTGTCATCGACCGCTTCGATATCTGGAGGAACGGGAGTTACGCGATCTGGCTCGACGCCGATACCATCACCGTCGAGAGCGTCCGCGATTGGCGGGGACAGCGGCCTTGGGCGCCAGCCCGCGCGCCCGTCAGTACTGCCGCAGCAGCCCGACGAGCCGGCCCTGCACCTTGACTCGGTCGGGACCGAAGATCCGGGTCTCGTAGGTCTTGTTGGCGGGCTCGAGCGCGATCGAGGCGCCGCGCCGACGCAGGCGCTTCAGGGTCACCTCGTTCTCGTCGATGAGGGCCACCACGATGCTGCCGTTCTCGGCGGTCTCGCAGCGCTGAATGATCACGGTGTCGCCGTCGAAAATACCGGCGTCGATCATGCTGTCGCCGGCAACCTCGAGAGCATAGTGATCACCGCTGCCGATGAGGCTTGCGGGGATCCCCACTGTCGTGGATTGGTCGCGGAGCGCTTCGATCGGCGTGCCCGCTGCGATGCGGCCGTAAAGCGGGAGCTGCACGGCCTCGCCGCTGGCAGCGACAGGTGCGCCGGAGAGCGCAGACTTGAAATCGCCGCGAATGACCGTCGGCGAGAAGCGGCCGCGCTCGGCGGGCTTCGGCGGAGCAACCGCCGTCTCCTCCGGAAGCTTCACCACCTCGAGTGCGCGTGCCCGGTGGGCAAGGCGCTTGATGAAGCCCCGCTCCTCGAGCCCGCTGATCAGACGGTGGATGCCCGACTTGGATTTGAGATTGAGCGCCTCCTTCATCTCTTCGAAAGAGGGCGACACCCCGCTCTCACCGAGTCGTCGGTTGATGAAGAGGAGAAGCTCGTGCTGCTTCCTTGTGAGCATCGTCTATCTCCGCGTCTCAGGGATCGCCGCTAGAGGTCTGGAGAAGCATAGGCAAGTGGGGCCACTCCGGCGAAAGAACAAAACAACAACCGGCGCATGTTCTAGTTTAGTTCTCGCGCGGCGTCAAGCAGCGTCTTCTCCGGTTTCCGCGCCGCCTGCGTCGTGCGGCGGCGCGCGGGCTGCTAACATGCGTGCGGGAGGGACGCGCAAATGCAGCCTCGTCTTTTTCTCGGAACCATTGGTTTGTCGCTCTGGTATAGCGACGATTTCGGCGAGAGCCTCGGGCGGTATCTCAGCGACTCCGGTCTCTATAGCGAATCTCGGATCTGGGCGCTAAACCGCGATCCCCGCGTTCCCGACGAAATCCTCGCCGGCACGGATTCCGGTGCCTATCGGCTCGATCGCAAGACGGGCCACTTCACGCACATCGCCTCGCCCATGGATTCGCTTTGCGTCTGGTCGCTCGCGCGCTCGCCGCATGATCCCAGCGTGATCCTCGCGGGGACGCGGCCTGCTGCACTCTTCCGCTCAGAAGATGGTGGAAGAAGCTGGCGCCGCCTCGAGGTCGGGTTGCCAGAGACTTGTAGGGCAGTCTTGCTGCCGAGAGTGACGCAGATCGTCTTCGATTCCGAGGATCGTGACCTCGTGCTCGCGGGCCTCGAGATCGGCGGCGTTTGGCGGAGCAGCGACGGCGGCAAGACCTTCGCTGAGGCCTCGGCCGGCATGGCCTCGGACGACGTGCATGGTCTCGCGATCCTCCACAACGGTAACCGCACGCTCTTCGCCACCACGAACAAGGGCCTGCATGTGAGCCACGACGATGGCGCGAGCTGGACGCTGCAGCCGTTGGATTCTCCGTGGCAGTACACGCGCTCGATCGTGCCGCGCGCGGACCGGAGCGGAGTGCTCTTCTTAACGAATGGCGATGGGCCGCCGGGCTCGACGGGACGCCTACTGCGAAGCCGCGATCGCGGAGCGCACTGGGAGGACGCGCAACTCCCCGGCGAGATCTTGAGCACGCCCTGGTGCGTCGCAACGGACCCTGCGGACCCGTCCCTCCTCTTTGCCTCGACCAGCCTCGGGCAGGTCTTCTACAGCAAGGACGGGGGCGAGAGCTGGGTGAAGGCGCGGCGCCAGCTCGGCGAGACGCGCGCGCTGCTCTGGGCGCCGAACTAGTGCCGGTTCAATCCCCAGCAGCGCGCCGCGCGCCGGAGGCGATGAGACCGGCCGCTTCGGCGAGGCGTCGCAGCTCCGAGCGCTCGGCATCGTCGATGCCGAGCTGCGGTGGGCGCACTGCGGCGGAGCGCAGTACGCCCTGCATAGCCAGCACCTCCTTCATGCGCGGACGATAGTCACGGATCGGCGCGCGCCAGCAAAAGCGGGCTAGCGGTCCGAGTCGGCCCCAAATCTCGAAGGCGGTGGCAAAGTCCCGCTTGCCTACGGCCTCGTGCATGGCGATGAGTTGGTCCGTCGCGATCCCCGCGAAGCCGATGAGCGCGCCGTCGCAGCCCATGATCATCGCCTCCAGGATGAAGGTGTCGCTCCCGGTCATCACGCCGATCTTGCGCGGCAGCGCGCGGGCGGCCTCGATGGTCTCGACAGTCTTGGTGGTGTCGAAGGAGGCCTCCTTGAGCCCGATGAATTGTGGGATCGAGGCGAGCCGCCGCAGCGTCTCCGGCGGAAAATTGGGGCCCCAAGCGACCGGGAACTGGAAGCCGATGATCGGCAATCCCACGCCCTCGGCAATCGCGTGGTGATACCGATAGATCATCTCTGACGGCACGGGGTTGCCGAGGAAGGTCGGGAAGGGGGGGAAGATCGCAAAGCCTTGCGCGCCCGCGGCCTTGAGATCGCGCCCGAAGCTCACGGCATCCGCAGTCGAGCCCGCGATGAGCCCGGAGACGAGCGCACAGTGATCGCCGATCGCCTTGCGGGAGACCCGCAGCACCTCGAGCTGCTCCTCGCGCGAGAGCGACGGGCCCTCGCTCGCATCCATGTTCATGGCGATCGCGGTGGGGCGGGTCCGCGCGATCCCCGCGATGTAGGAAGCGGTGTTCTCCCAGTCGATCGAGAAATCTGGTCGCATCGGCAGCATCGGCGCGGCGACGATGCCGCGGAGGCTCAGGTCGGTCATGGCGGGGATCTCCTTTCGATGGTGGGCATCGGGTCAGGCGATGCTCAAGGCGTTGGCGCGGTGCAGGACGCCCCGCGAGAGGAAGAGGTTGGTGATCCGCTCGGTCGCTTGCAGGAAGAAGGGGTGCTTGCGCGCTTCGAGACCGCGCGGGCGGGGAAGCTGGATCTCGATCGTCTGCTCGATGCGTCCCGGCCGCGGCGACATCACGATGACCCGGTCCGCGAGGAGCACCGCCTCGTCGATGCTGTGCGTGACGAAGAGCACGGTCTTGCGGCTCTTGAGCCAGAGCCCCTCGAGGTCGATGCGCATCTGCTCGCGCGTCAAGGCATCGAGCGCGCCGAAGGGTTCGTCCATGAGAAGGAGCGGCGGGTCGTGGATGAGCGCGCGCACGATTGCAGCCCGCTGCCGCATGCCCCCGGAGAGCTGCCGCGGATAGCGCTCCGCGAAATCGCCGAGCCCTACTGCCGCCAGGAGCTGCCGCGCGCGATCCACATATTGCGCGCGGCCGAGACTGCGCAGCTCGATCTGCACGAGGACGTTATCGAGGACGTTCCGCCAATCCAGGAGCACCGGGTTCTGGAAGACGATGCCGAGCCCCGTGACGGGCCCCGTCACGGGCGCGTCGTTCACGGCGATCCTCCCCGTGCTCGCTGTGAGGATGCCCGCGATGATTCGCAGCAGCGTGCTCTTGCCGCATCCGGAGGGGCCGACGATCGCCACGAACTCGCCGGCGCTCACGGCGAGATCGATCTCGTCGAGGGCGGTCAGGCGGCGCTCTCCATGACCGAAGAGCTTGCTCGCGCCCTCGACCGAGATCGCCGTCGGCCGCGCCCTCGCGGGCACGACTTCGAGGGGGACCGGACGTTTGGGGGACGTCATGTCCGGCATCCCCGCTACTTCGAGATGAACTCGTTCGTGTAGAAGGCCGAGGCGGGCTTGTCGGTCTTGAGGTCGCGGTATTCCGCCAGGAGCTTCTTTGTCGTCTCCCAATCGGAGTCCGCTCCCCAGCCTACGGGCTTTCCCGCGGTCGCGGGCGAGGCGAGGAGGCTCAGATCCATGAGGAGTTGGTCCTTCGTCGACTGCGCGTTGAGGTCGGGCTTTGACTTGAGCGCTGCGGCGACGGCGGCGTCGGGCTCGCTGCGCGCGGCCTCCCAAGAGCGCTGCGTCGCCTTGACGAAGCGGCGCACCATGTCCGCGCGCTTTGTCACGGTCTCGTTGGTCGCGAGGATCGTCATGCCGATGGTATTTGCGCCGGTATCGGCAAAACGCATGGCGACGGGATTGAAGCCCTTGTACTTGATGAGGAAGAACTGATCGTCGATGCCGCCCAAGAGCGCGTCGGCGCGCTTCTCCAGCACCGAGACGACCTTCCCCGCGGGATCGACCTGCACGAGCGTGATCTTGCTCATGTCGAGATGGTTCGATTTCACGATGGCTGGGAAGAGCTGCGTCAGCGCGTCGCCGGCGGTGACGGCGAGACGTTTCCCTTCGAGGTCGCTCGGCGTCTTGATTCCGGTCTCCGCAAGCGAGATCACGCCGAAGCCTGAGGTATTGAGGAGCGACATCACGGCCTGGACCTCGCCGCCCTTCGCCGCGACGAGCATGAGGCTCCCGGCATCCGCCATCCCGAAGGTATCCGAGCCCGCGGCCACGACCTGCACGGTGTTGGCGGAGCCGCGGCCCTCGTTGAGCGTGATGTCGATGCCCTCCTGCGCGTAATAGCCGCGCTCCTTTCCGAGATAGAAGGGCGTGTGGAGCCCGCCCAGATACCAGTTGAAGCGCAGCGAGACCTGGTCCGCCGCGACGGCGGGAAAGGCGAGGGTCGTCAGCGCCGCGGCGGCTGCTAAGGCGCGGAGAGCAGTGCGAAGCATGAGGCGTCCTCCCGGGATTTTGATGTCGGTTTTTGCATCAGATCGGCTCCAGCGCGCTCTGGGCGCTGTCTTGCGATACGTGCCAGGGGATCGTCAGGCGCTCGATCAGCACAACCGAATAGTAGACCGCGAGGCCGATGAGGCTCAGCAGGACGATCGTGGCAAAGACCATGGGCGTGTTGAGGTCGCCGTTGTACTGCAGGAGCAGGTAGCCGAGCCCGCGGTCGGAGGCCACGAACTCGGCGACGACGGCGGCGGTCGCGGAGAACGCCGCGCCGACCTTGAGTCCCGTGAAGATTTCCGGGAGCGCGTGCGGGAGGCGGATCTTCGCGAAGAGCAGGAGGTTCCGCGCGCCGGTCGAGCGCGCGAAATCCATGATCTCGGGATCGATCGACTTGAAGCCCGCGATGCTGCTCACGACGATCGGAAAGAACGACAGCAGGAAGACCAGCAGCAGCTTCGGCGTGAAGCCGAACCCGAACCAGATGATGAACAGCGGCGCCACCGCGATCTTCGGCACGATCTGCAGGAAGACGATCACGGGATAGGCGGTCTCCTCGAGGAAGCGCGAATAGGAGATCGCGAGCGCGAGCGGCACGCTCACGACGACGCCCACGGCATAACCCGCGAGTATCTCCAACGTCGTCGTCCAGGCGCTCGCGAGTACGGTCTGCCAATGCCCGAGAAATGCGTAGAGCACGAGGCTCGGCGGCGGAAGCAGGTATTCCTTGACGTGGAAAAGGCGGACGCCGAGCTCCCACCCGACGAAGAGGATCAGGAACGCCGCGATGAGTCGCGCTCGCCGGTGCAGGAAAGCCGATAGGCGGCGGGGAACCGTGGGGCGGATCGCTACCTCGGTCATGGCTCAGGCGCTCCGCGCGAGGCGGCCGCTCGCCTCGAGATGCCGGCGGATCGGCCAGAGGCTCGAGAGCTCGCGCGCGGCAGCGAAGACGGCGCGCGAGAGCGCGCCCCGCCGCGCGGGCGTCAGGCGCACCACGGGGCCCGCGATGCTCACGGTCGCGACGACCGGCGCGTTGGGCGCGAGGGAGGCACGGATGACGCAGGCAATCGCCGCCGTTCCGGGCTCGCCTTCCTCGAGGGCCACGCCATAGCCACGGCGGCGCGTCTCCGCGAGCTCGCGCTTGAGCTCGGCCTCGTTCCGCACCGCACGCGGGCCGAAGCGAGCGGGGGTCCCGTAGCCGCGCTTGCGGACGAGTGCCAGCGCCTCGCGCTCCGGGAGGGTCGCGAGCCAGGCCTTGCCCGTGGCGGTCGCATGCAGGATCACCTCGCGGCCCATGTCGGGATCGTAGCGCAGGCCGCTGCGCGCGCCCTGCGCCTTCGCGGTCCATGTCATCCTCGGCGGCTCCACGATCGCCATGCGCGCGAGCTCGCCGGTCTCGGCGGCGAGACGGTCGAGCACGGGCTGGCAGATCTCCGTGATGCCGGTCTCCGCGAGAAAGCGAAAGCCCAGCGCCGCGAGCAGCATGGTGAGCCGATAATGCTGCGTCGCCTCGTCCTGAATGGCGAGCCCTCGCTCGCAGAGGGTAGTCAGGAGGCGATGCGTCGCGCTCTTGGCGAGTTTGACGCGGCCTGCAATCTCCGTGAGCGCGAGACCGTCGCCCGCCTCCGCCAGCACCTCCAATATATCGAGGAGGCCGCGTACCGATCGCTGCGCCGGTGCTTTGCGGCCTCGGGCGGATTGGAACATTGTTCCATGTTTGCACCAGCCTCCGCTTGCGTCAATGCTAGCGCAGGCCGCGCCGCACGACCTGCAACGAGAGCCCCTGCGTCGCGAGCGCCGCGAGGGTCGCGAGCGCGAAAGCCTCGGCGATGCCGAGCGGGACGATCGCGGCACCGAGCACGACGAAGAAAGCCGCGAAGGAAAAGAGACCGAGCAGCAGTCCCCGCAGGACATTGAGCGCGGCGTCGGCTCCGTAGGCGCGATGCCCGAATACCGCGAGCACCGAGGCGAAGAGAGGATACGTCGCGACGATGCCGCTGAGCTGCGGCCCTAGCCGGCCCGCCGTTGCCGTGAGGACGACGACGAGTGCCGTCGTCGCGACCATGCGCGCGGGAAGATCCCAGCGCGGAGCCGCCGCGATCGGCGTTCCCGGCTTGAACCGCGGCGTCACGTAGAGCGCCAGCAAGAGAACCGCGAGGGGGAGGGCGACAATGGCGGGGCGCGATAGCGGCGGCAACACGCTCAAGATCGCGACGGCCGCGGCGAAGGCGCAGGATCCCACGAGGAGCGCGCCCGGCCAGCCCGCGCGGCGCGCGCAGGCGGCATAGGCGATGCAGAAACTTGATTCCGCGGCGATCCCCAGGAGCGAGCCCGCGGTCGCATCGGCCGCGAACTGCGTGCCGTGATCGAGGGCGAAGAAGAAGGAAATTGGCGCCGAGGTCAGGGGCAGGCCCACGAGCCAACCACCGATGGCTTGGCCCCAGCGGCGCCCGATCAGCGTCGCGACGCCGATGAGGACCGGCGTCACCACCAGCTTGAGGAGGAGCGTGTCCATCGCTCTCGCCTCAGAGGGCGAGGAGCCCGCCTCCGAGCGGGATGATCGTGACGCGCTCACCCTTCGCGGCAGCCGGTGCAAGTGGCGGCCGCACCACGAGGCAGTCGGAGCGCGCGAGCAGGGAGATCATGGAGCTGTCCTGCTTCTCGAAGGGCGTCGCCTCGAGATCGCCGTCGGCGCCGCGGGCGAGAGTGGCGCGGAGATAATCCTCGCGCCGGTCGTTCTCAGGCAGAGGCCTTGCGAGCCGCGCCGTTGCCGGCGGCTCCGCGCTGGGATCTAAGCCGGAGAGATGCTCGATTGCGGGCTTCAAGAAGATGAGCGCGCAGACGAGGGTGGAGACGGGATTCCCCGGCAGGCCCACCATGGCGGCGTCGCGATAGCGCCCGACCATCAGCGGCTTTCCAGGCCGCATCGCGATCTTCCAGAAATCCAGCTCGAGCCCCGCGGCGCCCAGCGCGTCCTTGACGAGATCGTGCTCGCCGACGGAGGCGCCGCCGGTGGTGACGAGAAGATCCGCACCGCGCGCCCCCTCCGCTGCCTGGCGGAGTGCCTCGGGTCGGTCGGCGGCGATGCCGAGCTGAAGTGGAATTCCGCCGCAGGCCCTGACGAAGGCACCGAGCGCGATGCTGTTGGAGCTCACGATCTGATTGGGGCCGATGGGATCGCCGGGCATGACGATCTCGTCGCCGGTCGCGAGGATCGCAACGCGCGGACGCCGACGCACCATGAGCCAGGGACGGTCCATCGCCGCTGCGAGGCCGATGTCGCGCGCAGTGAGGCGCCGGCCGGCGACGATGCCGACGCTTCCCGCGACGAAATCGAGTCCGGCCGGCCGCACGTAGCGACCCCCGGGCGCGCCCTCCTTAACGACGACGATGTCACCCTCGCGCTCGGTGTCCTCCTGGATCACGATCGCATCCGTGCCTTCGGGAAGCGGCGCCCCCGTGAAGATGCGGACCGCCTCTCCGGGGCGCACGGGCTTGTCGTACGAATTCCCCGCTGGCACGGCCCCCACGACTTTGAGCCGGACGGGAACACGGGCGACATCGGCTGTGCGGACGGCATAGCCGTCCATGGCCGAGAGAGCCGCCGGCGGCTGGGTTCGGCGCGCAGTCACATTCTCCGCGAGCACCCGGCCGAAGGCCTCCGCCAACCCTACTTGCTCGGCCGCCAGTGGCTTCAGCGGGCGCAGCAGGCGCTTGCGTGCTTCCTCCACCGAGATCATTACGTCGCCTCGTACGCGCCGGATTTGCCGCCGGATTTATGGACAATCCGTAGCTCCGTCACGGTCATTCCGCGGTCGACGGCCTTGCACATGTCGTAGATTGTGAGGGCCGCCACGGAAGCCGCTGTAAGTGCTTCCATTTCCACTCCCGTGCGCCCCGTGACCTTGCAGGTCGCGACGACATCGATTGCGCTGCGCTTCGGATCGGGCGTGAGCTCGACGGTCACGGAAGAAAGCGCTAGCGGATGACAGAGTGGAATGAGGTCCGGCGTACGCTTCGCCGCCATGATGCCTGCAAGGCGCGCGACCGCGAGTACATCGCCCTTCTTCACGCCGCCTGCGAGGATCAGCGTCAAGGTCTCGGGTTTCATGAGCACCGAAGCCGCGGCGGTGGCAACGCGCTCCGTCTCCGGCTTGCCGGAGACATCGACCATGATGGCGTTGCCTTTCCGGTCGAAATGGCTGAGGGAACTCATGAGTTCACCGGGGCTGCAGCGTCGATTGGGCCGAGGAGGGCCCGAGTCGCGGCCTCCACATCGGGTTTCCGCATGAGCGACTCGCCGACGAGGAAGCACTTCGCGCCGGATTTACCCAATTTCGCGAGGTCTGCGGGCGAATTTAACCCGCTTTCGCTGACGATCACCCTATCCTTCGGAAAATCGCGGCTGAGCGCTTCGGTTGTGGCGAGATCGACTTTCAACGTCTTGAGATTGCGATTGTTTATGCCGATGAGCCGCGTCTTGAGCCGAAGCGCGCGGTCGAGCTCCGCGCGGTCGTGCACCTCCGCGAGCACATCCATGTCGCGGTCGCGCGCTGCCGCCTCCAGCGTCGCCGCCTCGGCGTCCGTGAGGGCCGCGAGGATCAGCAGCACACAATCCGCTCCCATCGCCCGGCTCTCCGCGATCTGATAGGGCTCCAGCAGAAAGTCCTTGCGCAGGACCGGCAGCATCGTCGCCGCACGTGCCGCGACGAGATATTCCGGCTTGCCCTGGAAGTAGGGCTCGTCAGTAAGGATCGAGAGGCAAGAGGCGCCTCCTCGCGCGTAGGCGTGCGCGAGCGCGGTGGGGTCGAAATCGGGCCGGATCAGCCCGGCGCTGGGACTCGCGCGCTTGATCTCTGCGATGAGGCCGTAGCGTCCCTCAGCAACCGCGCGCTCGAGTGCGGCGATGAACCCCCGGGGTGCTGGCGCGGTGCGGGCCGCGCGCTCGACCTCCGCGAGCGGACGCGCGGATTTGGCGCGGGCGACTTCCTCTCGCTTGGTCGCGCAGATGCGCTCGAGCACGTTGGTCATGGCGATTGCGGCGGTGGGGGTGGGGGCTCGTTGGTAATGGCGACCATCCGATCGAGGGCGGCAGTCGCCTTCCCGCGATCGATCGCCTCTGCTGCGAGTGCCACGCCGTCTTTGAGCGTCTTCGCCTTCCCCGCGACGATCAGCGCCGCCGCGCTGTTGAGGAGAACGATGTCGCGAAGCGGGCCTTTCTCGCCCTGGAGGAGCGCGCGGAGCCGCGCCGCGTTCTCTGTGGGCTCTCCGCCTTTGAGGGCTTCGCGCGTTGCCCGCGGGAGACCCGCTTCCTCCGGCGTTACTTCGCGGCTCGTGACCTTGCCGCCCCTGAGCTCCGCCACCACGGTGGTTCCGGTAGTGGTGATCTCGTCCATGCCGTCACCATGGATGACCCAGGCGGCTTCGGAGCCCAGCTTTCCCAAAACCTCCGCGATGGGCCGCACCCATTCCGGCGCGAAGACGCCCACGAGCTGGCGCTTGACGCCAGCGGGATTGGAGACCGGACCCAGGAGGTTGAAGATCGTACGCGTGCCGAGCTCCACGCGGGTCGGTCCCACGTGCCGCATCGCGGCGTGATGGCGCTGCGCCATCAGGAAGCCGATGCCGGCCTCAAAGATTGCGCGGCGCACCAGGGCGAAATCCGCGTCGATGTTGACGCCGAGAGCGGAGAGCACGTCGGCGGCGCCGCTCTGCGAGGACATCTTGCGGTTGCCATGCTTTGCGACCGGCACGCCGCAGCCCGCAACCACCAGCGCCGAGGCGGTGGAGACGTTGAAGGAGCCGGAGGCATCGCCGCCGGTCCCCACGATATCCATGGCATGGGGCGGCGCCTCGATTGCGATCATCTTCGAGCGCATCGCGCGGGCGGCGCCCGTGATCTCCTCGACGCTCTCGCCGCGCACGCGGAGCGCCATGAGGAAGCCGCCCATCTGCGCGGGCGTGGCATTCCCGGACATCATCGCGTCGAAGGCGCCGGCCGCCTCGGCCTCGCTGAGGCGTAGCCCCTGCGCTGCCTTCGCGATGAGCGCGCGGAACTCGGTGGTGTCGATCGCCAAGGCGCCGCTCTCAGGCCGCGAGCGGCGCGCGGCGCGCGAGGTCGATGAAGTTGGCGAGAAGCGCGTGCCCGCTCTCGGAGGCGATGCTCTCGGGATGGAATTGTACGCCATGGATCGGGCGCTCGCGGTGCATCACCCCCATGACGACGCCATCCTCGGTCTCGGCATTGATGCTGAGGCAAGCGGGCATGGATTGGCGCTCGACCACCAGCGAGTGATAGCGCGTCGCCTGGAACGGACCGCGATTGAATCCCTTGAAGACGCCGGTGCCGTTGTGCTGGATGCGGCTCAGCTTGCCGTGCATGGGCGCGGGTGCCCGCACGATTTTGCCGCCGAAGGCCTGACCGACCGCCTGATGCCCGAGGCAGACTCCAAGGAGCGGTGTATCGCCCGAGGCGCGAACGAGATCGAGGCAGATGCCCGCGTGGTCGGGATCGCTCGGACCCGGCGAGATCACGATCCCCTCCGGCCGCATCCCAAGCGCGTCGGCGACGCTGATCTTGTCGTTCCGCCGCACCGTCACCTCCGCCCCGAGCTCGCCGAGGAAGTGCCAGAGATTGTAGGTAAAGCTGTCGTAGTTATCGATGAGAAGGAACATGCACGACGCCTTCCGGAACTGCTGGGGCCGCAGGGTATATCAGGTCCTCCCCGGCGGCAAAAGCCGGGCGCTAGGCACTGGACTCGGGACCCTCGCGGGGATTGAATGACCGCCTCGAAAGCGCCGGGGGCGGCGGAGGAAGAGGCACCCATGGCGAAGAGCCGCGTCGACGTCGAGACGACGCTCGCCGCGATTTTCTACATTTATATTATATGCTGCTCACCTGCGTCGCCTGTCTCATCCTGACGGCGCTCTTCTGGTACGTCGGCATCGTCCCTCTGATCTTCGCGATCATCCTCAGCATCTATATTGCGACGATGGCACAGGGCACCTGCGCACAGGAAATGGCGGACCAGATCGTCGCACAGCTTCCGGCATCGGCCCATGTCACGCCGCAAGCTCCGGCACCCTCACCGCCGGCTGCCCCCGCACCCCACACCGCGAGCGCGGCAATCATGGAGAATCTGAAGAAGCTCGGAGACCTGCACAGCTCGGGCGTGCTGACGGATGCAGAATTCGAGGCGAAGAAAGCGGAATTGCTGAAGCGCCTTTGATCGCGCCGAGGGTTTTCTCAAGAAAGTCCGTGGGTTGATCGCGGCTTGACCTTCCCTGGGGTGGAATCCCCATATCCAAAGCTGCCAGTGAACTGTAAGGTTTTGCCTGATGGTGGCCTTGGAAGCCGATCGGAAGCCGCGCCCCCCCGACGAGGTGGAAGCGGCGGTCTTGCTCAGGATCGACGGGATGACCTGCGCTGCCTGCGTGAGCCGCGTCGAGAAGGCGCTCGCGCGGGTTCCCGGCGTGAGCGAAGCCGCCGTCAGCCTCGCGACCGAGGAGGCGCGCGTCACCGGCACGGACCTCGATACGTCGCGGCTCGTCGCGGCGGTCGAAGCCGCGGGCTATGAGGCGCGGCTGAAGTCCGAGCCGAGCGCGATCGATGCCGACGCCGAGCAACGGAGCCGCCGCGACGGGCTCGTCTTCCTCGCGAGCGCGCTCCTGACCTTGCCACTGCTCCTGCCGATGCTGGCGGGAGCGGCGGGCCTCCACCTGATGCTGCCGGGTTGGGCGCAGCTCGCGCTCGCGACGCCGGTGCAGTTTTGGGCGGGTGCACGTTTCTACCGCAACGGCTTCAAGGCCGTCCGCGGCGGTAGCGGGAACATGGATCTGCTGGTCGCGCTCGGCACCAGCGCGGCTTACGCGCTGAGTCTTTATCTGCTGCTCCGTGGTCCCGCGGAGGCGCCGCTCTATTTCGAGGCCGGCGCCACCGTCATCTCTCTGGTGCTGCTGGGACGATATCTCGAAGGGCGCGCGCGGCGAAGCACCACGGCGGCGCTGCGCGCGCTCATGGCGCTCCGGCCGGAGACCGCGCGGGTCGAACGGCAAGGGCAGGAGATCGAGGTGCCGGTAGCCGAGGTTCGCCACAGCGACGTGGTCGTGGTGCGGCCGGGCGAGCGCATCGCCGTCGACGGCGTGGTGCTCGACGGCGAAAGCGCCGCCGACGAATCCCTGGTGACCGGCGAGAGCTTGCCGGTCGCGAAATCTCCCGGCGATCGCGTTCTCGCGGGCGCGCTCAACGGCGAGGGTCGGCTCCGCCTCAGGGCGACCGGCGTGGGCGCGGAATCCACCCTCGCGCGCATCGCCGCGCTGGTCGAGCGCGCCCAGGCATCGAAGGCACCGGTGCAGCGCCTGGTCGATCGGGTGAGCGCAGTCTTTGTGCCTGTGGTACTCGTGGTTGCGGCCGTGACCCTCGGGACCTGGCTCCTCTTCGGCGCCTCTAACGAGAACGCGATCATCGCCGCCGTCTCCGTACTCGTGATCGCGTGTCCCTGCGCCCTCGGCCTCGCCACGCCAACGGCTATCATCGTAGCGACCGGCAGCGCCGCACGGCGCGGCATCCTCGTCAAGGACGTGGCAAGCCTCGAGCGCGCGCGCGCGGTGACGACGGTGATCTTCGACAAGACCGGGACGCTCACTCTCGGCAAGCCCCAGCTAGCGGCGGTGATGCCGCTTGCGGGGAGCGAGGCGGATCTCCTTTCGCTGGTGGCCTCTGCGCAACAGGGGAGCGAGCACCCGCTCGCCCGCGCGGTGGTCGCGGCAGCCCGCGGGCGCGGCCTCGCGCTCGTGCCCGTCGTTGCCTTCCGCGCTATTCCCGGCAAAGGCATTGAGGCGGAGGTGGCAGGGCGGCGTCTTCTCATCGGCAGCGCACGGCTCCTCGCGGAGGCGGGCATCGACACGTCCGCGCTCTCCGCGCTCGTGACAGCGGCACCTGCCGGCATGGGCGCGATGCTCGCGGCGGAGCTCACACCCGAGCGCAGGCCTCTGGGCCTCTTGCTCGCGGGCGACCGGGTGCGGCCGAGCTCGGCGGTAGCGGTCGCGCGCCTCAAGGCGTTGGGGATCGAGCCCGTGCTGGTCACCGGCGATGCCGAGGGGCCTGCGCGCAAGGTCGCAGTCGAGGTCGGCATCGAGAAGCTGCGCTGGGGCGTCCTCCCCGCGGAAAAACTCGCGGAGGTCGAGCGTCTCAAATCGGCGGGCAAGGTGGTGGCGATGGTGGGCGACGGCATCAACGACGCGCCCGCGCTCGCGGCGGCCGATCTGGGCATCGCCATGGCCGGCGGCACCGATGTCGCGATGGCGAGCGCGGGGATCACGCTGATGCGCGGCGATCCCACGCTCGTCGCGGAGACGCTCGCGCTCGCGCGCGCGACGGTCGCGAAGATCCGCCAGAACCTGTTCTGGGCCTTCGTCTACAACACCGTGGGAATTCCGTTGGCGGCGGGTGGCTTCCTGAGTCCGGTTATCGCGGGCGGTGCGATGGCCTTCTCGAGCGTGAGCGTGGTCGCG
This sequence comes from Allostellaceae bacterium, assembly GCA_035581425.1. Lineage (GTDB taxonomy): Bacteria > Pseudomonadota > Alphaproteobacteria > ATCC43930 > CGMCC-115725 > DASZHJ01. Next base: position 4,306 of record DATJVP010000058.1, on the reverse strand, counting down.
AATTCGCTGCTGCTGCGCCGCATGGGAGGATGGCGATGAATATCGGTACGGTCTCGCGCGCAACTGGCCTGCCGGCAAAGACAATCCGCTACTACGAGAGCATCGGTCTCGTCGCACCCGCCGAACGCAGCGCCGGGAACTACCGCCGCTACGGCGAGAGCGAATTGATGGCGCTGCGTTTCGTCGAGCGTGCACGCCGGCTTGGTTTTACCCTAAAGGAGGTGAGCGAGCTGCTCGCGCTCTGGCGCGACAAGTCGCGGCAGAGCGCGGAGGTGCGCGCGCTAGCGCAAGCGCAGATACGCCGGCTTGATGCGCGTCTGCGCGAGCTTCGGTCGATGCGGCGTACGCTCGAGCATCTCGTCGAGCGCTGCCGCGGCGACGAGCGTCCGGACTGCCCCATTCTGGACGAGCTCGCGGGCGAAAAATTGAGCTAGACTGCGCCCCCGCGGCGCCCATGGATCACAAGCTCCAACAGTTCGTGACCTTGCTGCATCGGCAGAACCCGGTTGCATCTGGGCGCCGAGCACGGCAGATCCGCGCGCCACGCCTCGGACGCCGGACGCTCGCGATCATCGCGGCGGTTGCGGTTCTCTGCGGCATCGTGTTGGCGCTCTGGCTTACCTGGCCCTCGCTGCCGGTTGCCTCGCCCCGCCCCGCGCAGCGGGTCACAAGCCCCGCGCAGGTCGCATCCACCGCTGCGCCCACACGGGCGGAATTGCCGTCGCCGGGGACCGCGGCGCCACGGCCCGCCTCGACCCCGGAAGCGCCCGTGACGGCAGCGACGCCGCTACCGGTGCCCGCCGTGCCGCCTCCTTCCAGCGCCGAGCCGGCCTGGTTGCGCTTTGCGGTTCCGGCAGCGGCGCCGGATGGACGCGCGCGCGTCGCCATCATCATCGACGACATGGGCCTCGACCGCGCGCGCAGCGAGCGCGTGATGGCGCTCCCGGGGCCGCTCACGCTCTCCTTCCTGGCCTACGCCCGCGACCTCCCGCAGCAGGCCGCGATCGCGCACCGCAACGGGCACGAACTCATGGTGCATGTGCCCATGGAGCCCATGGGGCACCTGCTCGTTCCCGACCCCAATCAGCTCGACGTCGCCATGAGCCGGGAGGAGGTGCTGACGCGCCTGCGCTGGGACCTCTCGCGCTTCGAGGGCTATGTCGGCATCAACAATCACATGGGAAGCCGCTTCACCTCGGATGCGCCGGCGATGCGGCCGGTGCTGGAGGAGCTGAAGGCGAGAGGGCTGCTCTTTATCGACAGCCGCACCAGCGCGAGCACCACGGGCGCGGAGGTCGCGCATGAGATCGGCGTGCCCAATGCCTCGCGCGACGTATTCCTGGACTACGAGATCTCGATCGCCGCCGTCGAGCAGCAGCTTCTGGAGCTTGAGCGGTTCGCCAAGCGCAACGGCAACGCTATTGCGATCGGCCACCCGCACGATCAGACCCTCGAGGTGCTGCAGCGCTGGCTGCGCGAGCTCCCGCAGAAGGGCCTTGCGCTCGTGCCCGTGAGCGCCATCGTGAAAGAGCGTGGCAAGCGAGAGCTCGCGCGCGAGACGACGGGAGTGATGAAATGAGCCGAACATATCGCGTGAAGGGCATGAGCTGCGGCGGCTGCGCGCGCTCGGTCGGAAACGCCATCCGCCGCCACGCGCCGCGAAGCGAGGTGAGCGTCGATCTCGAGCGGGGTCTCGTGACGGTCGAGGGCGATGCGGCCGAGATCGTCGTCCGCGAGGCCGTCACCGAGGCCGGCTTCGAGTTCGCGGGAGCCGCAACATCCCCGGTCTAAGCTGCAGGCCTGCTCAGCCTCTGGCGAAGCCCACCGCTTCTTCGGCCGCGCGAATGAGGGCGCGGGCCTTGTCGAGGATTTCCTGGTATTCGGCCGCGGGATCGCTGTCGGCGACGACGCCGCAGCCGGCTTGGACGATCATCTTCCCGTCCTGCACCACCGCGGTGCGCAGCACAATGCAGGTGTCCATGCTGCCGTCGGCGGCGAAATAGCCGATGGCGCCGCCGTAGAGATTGCGTCGCTCGCTCTCGAGCTCGTCGATTATCTCCATCGCCCGCACCTTCGGGGCGCCCGTGAGCGTTCCCGCGGGAAAGCCCGCGACGAGCGCGTCGAGCGCGGAATGCCGGGGATCGATCCTTCCCTCGACGTGCGAGCAGATGTGCATGACGTGACTGTAGCGCTCGATTGCGAACTGCTCGGTCACCTTGACGCTGCCGATCTCGGCGACGCGACCTACGTCGTTCCGCGCGAGGTCGAGAAGCATCAAATGCTCCGCGCGCTCCTTAGGATCGGCGAGGAGCTCTTCGGCGAGGCGCTTGTCCTCCGCGGGATCGGCGCCGCGCCGCCGCGTGCCCGCGAGCGGGCGAATGGTGACGACGCCGTTGCGCACGCGCACGAGGATCTCCGGGCTCGAGCCCACGACGGAAAAGCCGCCGAAATCGAGGAAGAACAGGAAGGGGGAGGGATTGAGCCGGCGGAGCGAGCGGTAGAGCGCGAAGGGCGGCAGGCGGAACGGGACGGTGAAACGCATGGAGGGCACGACCTGGAAGATCTCGCCCGCGCGGATGTATTCCTTCGCGGCATCCACCATGCGCATGCAAGCCTCGCGGGTCATGTTGCCCGTGGCCACCGGCTTTTCCGCAACGACCTCGGAGGCCTCGCGGCGATAGGGAAGATTGCGCTCGAAATCCGCGAGCACCGCGGCCAAGCGCTCGCGCGCAAGGTCGTAGGCCGCGCGCGCGCTGACCTCGGCATCGGGCCAAGCCGGCGTCACGAGGGTCAGGCGGTCCTGCAGATTGTCGAAGATGCAAACGACTGTCGGGCGGAGGAAGATGCCGTCGGGAATCCCGATCGTGTCGGGATTCGCGTCCGGCAGCCGCTCCATCAGCCCGACCATGTTGTAGCCCATGTAGCCGAAGAGGCCCGCCGCCATCGGTGGAAGCGCGGCCGGGGTCTCGACCCGGCATTCCTCAACGAGCGAGCGCAGCGAGGCGAGGGCGCCCATCTTCTCCGGCACGAAGGCATCGGGCTCGAAGCGAGCGCGCCGATTGATCTCAGCGCGGTCGCCCCGGCAGCGCCAGATCAGATCGGGCTTCAGTCCGATGATGGAATAGCGGCCGCGCACGCTGCCGCCCTCGACCGATTCCAGCAGAAAGCTCATGGCGCGGCCGTCCGCGAGCTTCAGCATTGCCGAGACCGGCGTCTCGAGATCGGCGACCACAGCGGTCGAGACCAGGACGGGCCGCTTGTCGTCGTAGGCCCGGGCGAAATCCTCGAAAGCGGGCGATGCCTGCATGAGCGCTAGAAGGCGCGGTCGAGGTTGGATTGCACGGTCTCGACCTTGAAGTGCCCGCGCAGCGCCTGGGTGTATTCCGTGAGGATGTCGCGCTGCAGGGAGCTGTTGAGCTCGGCCGTGAGCTGATCGAGCTCGGTCTTCGACTTCTCGGGATCCGCCGGCACGATCTCCACGAGCTCCGCGACATAGGCGCCGTCGCCGGATTGACCCGTGAGCGCCTGGTGTGGCTTCGCCTTGAAGATCTCGGTGACGAGATCGCGCGGTAGGCCGCCATCCTCGCCGCCCGCGCGGTTGAGGGGCGTCGTCGTCTTGAGCGTGAGCTTGCGGTCGGCTGCGATGAGCTTGAGCGGCGCGCCCGCATTGACGGCGGCCGCGATTTCCTTGACCTCGGTCGTCACGCGCTGCACGCGCTGATCCTGCTGCCAGGCCGCAAGCACCTGGTCGTGGACCTCCGCCAGCGGGCGCACCGCGCTCGGCGTGAGGTTGTCGAGATGCAGCACGAAGAACCCGCCATCAGCGGTGTCGATCACGTCGCTAAGCTGGTTCGGCTCGGTGTTGAAGGCGTTACTGAGGATTTCGCCCGAGGGCGGCGGCAGCACGATCGTGCCGCCATTGATGGTGTGGCCGGTCTGGTCGATGTCCTTGACCTTGACGAGCTTGAGCTTGAGCTCGGCCGCCACCGCGTCGAGATCCTTGCCGCTTGCGAGCGTGTCCTTGACCTTGTTGATCATGTTCCCCATGTCGCGCTCCGCGCGCTCGCGCGCGATTTCCGCGGCGATGGCGGGCTTGACGGCCTCGAAGGGCTTGGTCGTCGCGGGCTCGATCGCGACGACGTGGAGGACGTGCCAGCCGAAGCCCGTCTTCACGGGATCGCTGATGCCGTCTGCGCCGAGCTTGAATGCGACCTCCGCCAGCTCGGGCGGCAGGTCGGATTTGGCGACGGTGCCGAGGTCGAGGGGGCCCGCCTCCATCTTGGCGACCTGCTTCGCCACGGTGACG
>DATJVP010000057.1:0-10916 GCA_035581425.1 Allostellaceae bacterium | reverse complement strand
TGCCGTGTTATCCGGACGGCGCGGCGGATGGGGATCAAGACGGTTGCGGTGTATTCGGAGGCGGATGCGGATGCGCTGCACGTGCGCATGGCCGATGAGGCGGTTGCGATCGGTGGGGCGCGGTCGACGGAGAGCTACCTTCGGATCGACAGGGTCGTCGAGGCCTGCATGAAGACGGGCGCGCAGGCGGTGCATCCGGGATACGGGTTCCTCTCGGAGAAGGCGGAGTTCGCGGCGGCGCTCGAGAAGGCGGGCGTTGCTTTCATCGGGCCGCCGCCATCGGCGATCGCCGCGATGGGCGACAAGATCGAATCGAAGAAGCTCGCGAAGAAGGCCGGCGTCACCACCGTGCCGGGGCATCTGGGCGTCATTCCCGATGCGGAGGCAGCGCGCAAGATCGCGCAGGAGGTGGGCTATCCCGTGATGATCAAGGCGTCTGCGGGCGGCGGCGGCAAGGGCATGCGGATCGCGCACAGCGACGCCGAGATTGCAGAGGGATTTCGACTGGCACAGAACGAGGCGCGCGCGAGCTTCGCCGACGACCGCGTCTTCATCGAGAAATACGTGGAGGAGCCACGGCATATCGAGATCCAAGTGCTGGCGGATGCGCACGGCACGGTGCTGCATCTAGGCGAGCGCGAATGCTCGATCCAGCGCCGGCACCAGAAGGTGATCGAGGAGGCGCCGAGCCCCTTTCTCGACGCCAAGACGCGCGCGGCCATGGGGGCGGAGGCGGTGGCGCTCGCGGCGGCGGTCGGATACCGCTCCGCCGGCACCGTCGAGTTCATTGTCGATGCCCGCCGTAATTTCTACTTCCTCGAGATGAACACGCGGCTGCAGGTGGAGCATCCCGTAACGGAATGCGTCACCGGCCTCGATCTCGTGGAATGGATGATCCGCATCGCCGCCGGCGAAAAGCTTCCCTTCGTGCAAAAGGACATCAAACACACGGGACACGCGATCGAGGCGCGTGTCTATGCCGAGGATCCCGCGCGCGGGTTCCTGCCCTCGATCGGCCGTCTCGTCCGCTACCGTGAGCCCCAGGGCGAGGGCGTCCGCGTCGACAGCGGCGTCTACGAGGGCGCGGAGATCGGCATCAACTACGATCCCATGATCGCAAAGACCGTGGGTTTCGGCACCGACCGCGCGACCGCCTCCGCACGCCTCATCGAGGCGCTCGATGCCTTCGTGATCCGCGGCGTCACCAACAACATCGGCTTTCTCGCGGCGCTGCTCGAGCGCCCGCGCTTCACCGCAGGGCGCCTCACCACGAATTTCATCGCGGAGGAATTCCCGGGCGGCTCAGTTCACTTGACACTGCCGCAAGGGGCCGCGCCGACGCTTCGTGCCGTCGCCGCCGTCGTCGCTCGCCTCACGGCCGAAAGCGAGGCGAGCATCGGCGGCCAGCTCTCCGGTCGCGCGCCCACGCTGCCCGCGGAATGGGCCGTGATACTCGGCGAGAGCCGCGCGCTCGTCCGCGTCGAGCCCGTCGACGAGGGCTATACCGTCACCGAGGACGGCACGCGCCGTGTCGTGCTCCAGGAGTGGCGGCCGGGCGAGCCGCTCTTCCGGGGAACCGTCGACGGCGAGCCCGTCATCGTGCAGGTCGACCGCGATGGGGCTTTCCAGCGCCTCACCTATCGCGGTGTCACGGTTCCCGTGAAGGTGCTCTCGCCGCGTGCGGCCGAGCTCCTGGCCGCCATGCCCGAGAAGGCGAAGCCCGATCTCTCGCGCGCGCTGCGCTCGCCGATGCCGGGCCTTCTGGTCTCGATCGCGGTGAAGCCCGGCCAGGCCGTGAAGGCGGGCGAGGAACTCGCGGTGGTCGAGGCCATGAAGATGGAGAACGTGCTTCGCGCGGAACGCGACGCCACCGTCGGCAGACTCCTCGCCAATGCCGGCGACAGTCTCGCCGTCGACCAGGTCATCCTAGAATTCGCGTGAGAGATGCCCGCGGTCCGGCTCACGATCTCGGGTCGGGTGCAGGGCGTCGGCTTCCGCGCCTTCGTCGAGCGCGAGGCCTCGAAGCGCGGCCTTCGCGGCTGGGTACGCAATCGGCGCCACGGAACCGTGGAGACGCTGCTGATCGGCGAGGCCGCCGTGCTCGCTGAGATGGAAACGGCGTGCGAGCGCGGCCCCTCCTTCGCGCGCGTCACTGCGGTTGAGCGACACTCGGCCGAGGACGACGGCACGCCCGGATTCGAGCAGCGGCCGACGGTCTAGGTCACGCCGCCGGCTTCTTCATGAACCGCAAGGCGAAGCGCACGAGACGCGGCACGATCTTGGGCCGGAGCAGGCGCGCATCGTAGCCGCCGAGGCGGCGGTCGTTCTCTGCGAGGCAGACGCGCATCAGGGCCGGCGCATCCAAGTCGATCCCCAGGGATTGATGGCCGCTCATCGTGAAATTGTCGCCGCCGCCGACGTCGCGGGCGGTCTGCATGCGCTCGTGGACGAGCTTGATCCAGACACCGAGACGGCGCAGGTCGAAGATCGGCTTCCGCCACCACGGCAGATTGCGCCGATGCCAGGCCGCCCAATTGACGAAGAAGAGGATGTGACGCCCCTCTTCCTGCATCACGGGTTCGAAGGTATCGACGAGCTCCGGCGGGAAATAGCCGGAGCGCTTCGCGACATCGAAGAGGCCGAAGGCGAAGAAGCTGTCGATGCACTCGCTGTAGCCCGTGACCATGAAGGCCCATTCGGCGTCGCGCGGCTGCAGATAGGGCGGCTCCGGCCCGAGCGCGATGCCATAGGCCTGCACCATGTTCGAGAGGACTTCCTTGTGCCGGCCCTCCTCGAAGCCGTTCATCCGGATCGCCTCTGCAAGCAACGGATCGCGAATGCCTTCGCCGTAGGTGAGGACGCGGATCTTGGCCTTGCCCTCGGTCTGCACCGCAATGTCCCAGATCGGCAAGCTCACGAGGCGCTGGCGATCCGCCTCCGCGAGATGCGGCCAGTCGATCACCGCGGGCTTATAGGGATTGTGCGTGTCGAGGAGCATGCGGCAGAAAAGCCGCTTGTGCTCGTCGCTTCCGATGCGAAAGCGCTTCTCGCCCTCTGGGCCCTGCCAGACCCTGGCTGAGCGATCTGCGTCTAGCGCGGTGCTGTCGGTCATGCCCTATTCCCTGGCGCTAGTTCTGCTTGCCGCCGGTGCCGTGCCCGCCCATCGAGCCCATATCATGGCCGGGCATGTTGCCCATCCCCGGCATGTTCCCCATGCCGCCCATGTCGCCAACGCCCATGGCGCCAGCCTTGGTGACGGTAACGGTGAGCTCCATCTTCCCGCCCTTCTCGAATTGGAGGGTGAGTGGAAAGCTGTCGCCAGGCTTCAGCGGCTGCGTCAGGCCCATGAGCATTACGTGCATGCCGCCGGGCTTCAGCATGACGGTCGAGCCGGCCTTGACCTCGATGCTCGGGAGCTCTCGCATCTTCATGACGCCGTTGTCGTCGATCATGGTGTGGAGCTGTGCAGTGCTAGCGGCGGACGTCGAGGCGCTCAGGATTTTGTCGTCGGATTGCGTTCCGTTGACGACCGTGAGGTAGATGGCGCCGGTCTTGGCGCCCGCCGGCGTCGCGCGCGCCCACACCTGCTTCACCTCGAGCGTCGAGGGCGAGCCGCTCTGCGCGAGCGCCGGTAATACCGTGAGAAATAGGAGCGCCAAGCCCGCGATGAGTCTCATCATAGAACCCTCTCAGGAAGTCCGACTCATCAGCTCCCGCAGGTGCTGAGCGATGCGCTCGCCGGAGCTGCCGCCGCCCAGAAACCGCACGAGCGCGCCCGCGGGATCGACGACGTAGATGAGCGAGGTGTGGTCCATCAGGTAGGGGCCGCCCTCGACGTCGCGGCGCTTGTAATAGACCTGGTACTCCTTGGCAACTGCGGCAATCTGCCCATCCGTGCCGGTGAGGCCGACGATCCGGGGGTCGAAAGACTTGACGTATTGCCCCATCACCGCGGGCGTGTCGCGCTCGGGATCGATGGTGATGAAGAGCGGCTGCACGGTCGCTGCCTCGGGGCCGAGCTTCTCCATCGCCTCCGCGATTGCATTGAGCGCGGTCGGGCAAGCGTCGGGACAATAGGTGTAGCCGAAATAGACCAGGAGCCATTTGCCGCGGTAAGTCTCGTCCGTGACGACGGCTCCGTCCCCGCGTGTGAGCGTGAAGGGACGGTTGAGCGAGGCACCCTCGCCCGCCGCCGGCGCGAGCCAAGAGCGCAGATAGAGCCCCGCGCCCGCGACCCCCGCGATGACGACCGCGGCGCCCAGAACTGCGAGCAGGCGACTGCGCAACGTCATGCCGGCGACCCGCGGGAATGCTGCATTGCTCTCGTTCCTACCCGTTATAGGCGACGCACGACCCGTTCGTCGCGGGACGGGAAGCGCGGGGACCGTGCTCCTGGAGATCGCCGGGAGTCTAGCATTCCGTGCCCAATTGACCGCCCCAGCTCCGCGTCTATGCGCGAAGTCCCCTGCGGCAGAGTGCCGCATCAAGGGGTCGCGGGATCGATAGCGTCGTAGCCCCGGAGGCGATAGATCGCCATCGAGACCAGCCAGCTCGCGGCGAAGATTGCGATGATGAGGAAACCGAGGCTGCCGAAGTTATCGTTGAGCGCGGCGACGCCGTCCCAGAACCACCCGTCGAGCTCGAGCTTGTCCGCGACCAGAGCCAGCGCCTCGATGCCGCCCACGAGGATCGCGACCAGCACCGAGACCGGCGTGATCGTCATGTTGTAAGGCGGTGGCAGCCGCGGCTTGGGCCGCATCGACCTCACCCGCGTTCGCTTTTGAACCCCGAAGGGAGCCATCGCCGGTGACCCTAAGAAATGACCGCGCCGACGGTCAATCCGCGTCGACCGTATGCGCATGGCCGTGCTCTGCGGGTGCCGCTCTGCGCGCTGCGCGTGGCGCGAGCAGGCTCAGGAGATAGACGCCGGAGCCCAGCAGGGTGATCCAGAAAGTCGGCGGCCAATCCGTGTAGAAGGAGAGCGCGATCCCCGCCCAGGTCTCGGTTACCGCGAGGAGGATCGAGAGCAGCACGCCGGTCTTGAGGCCGGGGGCGAGCCGAAGTGCCGCCGCTGCCGGTCCCACCATCAGCGCGAAGACCAGGAGAATGCCGACGATCTGCACCGCCTCCGCAACCGCGACACCGACGATCAAGAGGAAGAGGACGGAGACGAGGCGCAGCGACACGCCCTTGGCCTCTGCGAGCTCGGGGTCGAGTGTCGCGAAGAGCAGCGGTCGCGAGATCACCGTCAACGCAGCGAGACTCACGACACCAAGCAGCGCGAGGCTCGCGAGACTCCCGCGGCTCACGCCCAAGACGTTTCCGAAGAGGAGCGCGGTCGCTTGCGTCGCATAGGAGGTGTAGAGGCTTAGGAACAGCACGCCGAGGCCAAGCGAGAGCGAGAGGATGACGCCCACGGCAACATCGCGTCCGCGGAGCCGCTCGCCGAGGAGACCCATCCCGGTGCTGGCAACGAGTGTGAAGATGAGGAGGCCCCAGAAGGGCGGAACCCCCAGCAGCAGCGCGCCCGTCGCGCCCGCAAAGCCCACATGCGAGAGCGCGTGACCCGCGAAAGTGAGATTGCGCAGCACCAGAAAATAGCCGACCGCTCCCGAGACGATCGCCACCACCGTGCCGGCGGCGAAGGCGGTCTGCATGAAATCGTACTCAAGCATGATGATCGTGGAGGTGTGCGCCCGCCTCCACCGCGCCATGTGCGGACACCACGATGATGCGCCCGTTGACGCGCAGCACCTCGATCGGCGCCCTGTAGAGGCGCGATAGCACTTCGGAGGTCATGACGGCGTCGACGGAGCCGAGCGCGGCCTGTCCGCTGCCGAGATAGAGCACTCGGTCCATGGCGCCGAGGAGCGGATTGAGCTCGTGCGCCGTGAAGAGCACGGTCATACCGAGCGTGCGCTGCACGCGCTTCACGAGATCGACCACCGTCTGCTGGTAGCGCGGATCGAGCGAGATCAGCGGCTCGTCGAGGAGCAGCAGCCGCGGCTTGCCCAGAAGCGCCTGTGCCAGGAGCAATCGCTGCTGCTCGCCGCCGGAAAGCTCAGCAAACGGTCGCTCCGCGAGGTCCGTAGCTTCCACCGTCTCGAGCGAAAAGCGCACGGCGGCTCGGCCCTCGGAACCGAGGATCGGCATGCCCCAGCGCTCGCCGCGATAGGCACTCGCGACGAAATCCCAGCCGCGCAGGCGGAGATCGCCGAGCGAGCTCCGCTTCTGCGGCAAGTAGCCTACTTCGGCGCCGCCCGCGCCGGCGGGTGCGCCGAAGACGCGGATCTCGCCCTGCTGCGGGCGGAGCACGCCGAGGATCGCCTGCAAGAGCGTGGTCTTGCCGGCACCGTTCGGGCCGAAGACGCCCACGAACTCGCCCTCGGCAATCCCCGCGTCGACGCAGGAGAGAACGACCCGCTCGCCCCGCGTCAGTGTGACGTGCTTGAGCTCGATCGCCGTCACGAGCCCTTGCCGCCGAGCGCCGCGCCGAGCGCATCCAACTGCTTCAGCATCCAGGCCTGGTACTGGGTATCCGGGGGCGCCGTCTCGCTCACGCCGACGACGGGCACACCCGATTGCTGCGCGAGCTCACGCATCTTCTTGGTGACCTCCTCCTCGGTCTGACTGTTGTAGAGCAGCACCTTGACCGCGCGCGTTTTCAGGTCCTTCTGGAAGGCAGCGATCTCCGAGGGGCTCGGCTCTGTGTCGTTCTGCACGGCGAGCTGGAAGCGCTCGTTCCGCATCTTCAAGCCGAGCGCCGCCGCCATGTAGCCGAAGACGGGCTCGACCGCCGTGACGGGCGTTCCCGCATACTGCTTGCGCATCGCCGCGATCTTGGCGTTGAGCGGCTCCAGCGAGGCGAGGAACGCTGCAAGCCGCTGCTCGTAATCTCCGCGATGGGCGGGATCGAGCCTCGCGAGCGTCGCGGCAAGCGCCTTGGCAACGGCGGGCATGGTCGCGGGATCGTACCAGAGATGAGGATTGTCGCCCGCCTTCTTGTGCACGAGCTTCGCAGCCTCGATCACCTCGCGCCCCGGCGATCGCGAGGCCGAGAGCAGCTTCTCCATCCAGGGGTCGTAATCTGCGCCATTGACGATCACGACGCGCGCGGCCGCAATCGCACGGGCGGTCGAGGCGCTCGCCTCGAAGAGATGCGGGTCCTGGTCGGGGTTCGCGAGGATGCTCGTGACGGCAACATTGGGGCCGCCGATCTGCGCGGCGATATCCCCATAGAAATTCTCGGCGGCGACCACCGAGATGGGCTCCGCCTGCGCGGCAGCAGCGCAGAAACCGAGGGCGAGAGCGAGAGCGATTGCAAAGAGACTGCGCATGGGCCGACCTCCTGGAAAGACACGCAATGTTATACTATAACGCATGCGAGGAGGGGAAGCCGGATCGATCAGATCCTGTACCAGGCACCGAGCATGAGGAGGCTCGCGAACACGACAATGCAGAAGGCGCCGATGGCGGCGAGGCTCTGCTCGAAGCGGTGACTCCCGACGCCGACGGCATCGAGGACGCGCAGCAGCGTGTGCCGCCCGAGCACGCTTGCCACGCCGACGATGGAGACCGTGATTGCCATACCCAGCGACAGCACGGCCACCGCCACAATCCCGACGCCGAGCGCCTCATTCGCGAGCGCGAAGAGCAGGATGATGATGGCGCTTGCGCAGGGCGTGAGCCCCGCAGCGATCACGAGCTTCAGATTGAGACGGTGCGGACGCTCCTGCCCCCTCTCCCCTCCAGGGAGAGGGTCGGGCTGAGGGGGCAGCGCCTGCTCGTGCGCGTGATGACCGTGATGATCGCGATGATCGTGGTCATCGAGCCCATGATGATGATGGTGTCCGCGCCCCGTGAGCGCGCGGAAGAGCATCACGGCACCGAGGAGTGCAATCAGCGCGTAGCTCACGAACTCGACGGAGGCGGTCCGGTTCAGAACCTCGAACTGCCGCCACTGCAAGACGATCGCGAGGAGCCCGACCATCGCTATAGCGGACGCGCCTTGGATCAGCGAGATCAGGCTCCCCATCACGATCCCCGCCGTCCAGCGCGCCCGGTTCGCGACGAAATAGGAGGCGACGACGGCTTTGCCGTGGCCGGGCCCCACTGCATGGAGCGCGCCATAGAGGAAGGAGAGGCCGAGTATCGCGAGAATCGCAAGGCGTGAGCCGCCGTCATGCACGCTGCGGAATTCGCGGGAGATCGTGTCGTTGAGCTGCTTCTGGGCGTTGGCGAGCCGCATCATGAAGCCGTTGACGAAGGGCAGGCTCGCGCCCGCGCTCTCGGGCGGCGCGCCGCGTCCGGTGATGGAATCGGCGGAGGCCGCGGGCGCGATCGCGAGGATCAGCAGAATTCCCAGGAGAAAGGTTCGCAAGCCTCGCATCTCTCGCTCCTCAGCTCGCCTGGCTCCAGGCGCAGGCCATCGCCACGGTATTGACTGCGCCGATCACGGGAGTGTCCTTCCGCGTCTTCTTGGGTGCGCAGGAAACGCCGAGCCCCTCAGCATTCTCGAAGCCGACCGCGTCCTTCTCGACGAGCTCGAAGTCGATATAGAACTCGTTGTCGAAGGCCGCGATCTCGAGCGCGTTCTTCCCGGACGCGGGACCGTCGGGAATCGGCACCGTGAAGGAATAGCTGATGCGATGATGCTCGAACTTGGCCGCGAAGTCCGTCACCTTCTTCACCGCGACCGGCTTTCCGTTCAGTGTGACGTCGACGAAGTAGTGATAGTCGGCAGTGTCCTCGAAGGCGCCCTTCTGCAGCCGACTCACATCGGCCGCGCTGAGCGGCCCACGCGGATGGCTCGTGTAGTCCTGGTACAGCATGGAGCTGTACATCTCGTCGAAGGTCCAGGTCATCCGCACCGATTTGAGCGTGCCCTTCTCGAACTGCAGCACCACCGCATAATCGATGAAAACATGCGGATGCGCCGCGGCCGACGTCGCCGAAAGCATCAACAGAGCCGCAGCGGCGATCACCGTTCGCATGGAACGATGCCTATAGCACCCCGAAGGGGTCGCGCCAATGCGGCTGAAGCAAATGTGATAGCGCAACCCTAGGGCACATCCGATACGGACGGACGATGTAACGCGCGCAGGGACGTCCGCTCACGGAACCGATTGCATTGCAGAATGATATAACATAACGTCCCAGCCAAGAATCTTGATGGCGCGGGGGCGGGGCATGGCTGCGGCAATCAATCGCTTCGGCTCGATGGTCGGATTGATAATGCTCGTGTGCTGCGCGTTCGCGAGCACCTTACGGGCGGCGCCGGCGGCGGGCGTCGTCGAGGGCGTGGCACAGGACGCGTTGGGGCGGCCGCTTGCGGGAACGGAGCTTCGACTCGAGGCGCCGGACAGGCGCGTCGCCGCGCGCACGACGGCTGGGCCGGACGGCCGCTACCGCTTCACGGGCGTGCCGCCCGGCGTCTATTCCGTCATCGCGGAGAAGGAGGGCTACGAGGCCGCGACGGCGGTCGTGACACTCGACGCCTCGAGCGGGGCCGGCTCCGACCTCACTCTCGCGGCAAAGCAGGCGCTCGATCTCAAGGTGATCGCACAAAAACTCGTCGAGGCTCGAGCCAACATCGAGCCGCGCATTGGCGCCACGACCTATACCCTGAGCGATCAAGCGATTGCAGCCCAACCCGGCGGCGACAACATCCCCCTCAATCAGACGCTGTTGCAGGCGCCGGCGGTCAGCCAGGACTCCTTCGGCCAAATCCATCTGCGCAACGATCATGCAAACGTCCAATACCGCATCAACGGGCTCATTCTGCCGGAAGGGATCAGCTTCTTCGGGCAGAGCCTGACCTCGCGTTTCGCCTCCTCGATCGATGTCATAACGGGCTCACTGCCGGCGCAATACGGCCTCTACACCACGGGGATCGTCGATATCCAGACCAAGAGCGGCGCCTTCGAGCAGGGCGGATCGGCCGGGATCTACGGCGGCAGCCACGGATGGCTGGAGCCGAGCGCCGAATTCGGCGGAACCGCCGACAGCTTCAGCTACTACGTCGTCGGCGACTACCTTCAGAACAAGATCGGCATCGAGAACCCGACGTCTTCCTACAATCCCATCCATGATTTCACGCGGCAGGGTCACGGCTTCGCCTACTTCGAGGATATCCTCGATGCCACCAGCAAAATTGCCGTTACGTTGGGCGTCTACCAGGCCGCGTTCCAGATCCCCAACACTCCGGGACAGGTGCCGAGCTTCCAAGTCGGCGCCCAGACGGGTTTCAACTCCACCCTGCTCAATGAGACGCAAGCCGAATCGAATGATTACGCCGCCGTTTCTTATCTGAAATCGACTGAGACCTACGACTTCCAAGTCTCCGCATTCGCGCGCTATAGCCAACTCGCCTTCTCTCCGGACGTAGTCGGCGATCTCATGTTCAACGGGATTGCCCAGAACGCGACGCGCAGAGATTTTGCGCAAGGCGTGCAGGCCGACGCCACTTATCGTGTCGCCAGCGACCATACGCTGCGCTACGGCGGCGTCTTCCAAGTGGAGCGCGCAACTTCCAATACCACATCGCAGGTCTTCCCTTGCTTTACTCTGGATTGCTCCAGTGTCGGCACGACACCGGTCTCGATCGTCGACAACAGCGGGAAGACCGGCTTCGTCTACGGCCTCTATCTGCAGGATGAATGGCGAGTACTGCCGACCGTGACGCTCAATTACGGCGCGCGCTTCGACGGGCTTCACGCCTTTACCACCGCCAGCCAATTTAGTCCGCGCATCAATGCCGTCTGGAAGCCCGACCCCGATACGACTTTCCACGCCGGCTATTCGCGCTATTTCACGCCGCCGGCGATTGAACTGATATCGGGCCAATCCATCAACAAATTCGCAGGCACGACCGGCTTTCCCGCGGGCTACACCCCGGCTTCGCCGCCGCTTGACGG
>DATJVP010000056.1:0-25275 GCA_035581425.1 Allostellaceae bacterium | reverse complement strand
CGATACGACTTTCCACGCCGGCTATTCGCGCTATTTCACGCCGCCGGCGATTGAACTGATATCGGGCCAATCCATCAACAAATTCGCAGGCACGACCGGCTTTCCCGCGGGCTACACCCCGGCTTCGCCGCCGCTTGACGGCCCTATCCTCCCGGAGCGATCGCATTACTTCGATGTCGGGGCAGAGCACGTCTTCCTGCCCGGGCTGAAGCTGGGAACCGACTTCTTTTACAAAATTGCCGACAACCTGATCGACGAGGGCCAATTTGGCGCGCCGATCATCCTCTCGGTCTTCAATTACGCGCACGCCAACGTCTACGGCGTCGAGGTCACTGGCAGCTACAACATGGGCAATTGGTCCGCCTATGGAAATCTTGCGGTCGGCCGGGAGCGCGCGACACAAGTCGCTTCGCAACAGTTCAATTTCAGTCCGGACGATCTCGCTTTCATCGCCAACAATTACATCTATACCGATCACAACCAGTGGATCACGGCCTCGGGGGGTGTCGCATATACCTGGCAGGGGACGCAATTCAGCGGCAATTTCGTCTATGGGTCCGGGCTCCGCCAGGACAATGGCGTTGCTCCCAATGGTGGGACGGTGCCGCCGTACGTCCAGGTCAATTTCGGTGTCTCGCATCGGTTTCAAAATGCACCGGGCGGCCCGATCGATCTCAGCGTCAATCTGAGCAACGCTTTCGACAAGGTCTATCAAATTCGATCCGGCAGCGGCGTTGGCGTCTTTGCAGCGCAATACGGTCCGCGGCGCGCGATTTTCGGGGCGATCAGGAAGCAGTTCTGAGCGAGAGATGCAGACGCTCAGCGACCTCCTTACCACGCTCGAGCTCGGCGGCGTCACCGTCTATCCACTGCTGGGCCTCGCGGTGCTGGCGGCAGTGGTGGCGCTCGAGAAGACCTATGTGCTGCTGCGGCGGACGCGGATTCCCGCTGATCTCGTGGAACTCGTGGAAACCTACGGATTCGACTGGACGGCGCTGGAGCAGCAGCTCGAGAGCCTTTCGCCACGCAACTACTTCCGCGGCTTCTTCGGCGTCATCCTGGAAAATCGGACACGCCCGGCCTGGTGGGTCGAATCGCGGGCGGCGGACGAGGCGGGCCTGGTCGAGAAGTCGCTGGGGCGCTGGCTCTGGGTGCTCGAGACGATCGTCACGGCAGCGCCGCTCCTCGGCCTGCTCGGGACCATCGCCGGGATGATCCGCGCCTTCAAGCTCTTCGGCAACCAGGGCCTCGTCGATCCCGGGGGGGTCACCGGCGGCGTGGCCGAAGCGCTGATCGCGACCGCGATCGGTCTTTTCGTCGCGCTGGTTGCGCTCTTCGCCTTCAATTTCTTCTCGGCGCGGCAGGCGCAGATCATGGACGAGATGGAGCGGCTCGGGACCCGCCTCGTCGATCACATCCGCCTCGATGCCGGCGAGGGCTTACGATGAAGTTCCGCCCTGCCCGCAGTCGCCGGCGCGGACGCATTGAGATCATCCCGATGATCGACGTGATGTTCTTCCTGCTCGCGACCTTCATGCTGGCCTCGCTCGCGATGCAGAACCTGCACTCCCTCGCGGTCGACTTGCCCAAGGGCAGCGCCGCGCCGCTTCAGCTGGTGAAGCCCGTGACCCTCACCGTGACGCGAGAGGGCGGGCTCCTCCTCAATGAGACCGTGGTCACACTGGAGACCCTGACGTCGACCCTGCAGGCGATGCTCGCGGGACCCGAGACGAGCGTCATCGTGAACGCCGACAGCGCCGCCCCCAACGGGACCGTGGTGCAGGCGATGCTGCGCGCCCGCGAAGCCGGCGCCGTCCATTTCGTCTTCGCGATCAAGCGCGAGTAGCAACCGTGCCCGCCCGCCGGGCGTATCACGACCATCCCTGGGCACGTCTACCCTGGCTCGTGCCGACGGCGGCATTGATCGCCCTCGCGGCGATCGCGGGATTTCTAAGCCTGCTCATCGGTACGCCGGTGGCACCGCTCGCGCCGGTGCCGCTGGAGGCGCAGGTGGTTGAGCTGCCACCCGCCCCCGCTGCCGTGTCGGAGTCGCAGCCACAAGCCGAGCCGCCACCCGCCCCCGCTGCTGTGTCGGAGCCGCAGCCACAAGCCGAGCCGCCACCACCAATTCCCGAGCCCGAGCCGCTGCCGCCTCAGGCGGAGCCCGATCCAACGCCACCACCGCTCTTGGCGGAACCCGATCCGCCCCCACCACCGCCGCCTCCGAAGCCGACGCCTCCGCGGCCCGCGCCCCCGGCGCGGCCGACGCACAGCCCGCCGTCCTCGTCTCGGCCGCCCGCGCCAGCGCCACAGCAGTCCGCGCCGGCGTCGGCACCAAGCGCAAACACGGCGAGCGCGCGCGCCGTCTATCAGCCGCTCCCCGAGATTCCCGACGCACTCCGTCACCGCGCGGTCGAGTTGGTCGCGATCGCTCGCTTTCGCGTCGCCGCCGACGGCAGCGCCAAAGTCGAGCTCGTGAGCCCCACCCCCGACCCCGCCTTTAACCGCCTTCTCCTGGAGGCGCTCGGCAAGTGGCGCTTCTTCCCGCAGATCGAGGCAGGCAAGCCCGTCGCCTCCGTAATCGACATCCGCATCCCGATCTCGGTCCGCTGAGTTCGCCTCTTGACGTCTGCGCCGTAGGCCATTATAAGTGAGTGAACAGTCACTCACTTATCCACGGCCCATGCGCGACGGCACCCCCACCCGTGAGAGGATCGAGCGTAAGGCCATGGAATTGTTCGTGGCCAAGGGCGTCGCCGAGACCACGATCCGGGATCTCGCCACCGCTGCGGGAGTGGCCGAGGGGGCGCTCTATCGGCATTACCAGGGACGGGACGCGCTGATCCACGCCCTCTTCGATCGGCACTACACTGCCTTCGCCGAGCGGCTGCGATCGGTCGTGCGCGCGGAGCGGGGAACGCGGGCGAAGCTCCGGGCGATGATCGCAGAATGCGCGAAGGTCTTCGACACCGACCCCGTGCTCTTTCAGTTCCTGCTGCTGGTGCAGCATCATTCGATGCGGAGACTCGATCCCGACCACATCTCGCCGGTCGATGTCGTGCGCACGGTCGTGGCGGAGGGCATGGCGGCCGGCGAGATCGCAAAGCGCGACCCCGAGCTTGCGGCGGCCTGGGTGATGGGCCTTCTCCTGCAGCCCGCGACCTTCAGGGTTTACGGCCGCCTCAAGGGACGCATGCTGCCGCTCGTCGACACGCTCGCGGACGCCTGTTGGCGCGTCCTCGCGGCCTAGCCAACGCTCGCATTGGAGGAGTCCCCGATGGCAACGACCCAGTTTCATCTCCTCGCGAGCCGGCGGCTGCTGCCGCTTTTCGTCACGCAGTTCCTGAGCGCGGTCAACGACAACCTCTTCCGGAACGCGCTCATCGTCTACGTCACCTATCGCACGATCGAGGTCTCCAAGACGACGGAGGTCGTGGTCTCGCTCGCGATCGCGCTCTTCATCCTCCCCTACTTCCTCTTTTCCGCGAGCGCGGGCCAGCTCGCGGACAAATACGAGAAGTCCGGACTCATTCGCTACGTAAAGCTCTGGGAAGTCGGCGTGATGATCTTCGCGGCGGTCGGGTTCGCACTCGACAACACCGCCTTCCAGCTCGCGGTGCTGTTCTTCCTGGGCGTGCAGTCCACATTCTTCGGGCCCGTCAAATACGGCATCCTCCCGGACCATCTCGCAACCGACGAGCTCATGGGTGGCAACGCTTTGCTCGAGGCCGGGACCTTCCTCGCGATCCTCCTCGGCACCATCTTCGGCGGCGTCCTCATCCAGCTCGATCGCGGCACCACCGTCGTGCCCGCGGTTCTCCTCGCTCTCGCCGTCCTCGGTTGGATCGCGAGCGTCTTCGTCCCGAAGGCGAAGCGCGCGATGCCCGAGCTCAAGGTCAACCTCAACGTCTTCACGGAGACCTTCAGCGTTATCCGCTACGCCAACGCGCATCGCGATCTCAGACTCTCGATCATGGGGATCTCTTGGTTCTGGGCAGTGGGCGCGGTCTACCTTGCGCAGTTCCCTAGCTTCGCCAAGGGAACGCTACACGCGAACGCCAATGTCGAGCTTCTGTTCCTTGTCCTGTTTTCGGTCGGGATCGCCATCGGCTCCGCGCTTTGCGGGTGGATTCTCCGCGGCGAAGTCACGGCACGTCTCGCGCCACTGGGCGCGCTCGGCATGGCCGTCTTCACCTTCGACCTCTGCTGGGCAAGCGGTCACGCCATCGGGGGCGGAGATCAGGAACTCGCGGGATTCTGGCAATTCCTCTCCCATCCCGCGAATTGGCGGCTCGTCGTCGATCTCCTGATCATTGCGATCTGCGGCGGACTCTTCATCGTGCCGCTCTATGCGATCCTCCAGGCGCGGAGCGAGCCGAGCCACCGCTCGCGCGTGGTCGCCGCCAACAATATCCTCAATGCGCTTTACATCGTGATCGCGGGAGCCACGAGCACGCTGCTGCTCGCGGCCGGGTTCTCCGTGGTGGAGGTTCTCTTCGTCGCGGGGATCGTCAACACGATCGCGGCGCTGGCAGCGATCCTGCTGGTGCCGACCTCGGCGCTCAAGGCCGCGGTGGCGGCAATTTTCCGCCTCGTCTATCGCGTCGAGGTCCGCGGCATCGAGAACGTCGCCAAGGCCGGCGAGCGCATGGTCTATGTCGCAAACCATCTCTCCTTCCTCGACGGAGCCGTGCTCGCGGCCTTCCTGCCGGGACGACCCGCCTTCGCCGTCGCGGCCAATCGCGCCGCGACCTGGTGGCTGAAGCCCTTCCTCTCGCTGGTCGACGCTGTCCCCATCGATCCGCTGGCGCCGCTCGCGACCAAGACGCTGATCCGGGCGGCCGAGCAGGGCCGGCCGATCGTGATCTTTCCGGAAGGCCGCCTCACCGTCACCGGCGCGCTCATGAAGATCTACGAAGGTCCCGGCATGATCGCCGACAAGGCACGCGCGATGATCGTGCCGGTGCGGCTCGACGGGCTCCAATACACCATCTTCTCGCGGCTTCGCGGCAAGGTGCGGCTCCGCCGCTTTCCTCGTGTTCGCATAACGATCCAGGAGCCGCGCGCGCTCGAGATCGCGCCGGAGATCAAAGGGCGCCAGCGCCGGCGCGAGATCGGCCTCCAGCTCTACGACATCATGTCCGGAATGATGTATGAGACCGCCGAGACCGGAAAGACGCTGTTCCAGGCCGTGCTGGACGCGCGGCGAATCCACGGCGGCGGCCGCGCGATCCTCGAGGACATAGAGCGCAAGCCGCTTTCCTACAATCGCCTCATCGCGAGCGCGCTGCTGCTGGGGAGCCGCTTTGCAGCGCTCACGGAGCCGCTCGAGAAAGTGGGCCTGCTGCTCCCCAACGCCAATGCGACGGTCGCGACGGTTCTCGCGCTGCAGGCCTATCGGCGCGTACCGGCAATGCTCAACTACTCGACGGGCGCACACAACATGGTTCTTGCTTGCGAGATCGCTCGCGTCCGGGTGATCGTCACATCGCGCCGCTTCATCGAGCGCGGCAAGCTCGAGGCGGCGCTCGCGGCTCTGGCGGAGGGCCGGCGCGTTCTTTACCTCGAGGATCTCCGCGCCGGTATCGGGCGTCTCCGAGGGCTCGCCGGTCTCGTCGTTGGGCGTTTCGCGCGCGCGATCCATCGCCGCCGTAAAGCCTCGCCGGACGACCCCTCGGTGGTGCTCTTCACCTCGGGCTCGGAAGGGACGCCCAAGGGCGTGGTGCTGAGCCACCGCAACATCCTCGCGAACTGCCAGCAGATCGCGGCGCGCATCGACTTCAACCCCAGCGACATCGTCTTCAATGCGCTGCCCGTCTTCCATTCCTTCGGCATGACCGGCGCGCTCATCCTGCCGCTCGCCTTCGGCGTGAAGACCTTTCTCTACCCCTCGCCGCTCCACTATCGGATCGTGCCGGAGCTCGCCTACGACACCAACGCCACCATCCTCTTCGGCACCGACACCTTCCTCACGGGCTACGCGCGCGCGGGTCACCCCTACGACTTCTACAGCGTCCGCTATGTCTTCGCGGGCGCGGAGCGCGTTCGCGACGAGACGCGGCGGATTTGGATGGATCGCTTCGGGCTCAGGATCCTCGAAGGCTACGGCACCACCGAGACCTCGCCGGTGCTCGCGATCAATACCCCCATGCAATTCAAGGCGGGAACAGTCGGGCGATTGCTGCCGGGGATCGAGACGCGGCTCGAGCCCGTCGAGGGCATCGCCGAGGGCGGGCGGCTCATAGTTTCGGGGCCCAACGTCATGCTGGGATATCTGCGGTCGGGCGCGCCAGGCGTGCTGGAGCCGCCGCCGCAGGGCTGGTACGACACCGGCGATATCGTTGCGATCGACCGCGAGGATTTCGTCTCGATCAAGGGCCGCGCCAAGCGCTTCGCCAAGGTCGCGGGCGAGATGATCTCGCTGGCGGCGGTGGAGACGCAGGCCTCCACTCTCTGGCCCGAGCATCGGCATGCCGCGCTCGCCTTCCCCGATCCGCGCAAAGGCGAGCAAGTCGTGCTGCTCACGGACAACCCTGCATCGTCGGTGGCCGCACTCCTCGCGGACGCGCGCGCCCGCGGCATCGCGGAGGTGCTGGTCCCGCGCCTGGTGCTGACCGTCCCGGCGGTCCCACTCCTCGGCACGGGCAAGATCGACTACGCGGCGGCGCGGAGTCTTGCGGAGAGCATGACCCACCAGACCAGCGGCGCAGAGGCCGCGCGCGGTGGCACCGCGGCGTGACGCCGCAGATGTCGCGAGTTGACCACCCCCCTCTCTCGGGCTACAAACTAGTTCTGCGAATGAGTTGCATTTGCGTTACATCTTCATCGCCTCTTAGGAGCTCTTGTGGCGCGGCGATGTAACTCTAGGAAGCCTGAGCATACTATAGTCGAAGGGGTTAGAGATGACCAACCCGAGGTTTGCCCGTCTGAGTGCCGTCGCGGCTGCGGTCGGTCTCGGCATCTTGGCAGCGGCGGCGCCGGGGGCGCGCGCGACTGCCCTCGACGACGGCGTCGCCAGCTATACCGCCCGAGCAGTCGTGCAGATCGATCGCGCTCGCGACGGAGCGGTTCGGCTGCAGCAGCGCGTCGCCGTGCACGACCTCGCGGGCGCGCGCGCGGCTTGGCTCGAGTCCCATGTGGATTGGGAGCGCTCGGAGACCTTCACGGGCGAGCTCTATGGCGATCTCGACGAGGCAATCGATCCCTGGCCCGATGCCAAATCCGGCTATCACCTCATCGAGGCGCGGCTCTTCGCCGGCGATCCCAGCGGAATCGAGCCGGCGGTCGCGGCGCTCGCGGCGAAGCTCACGGAGTTTTCGAAGCAGATCCGCCAGAAGGGGCTCACGGCCCAGGGCCTCCTCAACGGCACCGCCAAGCTCACCTTCGAGATCGGAGAGAACAAGGCCGCGGGCGGCGAATCCGCAGCGAGCGGCACCTCGCTCGCGGACATGCGGAACAACGTCCAGGGCATCGACGATGTCTTCACCATCGTCTTCGAGCCGCTCCTCAAGACCAAGAACCCGGAGCTCGCAGCGAATGCGAGGCGCGAGCTCTCGGTGATCGAGACCGCGATCAACGTCCCCGATCTAAAATCCGTCGATCAGCCGACGCTCACCAAGGCAAGCGAGCGTCTGGCGCTCGCGCTCAAGGCCTCGGCGACCGATCTCGGCCTCGAGGCGCCGAGCCTGGAGGACTGACCGTGAGTAGCTCGCGCGGCCGTCGTGTCGTCGGCGTTGCGTTCGCTCTCGTCCTCGCCGCCGGCCTCGCGGCAGTCGTCGTCTCCGAGGAGGGCAGCGCTGCCCCCACGGTCGGCGCGGATAGGAGCACGCTCCCATCCGGAACCGATCTCGGCGAAGGCGAGACGCAGGCCCCGCGCGAGCAGTTCCATTCGGAGTTCACGGGCGGGCGGAAGCCCTATCTCGTAAGGCTCGGCAACCTGCTCTTCAGCTCGCCGCAAATCCTGGGGCCCGCCGCCCGGCAGGCCGGAATGAGTTGCGAGACGTGCCACGTCAACGGCACGACCAACCGGCGCTTCTTCATCCCGGGAGCATCCGAGAAGCCCGGCACATTCGACACCACCAGCTCGCTCTTCAATCCCAAGACCGACGACCAGCGGCTCGACGCGCTGCGCATCCCGAGCCTGCGCGGCATCCGCTTCCTCGCGCCTTACGGCCATGACGGCCGCACTGCCTCGCTGCGCGAGTTCGTGCGCGACGTGATCGTGAAGGAGTTCTCGGGTACGGAGCCCGAGCCGGTCGTGGTCGATGCGATCGTGGCCTATCTGCAGGACATCGATTTCCTCACCAATCTCCGCATCTCCGCCGACGGAAGGCTCGCCGGAAATGCCACCGCCACCGAGCGGCGCGGCGAGGAGATTTTCATGCGGCCTTTCCCGCATAATCCCAGCCTGAGCTGCGCCTCCTGCCATCCGCCGGCGGCAGGCTTCACCGACCATCGCCAGCACGACGTGCATTCCGGAGGGCCCGAGCGGACACCGACGCTCATCAATGCCAACTTCAACGGACCCTATTTCCACGACGGCCGCTTCGACACCTACGCCGCAGTCGTCGATCACTTCAACCGCATCTTCGATCTCGGCCTAGACGCGCGCGCCGAGGGCGATCTCGTGGCCTATCTGACGGCAGTCGGCGACGGCTGGAACCCCTACGAGCCCGCGGGGATCGACGACACGGTGGAGGAGCTCGAGGATTTCGAGAGCGTGCTCGAGACCGCGATCAACGAGCGCGACCGCACGACAGTCGCCTTCGCAGTCGACGTGATCGGCGGCGAGCTCCGCGAGATGGTCGAGCGCTTTCCCGATCACAAAAGTTCGGCTTTCCCGCAGGGGAAGACCGAGCGCGCGAAGGCCCGGGGCGCGATCAAGGAGCTCATCCTGGCGCTTCGTGAGATCGAGCTCCAGGCGAGCGGGATGCGCTTCGACCTCGCGGCCGAGGCGCTCGAGGGGTATGAGGAGCGGCGCGAGGCCTCGCTTCCGGCGCTGCATGCCGCCGAGCGTTTCTCGCTCTACAACCCCGATTTCAGCCGTGCCTATCTCGCCGCCGTGAAGACCGCGCGCGAGGGAATGGGGCAGTGACGCCCCGCGCTCACTGCAGCGGCTGAGCCTCTTGAAGCGATCCGATGATGTGGTCGGCGAGGAGGAGGTCGGTGCCCCGGAGGTTGCGGTAGAAGAAGTGGTAGTAGACGGGTCCCGGCCGCTCCATGAGCATGTCGCGCGACCAGGCTGAACCGCTGCGGCTCACGAGGGTCTTTGCGGGAATGCCGCCGACCGTCTCGTCCTCGATCTGCTTGGGGCTCTCGGCGGGATGGAAGGCGGGATCGCCTCCGACATAGAGGCCGAGGATGGTTCGGTCCTTCACCACGAAATCGTAGAGGTGGAAATCCGCACGCCAGCGCGTCTCCGCCACCTTCCCGCCATCCGGTATCTCCACGGAGAGCCCGATCCCCGAGAGCTGCACCCGATGGAACCGATAGGTATCGAGATCGTCGCCTGAGCAGGCGGCGAGCAGGGGCAGGAGCAGCAGCAAACAGAGTTGGAGACGACGCAAGGAAAGCCCTCGAAACGTGACAGCGCGCGGGGCACGGCCATCGCAGCCTTATTCCGCGATACATCCGCACTCGTCATGGCCGCGCTCGTCTCGGCCATCCACGCGATCCCCCCACGCGGAATACGTGGATGCCCGGCACAAGGCCGGGCACGACGCAAAATATCGGGGGAAAAGGCGCAACACAACCGGCGTCGTCGATAGACGCGTTCTCAGCGGTCCCGCGACTCACTGCTTCCGCCACCGTTCATCGAAACGGCGCCTGGTTCAGGCCGCCTCGGCCTCGGTCTCCTCAGGGGTCTCGACCGGGCCGGAGTCGAGGCCTTTGGCCTCGGGGTCGCGGTCGACGAGTTCGATCACGGCCATCGCAGCGGCGTCGCCGTGGCGAAAGCCCGCCTTGATGACGCGGGTGTAGCCGCCGCGGCGCTCCTTGTAGCGCTCCGCAAGCGTCGTGAAGAGCTTCTCCACGAGCTTCGTGTCCTGCAGGTCCGCGAGCGCCTGGCGGCGCGCGTGGAGCCCACCGCGCTTGCCCAGCGTGATGAGCTTCTCGACGATCCGCCGGAGGTCTTTCGCCTTCGGCAGGGTCGTCGTGATCTGCTCGTGCTTCAGGAGCGCATGGGCCATGTTGTCGAACATGGCCTTGCGGTGCGAACTGGTGCGGCCGAGCTTACGGCCGGCATTGCGATGGCGCATGGACGGAGCCTCCCCTCCCCCCGGACTCAGTAGGGTTCCTCGAGGCGCTTGGCGAGCTCCTCGATGTTCTCCGGCGGCCAGTTCGGGATCTCCATCCCCAGATGGAGACCCATTTGCGCCAGCACTTCCTTGATCTCGTTCAGCGACTTGCGGCCGAAATTCGGCGTCCGCAGCATCTCCGCCTCGGTCTTCTGCACGAGATCGCCGATGTAGACGATGTTGTCGTTCTTGAGGCAGTTGGCCGAGCGCACGGAGAGCTCGAGTTCGTCCACCTTGCGCAGGAGGTTCTTGTTGAAGGGAAGCTCGCTCGGCGCCGCCGCCTCGACCGCCGCGCGCGGCTCCTCGAAGTTGATGAAGAGCTGGAGCTGGTCCTGCAGGATGCGCGCCGCGAGCGCCACCGAGTCCTCGGGAGTGACCGCGCCGTTGGTCTCGATGCGCATCGAGAGCTTGTCGTAGTCGGTGCGCTGTCCCACGCGGGTGTTCTCGACCTTGTAGCTCACCTTGCGGACGGGGCTGAAGAGCGCGTCCACCGGGATGAGCCCGATCGGCGCGTCCTCCGGCCGGTTCTCGGCGCCGGGACGATAGCCCTTGCCGATCTCCACCGTGAACTCGATCGAGATCTTGGCGCCGCGGTCTAGGGTGCAGATGAGCTGGTCGGGATTCATGATCTCGATGTCATGCCCGGTCTCGATCGCGGATGCCCGCACCTCGGCTGGCCCCTGCGCCTTGACGCGCATGCGCTTCGGGCCCTCGCCGTGCATGCGCAGCGCGATGCTCTTCACATTGAGCACGATGTCCGTCACGTCCTCGAGGACGCCCGGAATCGAGGAGAACTCGTGCAGCACGCCCTCGATCTGCATCGAGGTGATGGCCGCTCCCTGCAACGAGGAGAGCAGCACGCGCCGGAGCGCGTTCCCGAGCGTGAGGCCGAAGCCTCGCTCCAAGGGGTCCGCGACCGCGGTCGCGATGCGCTTGGGGTCGTCGCCCGGCTCCACCGCGAGCTGCTTCGGTTTGATGAGCGCTTGCCAATTTTTCTGAATCACCGGCTGATCCTCATGCCTTTTGCTGCGACCTTCGCCCGGCCCTTTGCCGAAACCGCAACGGCGCCCGCCGGCAATGCTGCCGGGCGTGCGCCCCTCCGAATGCGGCTCGCGCGGCGCCGGGCCGTCGCGATGGAACCCCGACTAAACCCGCCGCCGCTTGGGCGGCCGGCATCCGTTATGCGGGATCGCCGTTACGTCGCGGATCGACGTCACGGTGAAGCCCACTGTTTGCAGCGCGCGAAGCGCCGACTCCCGACCCGAGCCCGGCCCCTTGACCTCGATCTCAAGGGTACGCATGCCGTGCTCCATCGCCTTTTTACCGGCGTCCTCGGCGGCGACCTGCGCCGCGTAAGGTGTCGACTTGCGCGAGCCCTTGAAGCCCATATGGCCCGAGGACGACCAGGCGATCGTGTTGCCCTGGGCATCGGTGATCGTGATCATCGTATTGTTGAAGGTCGCATTGACGTGCGCGACCCCCGACGTGATGTTCTTGCGCTCGCGGCGGCGCAGGCGCTGTGCCGGTGCGGTTGCGGCACCGGAGGCGGCAGGCTGGCTCGCGGCGGCTGCTGGCTTGGTCGCCATGTCTGAGGCCCTCGTCCCTTTCGGCTACTTCTTGGTGACCGGTTTCTTGCCGGCGATCGGCCGGGCCGGTCCTTTGCGCGTGCGCGCATTGGTGTGCGTGCGCTGACCCCTGACCGGCAGGCCCTTGCGATGGCGGAGGCCGCGGTAGCAGCCGAGGTCCATGAGACGCTTGATGTTCATGGCGACGGTGCGGCGAAGATCGCCCTCGACCTGATATTCGCGGTCGATCATCTCGCGGATGCGCAGCACCTCGTCGTCGGTGAGCTCGTGCACGCGGCGCTGAGCGTCGATCCCCAAGGACTTGCAGATCTTCTCGGCCGAGGTACGGCCGATGCCATGGATGTACATGAGCCCGATGGGCACACGCTTTTGGCTCGGAATGTTGACGCCGGCGATACGCGCCACGGTCGCTTCTCCTTATAATCCCTGAGTTTTTTGGGCGGTGGCGGGAATCCCGCGCCTGGGGCCAAGGGCGCGCATTATAGAAACAAAGTTTCCGAAGTCAACTGCCGCCTTGACACGGGTAAGATGCTGATGCAACGCCGCTTTTTCAAGGCCCCGCGGCAATTTGCCGAGGTGGTACGCGCGGGGCGCGCATCTCAGCTTTTTCGCCCCAGCACCGCCTCGATCTGTCGGGTCACTTCGTCGATATCGGCCATGCCGTCGACCTCCGCGAGGATGCCCTTGGTGCGGTAATACGGGAGGATCGGGGCGGTTTGGCGGTGGTAGGCGTCGAGCCGGGCCTTAACCGTCTCGGCATTGTCGTCGGCGCGCCGGATGAACTCCTTGCTGCCGCAGACGTCGCAAATGCCGGTGACCTTCGGCCGCTTGAACTTGTCGTGGTAGCCGGCGCCGCACTTGGCACAGGAATAGCGGCCGGTGATGCGCTCGACGAGCGCCGCCTCGTCGACGGACATGAGGATCACGCGGTCGAGCTTCAGTCCCTTCCGCGCGAGCATGGCGTCGAGCGCCTCGGCCTGCGGCACGGTCCGGGGGAAGCCGTCCAGGATGAAGCCCTTCGCGCAATCCGGCGCGCCGATCCGCTTCTCGATCATCGCGATCATGATGTCGTCGGAGACGAGCTTCCCCGAATCCATGATCGCCTGCACCTTGCGCCCGAGCTCGCTCCCCGAGGCGCGCTCGGCCCGGAGCATGTCGCCCGTCGAGAGTTGGACGAGCCCGTGCTTTTCCTCGAGCCGCTTCGCCTGGGTACCCTTGCCTGCGCCCGGCGGGCCCAGGAGGATGAGGTTCACCCGCGTCTCCCCCTTAGCTTCGCTTTCTTGATGAGCCCCTCGTATTGATGCGCGAGGAGGTGCGAATGGATCTGCGCGACCGTATCCATGGTGACGCTGACGACGATGAGGAGGCTCGTGCCGCCGAAGTAGAACGGCAGCGAGTATTCCGAGATCAGCCACTCCGGCAGCAGGCAGACGAGCGCCAGATAGAGCGCGCCAACGGCCGTCAAGCGCGTAAGGACGTAGTCGAGATAATCCGCGGTCTGCTTGCCCGGCCGGATGCCCGGGATGAAGCCGCCGTATTTCCGGAGATTCTCGGCGGTCTCGCTCGGGTTGAAAACGATCGCGGTATAGAAGAACGCGAAGCCCACGATCAGGAGCGCGTAGAGGAGCATGTGCACGGGCGAGCCCGTGCGCAAATAGGCCGCCGCCTGCGCGAGGAAACTGTCGGGCGAGGTGTTGAAGCTCGCGAGCGTTGCCGGCAGCAGCAGAAGCGAGGACGCGAAGATCGGGGGAATGACGCCGGAGCTGTTGAGCTTGAGCGGCAGGTGCGAGGATTCCCCGCCGAACATCTTGTTGCCGACTTGGCGCTTCGGATACTGGACGGGGATGCGGCGCTGCGCGCGCTCCATGTAGACGATGAAGGTGATGACCGCGACCGCGCCCGCCATGAAGAGGATGATCGTGAAGGCCGGGAGCGAGCCGGTGCGGCCGAGCTCGAAGAGCTGGACCATCGCCGCGGGCATGCGCGCGACGATGCCCGTGAAGATGATGAGGGATATCCCGTTCCCGACGCCGCGCGCCGTGATCTGCTCGCCGAGCCACATCAGGAAGACGGTACCGCCGGTCAGCGTCACCATCGTCGTGAACTCGAAGAAGATGCCGGGATTGAGCACCGGCGTGCCCGCGGTGCCGCGCGAGCTCTCAAGTCCGATCGCGATGCCGTAGGCCTGGACTGCCGCCAGGAAGACCGTCCCGTAGCGCGTGTACTGGTTGAGCTTCTTACGGCCGACCTCGCCCTCCTTCTTGAGCGCCTCGAGGCTCGGGGAGACCGCGGTCATGAGCTGCACGATGATCGAGGCGGAGATGTACGGCATGATCGTCAACGCGAAGATCGTCATCCGGCTGAGCGCGCCGCCGGAGAACATGTCGAAGACGTCGAGGAGCCCGCCCTGGTTGCTCTGGAAGATCTGCGCCAGCGCGTTGGTGTCGATCCCCGGCAGCGGAATGTAGGCGCCGAGACGATAGACCACGAGCGCGCCGAGCGTGAACCAGATGCGCTTCTTGAGCTCGGTCGCCTTGCCGAAGGCCGAGAGATTGAGACTGGACGCCAATTGCTCGGCGGCTGAAGCCATCTGGTCCTTCCCTGGGGCGCGAGGCGCCCCTTACGCGAATTAGGCCTTTGCGGGGGCTTCCTTGGCGGGCTGGGCCTTCGCAGGAGCCTTCACCACCACCTTGCCGCCGAGCTTCTCCACCGCCGCCACCGCGGCCTTGGAAGCGCCGGCGACCTCGAGCGTGAGCGGCACCTTGAGCTCGCCCTTTGCGAGGAGCCGAATGCCGTCGCCTGCGCGCCGCAGCACGCCCGCCGCAACCAGCGCCGCCCCATCGACGGGCTGGTCGGGTTTGAGCTTGCCGGCCTCGAGTGCCTCCTGCAAGCGCCCGAGGTTCACGATTTTGTAGTCGCTTTGGAAAGCGGTGCGGCGGAAGCCGCGCTTCGGCAACCGCCGATGGAGCGGCGTCTGGCCGCCCTCGAAGCCGTTGAGCGCGACGCCGGTGCGCGCGGTCTGGCCCTTGCCGCCGCGGGCGCTGGTCTTGCCCTTGCCGGAGCCGATGCCGCGCCCGACGCGCTTTGCGCGATAGTGCGCGCCCTTGTTATCGCGGATTTCGTTGAGCTTCATGACAGTCACCGTCGTCTCGAAATTACCGGCTTCTCGCGCTTAGGACTCGATCCGCACGAGATGCCGCACGCGCTCGATCATGCCGCGAACCGCAGGGGTGTCCTCGAGGACGCGGCTCCGGTTCATCTTGTTGAGGCCGAGGCCCTTGAGCGTCGCGCGCTGGTAAGCATAGCGCCCCGCGGGACTCCGGATCTGCGTCACCTTCACCGTCTTCTCGGGAACGCGCTTGGGAGCGGGCGCGGGCTTCGCTGCTTTGGGCTTCGGCGCCGCGGCGGGCTTCGCTACCGGCGCAGGCGCGCGCGCCGCCGCCGGCGTCTCCACGACCTTCGCCTCGGCAGCAGGCTTCGTCTTTCGCGCGGGAGCCTTCTCCGCCTTCTCCTTGGGCTCGGCCTTTTTCTTAGGCGCGGGCTTTTTCTTCTCGGTCTCGGCCATGGCGATTACTCCCGCGCCTCATTGGTCTCGCGGCCGCGCACGATGTCGCCGACCTTCTTCCCGCGCCGCGCAGCCACCGCGCGGGGGCTCGCCGAGCTCTGCAAGGCCTGGAAGGTCGCCTTGATCATGTTGTGGGGGTTCGAAGTGCCGATCGATTTCGCGACCACGTCTTTGACGCCGAGCGCCTCGAAGATGTGGCGCATCGGGCCGCCCGCGATGATGCCGGTGCCCTGCGGCGCCGCTTTCAGCACGACCTTGCCCGCGCCGAAGCGCCCGACGATGTCGTGATGCAGTGTGCGGCCTTCCCGCAGCGGCACGCGGACCATGGCGCGGCGCGCCTGGTCGGTTGCCTTGCGGATCGCCTCCGGAACCTCGCGCGCCTTGCCGGTGCCGAAGCCGACGCGCCCCTTGCTGTCGCCCACGACCACCACCGCCGCGAAGCCGAAGCGCCGGCCGCCCTTCACCACCTTGGCGACGCGGTTGATGCTCACGAGCTTCTCGACGAATTCGCCGTCGTCGCGGTCGCGATCCCGGTCGCGCGGCTGGCGGTCGCCCCCTTCTCCGCGGCCGCGACGCTGGCGCTGGCC
Organism: Allostellaceae bacterium; assembly: GCA_035581425.1. Taxonomy (GTDB): domain Bacteria; phylum Pseudomonadota; class Alphaproteobacteria; order ATCC43930; family CGMCC-115725; genus DASZHJ01. The sequence continues at coordinate 9,242 of DATJVP010000056.1, read as the reverse complement.
GCCCTCGCGCGGCGGACGTTGGCTGGTCTCTGGGGATGCCATGGAGGTGCTTTCCTAGAAAGTGAGGCCGCCTTCGCGGGCGGCGTCGGCGAGGGCCTTGACCCGGCCGTGGAAGAGATAGCCGCGGCGGTCGAAGACCACCGACTTGACGCCCGCGGCGAGCGCGCGCTCGGCGAGCAGCTTGCCCACCGCCTGCGCCGCCTCGCGGTTCGCGCCGGTCTTGAGACTCTCGCGGAGGCTCTTGTCCATCGAGGAAGCGGCCGCCAGCGTCCGCCCGGCGACGTCGTCGATCACCTGGGCATAGATGTGCAGCGAGGAGCGGAAGACCGCAAGGCGCGGCCGCCTGGTCGCTTGGGTGACGAGGCGGTGGCGTACCCGCTGCTGCCGGCGCGCGAAGAGGCGCTTCGATTTCGTTTGCATCGCTCGGTCTCCCGTTACTTCTTCTTGCCTTCCTTGCGGCGGATCTTCTCGTCCACGTACTTGATCCCCTTGCCCTTATATGGCTCGGGCTTGCGGTAGGAGCGGATCTTGGCCGCGACCTCGCCCACGGCCTGGCGGTCCGCGCCGGAGATCTGGATCGAAGTCGGCTTCTCGCAGACGATCTTGATGCCCTCGGGGATCGGGAACTCGACGTCGTGGCTGAAGCCGAGCTGCAGGTTCAGAGTCTTGCCCTGCACCGCCGCGCGGTATCCGACGCCGTTGATCTCGAGCGACACCGAGAAGCCTTTGGAGACGCCATTCACCATGTTGTTGATGTTGGCGCGCGCGCTCCCCCACTGCATGCGGGCGCTCGGGCTCTCGCTCTTCGGCGTCACCACGACCTTGCCGTCCTTCACCGCGGCATCGATCTCGCTGCCGACGACGAGCTTCAGCGTGCCGAGCTTGCCCTTGGCCGTAACGGTGTGTCCCGCGACCTCGACGTTGACGCCTTGCGGGATTTGTACGGGATGTTTGCCGACGCGCGACATGGCTCTTTCCTCAGAACACGCGGCAGAGGACCTCGCCGCCGACATTGGCGGCACGGGCCTCGTTGTCCGACATGACGCCGCGAGGCGTCGACAGGATCGCGATGCCGAGGCCGTTGTAGACCCGTGGCAGATCGGAGATCCGCGAGTAGATGCGCCGGCCAGGCGTGGAGATCCGGTCGATCTCCCGGATCACCGGCTCGCCCTCGACGTATTTGAGCTCGATCGAGAGCTCGCTCACGCCCGGACGTACCACCTCGCGGGTGTAGCCGCGAATGTAGCCCTCGCGCTGCAACACTTCCAGCACGTTGGCGCGGATCTTCGAAGCCGGGCTGCGCACGACGGGCTTGTGCGCCCGCTGCGCGTTCCGGATCCGGCTCAGCATATCCCCGAGGGGATCGCTCATCGACATGCCTTCGTCTCCCTTACCAGCTCGACTTGACCATGCCAGGTATCTGGCCGGACGAGGCGAGTTCGCGCAGTGCGATGCGCGAGAGCTTGAACTTCCGATAGTTGCCGCGCGGGCGTCCCGTGAGCTCGCAGCGGTTGCGGATGCGGTTCGGCGAGGAATTACGCGGGAGCTCCGCGAGCTTCAGACGCGCGGCGAAGCGGTCCTCCGAGGTCTGATCCATGTCGTCGGCAATGGCCTTGAGCCGCTTTCGCTTGGCAGCAAAGCGCTTGGCCATTGCGGCGCGTCTGCGATTCTTTTCGACAGCACTCGTCTTCGCCATGGGTTCTGCCCTCGCTTGACTCAGTTGACGAACGGCATCGAGAAACCCGCCAGGAGAGCTTTCGCCTCCTTGTCGGTCCGAGCCGTCGTCACGATGATGATGTCCATGCCGCGCACCGCGTCGACCTGGTCGTAGTTGATCTCCGGGAACACGAGCTGCTCCTTGAGGCCGAGCGCGTAGTTGCCGCGGCCGTCGAAGCTCTTCGGCGATACCCCGCGGAAGTCGCGCACGCGCGGCAGCGCAATGTTGATGAGCCGGTCCAGGAACTCGTACATGCGATCGCGCCGCAGCGTCACCTTGCAACCAATGGGCAGGTTCTCGCGCAGCTTGAAGGTCGCGATCGACTTCTTGGCGCGCGTCACAACCGCCCTCTGCCCCGTGATCTGCGCGAGCTCCTTCGCAGCGGCGTCGACTTTTTTCACGTCCTGCGTTGCCTCGCCCACGCCCATGTTGACGACGATCTTCTCCAGGCGAGGCGCCTGGAGCGGGTTCTCGTAGCCGAACTCCTTCATCAGGGCGGGCCTGACGACGGTGTCGTAATGCTCCTTGAGACGGGTCATTGGTCCTCGCTTCAGGCGTCGATGACTTCGCCGGACCGCTTGGCGTAGCGGACCTTGCGCCCGCCCTCGAGCGTCTTGTAGCCGATGCGCGTCGGCTTGTCGGTCTTGGGGTCGACATAGGCGACGTTGGAGACGTGGATCGAGGCCTCCTTCTCGACGATGCCGCCGGGATCGCCCGCGGAGGGCCGCGTGTGGCGCTTGATCATGTTGACGCCGTCGACGATGACGCGGTTCTCGGTCGGCATGACCTTCTTCACTTCGCCGACTTTGCCCTTGTCTCGGCCGGTGATGACCACGACCTTGTCGCCCTTCTTGATCTTGAGCTTAGGCATGGCTCAGAGCACCTCCGGTGCGAGCGAGACGATCTTCATGAACTTGCGCGCGCGCAGCTCGCGCGTCACCGGCCCGAAGATGCGGGTGCCGATGGGCTCGCCCTGCTTGCTGATGAGCACGGCGGCGTTGCGGTCGAAGCGGATCGCCGTGCCGTCGGGCCGGCGAATCTCCTTCGCAGTGCGCACGATCACGGCCTGATGCACGTCGCCCTTCTTCACGCGCCCGCGCGGGATCGCCTCCTTGACGGAGACCACGATCACGTCGCCGACGGTCGCGTATTTGCGCTTGGAGCCGCCGAGCACCTTGATGCACTGGACGCGCCTGGCGCCGGAATTGTCGGCGACGTCGAGATTTGTTTGCATCTGGATCATCGCCCGTCACTCCTTGCCGGCGGCGGGCGCCGGAGCGCCCTCTTTCGCGAGCACGATCCAGCGCTTCGTCTTGGAGATCGGACGGCTCTCCTCGATGCGGACGGTGTCGCCGACCTTGAAGGCATTCGCCTCGTCGTGCGCCTGGTAGTTCTTGGAGCGCGTGATGTACTTCTTGTAGACGGGGTGCATGACGCGCCGCACGACGCGCACGACCACGGTCTTGCTCTGCACGTCGCTCACGACCACGCCCCGGAGGATTCGCTTAGGCATATTCCGATGACTCCCTAGGACGCGGCCCGCTGGCGCTCGCCCAGCACGGTCTTGATGCGCGCGATGGTGCGCCGGACCTCGCGCACGCGCGCGGTATTTTCGAGCTGGCCGCTCGAGCGCTGGAAGCGCAGGTTGAACTGCTCCTTCGCGAGCTGGTCGAGCTCGGCGTTGAGCTCGTCGGTCGATTTCGAGCGGACGTCTTGCGCGTTCATGGGATCAGCCCTCCTCGCCCAAGCGGCGCACGACCTTGGTCGCGATCGGCAGCTTTGCCGCCGCGAGCGCGAAGGCCTCATCCGCGATCTGCGCCGGCACGCCGTCCATCTCGAAGAGGATGCGGCCGGGCTTGACGCGGCAGACCCAGAACTCCGGGCTGCCCTTGCCGGAGCCCATGCGCACCTCGGCAGGCTTCAGCGAGACCGGCACGTCCGGGAAGATCCGGATCCAGATCCGACCCACGCGGCGGATGTGGCGCGTGATCGCGCGGCGCGCCGCCTCGAGCTGGCGCGCGGTGATGCGGCCGGGCTCGAGCGCCTTCATGCCGCAATTGCCGAAGTTGAGCGTGGTGCCGCCCTTGGCCTCGCCGTGGATGCGGCCCTTGTGAGCCTTGCGGTATTTGGTGCGTGCTGGACTGAGCATGGCGATCGGACCTTCTTACTCTCTCCTCTCAGGCGCGGGTCGGCTGCGCTTCTTGCGCGCGCTTGTCCTGCGCCATCGGGTCGTGCTGCATCACCTCGCCACGGAACACCCAGACCTTGACGCCGCAGGTGCCGTAGGTGGTCATGGCGGTGGCGGTGCCGAAATCGACGTCCGCGCGGAGCGTGTGCAAGGGAACGCGGCCCTCGCGGTACCATTCGAGCCGCGCAATCTCGGCGCCGCCGAGACGGCCCGAGCAGTTGATGCGGATGCCGAGCGCGCCCAGGCGCATCGCCGACTGCACCGCGCGCTTCATCGCGCGGCGGAAGGCCACGCGGCGCTCGAGCTGCTGGGCGATGCTCTCGGCGATCAGCTTCGCCTCGATCTCGGGCTTTCGGATCTCGACGATGTTGAGGCTCACCTCGCTCTTGGTCATCTTGCCGAGATCGACGCGGAGCTTCTCGATGTCCGCGCCCTTCTTGCCGATGACGACGCCGGGGCGCGCGGAATGGATGGTGATCCGCGTCTTTTTCGCGGCGCGCTCGATCACGATGCGGCTCGCGCCCGCCTGCGACAGCCGCTCGCTCAGGAACTTGCGCAGCCGCAGATCCTCGTGCAGCAGGTTGCCGTAGTCGCGCCGGGCGAACCAGCGGGACTCCCAGGTGCGGTTGATGCCGAGCCGGAGCCCGATCGGATTGACTTTCTGACCCATTAGGCCTTGTCCTCCTCCTGCACCTGCTCCTTGCGCTCCTCGACGACGACGGTGAGGTTGCTGAAATATTTCTCGATGTGTGCGACGCGCCCGCGGCCGCGGCTGTGGAAGCGGCTCATCGCGAAGGCACGGCCGACACTCGCCTCTTTCACGACAAGGCGGTCAACGTCGAGCTGGTGGTTGTTCTCGGCATTGGCGATCGCGGACTGGAGGACCTTCCTGACGTCGCGCGCGATGCGCTTGCGCGAGAAGGTCAATTCCGCGAGCGCGGCATTGGCGCTCTTGCCGCGGATCGTCTGCGCAACGAGGTTGAGCTTCCGCGCACTCACCTTGAGACCATGCAAATAGGCCTTGGCCTCGGTCTCCGCGAGCCTGCGCTTTGCTGCGGGCTTGCCCATGGACCTAATCCTCCCTCTTCACGACCTTGCGGTCGGCGGAGTGTCCGTGGAAATTCCGCGTCGGGGAGAACTCGCCGAGCTTGTGGCCGATCATGTTCTCGGTCACGAGCACGGGGATGAACTTGTGCCCGTTGTAGACGCCGAAGGTGAGGCCGACGAACTGCGGGAAGATGGTGGAGCGCCGCGACCAGGTCTTGATGACCTCGTTGCGACCGGTGCCACGCACCTTCTCTGCCTTCTTTAAGAGATAGCCGTCCACGAACGGCCCTTTCCAGACTGAGCGTGCCACGTCCTGTCTCCGTTACTTGCCGCGGCGACGCCGCACGATGTAGCGGTCGGTCGCCTTGTTGTGACGGGTCTTCGTACCCTTGGTGCCCTTGCCCCAGGGGGTGACGGGATGACGGCCGCCTGAGGTGCGACCCTCGCCGCCGCCATGGGGATGATCGATCGGGTTCATAGCGACGCCGCGCACGGTGGGGCGTTTGCCGAGCCACCGGTTCCGGCCGGCCTTGCCGATGACGATGTTCTGCTCGTCGGGGTTCGAGACCGCGCCGATGGTTGCGAGGCATTCGCCGCGCACGCGCCGCACCTCGCCCGAGGAAAGCCTGAGCAGCGCGTAGCCGGCGTCGCGGCCCACGAGCTGCACGTAGGTCCCGGCGGAGCGCGCGAGCTGGCCGCCCTTGCCCGCCTTGAGCTCGACGTTGTGGATGATCGTGCCCACGGGGATGTTCCGCATCGGCATGGCGTTCCCGGGCTTCACGTCGACGCGCTCGCCCGCCACGATCTTGTCGCCGGCCTTCAGACGCTGCGGCGCCAGGATGTAGCTGAGCTCGCCGTCCTCGTATTTGACGAGCGCGATGAAGCCGCTGCGGTTCGGGTCGTATTCGAGGCGTACGACCTCCGCCGACACGTCGCGCTTGGCGCGCTTGAAGTCGATGACGCGGAAGCGGCGCTTGTGCCCGCCGCCCCGATGCCGCACCGTGATGCGGCCCGCGTTGTTGCGCCCGCCTTGCTCGCGCTTGCCCTCGGTCAACGCCTTCACCGGCGGGCCCTTCCAGAGCTCGCTCCGATCGATGATGACGAGCTGGCGCTGGCCCGGCGTCGTCGGCTTGAATGACTTGAGTGCCATCGGCTCAGATCCCTGTCGTCACGTCGATCCGCGAGCCCTCGTCGAGGGTCACGATCGCCTTTTTGTAATCGGGCCGCTTGCCCATGAAGCCGCGGAAGCGCTTGCTCTTGCCCTTGACGCGGATCGTGTTGACCGCGGTTACCTTGACCTTGAAGAGACCCTCGACCGCGGCCTTGACCTCGCGCTTGTTGGCGTCGAGCGGCACGCGGAACGTCACCTGATTGTGCTCGGACGCCATCGTCGCCTTCTCCGTGATCACGGGGAGGCGGACGATCTCGTACATGCGCTCGCGCGAGAGTCTGGTCTCGGCTTTGGGAATGACGCGGAATCGGCTCATTTGAGGCGCGCCTCCAGATGCTCGACCGCCGCCCGCGTCAGCACCAGCGTGTCGCGGCGGAGGATGTCGTAGACGTTGGCGCCTTGCTGCGGCAGTACGTCGACCTTGGGAATGTTCCGCGCGGCGCGTGCGAAGCTCTCGTCGACCGCGGGTCCGTCGATGATCAGCACGGACTCCCAGCCGAGCTTCTTGAAGCGCTGCGCGAGCTCCTTGGTCTTGGGCGCCTTGACCGCGGCCGCGTCGATCACCACGAGCTTGCCCTCGGCCTGCTTCGCCGAGAGCGCGCTCTTGAGACCCATGCGCCGCACCTTCTTCTGCAGGCTGAAACCGTGATCGCGCACGACCGGCCCGAAGATCACGGCGCCGCCGCGGAATTGCGGGGAGCGCAGGCTGCCTTGGCGCGCGCGGCCCGTGCCCTTCTGCCGCCACGGCTTCTTCGTCGTGCCTTGGATGTCGGAGATGCCCTTGGTTTTGTGCGTGCCGGCCCGGCGCTTCGCGAGCTGCCAGTTGACGACGCGCGCGAGGATGTCGCGGCGCACAGGCGCGGCGAAGACGTCCTCGGCGAGCTCGATCTCGCCGACGTCCTTGTTCTCGAGGTTTTTGACCGAGACCTTCATGTCACTCGCCTCCGCCCTTGGCGGGCTCCGCCTTGGCCTTGATGGCGGCCGGGAAGGGCAGCTTCTTGTCCTTGGGCGCCGGGCGCTTCACCGCGTCGCTCACGAGGACGAAGGCGCCGTCGTAGCCGGGCACCGCGCCCTTCACGAGGATGAGGCCGCGCTCGCCGTCGGTCGCGACCACCCGGAGGTTCTGCGTCGTCACGCGCACGTCGCCCATGTGGCCGGCCATGCGCTTGTTCTTGAAGACCTTGCCGGGGTCCTGGCGCTGTCCGGTCGAGCCGTGGCTGCGATGGGAGACCGAGACACCGTGGCTGGCGCGCAAGCCGCCGAAATTGTGCCGCTTCATCGGGCCCTGGAAGCCGCGACCGATGCTGGTGCCGACGACGTCGACGAACTGTCCCGGCACGAAATGCTCCGCCGAGAGCTCGACGCCGGGCTCGAGGAGCGCATCTTTGCTCACGCGGAACTCCGCGACCTTGCGCTTGGGCTCGACCTTGCTCTTGGCGAAATGGCCGCGCTCAGGCTTGGTGACCGTCTTGACCCGCCGCGAGCCCACGCCGAGCTGGACCGCGTTGTACTTGTCCTTCTCCTCCGTGCGGACGGCGACGACCTGGCAGTTGTCGACCTTGAGCACCGTCACGGGGACGTGGTTGCCCTCCTCGGTGAACACCCGGGACATGCCGAGCTTCTGGGCGATGAGACCGGTACGCATGGGCGCCTCAGTTATTCAGCTTGATGTCGACGTCGACGCCCGCGGCGAGGTCGAGCTTCATCAGCGCATCCACGGTCTGCGGCGTCGGCTCGATGATGTCGAGGACACGCTTATGCGTGCGGATCTCGAACTGCTCGCGCGACTTCTTGTCGATGTGCGGGGAGCGCAGCACCGTGAAGCGCTCGATCCGCGTCGGCAGCGGAATGGGCCCGCGCACACGCGCGCCCGTGCGGCGCGCGGTGTTCACGATCTCGCTCGTGGACTGATCGAGAACGCGGTGATCGTACGCCCTGAGGCGGATTCGAATATTTTGATTGTCCATCGCCATGATGTGTTCCTTTTTCGCGAGCGGCGAGCCGCCGTAACAATCCCCGTCGCCCGCGTTTCGTCCTCGGGTTTCCCGTCCTTACTTTATGATGTCCGCGACGACGCCGGCGCCGACGGTCTTGCCGCCCTCGCGGATCGCAAAGCGCAGGCCCTTCTCCATCGCGATCGGCGCAATGAGCTCAACCTCCATCGCGATGTTGTCCCCGGGCATCACCATCTCCGTCCCCTCCGGCAGCTTGATCGTGCCGGTGACATCGGTGGTCCGGAAATAGAACTGCGGACGGTAGTTCGAGAAGAACGGCGTGTGCCGACCGCCCTCCTCCTTCGTCAGGACGTAGGCCTCGCACTTGAAGTTCGTGTGCGGCGTGATCGAGCCCGGCGCCGCCAACACCTGACCGCGCTCAACCTCCTCGCGCTTCGTCCCGCGCAGCAGCGCCCCGATGTTGTCCCCGGCCTCGCCCTGGTCCAAGAGCTTCCGGAACATCTCAACACCCGTCACCACCGTCTTCACCGTCGGCTTCAAGCCCACGATCTCCACCTCGTCGTTCACCTTCACGATCCCGCGCTCCACACGGCCCGTCACCACCGTCCCGCGGCCCGAGATCGTGAACACGTCCTCGATCGGCATCAGGAACGGCTGGTCCTTCTCGCGCTTGGGCTGCGGGATATAGGCGTCCACCGCCGCCATCAGCTTCAGGATCGCGTCGTGGCCCAGCTCCTTCTGCTTCTCCTCCAGCGCCATCAGCGCAGAGCCCCGAACGATCGGAATGTCATCCCCGGGGAAGTTGTACTTCGACAAGAGCTCGCGTACCTCCAGCTCCACCAGATCCAGAAGCTCGGGGTCGTCCACCATGTCGACCTTGTTCAGGAACACCACGATCGCGGGAACGCCAACCTGCCGCGCCAAGAGGATGTGCTCGCGCGTCTGCGGCATCGGGCCGTCCGCCGCCGAGACCACCAGGATCGCACCGTCCATCTGCGCCGCGCCCGTGATCATGTTCTTCACGTAGTCCGCATGACCGGGGCAGTCCACGTGCGCGTAATGCCGGTTCGCCGTCTGGTACTCCACATGCGCCGTCGAGATCGTGATACCCCGCGCCTTCTCCTCCGGCGCCTTGTCGATCTGGTCATAGGCCGTGTAGACCGC
>DATJVP010000055.1:0-45861 GCA_035581425.1 Allostellaceae bacterium | reverse complement strand
CGCCCTCGATCGACCGCGGCGAGATCACCGATAAAGGCTACCTGAACCAGCGCGCGTGTCTCACGCACCGCGCGGCGCTGGTCGAACTGCTCCATAGCGACCCCCCTGCATCGGAAGTCGTGCTGGCGGGTCGAGGCGAGCCTTAGAATCACGCAGAGGGCACGGACCCTTTCCCTCACACCCGCGCGACGAATCCCGCCATCGCTGCGAGCGTCGCCGCTTCCTGGTCGCGGTGCGGGGAATGCTTGCACTTCGCCAACACCAGCCGCTCGAACGGGCCTCGGACGCCGCGCTCGATCGCATCGATCTGTGCGAGGGTCCCATATTCGTCATCGGCCCCCTGGATCGCGAGAACAGGGCAGCGCACGCCAGGAAGCACGTCCTCGATGTTCCAGCGGCGGAATTCTGGATGGAGCCAAATGTCGTTCCAGCCCCGGAAGGTGCTGTCGGGATCGGCGTGATAGCGCCCGAGGCGAGCCCGGAGATCGGTGCTGCGATAGGTCTCATTCGCCGCCTCGATGCTCGCGATGGTCACGTCCTCGACGAAGACGTGCGGCGCTTCGAGGAGAAGCGCGCGCACCGGCCAGCGCCCGCTTCCCGCGTGGATCAGCGCGATCGAGGCGCCATCGCTGTGCCCGATCAGAATCGGATTCTCGATGCCGAGCCGCTCGCGGAGCTCCGGGAGCGCTGCGAGCGCCTCCTTGTGCATGTAGTCCGTTTCGTGCGGCTTGGCGATCGGATCGGAGTTGCCGTAGCCGTAGCGAGAATAGACGACTGCCGCAGCACCCGTAGCCGCCGCGAGCTTCACGGGGAAATCGCGCCAGAGCGCGACCGAGCCCAGCCCCTCGTGCAGGAAGACCAGGGTCGGTGCCGTGGCACGCGTCGCGGGGATCTGCTCGACCTCGATGCGGTGGCCCTGCAAGGTAACGAAGGACATGGCCGGGACTAGACTCCGAGATGGCGAGAGAGCACGTCCGGCCGTGCCCGGAGCGCCGCGGCGGTATCGGAGAAGGCGACGCGGCCCTTCACCAGGATTACCGCGCGGTCGGCGACGGCGGTGACGGCGGCGTGGTTCTTGTCGACGATGACAGCGGCGATGCCGGTCGCGCGGATCCCCCGCAGCACCGTCCAAATCTCGCGCGAGATCAGCGGCGCCAGGCCTTCCGTCGCCTCGTCAAGGATCAGCAGCTCGGGATTGGTCATGAGGGCGCGGCCGATGGTCAGCATCTGCTGCTCGCCGCCAGAGAGTTGCGCACCGCCGTGCTCGAGCCGCTCAGCCAGCCGTGGAAAGGTCGTGAGCACGCGCTCGAGCGTCCAGTCACGTCGCCCGTTTTGCGCCGGGCGCGCGGCCATCACGAGATGCTCGCGCACGCTCAGCGTCGGAAAGATGCCGCGGCCCTCCGGCACGAGCGCCACGCCTGCGCGCGCGACCTCGTGCGGCCGCGCTCCCGTCATGTCCCGCCCGCCGATCGCGACCCTGCCGCGCGCAGGCGGCGCGAGTCCGAGAATGCTCCGCAGCAGCGTGGTCTTGCCCATGCCGTTCCGGCCCATGAGCGCCACCGTCTCGCCACGTCCAACCCTAAAATCGACGCCGTGAAGCACGTGGCTCGCGCCATAATAGGTGTGGAGGCCCGCGGCTTCGACGATGGCGGCTGTCTCGCTCACGGCGCAGCCTCCGCGCCGCCGAGATAAGCCTCCTGCACGGCCGGGCTCTCGCGGATCGCCTCGGGCGCGCCGCTCTCGAGGACGCGGCCGTTCACCATCACCGTCAATCGCCGGGCGATCGAGAACACCGCATCCATGTCGTGCTCGACGAGCAGAATCGCGTGACGCTCCGCGAGCGTCGCGATCAGCGTCACCATGCGGCGCGATTCCTCCGCGCCCATGCCCGCGAGCGGCTCGTCCAGCAGCAGCACCTTCGGCTCCGTCGCGAGCGTCATCGCGATCTCGAGCTGGCGCTGCTCGCCGTGGCTCAGCGACGATGCCGCGCGGTCGGCGGATCCCTGCAAGCCCACGAGCGCCAGCGCTCGCTGTGCGGCCTCCACGAGAGCGCGGTACGAGAGCGCAGGGCGAATGAAACGCATGGAGCTCGGCAGCCGCGCCTGCGCCGCAAGGCGGCAATTCTCGAAGGCAGTAAAGTCGCGAAAGACCGTCGTACGCTGGTAGCTCCGGGCGATCCCGAGGCGCGCCACGCGGTCGAACGCGAGTCCCGCGATCTCCCTGCCCTCGAAGCGAACACTGCCGGAGGTCGGCGTGGCGGCTCCCGAGAGGAGATTGATGAGCGTTGACTTGCCGGCGCCGTTCGGGCCGATCAGCGCGTGCACCTCGCCGTGCCGGAGGTCGATTGCGACGTCGCTCACCGCGGAGAGGCCGCCGAAACGCTTGGAGAGCGCCTCCGTGCGCAGCACCGGCTCAGTCATCGGCCGGCTCCGGCTGCAGCTTCCGCCGAGCGAGCGCGAGGCCGCCGATCCCCTGCGGGAGCAGCAGCACCGCAAGGACGATGAAGATGCCCATCGGCAGGAGCCAATGCTTGGTGAGCTCACTCATGAGCTCCTGCAGCAGAGTGAGGGCGAAGGCGCCGAGGATAGGTCCGTGGAGCGTGCCGATGCCGCCGAGGATCACCATCATGAGGACGGTGCCCGACATCTGCCAGCCGAAGAACTCAGGGTTGACGGTGCCGAACTGCGCCGCCGCGAGATAGCCCGCGAGCCCCGCAAGCGCACCCGCGAGCACGAAGGCCGCGAGCCTGTAGCGGAAGACGGGATATCCCAGCGCGCGCATGCGCTGCTCGCTCGCGCGAATGCCTTGAATCGTGTGACCGAAGAGCGAGCGCAGCACCACCCGCAGCAGCGCATAGGTCGTGAGCATCGCCGCGAGCGCGACGTAATAGAATTGGACGCGATTGCCGAGATCGAAGGGCGTCCAGCCGAGGATCGCGGGATCGGGCCTGAGGTCGATCGAGACGCCGTCGGAGCCGCCCAAGAGCTTCGAGCCCGTCGCGAAGTAAAAGAACATCTGTGCGAAGGCGAGTGTCGCCATGATGAAATAGACGCCGGAGGCGCGGAGCACGAGGAGGCCGATCACGAGCGATGCAAGCGCCGCCGCGCCCATCGCCACGAGGGACGAGAGCCAAAAATTCGCAGCGGCGTATTCCGGCGTCAGCAGGTAGAGCGCATAGGCGCCGATGCCGAAGAATGCCGCGTGGCCGAGGCTCACGAGGCCGGTGTAGCCCGCGAGGAGATCGAGGCTCATGGCGAAGACCGCCATCACCATGATCTTCGCGAAGAGCTGGAGATAGAAGGCTCCGCCCACCAGGGGGAAGAGCGCCAACCCGACGGCGCCGAAAATGAAGATGGCGACGCGCATCTCAGCTATGGCCGAAGAGGCCCGTCGGGCGCCAAAGCAGCACCGCCGCCATCAGCATGTAGACGGTCATCCCGGAGATCGCGGGCGCGTAGACCTGACCGAAGGTCTCGCCGAGGCCGATCAGTAAGGAGCCCAGAAAGGCGCCCTTGATCGAGCCGATACCGCCGATCACGACCACCACGAAGGAGACGATCAGGATCTGATTTCCCATGCCGGGATAGACCGAGGCCACCGGCGCCGCGATCATCCCCGCGAAGGCCGCGAGCGCCACGCCGCCCGCGAAGACCACGCGGTAGACGAGGCCGACGTCGATGCCAAGCACCGACACCATCTCGCGGTTGACGGCGCCTGCACGGATGGTCATGCCGAGCCGGGTGCGCCGGATCACCAGCGCGAGCATGAGCGCGATGAGGAGGCAGACCGCCGACATGAAGAGACGGTAGATGGGATAGGCGAGCGTCTCGGTCAGCGGGATCGAGAAGTCGAGGAACACCGGCTTGGCGACGCCGTGCACGTCGTCGCCGAAAAGGAGGCTGCGTAGCTCCTCCATGATGAGAATGAGGCCGTAGGTCAGGAGCACCTGATAGAGGTGATCGCGCCGATAGAGGCGCGCGAAGAGCAGGAACTCCAGCGCCAAGCCCACCGCGACGCTCAGTGGAATTCCCAGGAGGATCGCGAGCCAGAGATTTCCCGTGAGCTCCGTCAGCGAGAAGGCGAGATAGGCCCCCATCATGTAGAAGCTGCCATGGGCGAGATTGATGATGCCCATGATGCCGAAGACGAGCGTGAGGCCGCTCGCAATCAGGAACAGCAGCAAGCCCTGTTGCACGCCGTTCAATATCTGGATGAGGAAGAACAGGACGCCGTCGGACATGGGGTATTAGCTATCAGCTTTCAGCCGTCAGCCGTCAGCTAAAAAGAGCCGACCGCGGGCCGCACACATGCCCTGCGTCCTTCGACGCGCTTTAGTTCGCCTGTGAGCGGCCCCAACACTCGTGAAACAACCCTGGACACGACGACAATGGAGAGCGATGGCTGAAAGCTGACAGGTATCGCCTCAGGTCATCTTGCACCCGGTGGCCGTGTCGTTCAGCGACTTGACGGCGACGCTCTCGTATTTGTTCAGCGTGCCCGCGACCTTGCGCAGATAGAAATCCTGCACGGGGTTGTGCGATTTCGAGAAGGTGAATTTGCCGCGGGGGCTGTCGACCGTGAGCTTCTCCATGGCGGCCACGAGCTCCTTGCGCGCACCCATGTCGCCTTTGACTGCCGCGAGCCCCGCGACCAGAACCTGGCCGGTGTCATAGCCCTGGACTGCATAGACGTCGGAATCGCGATTGGTCGCCTTCTTGAAGGCGGCACGGAAGGCCTTGTCCTTTTCGCTCGGGAGATCGTCCGCATAATGCAACACGGTCTCGAGGCCCTGCGCGGAGTCGCCCTGCGCCTCGAGCGTGCCGTCCGTGAGGAAGCCCGGTCCCACCAGTGGAATATTCTTGCGCAGCCCCGCCGCGGCGTAGTCCTTGACGAAGCTCACGGCGCCGCCGCCGGCGTAGAAGGCGTAGACGACGTCGGGCTTGATCGCGGCAATCTCCGTGAGCAGCGGCTGGAACGCCACTTGCGGGAAGGGCAGGAAGAGCTCCTTCTCGATGGTGCCGCCTCCGGCGGTGAAGGCGTCCTTGAAGCCGCCGGTCGATTCCTTCCCGGCGGCGTAATCCCAGGAGATCACGACCGCGCGCTTCCCCTTAGTGGCCGCGGCGTATTTGCCCGTGGCGAAGCCCGGCTGTGAATTCGAGAACGAGGTGCGGAAGATATTGGGCGCGCAGAGCGCACCCGTCGCGGCGTCGAGCCCGGCATTCGGGATGATGAGCATGGTGTCGTTGTCTCGCGCGACCTTCACCATCGCCGCGGCGACGCCGGAATGGACCGTTCCGATGAGGATGTCGACCTTGTCGCGGACCACGAGTTTGTTCGCGTTCTCCGTGCCCTTTGCGGGTTCGGACTCGTCATCGACCACGGCGTATTCGATCTCCCGGCCGCCGAGCTTGCCACCCGCCTCCGCGATCGCAAGACGCATCGCGTCGTCGATGTTCTTGCCGAGAGCTGCGTAGGTCCCGGTGTAGGGCAGCATGATCCCGAGCTTCAGCTTCGCGCTCTGGCCGATTGCGAAGCGTGCGGGCACGAAGCCCGCGGCCGCTGCGACCGCTATTCCCCCGAGCACACGGCGTCGGCTGGTTCCCTTCCGCTCTTTCGTCATCACTCCCTCTCCCTTCCTGATCCCTGTAGAGCTATGGCTCTCTGCGCGCGCGCAGCTTGAAGCGCTGGATCTTGCCGGTCGCGGTCTTCGGCAATTCCTCGATGAACTCGATCCAGCGCGGGTATTTGTAGGGCGCGAGCCGCGACTTCACGTGCGCCTGCAGTGCCTCCCCGAGCGCGTCGTCAGCGCGCACGCCGGGCTTCAGGACCACGAAGGCACGTGGCTTCACGAGCTTCTGCTCGTCGGGATCGCCGATCACCGCAGCCTCGAGCACGCACTCATGCGTCATCAGCGCCGCCTCAACCTCGAAGGGGGAGACGTAGATCCCGCCGACCTTGAGCATGTCGTCCGTGCGGCCGCCATAGGTGAAATAGCCGTCCTTGTCCTGCATGTATTTGTCGCCGCTTCGCGTCCAGGGTCCGAGGAAGGTCTGGCGCGAGCGCTCGCGCTGGTTCCAGTAGCAGATGGCGCTGGTTGGGCCCGAGACCTGCAGCTCGCCGAGCTCGCCGACCGCGACCGGCTTGCCGTCGTCGCCGAGGAGGCGCAGCTCATAACCCGGCACGGGCTTTCCCGTGGTTCCGTAGCGGACTTCGCCCGGGCGGTTCGAGAGGAAGATGTGCAGCATCTCCGTCGAGCCGATGCCGTCGAGGATCTCGACGCCCATGCGCTCGGTCCAGCGCTTGCCGATCTCCTCCGGCAGCGCCTCGCCCGCGGAGACGCAGCGCCGAAGCGCCAGCTCCTCACCTTTCGGGAGATCCGAGCTCGCGAGCAGAGCCGCGTAGAGCGTGGGGACGCCGAAGAAAATCGTGGGCTTCCCCTCGCGGAGCACGCGCGCGACCACCTGCGGGGTTGGCCGCTCCGGGAGCAGGAGCGAGCTTGCCCCAACCGCCATCGGAAAGGTGAGCGCGTTCCCGAGCCCGTAGGCGAAGAAGAGCTTCGCCGCGGAATAGACGATGTCGCTTTCCTCGATCCCAAGGATCGGCTTGGCGTAGAGCTCGGCTGTGAGCGTCAAGTGCGCATGGAGATGCACTGCGCCCTTGGGCGTGCCGGTCGAGCCCGAGGAATAGAGCCAGAAGCAGACGTCGTCCGAGGTGGTGGCGGCAGCCTCGGCCTTGGCTGGCGCCGCTGCCAGCAGATCGGCAAAGCGCTTGTGCCCCCGGCCCTGCTCGCCGGAGACGATGACGTGCTCGAGCGCAGGCTGGCGGCCGATGGTCCCCGCGACCTTGTCGTAGAGCGCCTCGGAGACGACCAGCGCCTTCGCGCGGCTGTCGCGCAGCATGAAATCGTAGTCCTCGGGCGTGAGGAGCGTGTTGACGGGCACCGGCACCGCGCCCGCCTTGATCGCACCCAGGAACGCCACCGGGAAATCGACGGTGTCTAGGAGGATGAGCAGTACCCGCTGCTCCCGCTCGACACCGAGCGCGCGGAGCGCGTTCGCCCAGCGATCGACGCTTTCCGCGAGCGCGCCATAGGTGAGGCTTGCGCGGTCGTCGCGGAAGGCGAGCTTGCCCGCACGGCCCGCCCGGAGATTGCGCTCGATGAGATCGACCGCCGCGTTGAAGTCGCGCGGCACCGTCACGGCCGGAGCCGTTGGCATCGGACCTACCTCCCTCGCCCCCGAGGCGATGTCGCCTCGGATTTTTGCAGCAGTTTCACCCAGATGTACCCACTGCGAAAGGCCGTCGTCAAGCAGTATGGTGCATATGGCGCGTCGAATAGGCTTTATAGTGCCTGCGTCTGCAAGGCCGGGTTACCGCGCCGCCGCGGCTTGAGGCGAAGCGCCCGCTTCTCCAAGAGGTGCCAAGAGAGGAGGGCGAGCACCGCCGTCACGGGGAGTGCGATCGCGAAGAGCGTCAGCGGGCTCGTCCCCGGACGGAGGTAGAGCACGGTCTGCTCGACCGGCCAGCCGTAGATGTAGAGCCCGTAAGAGAGATCGCCGAAGCGTGCGGCGGGGATCGCCGGAATCCCCGGGTGGAGCGCCAGGTAGATCGTGAGATAGCCGCCGCAGATCGGGAACATCGGGATGAAGGCGCCAAGCGGCACGCTCGCTGCGAGCGCGGCGAGCGCGAGGAGAGCCAAGCGCCCATCGACGATGCCTCCCTCGCGAAGCTTGAAGAGCGCCATGCCCGTCGCGAAGAAGCCGAGCATCCAGCCGACACTGCCGATGAACTCGAAATACCGGGTTGTGTCGAACCAGAGGCAGACCAGGCCCAGCGCGATCAGCCCCGCGAGAACCGACAGCCGGATAAGCCGCAGCAGCCCCAACGCCGCGACCATCGCGTACATCGCGACCTCGACCGGCAGGCTCCAGAACGGCCCATCGACGATGTTGCCGATCCCAAGCTCCGTGAAGCGCACGCCCGGCAGCGAGTTGTGATCGGTGTGAAGCAGCAGATTCCAACCGAGGAAATCCCAGGTGCTGGCATCTCCGAAATAATCCGCCGCGGTGAGCGCGGTAACGGCGGGTCCGAGAGCGAAGGTGAGCACGAGGAGGCAGGCCGCAAGCGCGGGATAGAGCCTGAGCGAGCGCTTCGCCGCAAAGCGCGCGAGCGAGCCCGTCTCCTCCCAACTTTGCGTCACGAGATAGCCGCTGATCACGAAGAACACGAAGACGCCGACGATGCCGAGGATCGCCTGCCCGCCCGTCAGCCGCATCAACGGCTCCTGCGCCTCCTCGCCCGTCGCAAGCAGGAACGCATGCGAGAAAATCACCGCACCCGCCGCAAGGAGCCGCAGCGCGTCGAAGTTGTTGCGCCGAGCGAGTGGGGTGCGGGGCTTTGGGCTAGAGCGCATTCCCGTCAGGAGCCATCGGTGATCACACCGTGCGTTCCGGTTCGGGCACCGCGGGGGGATAGCATGGACGCAAAGGCGAATTTGCTTCGATGCATGTCGCACACATGCCGAGCGTCCTTCGACGCAGGGCGCATTGTCCCATCACTATCGAGATTGCTGCCGCGCTTCAGTTCATGCCGCTTTCTGCTTCAGGCGAAGCTGCGCGATCCAGTCGCGGACCCAGTCGACGGCGACTTCCTCGGGAATGGTTCCGGCGCTTGCGTCGTGGAACAGCGGCTCGCCGATCCGCTCGGCGCCGAGACCCGTGAGGAGCTCGTCGAAACGCTTGCCGCCGAAGCAGTAGGTCTGCGCGTAGGTACGGTCGCCAAGGGCGATCAGGCCGTAGCGGACCGCGCTGAGGTCGGGACGTTGCGCCTCAAGCGCGGCGAATAAATCGCGGGCGTTGTCGGGAACGTCGCCCTGCCCATAGGTGGAGGTGCAGAGGAGGAACAGCCCCTCGCGCCCAAAGACCACCGGGGCGAGTTTGTCCATCGCGAGCACCTCGGCGTCGATGCCCTCGGCACTGGCGGCCTCCTTCACCTCGTCGGCCACCAGCTCCGCAGTACCGGTCATCGTGCCCACCAGGATCGTCAAGGTCCCTTCCAACCACCCCTCCCCCGCTCGCCGGCACTGGACGTCGCCTCAAAAGTCACTATAATGCATATGAGGCACCAAGCAAGCATGATAATACATATGGCCGGAAACCCAGCCTCCCTCCCTTCGACCCTCGCGCGACCCGCCGCCGGCACCGGTGAGGCGGATTTTCTGCGCCAGCTCGGCGAGCGCGTCCGCGAGGCGCGTGCGCGGCGGGGCATGACGCGGAAAATTCTCGCACGGGATTCCGAGGTCTCCGAGCGCTATCTGGCCCAGCTCGAAAGCGGCCACGGCAACATCTCGATCGTGTTGCTGCGGCAGGTGGCGCAGGCGATGGGGCTCCCGCTTGCGGATCTCGTGCGCGAGGGTCCCGAGCATCCCGTGGAGCTCGCGCTCCTGGTGCAGTCGCTGGCGCGGCTCGAGCCGAGGGAGCTCGCAGAAGCGCGGAACCTGCTTGCGGCCTCCTTCGGCGCAGCAGTCGAGAGCGAGCGGCGGCACCGCATTGCCCTAATCGGGCTTCGCGGCGCGGGCAAGTCGACGCTGGGCGCGCGGCTCGCCAAGAAGCTCGGGGTCCCCTTCATCGAGCTCGACCGAGAGATCGAGCGCATCTCCGGCATGACGCTCGCGACGCTTTTCGACCTCTATGGGCAGGGCGCCTATCGCCGCTACGAGCGGCGTGCGCTCGAGAGCGCAATCGAATCCCAGGATCGCGCAGTGATCGCGACGGGTGGGAGCCTCGTCTCCGAGCCCGGCACCTTCGATCTCCTGCTCGCTTCCTGCTTCACCGTTTGGCTCACCGCGCGGCCTGAAGAGCACATGAGCCGCGTCGTGGCGCAGGGCGATTTCCGTCCCATGGCCGAGAACGAGGCCGCGATGGAGGATCTCCGCAAGATCCTGGAGGGCCGCCAGGTTCTCTACAGCAAGGCCGATGCGACCGTCGACACCGCGGGGAAATCGATCGAGGCGAGCCTTCGCGCGCTCGAGGCCGCAATCGCCACCAAGCCCGCCGCTTGAGGAGAGACCGATGATCACCTTCGACACCGATCCCTCGCGCTATCGTCATTGGAAGCTCGCTTTCGACGGGCCGGTCACGACCTTGACCCTCGATGTCGCCGAGGATGGCGGCATCGTCCCCGGCTACAAGCTCAAGCTCAATTCCTACGATCTCGGCGTCGATATCGAGCTCGCGGACGCGCTGAACCGCATCCGCTTCGAGCACCCGGAGACGCGCGTCGTAGTGCTCACGAGCGGCAAGGAGCGCATGTTCTGCGCCGGCGCCAACATCTACATGCTCGGCACATCGAGCCACGCCTGGAAGGTCAATTTCTGCAAATTCACCAACGAGACCCGGAACGGGATCGAGGATTCGAGCCGGCATTCCGGCCTCAAGTTCCTGGCGGCGCTCAACGGAACCACCGCCGGCGGCGGCTATGAGCTGGCACTCGCCTGCGACGAGATCGCCCTGGTGGACGACCGCTCCAGCACCGTGAGCCTCCCGGAGGTGCCGCTTCTCGGCGTGCTCCCGGGAACAGGCGGGTTGACGCGGCTCGTCGACAAGCGCCGCGTGCGCCGCGACCTCGCTGACCTCTTTTGCACGACGGCCGAGGGCGTACGCGCGGACCGCGCGAAGCAGTGGAGGCTCGTCGATCATTCCGCGCCGCCCGCGCGCTTCAAAGAGCTGGTGCAGGAGCGAGCAAGAACGCTCGCGGCCGAGAGCGGATATCCTGCCGGCACTAAGGGCGTGGCGCTGCCGCCGCTCCAGCGCGAGGTCGACGACAGGGGATATCACTACCGCTGGGTCGATGTGATCTTCGATCGTCTCCGACGCGTGGCAACCATCACGGTGAAAGCGCCGCCGGAGGACATGCGGCACGACCTCCAGGGCATCCACGCACAAGGAGCGGCATGGTGGCCGCTCGCGATGGCGCGGGAACTCGACGATGCGATTCTGATGCTGCGCACGAACGAGCTCGAACTCGGGACCTGGCTTCTGCAGACCCGCGGCTCGGCGGCAGCGGTGCTCGCCGCGGATGCGGCTCTGCTCCGAGATCGAGAAGACTGGTTCGTGCGGGAAACGCTGGCCTTCCTGCGCCGAACGCTGGCACGGCTCGACGTCTCCTCGCGGAGCCTCTTCGCCATCATCGACCGCCGCTCCTGCTTCGCGGGCACTTTGCTCGAGCTCGCCCTCGCCGCCGACCGCTCTTACATGCTGGCGCTCGAGGACGGCGACAACGATGCACCGCGGATCGTCCTCGGCGACGCCAATCTCGGCCCCTTCCCCATGGTGAACGGCAGGACGCGGCTCGCGGCGCGCTTCAGCGGCGAGGAGACGGCGGTGGCGGAGGTCGCGACGCGCTTCCGCGGCGAGCCGCTCGACGCCGCGCGCGCGGCGGAGGCGGGTCTGGTCACGCTTACGCCCGACGAGCTCGATTGGGAGGACGAGATCCGCCTCGCCGTCGAGGAGCGCGCGAGCCTCTCGCCCGACGCGCTCACGGGCATGGAGGCCAATCTCCGCTTCACGGGCGAGGAGACGATGGAGACGCGCATCTTCGCGCGGCTCTCGGCCTGGCAGAACTGGATCTTCAATCGGCCGAACGCGGTTGGCGAGCAAGGTGCGCTCAAGCTTTTCGGAACTGGCTCCAAAGCGCAGTTCAAGTGGGAAAGGATCTGACGATGGCGATCAACTATCAGGAGCGCATCCCCAACAACGTCCAGCTCTCGGATAATCGGATACTCCAGCGCGCACTCGAGCAGTGGCAGCCGCATTTCCTGGATTGGTGGAAGGAGCTGGGTCCGAGCGACTTCCAGACCGCCGACGTCTATCTCCGCACGGCAACCTCGGTCGACGCCAAGGGCTGGGCGACTTACGGCAGCGTGAAAATGCCGGACTATCGCTGGGGCATCTTCCTCGCGGACGCGCAGGAAGGCCGCACCATCGGCTTCGGCGACGAGTTCGGCAAGCCAGCATGGCAACAGGTGCCGGGCGAGCACCGCTCGACGCTGCGCCGCCTCATCGTGACGCAAGGCGACACGGAGCCCGCTTCGGTCGAGCAGCAGCGCATGCTCGGCCACACCTGCCCCTCGCTTTACGATCTCCGCAACCTCTTCCAGGTCAACGTCGAAGAAGGCCGCCATCTCTGGGCTATGGTCTATCTGCTCCACGCCTATTTCGGCCGCGACGGGCGCGAGGAGGCGGAGGGGCTGCTGCATCGTCATTCCGGCGACCGCGATCACCCGCGCATCCTCGGCACCTTCAACGAGCCCGTCACCGACTGGCTCTCGTTCTTCATGTTCACCTACTTCACGGACCGCGACGGTAAGTTCCAGTTGAAGAGCCTCGCCGAAAGCGGCTTCGACCCGCTCGCGCGCACCTGCCAGTTCATGCTGACGGAGGAGGCGCACCACATGTTCGTGGGCGAGACCGGCATCGGCCGCGTGGTGAGGCGCACTCTGGAGGTGATGAAGGAACTCGGCAGCGACGATCCCGCGGCGGTCCGTAAGGCTGGCGCGATCGATCTCCCGACTGTGCAGCGCTACCTCAATTTCTGGTTCAGCTCTTCGCTCGATCTCTTCGGCTCGGAATCCTCCTCGAACGCTGCCGCCTATTTCGCGACCGGCCTCAAGGGGAGGCCCGACGAGGCGCAGTATCAGGACCACATCTGCAAGGACGCTACCTTCGATCTCGAGGAGCCCGACGGCAAGGGCGGTCTCACGCACGAGACGATCCCGCTCAGGAACGCGATGAACGAGGTCGTCCGTGCCTCCTACGTCCGGGATTGCGAGATCGGCGTGAAGCGCTGGAACCGGATCATCCAGAAGGCCGGATACGCAGTCGAGCTCTCCCTCCCGAGCCCGCGCTTCCGCCGCTCGATCGGCGTCTGGGCGGGCCTCCCGCTCGATCCTCAGGGCAAGCCCCTCCCACGCGAGGAGTATGAACGGCACCTCATGCAGTGGCTGCCCAACGAGGCCGACCGCGCCTTCGTCCGTGGCCTCATGCAGAAGGTGACGGCGCCCGGCAAGATGGCTGCCTGGATTGCGCCGCCCGATCGGGGCATCAACAACCTCCCCGTCGATTACGAGTACGTGCATCTGAACTGAGCGGAAGAGCCGCGATGCCGCTTGCAATCGCGATCGTGGGCGCAGGCCCCGCGGGCTGCTATGCGGCCGAGCGGCTCGCCCGAGCCGCGCCCGACGCCGCGATAGATGTGATCGAGCGCCTGCCGACGCCCTACGGGCTCGTGCGGGCAGGTGTAGCGCCGGACCATCAGGGGACGAAGGCCGTGGAGCGCGTGCTCGAGCGCGCGCTCAACCGGCCCAACGTCGCCTTCTTCGGCAATGTTGAGGTTGGCCGCGACCTGAGCCTGGCCGAGCTCAGAGAGCTCTACGACGCCGTGATCGTCGCGACCGGCGCACCGGAGGATCGCCGCCTCGGCATCCCCGGCGAGGACCTCGCGGGCGTTTTCGGCTCCGGCGCCTTCACGCGCTGGATCAACGGACATCCCGATGCTGCCGATCTTCCGGTGGATCTCGGCCGCGTCCGCTCCGTCATCGTCATCGGCAACGGCAACGTCGCGATCGACGTCGCGCGCGTCCTCGCGAAATCGCGCGGAGAGATGGCGCGTTCCGACCTCGCGCCCTCGATCGAGGCCGCAATCGCCGCGGCACCGCTCGAAGAGATCCGCATCGTCGGCCGCCGCGGCCCGGCCGAAGCGCACTTCACGCCGCTCGAACTGGAAGAGCTCGGAAGCCTCGCGCGCGCGTCCCCCATCGTCGATCCCGCGGTCGTTCCGCTGGAGGGCGGCAATGCGGCCGTCCTCAAGCTACTCCAGCACTTCTCCGCCGTCTCGGATGGCGCGAAGCCGATCCGGCTCCATTTCGACTTCCACCTGAAGCCGCAGCGCTTCGAAGGCGGAAGCCGTGTCGAGCGGGCGGTCTTCGAGCGGCAGCGCCCAAGCCATGAGGGCTACAGTCCAACCGGCGAGACCGCGAGCTTCCGAGCCGATCTCGTCGTCTCCTGCATCGGCTATCGGAGTCTCTCCTGCGGTGGCCTCGCACCCGCAGACGGAAGGTTTCCGAACGAGGGCGGGCGGATTGAAGGCGGCCTCTATGTCGTGGGCTGGGCGAAGCGCGGACCCAGCGGCACCATACCCACGAACCGAAGCGAGGCGCACGCCGTCGCCGACCGGCTGCTCGCGGAAACAACAGCCTCCGGCAAGCCCGGCAGCACCGCGCTAGCCGCCGCGCTTACTTCCCGGCAACGCAAGCCAGTGGCTTTCGCGGGCTGGCGCGCGATCGACGGGGCCGAGCGCGCCCGCGCCTCAGACGGGCGTCCGCGCGAAAAGCTCAGGCGTTGGAGCGACTTCGCGAGTCTCCTCGCCTGAGGGCTGCATCAGCGCTCGAGCTCCAGCCTATCGATCTGAAAGGGCGATATATTTTGCTTTTAATAAAATTTTAGGAATTGTTCCCCAGGCTGCAGGGAAAGACGGGTCCCGAAGCCCGAGGGGGCCCAACGAGAGGCGCTAGTGTCTCCGGCCTTTGACGCCACCATCGCCGGTCTTGCCTACCAAATCGGCCTCTTCACGATCGGCGCGATGCTTTACGCGTTGCTGCTAGATCGCTCCGAGCGACTGCCCCGCTTGCTTTCCAGCGTCTTCGTCGGCGCGGTGTTCGGCCTCATCGCCATCCTCATGCTTGCGCAGCCCATCCGAGCTCCGCTCGGCACCTCGATCGAGCTAGGCAAGGCCGTGGTGGGCGTGGGCGCGCTTTTCGGCGGTCCCGTCGCGACCCTGATCGCCGGCGCGGGCGCGTTCCTCTACCGCCTCGATCTCGGAGACGCCCATGCTCTCGCCGGCGCGGCGGGGATCGGCGCCGCCGGCCTGCTGGGGCTGGCGCTGCACCTCAATCTCGACGGCCGAGGAAAGCAAATCGGCTACCGGCATCTCCTGATGCTGAGTGGGCTTCTGGTCCTCCCCTGCACGATCCCGATTGCGACCGCCGGAGACGCTGCGGAAGCGAAGGTGCTTTTCTTTCAATCATTTCTGCCGCTCGCCCTGGCGACACCGCTCGGCGCCCTGCTCATGGGAGGCCTGTTATTGCAGGCAAGGCGCCGCCGCGAGCGCGAGGTGCGGCTTCGCCTCCTCACCGCGAACGCAGATAGGATGACCGTCCCCGCGCCGGAGGTGACACCACGACGCGTGAGCCCGATCGACATCGCGCGCATCGATTTGCCGCGCGTCGAGTATCGCTCGAGCATCGCCCCCAAGCTCACGGCGGGGCGGGTCGCGCTCGTCACCGAAAACGGGACCTTCCAGCGCGTCCGCTCCGACGGCCCGCGACTCCGGGTCGAGCGCACCGGCGTCGACGAAGGCGGCGGCGCGGTCCATGCCGACCTGACGGAAGCGCGCCGGCGCGAGACCCAGCTTCGCCATTCCGTGTCCGAGCTCGAAACGACAAAGGCTCGCCTGGAGCAGCAGGGCGCGCGCCTGGCCGAGCTCGCGCGCGACCTCTCGCAGCAGAAGACGCGCGCGGAGGAGGCGAGCGTCGCCAAATCGCGTTTCCTCGCCAATATGAGCCACGAGCTGCGCACACCGCTCAACGCCATCATCGGCTTCTCTGACCTGATCGAGACCGAGGCGATGGGCCCGATCGGCGATCCCCGCTACCGGAGCTACGCCGCGGACATCCGCAACAGCGGCCGGCATCTGCTGAGTCTCATCAACGACATTCTCGACTTCACCAAGGCCGATGCGGACCGGCTTACGCTGGTGGAGAGGACGGTCGATCTCGCGGCGCTGCTGCACGACAGCGTGCGGATGCTGCTGCCGCGCGCGGCGCAGGAGAATGTAAGGCTGCGGTTGCTGCCGGTGCCGCAGGGACTCTCGCTCCGAGCCGACGGGAAGCGGCTGACGCAGATCGTACTCAACCTGCTCTCGAACGCGATCAAGTACACGCCGGCTGGCGGCGAGGTGACCGTCGAGGCGCGCCTAGATCCTGCGGGCGCGCTGCTGCTTGAGGTCCGCGACACCGGCGTCGGCATCGCTTCGACGGATCAGCGGAAGGTGCTGGAAGCGTTCGTCCAGATCGACAACGCGCCGAACCGGGCGCATGAGGGAACGGGGCTCGGCCTTCCGCTGGCCAAGCGGCTCGTCGAGCTCCACGGCGGCACTCTCACGCTAGAAAGCCGTCTCGGCGAGGGTACAACGGTCAGGATTGCGCTGCCGCGCGAGCGGGTGAACGCCGGCACCATTCGAGCGCTCTCGCTCGCGAACGCCTGAGCCCCGATCTCAGAGCCGCTCGATTGCCTCGGGGTGGGTCACATCCATGAGGGCGCGGTTTCGGTCCCGGCGGATGTAGCCGCGTACGCGCACGAGTTCGCCCTCGAGTGCAAGCGGGTCGAAGCCATCGGCGCGAAAGAGCGCGAGCGCCGAGCGATCGAGCCTCACGGTAAAGGCGGCGTGCCAATCCGCGCCGAAATTCAGAAAGACCTGGCCCGAGACGCGCGCCGCCGAGACGATCCGCCCCTCGACAATCTCAAGCCTGCCGCCGCTGCGGCCAAGCGCCTCCTCGGGCGTGAGCAGTTTGTAGTAGGGATTTGTCCAGATCCCGCGGCGCGCCGCACGCGCTTCGCCCTCGAGAGCATAGAGCGCCGCAGCCGCCGCTCGATTGTCGGCGAAGGTATAGACCCGCGCGAGGCCACGGCGAAGGAGTTCGCCCTCAATCCAGAGACCGTCGCCGCGCACGGCTTGCGCCAGCACGCGGCCATAGCGGTCCTCCCGCGTGCCACCGAAATAGAGCGTGACAGGCTTCCCCCGCACGAGCTCCTGGAGTGCGGCTTTGGCTGTCTCCGCGAGCGGCCAAGGCTCGAAGCCGCGTCCTTTCGGCAGCTTCGGCGCCTGGATTCCGATGAGCCGCACGGTCCGCCCGTCTGCGAGCGCGAAGCTGTCGCCGTCGATGACCTCGGCAACCACCGCAGCGCCGCCGGACGCAAGCCCGGGCGGCAACGCCGGCGCGAGCGCCTCGCTCCAGGCAACGCCTGGGAGCAACAGGAGCAGCAGTATCGAGAGCCGCAGTGGGACGCATGCGGGCGCGCGCATGCTCCAATGCTAGAGCATCGCCCCACGAAGCGGATACGGGCTCGCTATGGGCTGGGCATACTCAAACGCGGCGCGGCCCGCGCTCAGCCGAGCTCCTGAAAGAGATCGGCAGCGGCCTCGGTGCGGCGCTCGATCGATTGGCGGAGCTTCACGAGGGCACGATGCTCGAGCTGACGGACGCGCTCCTTGGAGACGCCGAGCTCGCGCCCCAGTTCCTCGAGCGTGGCGCCTTCCTCGCGAAGGCGGCGCTCGCGGATGATCTCGCGCTCGCGCGCGCTGAGCTCGCCCATCGCCTCCGCTAGCCAGCGCGAGCGGATCTCGCCGTCACGCATGTGCGCCACGACCTCCTCGGGATTCGGCCGGCGGTCCGGCAGGAAATCCTGCCAATCATCGTCGCCGCCCTCGCCCACGGGGACGTTCAGGGATTGGTCGGCCGCCGCAAGGCGCATGTCCATGAGCTCGACCTCGGCGATGTCGACTTGCAGCTCGGCTGCGATCTTCTGCCGTCCCGCATCGGTGAGCGGCGCCCCGGTGCCGTCCTCGATCCGCGCGCGCAGGCGACGCAAGTTAAAGAAGAGCGATTTCTGCGCGGCCGTCGTGCCCGTGCGCACGATCGACCAGTTCCGCAGCACGTAGTCCTGCATCGCCGAGCGGATCCACCAGGCTGCATAAGTCGAGAAGCGCACGCCCCGCTCGGGCTCGAAGCGCGCCGCAGCCTGCATCAACCCGACGTTCCCTTCCTGCACGAGATCGCCGATCGGCAATCCGTAGTGCCGAAAGCGCGAGGCCGTGGAGACGACGAGACGGGTGTAGGAGCGCACGAGCTCGTGCAGCGCCTCGGTGTCGCCTCTCTCACGCCATTTGCTCGCGAGGTCGTGCTCGTGGTCGCGCGTGAGCAACGGCTCTTTCATCGACGCCTTGATGAAGGTGAGGTTCGCTCGCTGCGTCTGCGGATCGTCGATGTGAGCCATCGGAGTGCTCCTTCTCCGGGATCGCCGGTGCGATCATCCTGCGGTCTCGTGCCTCTCGTTAACAAAGCCTAACGCGTGCATTCGTGCTCCGTCATTCCCCCCTTTCGTAGTGGGCCTGTACGGCGGGTCACAAAAAAAACGCTTTACTGACTAAGCTTCTAGCCCGTCGAGGATCGTGCCGTCGCTGCCGAGGCAGACGGCAATGAGTGCCCCACCGAAGCCACAGCCTCCGTCGACAGAGAGTGCGTGGAGACCCTCCACAAGGCCCGCGTGGCGCCGGTCGAAGCCGCGGACCACGCGGCGGTAGGAGCCGTAGGGGCGCTCGAGCTCCAGAAAGGCTCCGCCTCCCCACCAGAACGCATCGCCCTGGAGATCAAGCGGCTTTGCGGCATCGAGGCCGGCATGGACGAAGAGCAACGTACTTTCATCGGTGAAAGCCGCGCGGCGTAGGCTCGCCATGAAGGCGCTGTGGCCTTGCGTCTGGTTGAGGCGCTGACGCAGCGCGCTAGTCCAGCGCGTGATCGCGAGCGGGCCGTCGCGGCAGGCGGCTTCGCCCTGGCGCCGGTCGCCGCCGAAGGCCTCGATGGTAGCGCCCACACCCTGTTCCAGCATGAAGCTCAGCACCTCGCGCGGATTGGGCGCAAATTGCAGCTCCAGGAGCTTCTGCCACATTTCCTCCTGCGCGCCGCGCAGGAAGACGACGTCGCCGACGAAGGCAAGCGGACGCGCGAGAAAAAGGGCGCGGAAGCGGAGTGCCTCGTCGATGCTCTCGACGATGGCGCGGCCGCGTCCCAGGAGATTGCCGAGATAGACGAGACGATCGCCCGCAGCGAGACGCGGGGCTATTGCGCGGTGAAGCGCGGCGAGCCTATCGCTGTCGCCGTGCACAGAGGCCACCGCCCAGACCCGGCGGCTGCGCCTCAATATCCCGTAGACGGCTGAATCGCAGGGACCAAAAGACGCCACGGAGGCTCGCTCGATGGACGCGCCCTCTTACGCCGAGGGCGGCGCCCATCGTACAGCCTCAGGCGGCGTTTAGCATCTGCTCCACGCGCTGCACCGCCGTGGTCTCGTCGATCTTCTCCACGGCCGCGAACTCGCGCACCAGACGGTCGAGAGCGGCCTGATAGATCTGCCGCTCGCTGTATGACTGCTCGGGCTGCCCCACGTTGCGGTAGAGATCGCGCACAACCTCTGCGATCGAGGCGGGGTCGCCCGAATTGATCTTCGCCTCGTATTCCTGGGCGCGCCGGCTCCACATCGTGCGTCGCGCCTTGGAGCGCCCCTTCAGCTTCAGCAGCGCCGCGTCCATTTCCTTGCGCGTGCTGAGACGCCGCAGGCCGGAATTCTTCGCCTTGCCGATCGGGACGCGTAGCGTCATCCGATCCTTCTCGAAGTGAATCACAAACACGCTCAGCGTCTGGCCTGCGATCTCCTGCGTCTCGACGCCATTGATCTTGCCGACCCCGTGCGTGGGGTAGACCACGAAATCACCTGCTCCGAAGATCTTTTCCGACATGATCCGTCTCTCGATCGTCCCTTCGTCTGGGGGTGCGGCGGCGCGACAGTTCAAGGTGTCGCGCCCTGGGGGCGCGTTGGTTACGCTCTTTTTGGTAGTCCGCTAGACGACCGCCCGCACTCATGCGAGTTAAGCCGCCGGGAAAGGTGCGCTCAGCACCCGCTTATTTCATACCACAGAATCGCTGTAAAAGGCGAGTCAGGAAGCCATGCAGGGCGTGCAAGCCCGTTGGGCAAACCAGCGGAAAATATTCGAATGCGCTGGATTTACCAATGAAGGCAATATCTTAACCGTCCTTCTTCTTGGGAGGGTTGGGGCTGAAGTATTTCTCGAGCTTGCCCTCGACCCCCTTCCACTGATCGGCATCCGCCGGTGCCTCGCCCTTACGGGTTATGTTGGGCCAAGCCGCCGAGTATTGCCGATTGAACTCGACCCATTTCTCCGCCGCGGCCTCGCTGTCGGGGACAATCGCTTCGGCCGGGCACTCGGGCTCGCAAACGCCGCAGTCGATGCATTCGTCGGGATTGATGACGAGCATGTTCTCGCCCTCGTAGAAGCAATCGACGGGGCAGACCTCGACGCAATCCATGTATTTGCATTTGATGCAGGCTTCGTTGACGACGTAGGTCATGGGTCGAGAACTCGGATGAGATGAGAGGCGCCGGATTCCGTTGGAGATCGCGGCGGAGTCTGGGTATCACGCGCCCTCACCCCGTTCAACCCCTGCCGAACTGGGGTTTTGCGCGCGGAGATTGGATTTTTTGCGCCCGTCGGTCGTTGTCTCCCGCGACCTCTGCGGGGATGGCGGCTCCGCGGGCATCTGATATGGTCCCGCCCCTTCCCCGAGAACGACGGGCCCGAGCGTTGCGCAAGCGCGGCAAGATCATCGTCCAGCATTTCGTAGCCCAAATGCCGCTCGGCGGCATTGCCTGGCAGGCGATGCAATATGCGCTCGGCCTCGAGCGCCTCGGCTACGAGGTCTGGTACGTCGAGGAGCACGGCGCCAACCCCTACGATCCCCGCATCGACAGCGTCGTGATGGATTGCAGCTACGGCGTCGATTACCTCAGGCGCGCGATGGAGCGACAGGGGCTCGGTGGACGCTGGGCTTATTGGGACGCGATCAACGACCGCTATCACGGCCTCTCGCGCGAGCGCGTGCGGGCGCTCTACGGAGAGGCCGACGCGCTCATCAATCTCTGCGGCGCGACGCGGCTGCGCGAGGAGCACATGGACTGCCCCGTCCGCATCATGGTCGACACCGATCCCATCTACGAGCAAATCAAATACGCCAAGGCCGATCCCGCCGCGCGCGCCTACCTCGAGGCGCACACGCATTTCTTCACCTACGGCGAGAACCTCGGTGCGGCCGATTGCCCCGTCCCCCTCTCGGGGATCGCGTGGCGCCCGACGCGCCCGCCGGTGCTGCTTCGCGAGTGGCCGGCCGCAGAAGGCGCCCCCGAGAGCTACAGCTCGATCGCGACCTGGGAAAACAAGGGGAAGAACATATCCTTTGGCGGCGAGACCTATCTCTGGTCGAAGCACCTCAATTTCGTGCGCTTCCTCGACCTCCCGCGCGCGCTCCCGGAGCAGCACTTCAGCCTCGCGCTGATGACGGTCGAGCCGAAGGTGCCGCGTGAGGTCGCGCGCCACGGCTGGCGCGTCCTCGATCCAAGGCCGATCTCCGCAGACATGACGAGCTATGCCGACTTCATCCGTGGCTCGCGCGGCGAGTTCACGGTGGCGAAAGACATCTATGTGCGCCCGAACAGCGGCTGGTTCAGCGATCGCAGCGTCTGCTATCTCGCCTCCGGCCGGCCGGTCGTCACCATGAAGACCGGATTCAGCAAGTTCTATCCCGCAGGCGAGGGGCTCTTCGAGTTCCTCGATATGGAGGAGGCGGCGGAGGCCTTCCGCACCATTGAGGGGGATTATCCCCGCCACGCTCGCGCGGCGCGTGGCATCGCCGAGGAATTCTTCGCGAGCGAGCGGGTTCTTCTACCGATGATGCAGGCAGCCGGTTTATGATGCGCACCGTCACGGGAAGTTAATGATCGCCGCACCTTCGCAAGTGCACACTGCGGGCCGGCCCGCCATCCTGGGATTGGACACCTCCTGGGATGGCCTCACGCGCTTGCTCGTCCTCGCCGCGACGCTCGTCGCGATCGCGACATTTGCCGATTACGGCATCACCTGGGACGAGGACCTGCACAACCTCTACGGCGAGCTGATCCTCAAGTATTACACCAGCGGCTTCACCGTGCTGCGGGCGACCGACTGGCCCGATCTCACGAATTATGGCGGCGCCTTCGATCTCAGCGCCGCGGTGCTGAACCTGATCTCACCCTTCGATACCTACGAGACGCGGCATCTTCTGAACGCGCTCGTGGGCATCCTCGGCGTCATCGGCGTCTCCAAGCTCGGGCGCGCCCTCGGGGGCCCTCGGGCGGGCTTCTTCGCCGCGCTGTTCCTGCTGCTGACGCCCAACTATTACGGGCAGATGTTCAACAACCCCAAGGATGTTCCCTTCGCGGCGGGGGCGGCCTGGGCGCTCTATTATCTCGTCCTGCTGGTTCCGGAGCTGCCGCGGCCGCGCCGGTCGCTGCTGCTGCGGCTCGGCATCGCCGTCGGCCTCACGCTCGGCGTGCGCGTGGGCGGGCTCCTGCTTCTCGGATATCTCGGGCTGCTGCTCGCCCTCGCCGGCACTTGGCGCGCGCTCGAGCACCGGAGCCTCCGCGTGCTGCTCGGGGACGCCGTCTTGAGCGTCGGGCGGGTGCTGCTGCCGGTCTTTCTAATTGCCTTCATCGTGATGCTGCCCTTCTGGCCCTATGCGCAGCTCGATCCGATCCGCAATCCCCTCGTCGCACTCGCGAACTTCTCGCACGAGATCTACCCCTGGACCACGCTCTTCGACGGGCGCTACGTGCCCGCCGCCGATCTCCCCTGGTCCTATCTTCCCGTGCACGTGGCGCTGGCGCTGCCGGAGCTCGTGCTGACCCTGCTCGCGGCGGCATCGCCCGCGGCGGTGCTCGTCGCCCGCGCGCGCCACTGGCGTCTCGATCGCGCCTCGACTCTCGCCTATTTCGCGATCGGCTTTGCGGTGATCTTCCCGATCGGCTACGCGATTGCCATCAAGGCCGTGCTCTTCGACGGCATGCGGCATTTCATCTTCGTGTTGCCACCGATCGCGGCGCTCGCGGCAGTGGCGATGGGCCGCGCACTCGATCTCCTGCAGCGCTTTCCCTATCGGCGATGGGCCTATGGCGCACTTGCGCTCTACGGCATGGGACACCTTGCGATCATGGGCATGCTGCATCCCGACGAGTACGTCTATTTCAACGGCTTCATCGGCGGCGTCGAGGGCGCGGACGGGCTCTTCAAGACCGATTACTGGGCCAATTCCTATGCCGAGGCCGTGCTCGGGCTCGAGGACTATCTCCACGCCGAATACGGCAACGACTACATGGACCACGACTTCAAGGTCGCGGTCTGCGGCCCGCCGATCTCGGCGGCCTTCTTCTTCCCGCCGAACTTCATCTTCGCCTGGGATCGCAAGGACGCGGATTTCTTCATCGCCTTCACCAAGGACAATTGCCAGAAGGCGCTCCCGGGACACGAGATCTACCGCGTCGAGCGCATGGGCGTGCTGCTCTCGGTGGTGCTCGACCGCCGCGCCTATCTGAAGGCGACGGGCCCGGCGAGCGCGGCCATTCCCTAGGGGTCCCGTTGGAGCGCGCGGAGTACGAGCGGCTCGCAGCACTGGACCGGCGGCTCTGGTGGTTCCACGGAATGCACGCGCAAATGCTGGGGGCGCTCTCTCGGCGCAGACCCCCGGGCAAAGGCGAGCCCCTCCTGGATGCCGGCTGCGGCACCGGCGGCTTGCTGGCATCGGTGGCGGCGCGGTTTCCCGAGGCCTCGGCGATGGGCGTCGAGATCGACGCGATCGCGGGAGCGGTCGCGCAGGAGCAGTCGGCGCGTCCGGTCTGCATCGCCTCGGTCAACGCGCTTCCCTTCGCCGATGCGCGCTTTGCCGCGGTGCTCAGCAGCGACGTGCTCTGCCATCGCGGTGTCGCCGAAGAGGAGGCGCTGCGGCAAATGCATCGCTGCCTCGCGTCCGGCGGTGTCCTCGTGCTGAATCTTCCGGCCTATCGCTGGTTGCTCTCGGAGCACGATGCCGCGGTGCACAACGTCCGCCGCTACACCGCCGCGGGCGTGCGGAGCCTTCTCGCCGCGGCGGGCTTCACTTCGATACGAACTTCTTACTGGAATACCGTGCTCTTTCCCTTGATGGTGCTGAGGCGAAAGCTAGGATGGCAAGGGGATAGAGCGCCCGCGAGCGACGTCTCCTTGCTGCCCGCGCCGGTCGAGGCGACGTTCCGCCTGGTGGTGCGGATCGAAGCGGCCCTACTGGGCCTTGGGCTCCGGCTGCCCTTCGGCGGCTCGGTGCTTGCGACAGCGGTGAAGCCATGACCGACCACCCTTATGTGCTAAGCATCGTCATTCCCGTCTATTGCGGCGCCAAGAGCATCGGCGAGCTCGTGCACGCGCTCGAGGGCCTTGAGATCGCAGGCGGCCACGAGATAGTGCTCGTCGTCGACGGCAGTCCCGACGACAGTCTCTTGGTCTGCCGCGCATTGGTGGCCGAGGCGCGCGTGCCGATCACGCTCGTGAGCCTCGCGCGCAATTTCGGCGAGCACAACGCGGTGATGGCGGGGCTTCGCTTCGCGCGCGGAGCCTGGGTCATCACCATGGACGACGATCTACAGAATCCACCGGAGGAGGTGGTGCGGCTCCTCGACTACGCGCGCAGCTCCGGCAACGACGTGATCTATACGCGCTACGCGAGGAAGCGCCATGCTCTCTGGCGCAATCTCGGCAGCCGTTTCGCGAATTGGGTGGCGGACGTCCTGATGGAGAAGCCGAAAGGCCTCTACCTCTCGAGCTTCCGCTGCATGAGCGCCTTCCTCGTCGAGCAGGTGAACCGCTACGAGGGGCCCTTCCCCTATGTCGACGGCCACATCATGCAGTCGACACAGTCGATCGGCACGCTCGAGGTCCGCCACCTCGCGCGTGCGGAAGGGCGCAGCACCTATACCTTCCGCCGGCTCGTGCGGCTCTGGCTCAACATCTTCGTCAATTTCTCGGTGCTGCCGCTCCACCTCAGCACCATCGCGGGCTTCGCGATCTCCGTCATCGGGCTCATCGGCGTCGCCTGGGTCGTGCTCGAGGCGATCTTCCGCGAGACGCCCGCCGGCTGGGCCTCGCTGATGGCGGCGACCTTGCTGCTCTCAGGAGTGCAGCTCCTGATCCTCGGCATCCTCGGAGAGTACATGGGGCGCCTCTTCCTCACCGCCAACCGCAAGCCGCAGTCGATCGTGCGCGAGGTGATCCGCAGCAGCGGCGCAGCGCTCCCGGAGACGGGACCGCGGTCCAGCATCCGCGTCGTCGAGGGCGGCTGAGCGCCATGCTGCTATCCTACGGCGCCCTCGCCGCGGCGATCCTCGTGGGCGTCGCAGGCCAGCTCCTACTCAAGCAGGGAGCGGAGCGCAGCCAGGGCTTCGTCGCGCAGTTTCTCGATCCCTTCACGATCGCGGGCCTCGGCACCTATGCGCTGGCGGCGGTCTTTTACATCGTCGCGATCAAGCGGCTGCCGGTCTCGATCGCCTTTCCGAGCGTGGCGCTCTCCTACGTCCTCGTCGCGATTGCCGCACATTTCCTCTGGCAGGAGCCGCTGGGGCTCGCGCAATTCGCGGGGATTGCGCTGATCGCCGGCGGCATTCTGCTGCTGCACGCGGCGGCCTGAAGGATTTCCCATGGCGGCGGGAGCGGGACTCGTCCTCGTCGGGCAATACGACTCCCCCTATGTGCGGCGCGTCGCGATCTCGCTGCGTGCGCTCGGCTTCGCCTATGAGCACGACACCCGCTCCGTCTTCGGCGATTTCGACGCGATGCGAAAGATCAATCCGCTCGGGCGCATCCCCTCGCTGAAGCTTCCGAGCGGCGAGGTGCTGATCGATTCCGCGGCGATCCTGGATTGGCTGGACGAGACGGTGGGGCCCGAGCGCGCCCTCCTTCCGCGGACGGGCGCGGCGCGGCGTCGGGCGCTTCGCCTGCTGGCGCTCGCGACGGGCGCCATCGACAAGCTCGGCGCCGTCGTCTACGAGCGGCTGATCCGGCCGCCGGCCTACCGTTGGCCCGAGTGGATCGAGCGCTGCCGGATCCAGGGGGCAGGCGCGCTCGCTGCACTCGAGGCTGAGCCCTGGTCCGCCGATGCTCCGCTCGATCAGGCGCAGATCACCACGGCCACGATGCTCCGCTGGCTCAGCATCGCCGATCCCGAGCTGCGGTCCCCGGCACGCTATCCGCGCCTCGATGCCCTCTCCGAGCGGCTTGAGGCATTGCCGGAGTTCGTCGCGACCCGCCCTGAGGACTACTCCGTTCCGCGGAGCGGATGACTCAATCGGTTTCCGCGCAGGCGCCGTGGACGCCCGCGATGACGCGGCCGATCTGATCCTCGGCGAGCTGCGGGAACATCGGGAGGCTCAGAACCTCTTCCGCAGCGCGCTCGGTCTCGGCGAGGCCCGAAGGGCCGATCGCGAGGCGGCCCTTGTAAGCGGGCTGCAAATGCACGGGGACGGGATAATGGATGTTGGTCCCGATGCCGCGCGTGGTGAGCGCGCGCTGGAGGGCCTCGCGCTTGCGGCTGCGCAGGACATATTGATGGAAGACATGCGTGCAATTGGGGCGCCGCGCCGGCAGCGCGACCGGGAGCCCCGCGAGGCCGCTGTCGTAGGCGGCGGCGATGTCGCGCCGACGCTGGTTCTCTGCTTCGAGCATGGTGAGGCGCACCCGCAGGATTGCGGCCTGGAGCTCGTCGAGACGGGAATTGATTCCGGTGAGCTCGCTCACGTAACGCTGACGCCAGCCATATTGCCGCAGCGCGCGCACGCGCTCGGCGAGCGTCTCCTCGCCGGTGACGACCATGCCGCCGTCGCCGAGAGCCGGCAGGTTCTTGGTTGGATAGAAGCTGAATGTGCCGAGGCGGCCGACGCTGCCGACCATGCGCGTGCCCCAGAGCGCGCCATGCGCCTGCGCCGCGTCCTCGATAAGCGCAGCGCCCGCCCGTGCCGCGAGCGGACCGAGCGCGCCGAGATCGGCGGGCTGGCCATAGAGATGGACGGGGATGACGGCGGCGATTCGGCCCGGCGGCCTCGCGACCGCGGCCGCGAGCGCCTGCGGATCGAGCGTCATCGTCGCGGGATCGATGTCGATCAGTAGCGGCTTCGCGCCCGCGAGCTCGATCGCCGCTACGGTCGCCACTGCCGTGTGTGAGACGGTTGCGACATAATCCTGCGGCCCGACCTCGATCGCCTTGAGCGCGAGAAGGAGCGCATCGGTGCCATTCGCAACGCCGATGCCGTGACCCGCGCCGACGAAGGCCGAGAATTCCTGCTCGAAGCCCAGCACCTCGCGCCCGAGCACGTAGTGCCCGCCCTCGATCACATGGATCATCGCGATGTCGATGCGCGAGCGCAGCGCCAAGAACCCCGCGCGGGGATCGGCTTGGGGAATGGGCGTATCGGTCATCGCACTCCGGAATTCGGCGCCTGCTCGTTGAATCTACACATATTTGGCGAGCCGTGTCCGAAAGAATTCCAGAGAATTTTTCGTGCCTTCACGAATTTCGATCTGCGGTTTCCACCCGGCGGTGCGGCGAAAGAGCGTGTCGTCCGCCCAGTAATCGCCGATGTCGATGCGTCTGCGCTCCTCCGGGAATTCCTTCACCTCGTAGCGTCCGCCGCCATTGGCGGAGATGACGATCTTCGCGAGCTCCTCGAGCGAGATCGCGCCGCCGCCGCCGAGATTGAAGACGCCGCCCTCGGTCGCGGGGCAGGCGGCGGCCAAGAGGAAAGCGTCGGCGGCATCCTCGACATAGGTGAAATCGCGGAGCTGCGCGCCACCCCAGACTTCGAAGGGCCTACCCTCCAGCACCGCGCGAAGCCAGACGCCGATAAAGGTCTGCCGCGCATCCTTGATGCGCATGCGTGGCCCGTAGGTGTTGGTGAGTCGGAGCGCCGTCGCGCGGATGCCGTAGACGCGATGATAGAGCAGGTGGAACGTCTCGCCCGCGAGCTTGTCGACGCCGTTCACGTCGACCGGCCGCAGCGGGTGGCTCTCGTCGACGGGCAGCCGGTCGGGCCGGCCATAGATCTGGCGGGTGCTCGCATAGACGATGCGCAGGTCGGGATTGACGGCGCGCACGCTCTCGAGGAGCGCGAGCTGGGCGCGGGCGTTGACGTCGAGGTCGGCGAGCGGCGAAGCCATCGAGCCCAGATGGCTGTTCTGAGCCGCGAGGTTGAATAGCACTGCCGCGCGCGCAAGCGAATGACGCACGGCATCGCCGTCGCGGATATCCGCGATCACGGTCTCGACCCGATCCTCTATGCCCTCGAGATTGGCGCGATTCGCCCCCGAGTCGGGGTCGAGACTGTCGAGGATGAGCACCTGCGCGCCAGCCGCGACGAGGCGATGAGCAAGCGTCGAGCCGATGAGGCCGAAGCCGCCGGT
This sequence comes from Allostellaceae bacterium, assembly GCA_035581425.1. Classification (GTDB taxonomy): domain Bacteria; phylum Pseudomonadota; class Alphaproteobacteria; order ATCC43930; family CGMCC-115725; genus DASZHJ01. The sequence goes on along the minus strand of DATJVP010000055.1, from coordinate 17,664 downwards.
GATAAGGATTTTCGTGCCTTTGAAGGGCGAGGCGGGATCCGGAACCGGTGGGGCGGCAGCCTCGCTCACCCGCCCCGCCTTGACCGCGTGAGTCGCGCCGCGCGAGACTCGCGGCAGAAAGCATTTTCACGATGGACTCTTCCGCGAGAACTTTGCCCTCCGCCGGCAGCGTCCTGGCGGTCTTCATGCTCGTGCTGGCGCTCGCGGCCTGCTCGGCGTCTCCGCCTCGGACGCTCTCGTCGGGCGAGCAATGTCTCGCCGACCTCCATGCAGAAGGCGTCCGCTACGTAGTCGCCTCCGTCCCCGCGAGTACCGGCCCCTGCGCGGTCGTCGATCCCGTGCGCGTCGAGAGCGCGGGCGTGCCGTGGAACCAGCCTGCGATCATGACCTGCGCGCTCGCGGACCGCGTCGACCGCTTCTTCACGGAAGCTGTCGAGCCGCTGGCAGAGCGCCATCTGGGAACCACGATCGCGCGGATGGACAATTTCGGCGCCTATTCCTGCCGGCGCGAGATCGGACAAGCCGGACGCTGGAGCGAGCACGCAGCAGGACGGGCGATCGACGTCTCGGGTTTCGTCACCGCCGACGGCCAACGCATCAAGATCGAGCAGGAATGGAACCGGCCGGGACCCACACGCGATTTCCTGCGCGCAATCGCGAGCCGCGCCTGCGACTACTTCAACGTCGTGCTGACCCCCGACAGCGACCGCTACCACTACAACCACCTCCATTTCGACATCGGCCCCTGGCGGCTTTGCCAGACGCGGGCGAGGACGTCGGTACCTACCGCCTCGGGCAAGATCGATAGCGGCGGGAGTCCGTGATCGTCAACGGCGCGCCCTTCCGGGCTCGGTAGCCTCGGCTTCGTCGTCGATCAGCGGCTCCCACCTCTCCGCGGCCTCCATCACGCGCGGCGGCTCGGCCTCGGCGTAGAGGGTGCGCGCCTCGCGCGCGGGGCCGCGGCGCTCGGCAAGCGACAGCACTTCGATATAGCGCTCGGAGCGGCCGAGCCGCAGCACGAGCCGGTCGCCGACGCGGAGGGACTGATGCGCCTTGCGCACCGGCGCCTCGCCGATGCTGACGCAGCCGCTGGCGCAAAGCTTCGCCGCGAGCGCGCGGCTCTTCACGAAGCGCGCGCACCAGAGCCAGCGATCGAGGCGTTGGAAGGCGTGCGGCGCTCGGTCCATCGGCTCAATTGGCGCGGCGGAGCGCGCCCAGCAGTGCAAAGGGCCCGTCGGCGCGGGTTGGAAGCTCCTTGCGGCGCTGCTCCGGACGGCGTCGGGCATGAAAGCTCACGCCAGTCTCATCCATCGCCGCGCGATAGCCGAGCGCGGCCAGCACACCCGGTAGCTCCTCCTTGCGGCAGCCGGCGATCTGCGCGAGCTCGGGCAATGGCGCGAAGGGTCCCCGCCGCGCGAGGCGACGCGCGGCCATCGCCAGGCGCTCGACGCGGTCGGCGCGGAGCGCGCGACTGCCCATGATGCGGTAGCCCATGGCGGCGTAGAGCGCCTCGGGAACGGTCTCGCCGCGCGGAACCGTGGGACCCCGGAGCGATGGCACCGGCAGCGCTGCGCCCTCGTAGACCGACCAGAGCAAGCCCGCCCGCGCCGCGACCCGCGCGCTCAGCATCGGTGCGAGGTAGACCATCTCCGTGCCGATCCGCACGCCGTGCGCGGCGAGCGCCTTGCGCGCCTTTCCGTCGAGCGCGGCGAGAAGCGCCTCCGCGCTCGTCCGCGGCAGGACGCCAAGCGCTTCGGCGAGCTGATAGGCGAGCCCGCGCGCCGCGCCCTCCAGCGGGGCTTCCTCGAGCTCGAAAAGCGGCCCGAGACCCGCGCGCACCGCCGCGCGCACGACATCCGCGAGGCGCCGTCGCACGGCCTCGCGATGGCCGCCCTCGAGAAACTCCGCCGGCAGCACCTCGATCCTGGGCAGCAGCACGCGGTCGCCCGCAACGAGCCGCCCGACGGAACCGCCGCGCCAGAGGATTGTCGCCTCCGGCGTCAAGTCGAACTCCTCGTCCGGGGCGGCGGCGAGCGCCTTCGCGCGCTCCGCGATCTCCGTGCGCAGCACGCGGTTGGCGGCGGCCATCAGTGTGCGCGCGGCCTCATCGCTCGCCGCTGTATCCGGCCGGAAGCGGAAGCCCTCGAGCATGCCGACATAGTGGCCCTCGACCTTTACCTCGCCGCTGCGGCTGACGGAGGCAAGCAACTCTTGCGTGCCCGCGAGTTGGCGCACCAGGAAGGCCGCCCGGCGGTCGACGAAGCGCTGTGTAATGCGGTCGTGAAGCGCGTCGGAGAGCCTGTCCTCGATGGTGCGCGCCCGCTCCTGCCAATGCGGCGCGTCCGCGAGCCAATCCGCGCGGTGCGAGATGAAGGTCCAGGTGCGGACATGCGCAATGCGCGCCATCAACGCGTCGATGTCGCCGTCGGTGCGGTCGAGGCGCGCCACGTGCCCCGCCACCCAATCCGTCGGCAGCCGCTCCGTCGGGCTCGAGAGATGGCGGTAGATCTGCGCGAGGAGCCGCGCATGCGCGTCGCTCATGACCTTGCGGAAGTCCGGAATCTGGCAGACCTCCCAGAGAAGGCGCACGGCGCCGGGATTGCACGCGCTCTCGGCGACATCCGGTACGCGCGCAAGCGCGCGGAGCGCGCGGTGGTCGTCCGCCTCGCGCGCAGGTACGAGGCCCTGGCGGCGCGGCTTCTCCTCCAGGCTGCGCAGCAGGAGATCGAGCGAGCGGAAATCGAGCCGCGCATTCCGCCAATAGAGCCGCGTCAGTGGGTCGAAACGGTGATTCTCGACGGCCTCGACGATCTCGGGATCGATCGCTCCCTCCTCCGCGGTCGTCCCGAAGGTGCCGTCGCTCATGTGTCGGCCGGCGCGGCCCGCAATCTGCGCGATCTCCGGCGCGGTCAGGCGTCGCGGCTGCGTCCCATCGAACTTGACCAGCCGCGCGAAGGCGACGTGGTCGAGATCCATGTTAAGGCCCATGCCGATCGCGTCGGTCGCGACGAGATAGTCGACCTCGCCGGACTGGAAAAGCTCGACCTGGGCGTTGCGCGCGCGGGGACTGAGCGCCCCCATGACGACCGCGGCGCCGCCGCGCTGGCGGCGCATCAGCTCCGCGAGCGCGAAGACGTCGGCGACGGCAAATGCCACGACCGCGCTTCTCGCCGGAAGGCGCGTCACCTTCTTGACGCCGGTGTAGCGGAGCGTCGAGAAGCGCGGCCGCCCCATCACCTCGGCGTCGGGCACGAGGCGCCGCAGGAGCGGCTTGATCGTGTCGGAGCCCAGCATCAATGTCTCGTGCCGACCGCGGGCATCGAGGAGACGCTGGGTGAAGACGTGCCCGCGCTCCGGGTCGGCGCAGAGCTGGATCTCGTCCACCGCGAGGAAGTCGACGGGACGGTCCAGCGGCATGGACTCGACGGTGCAGACGAAATAGCTGGGATTGGGCGGGAGGATCTTCTCCTCTCCCGTGATGAGCGCGACCGCGCGCCGGCCCTTCACCTTGACCACCCGATCGTAGTTCTCGCGGGCGAGCAGGCGCAGGGGGAAGCCGATCATGCCGGACTGGTGGCCCAGCATGCGCTCGATCGCGTAATGGGTCTTGCCGGTGTTGGTCGGACCGAGGACGGCGGTAAGGCGCGGGACGGAGCTCAGGGGACCCATAGGAGTAAGAATCGGGACTCCCGGAGCGAAACGCAAGGCAAGCGGTGCCGCAGCGCCGATCTCCAGGGAGTCGCTAAGAAATTCGGCCGCGACCCGCTATGATCGCAACCCCGACTCGCGGGAGCCCACCCGGATGCCATCACTGCGCATTGTCCTCGTCCCCGTATTGGCGGTGTCTCTCGCCGCCTGCCATATCTTTGAGGACGATACCGGAACATTGACCGAGCCTGCCCCGGAAGCCTCAGCATCGAGTTCGGGGTCCGCACCGATCATTCCGCTACGGAGCGGCCAGCAGACGCTCCTGGGCTTCTCGCCTGGCGACACGAAGCCCACCTCGGGCAAGCCCCCCTCGCCGAGCAAGCCTGCGCCCGCGCCGAGCGCCTCTTCGGCCCCGGCGCCTGCGCCCGTTCACCGCGACGATCTCAGCGAGGACGAGGCGCAGACCTTCTACGAGGGGGTGATGCTGACCTATGCCTTCGACGCCTGCGGCCTGCCGCTGCTGGGCGAGACCGCGCGCCAGGACATCGGCCGCCGGATCGAAATCTGTCCCAACACGGAGGCGCGCAAGAGCGCGCTCCGGACGCTCTACCAGCGGGCGCTCAAATCCGCCCAGCAGGACCCGGATAAGCTCCGGGCGAGCGCGCTCAACCTCTGCAAGGACAAGCGGGCTTTCCTCAGCAACGTCATGTCCCACTCCCAGCAGCTCCGCTTCGACGACAGCGGACCGCCGGACTGCAACGTCATCAGCCCCGGGCCCTGAGCCCTCAGGCATCTTGCGCCGCTCCGCTCCCTCCCTCATATCTCCTGCGGTGCAAATCCCGGAACAAGCGGACGGATAGGGCATGCCAGCGGAGAAGAAGAGCTTTCAGGCGGAGGTCAGCCGCCTCCTCGACATCGTCGCGCACTCGCTTTACAGCCAGAAGGAGATCTTCCTGCGTGAGCTGATCTCCAATGCCTCCGATGCCTGCGACCGGCTGCGCTATCTCGCGCTGACGGAGCCGAAGCTTCTGGGCGAGGACGCGGCCTTCCGCGTGACGCTCAGGCCCGACACCGAGCGGCACACCCTCGAGGTCGCGGACAACGGCATCGGGATGAGCCGAGATGAGCTCATCGACAATCTCGGCACCATCGCCCGTTCCGGCACCGCCCAATTCCTGCAGCAGCTCTCCGGCGACGAGCGCAAAGACCGCACCCTTATCGGCCAATTCGGCGTCGGCTTCTATTCCGCCTTCATGGTCGCGGAGGAGGTCGAGGTCGTCACGCGCAAGGCGGGCGAGGATGCCGCCTGGCGCTGGGTCTCTGACGGCAAGGGCGAGTACACGATCGAGCCCGCGGAGCGTGCCGCGCGCGGCACCACCATTCTGCTGCGGCTGCGCGAGGATGCGCGGGAGTTCACGGAGGCGGAGCGCCTGCGCGACGTCGTGAAGCGGTATTCCGATCACATCGCGCTTCCGATCGTGCTCCTCTCCGAGGGCAAGGAGGAGTTGCTCAATGCGGCCTCCGCGCTCTGGATGCGGCCACGCTCGGAAATTTCGGCGGACCAGTATCGCGAGTTCTATCACCACGTCGGCCATGCCGGGGATGAGCCCTCCCTGACGCTCCACTGGAAGGCCGAGGGAACTATCGAGTATGCGGGGCTACTCTTCGTTCCCTCGACGAAGCCCTTCGATCTCTTCGACCCCTTGCGCAAGCACCGGGTGAAGCTCTATGTGCGCCGAGTCTTCATCACCGACGATTGCCAGGAGCTGCTGCCGTCCTGGCTCCGCTTCGTGCGCGGGGTCATAGACAGCGAGGACCTGCCGCTCAATGTGAGCCGCGAGATGCTGCAGTCGAACCCGATGCTGCGGCGCATCCGCGGACAGGTGGTAAAGCGCGTCCTCACCGAGCTCCAGAAGAAGGCGAAGGAGTCACCCGAGGACTACGCGACCTTCTGGGAGAATTTCGGCGCGGTGCTGAAGGAGGGGCTCTATGAGGAGCCGGGAGAGCGCGAGGCGCTCCTCGGCCTCGCGCGCTTCCGCTCGACCGCCGGGGATGGATTGGTCTCGCTCGAGGAATACGTCGGGCGGATGAAGGCCGGACAGGAGGCGATCTACACGATCTCCGGCGACAGCCTCGAGCTCCTGCGCAAGAGCCCACAGCTCGAGGGCTTCCGCGCCCGCGGGGTCGAGGTGCTGCTTCTGACGGACCCGATCGACGATTTCTGGGTGCCCACCGTCGGCCTCTTCAAGGAGAAGCCCTTCAAGTCGGCGACCCGGGCCGGCGCAGACCTCACGAAGATCGCGCCCGCCGAGGAGGGCGAGAAACCAGCGCCCGCCGAGAAGGCCGACGCCAAATCGGCGAGCCTCGTCGCTCTCATCAAGCTCACGCTCGGCGCCGAGGTGAAGGACGTTCGGCTTTCCGAGCGCCTCACCGACAGCGCGGTCTGCCTCGTCGCCGACGAAGGCGACCTCGACATGCATTTCGAGCGCATGCTGCGCCAGCACCAGCGCAAGACCGAGATGGCCAAACGCATCCTCGAGGTCAACCCCAAGCACCCGCTGATCGCGGGCCTCGCGGGACAGGTCGGGAAAGAGGGCGCCGCCACCATGATCGCGGATGTTGCCTGGGTCCTCCTCGATCAGGCGCGCATCCTCGAAGGCGAGCCCCTCCCCGACCCCGCCGCTTTCGCCCGGAGACTCTCGACGCTGCTGGAGAAGGGATTGGCGGGACCCGCCTAGGTCGCCGAGCCCGAGGGATCACGTTCGTCGCCGTCATGGTCGGCGCCGTGAGTCCTTCGACGCGCGATCGCCTACCGCCTGCGGTGTACGACCGCAGCTGAATCCGCGTAGACGCGCTGCCAACCGGGCATGCGATCGAGCGCGGCGACGGCGGGGAGGTCGGGCTTGAGGAGCGTCCAGACGAGCTTGTAGCGATCGAGGAAGCGCGGAAGCGCGTCGCCCTCGGCATCGAGAGCGGCGGAGTAATCGCGCATGAAGGCGTCGCCGTAAACGTCGAAACGCCCGTCGACCGCGGGCCTGAAGCCGCGGAAAATCAGATAGTCGCCGAAATCGTAGTCGTTGAAGACAGGACCCGAGAGACCCGCCTGCGCCGCGGCTGCGAGCGCGGCCGCGGGCGCGATTCGTGGGTTCTCCTGCGTATAGCCGCGATAGGCGGCGCCCATGGTGAGGAGCACCAGGGCGAGCAGAAAGGCCGCGAGCGGGCGCGGGCCAGGCGCTTCTGCCTCGGCGGGCTCCGCTGGCTCTGTCGCGCGCGCCGCCGCGCCCGCGAGGAGAAGTGGGGCGAGGAGCGCCAGGAGCTCGGCATTTCGCGTGCGGCTCAGCGCCAAATGAATGAGCCCCAGCAACAACAGGAGGCGGAAGGGCGGGACCCGCAGCCCGATCCAGAAGCCGAAGCCAAGGAGCGCCAGGAGCCACAGCTCCAGGGGTTGCAACGTCGAGAAATCCGGCGCCCGCCACTCGTTTACGAATGAGAGCGAGAAGGTCTGCTGCATGAGCCGGATCGGGAAGAGCCAGCCCTCGATCCCCTGCGGTGTTAGGAGCGAAGCCAGCGCGGCGCCGACGAGGAAAAGGCCCCAGCCGCGGATCGCTCTCCCGCGCGCCGCGCCATCGGGCGCGAGGAGCACAGCCTCGACCGCGAGCGCTCCCGCGAGCCCCAGCCCCACCACGAAGCCGCCGTGGAGATTGGCCCAGAGCACCATGACCGGCAACAGCGCGAGCGAGGGCCGGCGATCCTCGGCGCGCGCGCGCACCAGCGCCGACGCCCAAAGGACCAGCGCCGGGAGCGCCACCGCATGCGGCCGCGCCGTCAGATGTGCCGCCATCAGGAAGAAAGCAAGAGCCGCGACGGCAAGTGCGAGCGGCGGACGGACGAAATCCAGGAGAGTGCGGATCAGGATGGCGAGGCTCGCCGCCGCCGCGAGCGCCACGAGCGCCACCGCCCCCGCAGCGCCCAGCGTGCCATAGGCGCCCGCAAGCAGCACTTCCGCGAGCCACTCATGCGCGACCCAGCGCTCGCCCGCCATGGTCGCTGAGAAGGGATCGGTCGCGGGCACGGATCCGTGCGACCAGATCCAATTGCCGGCCGCGATGTGCAGATAAGTATCGGGATCGTTGAGGAGCCGTCCGCCGACGGCGAGCAGGACCGCGTAGACGAGAACGAGCGCAATGAGCGGCAAGACCGCCCGATCCAGCGCAGCGTCGTGCGTGCCCGTCCCCGCCGCCGCCATGACCTCCCGCGCCTACTGTCCTACGGCCGAGAGAACCTCTGCCGCGAGGATGGGGCCGACCTCGCCGCGCTGCACCAGCACCGCGACCCCGCGATCCGGCCCGCCGACGTACTCCGTCATCTCCGCCGCCGGCACCTCGAGGTCGAGCGCCGCGCCCTTCCAGATTCCGATCGCCTCGAAGTGCCGCACAATCCGGTAATTCGTGAGCGTGCTGCCGGCGTTCTCGCCACGCGTCACCGGCGTCTTGTGCTCGCGGTCGAAACAGGCAAGCCACACCGTCGCCGTCTCCTCCTTGCCGGCGCCGATGTGCACCGCAAGCGCGCCGTCGCGAGCGAGGGCGAGGCTGAGGCTCGGTCCCGCGGCCGGATGCGCGCTGACTTTCTTGAGCGCGCTCTCGACGTCGCCGCGCTCGGAGCCCACCGCCTGCGCCTCGCCATTCACGACCATCTGCGGCGTGTAGACGTAGGAGAGATCGAAGGCGTGGGCATAGAGCCGTTGGCGCTGGGTCGCGAGCTTGCTCGCGTAGGGATCCTTCCAGCCGATGTAGTCCCAGTAGTCGACGTGAAAGCCCAAGGCGAGCACGTTCGGCCGCTTCGCGAGCTCACCGAGAAAGGCGTCCGCCGGCGGGCAGGAGGAGCAGCCCTGCGAGGTGAAGAGCTCAACCACGATCGGCCGGCTCGACGGCGCGCCGCCTTGCGCCTGGGCGGTCGCGGCGGTGAGCCCCAGGGCAAAAATTGCAAGAACGAGGCGCAGCATCATGTCGCCATGATGCCGCTCGTCGCCCGACCTTGCCAATCAGCTTCTTTCACGAGCTGGTGAGAAATTGCGAGCGATACTCACGCCGCCTTCATCATGTGCCGCAGCACGTACTGCAGGATTCCGCCGTGCCGGTAATATTCGAGCTCATCTACAGTATCGATGCGGCAAAGCAGCTTGATCTCCTCGGTCTTGCCGCTGGCGCGGTGGATGCGACAGAGGAGATCGCCACGCGGCTTGAGTCCCTGCGCCACGCCCAGGATGTCATAGCGCTCGCTGCCGTCTAGCTTGAGGCTCTGGCGGGTCATCCCGTCCTTGAATTGCAGCGGCAGCACGCCCATGCCCACGAGGTTCGAGCGGTGGATGCGCTCGAAGCTCTCGACGATCACGGCCTTGACGCCGAGGAGCAGCGTGCCCTTCGCGGCCCAGTCGCGCGATGAGCCGGTGCCGTATTCCTTGCCGCCGATGACGACAAGCGGCACGCCCTCCTTCTGGTAGAGCATCGCGGCCTCGTAAATCGGCATCACCTTCCCGTCGGGGAGATGCTTGGTCATGCCGCCCTCGACACCCGGCACCATCTCGTTGCGGATGCGGATGTTGGCGAAAGTGCCGCGCATCATCACTTCGTGATTGCCGCGCCGCGCGCCGTATGAATTGAAGTCCGCGGGCCGCACCTGATAGCTGATGAGGTATTCGCCGGCGGGGCTCTCCTTCTTGATCGAGCCCGCAGGCGAGATGTGGTCGGTGGTGATGCTGTCACCGAGGAGCGCCAGCGGGCGCGCCATGCTGATATCGGAAAGCGGCTTCGGCTCGCGCCCCATGTCGTGGAAATAGGGCGGCTCGGCGATGTAGGTGGACGAGCCCTCCCACTCGAAGGTCATGCCAGTCTTGACCTTGACCTTGCGCCACTCCTCCGGCCCCTCGAAGACGTTGCCGTAGCGCTTGCGGAACATCTCCGGCGTGAGCGCCTTCCGGATCGTCTCCCGGATCTCCTGATTCGAGGGCCAGATGTCCTTGAGGTAGACGGGCTTGCCGTCGGCGCCCTCGCCGAGGGGATCGTTGCGGAGATCGACCTTCATCGAGCCCGCTAGCGCATAGGCGACGACGAGCGGCGGCGAGGCCAAGTAGTTGGCGCGCACCTGCGGATGGATGCGGCCCTCGAAGTTGCGGTTGCCCGAGAGCACCGCCGCCACCACGAGATCGCCGCTCTCGACCGCCTCGGCGATCGGCTCCGGCAGCGGGCCGGAATTGCCGATGCAGGTCGTACAGCCATAGCCCACGAGATTGAACCCGAGCCCGTCGAGGTCCTGCTGCAGGCCCGCGGCGGCATAGTAGTCGGAGACCACCTGGCTACCGGGCGCGAGCGAAGTCTTGACCCAGGGCTTCACTTTGAGGCCGCGCTTCAGCGCGTTCCTCGCGAGAAGGCCCGCCGCCAGCATCACGCTGGGGTTCGAGGTGTTGGTGCAGCTCGTGATTGCAGCGATCACGACGTGGCCGTCTTTGATCTCGTAGTTGCTGCCGGCAACCGCGACCTTGCGCTCCGTGAGCGCGCCGTCGCCCTTGCCCGCGAGCTTCGGCAGCTCCGTCGCAAAGGACTTGGCGGCAGCGGAGAGCGCCACGCGGTCCTGCGGCCGGCGCGGTCCCGCAAGCGAGGGCTCGACGCTCGCGAGATCGAGCTCGAGCGTATCCGTGAGGACGGGATCGGGCGTATTCTCCTCGTGCCAAAGCCCCTGTGCCTTGGCGTAGGCCTCGACGAGCTTCACCAGATGCGCGTCGCGGCCGGTGAAGGCGAGATAGCGCAGCGTCTCCTGGTCGATCGGGAAGAGGCCGCAGGTCGCGCCATATTCCGGCGCCATGTTGCCGAGGGTCGCGCGGTCAGCGAGGGCGAGGCTCTTGAGGCCCGGCCCGTAGAATTCGACGAAGCGGCCGACGACGCCCTTCTTGCGCAGCATCTGCGTCACTGTCAGCACGAGATCGGTCGCGGTGGCGCCCTCGCGCAAGGCACCCGAGAGCCGCATCCCCACGACCTCGGGCAGTACCATCGAGATGGGCTGGCCGAGCATCGCGGCCTCGGCCTCGATGCCGCCCACGCCCCAGCCCAGCACGGCGAGCCCGTTCACCATGGTCGTGTGGCTGTCGGTGCCGACGACGGTATCGGGATAGGCGACGGTGCGACCGCCCTCCTTGGTCGTCCAGACCGTGCGCGCGAGGTATTCGAGGTTGACCTGATGGCAGATGCCGGTCCCCGGCGGCACCAGGCGGAAATCGTCGAAGGCGCCCTGGCCCCAACGCAGGAAAGCGTAGCGCTCGCCGTTCCGCTCGAATTCCTTGCGCACGTTCTCGCGGAAGGCCCCGGGTCCGGCGAAGCTGTCGACCATGACGGAGTGGTCGATGACGAGATCGACCGGCGAGAGCGGGTTGATCTTCTTGGGGTCGCCACCAAGCTTCGCCATCGCTTGGCGCATCGCCGCGAGGTCGACCACCGCGGGAACGCCCGTGAAGTCCTGCATCAGCACGCGCGCGGGGCGGAAGGCGATCTCGCGCTCGGAGCTCTTGGTCTTGAGCCACTCCGCGACAGCCTTGATGTCCTCGACCGTGACGGTGCGGCCATTCTCGAGCCGCACGAGATTCTCGAGCAGCACCTTCAGCGAGAACGGCAACCGCGAGATGTCGCCGAGGCCCGCGGCCTGCGCCGCCGCCTCCAGGCTGAAATAGTCGTACTCCTTGCCGTCGACCGTGAGAGTGCGGCGAGCCCTAAGCGTGTCATGGCCGGTGACGGACATGGATCTGATCTCCTGAAAGAGGATCGGGGACGGGGCCGAGGACCGGCACCCCGCGCCAGCGCGCCCCGCTGCTACCGCTTCCGGCGGCCGAGATCAAGAGCGGTGCTTCCGAGGCGAGTCGGAGGCCGCCGGCGCGATTGCCGGGCGGCCCGAAGCTGCCTAGAATTCACACAGCCGCAAAGCGGATTTTCGGTTTTCCTGGAGGGCCCTCAGCCATGCCTGCCTCCGTTTCCCTCGCCGACCACGCCGACGCTATCGAGGAGCAAAAGATTCGCGAGCTCGATGCGCTGGTTCTGCCTTCGGCGCTCTTCACGATGGTCGAAGGCGCGAGGCATGACGGTGCCGGCGCGAAGCTGGTGGCGGCCAATCCCGGCAAGTACATGATGATGGGCGACGACCCGCGTCTCCCGAAGATGCCGGAGAAGCCGACGCTCATCGACTTCTTCAAGCTTCGCTTTAGGGGTGGGCAGCACCTGCTGCAGAGCGCGCATCACGCGCAGAAGGCGGGATATGACGAGAAGGTGGTGCTTGCCTGCCTCCTCCACGACATCGCCGTCGTCGGGCTCATTCGTGGGGATCACGGCTATTGGGGCGCGCAGCTCGTCGAGCCCTATGTCGAGCCGGAGGTGAGCTGGGCGATCCGCACGCATCAGGCGCTGCGGTTCTACCCGGACGAGTCCGTGGGTTATGCCTATCCCGAGATGTACCACAAGCTCTTCGGCCCGAATTATCGTCCCGATCCTTACATCGAGGACGAATATCGCCGTGCGCGTGGGCACAAGTGGTACATGACCTCGCGCCTTATCTGCGTCAGCGACATCTATTCCTTCGATCCCAGCAAGCAGATCCAGATCGAGGAGTTCGCAGACGTGATCGGCCGGAACTTCCGTCAACCGAAGGAGGGTCTCGGCTACGATGGGAGCCCAGTCGCCCATATGTGGCGCGCGATGATCCGGCCGACGAAATTCCTCTGAGAGGCAGACGGTTAGGCGCCGCTCCCGCTGCGCCTGCCCCCTCAACGCAACCGTGATCGCTCCGCGCGCCGCATCTGCTTGACCCCTTTGCGCCTTTAGCTTACCTAGGCTTGGCCCTGGTGCATGTCTGGTAAGCAAAAAACGCAAGAAGGCGGGAGGGTTGCAGGGCAGCGGTTCGGAGGCAGAGCATGCCCCGACCGGCGGCTTTCCCGTTGGCAATCCGAGCGCTAGAGGGAGAGGACGACATGGCCGTTGCCGAGAAAGTGATCCACGACGCGCCCCAGCCAAGCGCCGCCGGCGATCCCGCCCTCGACACCTTCCCGAAACTGCTGCTCGACAACGCCAAGCGGCGAGGCAACCGCCCCGCGATGCGCGAGAAGGAATTCGGCATCTGGCAGAGCTGGACCTGGGCTCAAGCGGCCGAGCAGGTGCGCGACTTGGCGCTCGGCCTCGCCGCGATGGGCTTCAAGCGCGGCGACAAGCTCGGCATCATCGGCGACAACCGCCCGCGCCTTTATTGGGCGATCCCCGCGGCGCAAAGTCTCGGCGGCGTTCCCGTGCCGGTCTATCAGGACGCGGTCGCGAGCGAGATGGAATACGTCCTCGACCACGCCGAGGTCCGCTTCGTGGTCGCGGAGGACCAAGAGCAGGTCGACAAAGTGCAATCTGTGATGGAGCGGCTGCCGCGCATAGAAGGCATCATTTATTCCGATCCTCGGGGCATGCGGCACTACGACCGCAGCAGGCTCACCTCCTATGAGGAGATCCAGGAGCGGGGCCGCGCTTTCGGCGCCGAGCATCCGGGCTTCCTCGATGCGGAGATAGCGAAGGGCCACGGCAGCGACGTCGCGGTGATCCTCTACACCTCCGGCACGACCGGGCAGTCGAAGGGCGTCATGCTCACCTTCGACAACGTCATCAAGATGACCTGGAGCGCCATCGCCTTCGAGGGGCTGCGCGAGGACGAGGAGGTGCTGGCCTATCTGCCGATGGCGTGGGTCGGCGACTATGTCTTCTCGCTGAGCCAATCCTATTGCGCGGGGTTCTGCGTGAGCTGCCCGGAATCGGGTGCGACCGTCATGACCGACCTGCGCGAGCTCGGCCCCACCTATTTCTTCGCCCCGCCCCGCATCTACGAGAACATCCTGACGCAGGTGATGATCCGCATGGAGGATGCCAGCGCGATCAAGCGTTGGCTCTTCAAGCGATTCATGAACATCGCACGCCGTGTCGGCGGCAAGATCCTCGATGGCGAGAAGGTTTCGGTCGGCGACCGCCTGCTCTACGGGCTCGGAAACCTGCTGATCTATGGCCCGCTCAAGAACACGCTGGGCTTCACCCGCATCCGCCTCGCCTATACCGCGGGCGAGGCGATTGGGCCCGACATCTTCAACTTCTATCGATCGCTCGGAATGAACATCAAGCAGCTCTATGGCATGACGGAGTGCTCGGTGTTCCTGTGCATCCAGCCGAACGGGCAAGTCCGCCCCGACACCGTCGGCACCACCGTGAGCGGCGTCGAGGTTAAAATCGGCGATGACGGCGAGGTGCTCTACCGGAGCCCGGGCGTCTTCGAGGGCTATTACAAGAACGCGCAGGCGACCGCGGAGACCAAGCGGCCCGACGGCTGGACGCATTCGGGCGATGCCGGCTTCCTCGACGACATGCACCACCTGCACATCATCGACCGCGCCAAGGATGTGGGGAAGCTGCAGGACGGCACGCTCTTCGCGCCGAAATTCCTCGAGAACAAACTCAAGTTCTTCCCGTACATCCGCGAGGCCGTGGCCTTCGGGCCGAACCGGCCCTACGCCACCGTCTTCATCAACATCGACCCCGAGGCCGTCGGCAATTGGGCCGAGCGTAACGGCATCGTCTACGGCGGCTACATGGAGCTCGCGAGCCTCGACAAGGTCTACGAGCTCCTGCGGGGCTGCGTCGAGCAGGTGAACCGCGATCTCGCGGCGGAGCCCCATCTCGCGGGCTCGCAGATACGGCGCTTCCTCATCCTGCACAAGGAGCTCGACGCCGACGACGGCGAGCTCACGCGCACGCGCAAGGTGCGCCGGCGCTTCATCGGCGAGCGCTACCAGCCCCTCGTCGACGCGCTTTACTCCGATCGCGACCACGCCGCGATCGAGACGCAGGTGACCTTCGAGGACGGACGCAAGGGCACGCTCAAGGCGGACCTCAAGATCCGCGATGCCAAGACGCAGCCGATCCCCGCCATCGTCGAGCCGCTGCGGCGCGCGAGCTAGATCGATGCCATCAGAGAAACGGATCGGCGAGCCCATCCTCAAAGCCGATCACATCAGCCTGTCTTTCGGCGGCGTGAAGGCGCTCACGGATATCAGCCTCGAGATCCGCGAGCATGAGATCCTCGCGATCATCGGCCCGAACGGCGCCGGCAAGACCTCGATGCTGAACGTGATCAACGGCTTCTATCACCCGCAGAGCGGCACGATCACCTTCCAAGGCGAGACGCGCCGGCGCATGCGGCCGCATCAGGCGGCTGAGCAGGGGATCGCGCGCACCTTCCAGAATGTCGCTCTCTTCCGCGGCATGAGCACGCTCGACAACATCATGACGGGGCGGCTCCTGCGCATGAAGCGGAACTTCCTCTGGCAGACGCTCTATTACGGGCCCGCGCTCAAGGAGGAGCTGGAGCACCGCGAATACGCCGAGGAGATCATCGACTTCCTGGAGATCCAGGCGATCCGCAAGACGCCGGTAGGACAGCTTCCCTACGGGCTACAGAAACGCGTAGAGCTCGGACGCGCGCTCGCCATGGAGCCGAAGCTTCTGCTGCTCGACGAGCCCATGGCGGGCATGAACGTCGAGGAGAAGGAGGACATGTGCCGCTTCGTCCTCGACGTCAACGACGAGTTCGGCACGACGATCGCGCTCATCGAGCACGACATGGGCGTCGTCATGGACATATCGGACCGGGTGGCCGTGCTCGACTACGGCCGCAAGATCGCCGATGGCGCACCCGACCTCGTGCGCGCCGACCAAACCGTCATCGACGCCTACCTCGGCGTCGCGCATAAGGAGTGAAGGGGTGATGCGTCGCAATGTCGGGACACATTGCCCCTCTCCCCTCGAGGCGGAGGGGCGAGGAGTTCGGCGATGAACATAATCTACGGCATCTTCATCGGGCCCTTCGTGGCCATGGCGTCGGATCCCGCGAATTTCGCGACGGTGCTGATCGGAGGGTTGCTGAGCGGTGTGCTTTACTCGCTGGTCGCGCTCGGGTTCGTACTGATCTACAAGGCTTCTGGCGTCTTCAATTTCGCGCAGGGCACCATGGTGCTCTTCGCCGCACTCAACTTCGCGGGCTGCATCGATAGCGGCGCGGGGATCTGGGGCGCGCTCCTCATCACCATCGTCGTGATGATCGTGCTCGCCTTCGCGGTGGAGCGGCTGGTGCTGCGCCCGCTCGTCAACCAGGAGCAGATCATCCTCTTCATGGCGACGATCGGCATCACCTACTTCCTGCGCGGTATCGGCCAGATCATCTGGGGCGGCGACGTGCGCCCGCTCGACGTGGGCCTGCCGGGGCATCCGATCTTCCTCGGCGAGGTCCTGATCCAGTCGCTCGACCTGTTGGCGGCGCTGGTCGCGGGCTCGCTGGTGGCGGCACTCGCAATCTTCTTCCAGAAGACGCGCGTTGGACGCGCGCTTCGCGCCGTCGCCGACGATCACCAGGCCGCGCTCTCCGTTGGCATCCCGCTCCGCTCGATCTGGGTCATCGTCTGGATCGCCGCGGGGCTCGTGGCGCTCGTCGCGGGGATCATGTGGGGCTCGACCCTCGGGAGCGTGCAATTCTCGATCGAGCAGGTGGCGCTCCGCGCGCTGCCTGTGCTGATCCTCGGCGGCTTCACCTCGATCCCCGGCGCGATCGTCGGCGGGCTCATCGTGGGCTCGACCGAGAAGATCGCGGAATTCTATTGGCGCCCCGTCACCGGCGGCGCGATCGAGGATTGGTTTGCCTACATGCTCGCCCTGATCTTCCTGCTGTTCCGGCCGCAGGGCCTCTTCGGCGAGCGCATCATCGAGAGAGTGTGAGCCGATGCTTTATCGCGAGGCCGGACAATTCAAGACGAGCTACGAGTCGGATCAGGCGATCTTCCCGATCCGCCAGGACCGCATCCTCATCGTCCTGGGATTGGTCATCGCCTATGGAGCGATCCCGCTTTTCGCATCGCAAACGGGTGCAGCTTATTGGCTCGGGCCAATCATGCTCCCTTTCCTCATCTACTCGCTCGCGGCGATCGGGCTCAACATCCTCACGGGCTATGCAGGCCAGGTCTCGCTCGGCACCGGCGGCTTCATGGCGGTCGGGGCGTTCGCGACCTACAAGCTCGCCACCGCTTTTCCGGGACTCAACATCCTCCTGGTCTTCCTGCTGGCGGCGTTGATCGCCGCTGGGGTTGGCGTGCTCTTCGGCTTCCCGAGCCTTCGGATCAAGGGCTTCTACCTCGCGGTGGCGACGCTGGCGTCGCAATTCTTCTTGATCTGGCTCTTCAATCGCCAGCCCTGGTTCGTCAACTACACTCCTTCCGGCGTCATCAGCGCGCCGCCGCGCGCGATCGTCGGCAATTTCTTCGTTACGGGTGCGGGCTCGAGCCCCTATTACAAATACTATTTCGTCCTAAGCGTCGCCGTGCTGATGGCGCTCGCCGCGAAGAACCTCGTGCGCGGACGCGTGGG
Organism: Allostellaceae bacterium; assembly: GCA_035581425.1. GTDB lineage: Bacteria > Pseudomonadota > Alphaproteobacteria > ATCC43930 > CGMCC-115725 > DASZHJ01. The sequence continues at coordinate 544 of DATJVP010000055.1, read as the reverse complement.
CCGCGCCTGGATGGCGATCCGCGACATGGACATCGCGGCGGAGATCATCGGCATCCGGCCGCTCCAGACGAAGCTCCTCGCCTTCGCCATCAGCTCATTCTATTGCGGACTAGCGGGCGCGCTCTGGGCCTTCGTCTACACATCGAGCATCGAGGCGCTCGCCTTCGACATCGACATCTCCTTCAACGTGCTCTTCATGATCATCATCGGAGGGCTCGGCAGCATCCTCGGTTGCTTCCTCGGCTCCGCGTTCATCACCTTCCTGCCGCTCCTCTTGGAGAATCTGCCGCCGAAGCTCGGCTACGTCATCCCCGTCAATCTCAGCACCAACATTCAGCAGATCGTCTTCGGCACGCTCATCATCTTCTTCCTGATCGTCGAGCCGCGCGGCCTCGCGCGGCTGTGGCAGATCGCGAAGGAGAAGCTGCGGCTCTGGCCGTTCCCTTATTGAGCGAAGGCGTGTCTCCTGCGACTAGCGGAGCATTGAATGTTTGCCCTTAGCGGGGGCGAATGGTAGGTTTTGCACAGGTTCCAAAATAGCTGC
>DATJVP010000054.1:0-57316 GCA_035581425.1 Allostellaceae bacterium | reverse complement strand
TGAGGGCTTTCGCGACGGCTGGCACTATCCCGGCGACCTCGCGAGCATCGACCGCGAGGGCTATCTCCACCTCCACGGCCGCAGCTCCGACCTCATCGTCGGAAAGGGCGTCGAGTTCCTGCCCAACGAGGTCGAGGCGGTATTGACCGCGCACGCCTCCGTCCTCGAGGCGGTCGTCGTCGGGGCACCCGTAGGCGGGGGCGGCGAGGAAGCGGTGGCAATGGTTGTCACGCGCGGCCCCTCCGAGCACGCGGCGATCGCCGCACATCTCGCGCGCCATCTGCCGCCGGATAAGCGGCCGCAACAGATCCTCTATGCGGACACGCTACCGCGTACGCCCAACGGCAAGATCGACCGTGCCGCGATCAGGCGCCTGGCGGAGCGTCACCTCAATTCCGTCAGATGAATCCGAACCGGCGCATGTAGGGCCCGGCCTTCTCGATCGCATAGCGCTGGTCCTCAGCGCCGAAGTGGTTCTTCCAATCCCCGACAATCCCCTTGCGGAAGAGCGAGGCGCGATCCTCGCGCCCGCGACCGCGGCCGCCGCTCAGCCGCTCGAAGACCGCAGCGGAAAGACAGCGCCGGACCGCGTCGCTACCGTGGTCTACGCCGAGGAAGCGCAGCAAGGCAGCGAGCGCCGGCTCAGGCTCGGCGCTCAATGCCTCATAGGTGACCTCGACATAGCGGTGCGGGTGTCGCCGGCCGAACTCCTCTCCGAGACGGACCTGCGCCACCCATTGCTGGACGTAGTACCGGAAATAGTCCGAGGCCGACGCGAAGTGCAACCGCGTCTCCTCGGGGATGGTGCGGAGCACGTGAAACCAGGCGGAGACCGCGGCGTCTCGGGGGTCGCGCACGACGTGGATGAACCTCGCCGTGGGAAAGATCTGGCCGAGCCGGGCGAGAAATTGCGCGTTCTCCGGCGTTTTCTCGCCGACCGCGAGTACGGTTTCGTCGCTCGCGCGCGCCGCGAGGAGCAGCAGCACCGCACTCGCGAATAGGAACTGGAGCTCCTCGGCCGCGAAGAGCGGGGGCTCCGGCGCCGTCTCCGCGAAGAGCGTGCGCGTCTTCTCCAGGAGGAGCGCATTGTGCGCCTCGAGCGTGCTCTTGAGTGCGGGGAAGAGCCGGTTGCAGAGATGCAGTTCGCCGCTGCAGCTCACCTGGGGATGTCCATCCAGCAGAAGCTGTACCCAGGTCGTGCCAGACTTGGCGAGCCCGCCCACGAAGAAGAGCTGTTTGCGAAGGAGCGCGCCGAGCCGCGATTGCAGCGCCGAATAGTCGAAGGTGGCGTCAAGCGGCTCCGACTGCTGCCCGCTGCCCGATTCCGAGATCGCCATCGCGCGCTCCCCGAGGCCTCAACGACGCGCGGCACGATATCACGAAGCAACGCCGGAGAGATTATGACCGTCGCCCACGTCGCGCTCGAATACGACGAGTTTGCGCGGCACTGCGGCGGCTCGCCGCCGATGAGACCGGCCCCGGCGGAGGCGAGTGCGAGCCGCCGAAAAATCGGTTCCCGGAGTTCTCGCCGTTGTGTTAGCGTTTTCTGCACGAGCCCAGAGAAATGGGCCGTGCTGCAATTAGATGCAAACAGGGTAAAAACCAGACACGAGATGGGGGCGTCGCATGCGAGAGAAAGAGATTCGTGCGCTGATCGCGCGAGTGAAGGACGGCCGGATGTCGCGCCGCGATTTCGTGCGCAGGATGGTGGCCGTGGGACTGACCGCGCCGATCGCGGGCATGATGCTGAGCCACTCGGGCGTCGCCTGGGCGCAGGCTGCATCGAGCTACAAGCCTACCAAGGCCGGCGGCGGCGGTCCGCTGAAGCTCCTGTTCTGGCAGGCACCCACGCTAATCAATCCGCATTTCGCGGTCGGCACGAAGGACCAAGAGGCGAGCCGCATCTTCTATGAGCCGCTCGCGGGCTGGGATGGCGACGGCAATCTCGTCCCGATCCTTGCGGCGGAAGCGCCGAGCATGCAGAACGGAGGCCTCGCCGACGACGGCAAATCCGTGGTCTGGAAGCTGAAGCGCGGCGTCACCTGGCACGACGGCAAGCCCTTCACCGCCGACGATGTCGTCTTCAATTGGGAATACGCGAAGAACCCCGCGACGGCCGCGGTCTCGATCGCATCCTATAAGGACATCCAGGTCGAGAAGGTCGACGATTTGACCGTCAAGATTCTCTTCCAGAAACCGACGCCGTTCTGGGCGGATGCTTTCGTCGGCAACTTCGGGATGATCATTCCGAAGCACCTCTTCAGCCCCTACATCGGCGACAAGTCGCGCGACGCGCCGAACAACCTTTCGCCCGTCGGCACCGGCCCCTACAAGTTCGTCGATTTCAAGCCGGGCGACCTCGTACGCGGCGCGCTCAATCCCAACTACCACGTTCCGAACCGGCCCTATTTCGACACCATCGAGATGAAGGGCGGCGGCGATGCGGTCTCGGCCGCACGCGCGGTGCTGCAGACCGGCGAGTACGACTATGCCTGGAACCTCCAGGTCGAGGACGAGATCCTCAAGAAGCTCGAGGAGGGCGGCAAGGGCAAGGTCGTGATCGTCGACGGCGGCAACATCGAGCATATCCAGCTCAACACCACCGACCCCTGGACTGAGGTCGACGGCGAGCGCTCGAGCGTCAAGACGAAGCACCCAACGCTCAGCGACAAGAATGTGCGCGAGGCGCTCAATCTCCTGGTCGATCGCGGCTCGGTGGAGAAGTTCATCTACGGGCGCACGGGCGTCGCCACGGCCAACTTCCTCAACAACCCCAAGCGATTCCGCTCGACCGCGACGAGCTGGGAATTCAACGTCGACAAGGCCATCAAGATCCTCGACGACGCCGGCTGGAAGCGCGGTTCAGACGGCGTACGCGAGAAGGACGGCAAGAAGCTCAAATACGTCTACCAGACCTCGATCAACGCGCCGCGCCAGAAGACGCAGCAGATCGTGAAGCAGGCCTGCGAGAAGGCCGGCATCAGCATCGAGATCAAGGCCGTGACGGCGTCGGTGTTCTTCTCGTCGGATGTCGCGAACCCCGACACCTATCCGCACTTCTATACCGACATCCAGATGTACACGACGACGATGACGCAACCCGATCCCGGGTTCTTCATGAACCAGTTCACCTCCTGGGAGGTCGCGACCAAGGAGAACAAGTGGCAGGGTCGCAACGTCACGCGCTGGCGCAGCGAGGAGTACGACAAGACCTATCATGCCGCCGAGGGCGAGCTCGATCCCGTGAAGCGGGCCGCGATGTTCATCAAGATGAATGAGCTCGTCATCGCGGATCGGCTGCTCATACCGGTCGTCTATCGACCCGCGGTGCACGGTGCTGTTCTCAAGCTCTCCGCGCCATCGAGCGGCTGGGACGCCGATCTCTGGTTGATTGCGGATTGGTACCGCGAGGCCTGACGGCCCAGGCGGGAAAAGCCGATGGGCCGCTACCTGCTACGGCGCCTGCTGATAGCAGTGCCGAGCCTGTTGGGCATCAGCGTTGTGCTGTTCACGGTGCTGGCATTGGCACCCGGCGACCCCTTCGGCGAGCTCGCGTCCAATCCCGCGGTGCCGCCGGAGGTGCGCCTCGCGCTCCGCACCAAGTTCGGCATGGATGACCCGATCTACCTTCGCTACATCCATTGGCTGACTGCGATGCTGCACGGCGACTGGGGCTTCTCGTTCGTCAGCCGTGTCGACGTGGACAAGCTCATCCTGCAACGCCTGCCCGCGACGCTGCTGGTGATCGGCTCCTCGCAGATCCTGGCGCTGATGATCGCGCTCCCCGTCGGCGTTATTGCGGCGACGCGGCCCTATTCCCTCTTCGACCAGATCGCAAACACCTTCGCCTTCATCGGCTTCTCGCTGCCGACCTTCTTCACGGGACTGCTTTTCATCCTGATTTTCAGCATCCATCTGCATTGGCTGCCCTTCGTCTTCAACTCCGAGCTCAATGCCACGGGCTGGCGCTGGTATTGGGAGGAGTTCCGGCAGTCGATCATGCCGGTCGCGGTGCTCGGCATGTTCCAGGGCGCTTCCTGGACGCGCTACGTGCGCTCGGCCGTGCTCGACGTGATCCGTCTCGACTACGTCACCACGGCGCGCGCCAAGGGATTGCGCGAGGCCAAGGTCGTGGTGAAGCACGTCGTGCGCAACGCGCTCATCCCCGTGGTGACGCTGGTGGCGCTGCAGATGCCCGCAATCTTCGGCGGCGCCATCATCACAGAGCAGATCTTCCGCGTGCCCGGGATCGGCTCGCTGCTGATCACCTCGATCCTGGCGAACGACACGCCGGTCATCATGGCCGTGACCTTCGTCTTCTCCTGCCTCGTCGTCCTATTCAACATGATCGCCGACATCCTCTATGCCAAGCTCGACCCCCGCATCGCTTTCCGTTGAGGCCGGAGCGGCGGTTCAGGCCGCGGCTCCGAGCTTCTCCCCCGCGCGCGACGCCTGGCGGCGCTTCCGTCGGCATCGCTTGGCCGTGGGAAGCTTGTTGATCCTATCGGTGATGGCGCTTGCGGTGATCGTGGGTCCGCTTTTCTGGCCGGTCGCGATCAACGAGATCGACTTCTCGGCGATGCTGCAGCCGCCCTCGACCACGCATCCCTTCGGCACGGACGACCTCGGTCAGGATCTGCTTGCACGCATGCTCTATGGCGGGCGCATCTCTCTCTCGGTCGGTCTCGCGGCGATGATGGTGTCGCTGGTCGTAGGCATCCTGGTCGGCTCGATCGCCGGCATCTCCCGCGGCAGCGTCGATGCCGCGCTAATGTGGTTCACCGATCTCTTCCTCTCGCTGCCCCAACTCCCTCTGCTGCTGCTGCTGATCTATCTCTTCCGGGATACGCTCAAGGAATTGCTCGGGCCCGAGGGCGGCATCTTCGTGATGATCGTTGCGGTGATCGGCGGCTTCCGGTGGATGCCGGTGGCGCGTCTCGTGCGGGCGCAGTTCCTGTCGCTGCGCGAGAAGGAGTTCGTCGAGGCCGCGCGCGCGCTCGGCGCCTCGACCACCCGGACGGTGGTGCGGCACATCCTCCCGAACGCGATCGGCCCCGTCATCGTCGCGGGCACTATCAACGTCGCCGACGCCATCATCGCGGAATCGACGCTCTCGTTCCTTGGCCTTGGTTTCCCGCCGGACACCCCGACCTGGGGCCGCATCCTGTTCGACGCCAAGGACACGCTCGATACCTCGCCGCATTGGGCGCTCATCGCAGGCGCCGCGATCTTCCTCGTGGTGCTCACCATCAATTTCATCGGCGACGGATTGCGCGACGTTCTCGACCCCCGCAGGGTCATGTGAGCGTCGAGGCCGCGGCTGCTCGGACGGCGAACGGCGCGCTTCTGGCGATCCGCGGCCTCAAAACCTATTTCGCGACCGATGACGGCGTCGTGCGGGCGGTCGACGGCGTCGACATCGATATCGCCCGTGGCGAGACCGTCTGCGTCGTCGGCGAATCCGGTTGTGGCAAGACCGTGACCGCACTCTCCGTGCTGAAGCTCATCGCCTCGCCGCCGGGGCGGATCGTCGCCGGCAGGGTGCTCTTCGAAGGGCGCGATCTCGTGCCGCTCGACGCCGCAGAGATGAGTGCGGTCCGCAGCAAAGAGATCGCGATGGTCTTCCAGGAGCCGATGACCTCGCTCAATCCCGTCTACACCGTGGGCGAGCAGATCGCGGAGACGATCCGCCTGCACGAGCGGCTTTCCCGCCGCGCGGCCAAGGAGAAGGCCGTGGAGATGCTGAAGCTCGTGCACATCCCGAATGCCGCCAAGCGCGTCGACGACTACCCGCACCAGTTCTCCGGCGGCATGCGCCAGCGCGTGATGATCGCGATGGCGCTCTCCTGCAATCCGAAGCTCCTGATCGCGGACGAGCCCACGACGGCGCTCGACGTGACGATCCAGGCGCAGATCCTCGACCTCCTGCAGGAGATGAAGGGGCGCTTCGGCATGGCAATCATGCTGATCACCCATGCGATGGGCGTGGTCGCGGAGACGGCGCAGCGCGTCGTCGTAATGTACGCGGGCGAGGTCGTGGAGGAGGCTGGGGTTGGCCAACTCTTCGAGGCGCCGCGTCACCCCTATACCCAAGGGCTGATCCGCTCGATCCCGCGCGTCGACAAGGCAGCCGTGCGCAAGAGCCGTCTCGAGGCGATCCCCGGCGTGGTTCCGAGCCTCCTCAGGCCGCCGCAGGGCTGCCGCTTCGCACCGCGCTGCAGCTTCGCGAAGGACGTCTGCCGCGAGGCGACGCCGGCCTTCCGCGAGGTGGCGCCCGGCCACAAAGTCGCCTGCGTGCTCTACTGAGCGAGGGGAGCTTCCGCCAGTGACCGAGCCCCTTCTCCGCGTCGTCGATCTCGTGAAGAACTTTCACTTGAGGGGCGGCATCCTGCGGCGGGCGGTCGAGATGGTGCACGCGGTCGACGGCGTAAGCTTCGAGGTCGAAGCCGGGGAGACGCTCGGCGTCGTCGGAGAATCCGGCTGCGGCAAATCCACCACGGGCCGCTGTATCCTGCGGCTCATCGAGCCCAGCTCGGGTGAGGTCTGGTTCGAGGGCAAGGACGTGCGCGCCATGAACAAGAAGGCGATGCGCGCGCTTCGCCGCGACATGCAGATCATCTTCCAGGACCCCTATGCCTCCCTCGATCCCCGCATGACCGTGGGCTCCATCATCGGCGAAGCCCTCACCATCCACGACCTCGCGGATTCCGCCAGCGCGCATCGCGACCGCGTGGTGCGCCTCCTGGAGACGGTCGGATTGAAGGCCGACCACATGCGGCGCTATCCGCACGAATTCTCCGGCGGCCAGCGCCAGCGCATCGGCATCGCGCGCGCGCTTGCGGTCGAGCCGAAGCTCGTGGTCTGCGACGAGCCTGTCTCCGCCCTCGACGTCTCCGTGCAAGCACAGGTGATCAACCTGCTGGAGGATCTGCAGCAGCAATTCGGCCTCACCTACATCTTCATTGCGCACGATCTCTCGGTGGTCGAGCACATCAGCAGCCGCGTCGCCGTGATGTATCTGGGCCGCATCGTCGAGATTGCGTCGGCCAAGGACCTCTACGCCAATCCACTCCACCCCTATACCGAGGCGCTGCTGTCGGCGGTGCCGATACCCGATCCCAAGGTGAAGCGCTCGCGGGTCAGACTCCAGGGCGAAGTCCCAAATCCGATCCGCCCGCCGAGCGGCTGCCATTTCCACCCGCGCTGCCCGATCAAGGACCTTCCACTCTGCGCAACCGAGCGTCCCGCGCTGAAGCAAGGCGCGAGCGGGCACTGGGTCGCGTGTCACCTCAGAGGCTAGCGCGACACCCAGGCGCTCATTCGTCGGCAGCCATCTCATCCGGCGGAATGTCGTGAACTACCACGCCGACATCGGGCGGAACGGGATCGCGCCAGGGTGCGCGGTCCAAGATCCGCTTGGCATCGTGGTAACCCGCTTCGCCGTGCTCCGCGATCGAGGCCGCGGAGAACTCGTAATCCTTGCTCGAGAGCTCGTCGGGCTCGTTACGATGCAGGATTCGTGCGATGTGCATCGTCGTGGTGCAGCCGAGCGCTGCGAGCGTGCTGAGGTGCGCCGCCTGCTGCTTCTCGGGCGCGAGGTTCTTCCAGAGCGCCATCACCGCGCGGCGCAGATTGTGCTGGATGCGATGCGCCTCGATGGAGCGGTTGGAGCGGCTCGCGTACGTGATGTCCTTTCGCCGCACTTCGACCCCTTCCATCGTCATCGGCACCGTCCCCATCATGTCGAAGAGATCGACCATGAAGCAGAGCGTGCTCCGACGCGGCAGCTCGTCGATGATAACGTCGAGCGGCGTGTTGGAGACGATGCCGCCATCCCAATAGAACTCGCCATCGATCTCGATCGGCGGAAAGGCCGGCGGCAGCGCACCGCTCGCCATCACGTGCTCCGGAGCGAGCCGCTGCCGGCGCGTGTCGAAATAGACCTGGTCCCCCGTTCGCACGTTGACGGCCCCTAGGCTCAGGCGGACGGTGCCGTCGTTTAGCCGGTCGAAATCGACGAGTTTCTCGAGAGTGCCGCGCAGCGCCGAAGTGTCGTAATAGCTCACGGCCGCCGGCGCGCCCGGCTGCGCGAGCCAGGGGCTCACCGGCCGCGGACGGAAGAACCCGGGCTGGCCGAGCAACATCGTCTGCCAAGCGCTGAGCGCAAAATATGCCTGCTTCTGCACCCCGGCCCCGCTCGCAATCGTGGGTATGTTGCGCGCGACGGTGCGCCAAAACTCTTCGAGCCTCTCGAGCCGTGCCTCCGGGGGATTGCCGGCCATGATCGCCGCGTTGATGGCGCCGATCGATGTTCCCGCGAACCAGTGCGGACAATAGCCGGCCTCGTCGAGCGCGCGAAAGGCACCGACCTGGTAGGAGCCGAGCGCGCCGCCGCCCTGCAGCACCAGGGCAATCAGCGGATATGGCGCCGGCTCACCGGCGTCGGATTCTTCCGAACTTGCAGCCTTTGGCCATTGGGCCTTAGTTGGCATCGGAGACCTCGCTTGCAATTGCCATGTCGGCCCCGAACCTCGCCACGGCAGCAAATACAGCGATGGTCACTTCTCCGCGAGGAGACAATCGCGCTCCAGTTACTTAGCGCGTAGCTCCGCGGCTGCGTCGAGGACGGCACGGACGATCTTGTCGTAGCCGGTACAGCGGCAGAGATTGCCCGCGAGCCAGTAGCGAGTCTCCTCCTCGGTGGGATCGGGATTGCGGTCGAGCAGCGCCTTCGCTGCGACGAGCACGCCCGGCGTGCAGAAGCCGCACTGGAGAGCCGCATGCTCCAGGAATTTCCGCTGCAGCGGATGGAGTTCCTGGCCGTTCGCCATGCCCTCGATGGTCTCCACCTTGTGGCCGTCGGTCTCGACCGCGAGCATGAGACAGGAACAGACGAGGCGGCCGTCGACGATCACGCTGCAGGCGCCGCAGTCGCCGGAGCTGCAGCCTTCCTTGCTACCCGTGAGCTGCAACTGGTCGCGGAGCACATCGAGGAGCGTGAGCTGCGGCTCGCAGAGAAACTCCGTGGGCTCGCCGTTGATGGTGGTGCTGACGTGATGCTTCTTCATTTGCGTTCCTCCGCGCGCGCATAGGCGATGGCGGCCGTACGGCGCGCGATCACGCCCGCGACCTTGATCCGGTATTCGATGGTGCCGCGCTTGTCGTCGATGGGCTTGCAGGCGCTGCGGCAGGCGGCGTCGAGCCCTGCAAGCGCGGTCTCGTCGAGCTTCCGCCCAATAAGAGCCTTCGCGGCCTCGGGCACGAGGAGCGCCGTCGGAGCGACCGCGCCCAGCGCCACACGCGCATCCCTGATGATGCCCGCAGCATCGAGCGTGAGGTCGACGCCCGCACCCACCACCGCGATGTCCATCTCGGTCCGCGGAATGAAGCGGAGATAAGCGTCCGATGCGCGCGGCGGGCGCTTCGGCAAATGGAAATCGAGCACGAATTCGTCCGCCGCGAGCGAGGTGCGGCCGGGTCCGGTGGCGATGCTCTCGACCGGAACCTCGCGCCGGCCCTTCGAGCCAACGACGACACAGGTCGCGCGCGCCGCGATCAGCGCGGGAACGCTGTCTGCCGCCGGCGACGCATTACAGAGATTGCCGCCGAGCGAAGCGCGGCCCTGTATCTGAGTCGAGCCGATAAGGTTCGCTGCCTCGACCACACCGGGCCAGGCCTTTGCGAGGCCCTCGTGCTCGCCGAGCACCGCGCCGGGTGTCGCAGCGCCGATGACGAAGCCGCCATCGCGCTCGCGAACTCCGGAAATGCCCGCGATCTTCTTGATGTCGAGGATGAGCTCGGGCTTTGCGCGGCCCGAGCGGAGTTGAACCAATAGGTCGGTGCCGCCGGAGAGCACCTTCGCGCGGCCGGATGCGCCGGCCAAAATCCGAACCGCCTCCTCGGGCGTCGAGGGGGCCTCGTAGGCTAGCCTTGCCATGTTCGCTCCCGAATTAACCCGCGGAAACGATAGTCCAGCAAGGCGCGGCGGTCGAGGGCGAAGGCTTGCATTTGCGCGCGCCCCGCGCGACCCTAGCGGAGCGAGCGACGAACGGGCCCTTAGCAGCGAGGCAGCCGTGGACGACATCATCCCGAAGGAAGCGACCAAGCCATTCAAATGGGTGGGCACCCGCCCGATCCGGCCCGACGGCGTGCCGAAGGTGACGGGGCTCGCGCAATATGGCGCCGACTTCACCTTGCCCGGTATGCTGGTTGGGCGCATCCTGCGCTCGCCGCACGCGCACGCGCGCATCCTCTCGATCGACACCTCGAGGGCGGCGGCGCTGCCCGGCGTGAAAGCGGTCATCACCTCCGCGGATTTCCCGGAACAGAAATTCGAATACGTCGGTCCCGAACGCGTCGCGGTCAATTTCTGGCACGTGACGCGCAACATCATGGCGCGCGAGAAAGTGCTCTACGAGGGCCATGCGGTCGCGGCCGTCGCCGCGACCAGCAAGTCGATCGCGGACGAGGCGCTCGCGCTCATCGATGTCAAATACGAGGTGCTGCCGCACGCGATCGATGTCGAGGACGCGATGCGGCCCGATGCGCCGCTCCTCTTCCCGGACATGATCACCCGCGGCATCGAGCCCGCGCCCACGAAACCCTCGAACATATCGAAACGCCTCGAATTCAAGATCGGCGATATCGAGAAGGGTTTCGCGGAGGCGGACGGCGTCGTCGAGATGTCGTTCAAGACGGAACCCGTGCATCAGGCCTACATCGAGCCGCAGGCTTGCGTCGCGCGCTTCGAGGCCGACGGGCAGGGTGAGCTCTGGAGCTCGAGCCAAGGGCACTTCGTGGTGCGCGCGCTGACGGCGCAGCTCTTGGGCATGAAGCTCGGCGACCTCCGCGTCTATCCCGCGGAGATCGGCGGCGGCTTCGGCGGCAAGACCGTGATCTATGTCGAGCCCGTCGCGACCATGCTCGCAAAGAAGACGGGGCATCCCGTCAAGGTCACCATGAGCCGCGAGGACGTGTTCCGCGCGACGGGGCCGACCTCCGGCTCCTCGATGACCGTCAAGATCGGCTACAAGCGCGACGGCAAGATCGTCGCGGCCGATGGGCTCTTCAAGTTCCAGGCCGGTGCCTTCCCGGGCTCGCCGGTCATGAACGCCTGCATGTGCGCCTTCGCCCCCTACGACATCGCGAATGCGCGCACGATCGGCTACGACGTCGTCTGCAACCGGCCGAAGGCTGCCGCCTATCGCGCACCGGGCTCGCCGATCTCGGCCTTCGCGGTCGAGAGCGTCCTCGACGTGATCGCGCAAAAGATCGGAATGGACCCGCTTGAGCTCCGCCTCAAGAACGCCGCACGTTCGGGAACGCAGATGATTTACGGCCCGAAGCTCGCGCACAACGGCTATGCCGAGACCGTGGAGGCGCTGCTGCGCCATCCCGCTTACAAGAAGAAGCTCGGCAAGAACCAGGGCCGCGGCGTTGCGTCCGGCTATTGGTTCAACGGCGGCGGCGAATCCAGCGCGACCGTGCACGTGAACGAGGACGGGACCGTCGTCGTCGCGACCGGCAGCCCCGACATTGGCGGCTCGCGCGCATCGATGGCGATCATGGCAGCGGAGACGCTCGGCATCGACTACGACCGCGTCCGCCCGATCGTCGCCGACACCGCCTCCGTCGGATACACGCACGTCACCGGCGGCTCTCGCGTCACCTTCGCGACGGGAATCGCGGTGGTCGAAGCGACCAAAAAGATCATCAAGGATCTCTGCGTGCGCGCCGCGATGATGTGGGACGTCGATCCCGAAGGCGTGATCTGGGAGAACGGCCATGCGAAGCCCGCCGGCAGCAATGTCGGCGACTTCAAGCCGATGCCCCTCAAGGAGATCGCGGCGAAGCGCGGGCTGACGGGCGGGCCCATCGTCGCCGCCGCTTCCGCCAATCCCGGCGCGGTGGCACCGGGTTTCGCCACGCATTTCTGCGACGTCGAGGTCGATCCCGAGACAGGCAAGGTGACGATCCTCAACTTCGTCGCAGCGCAGGATGTGGGCCGCGCGATCCATCCGAGCTATGTCGAGGGCCAGATCCAGGGCGGCGTCGTGCAGGGGATCGGCTGGGCGCTCAACGAGGAGTACGTCTACGACAAGAAGGGCCGGCTCGAGAATCCGGGCTTCCTCGACTATCGAATTCCCGTGGCATCCGACCTCCCGATGATCGAGACGGTGCTGGTGGAGGTACCGAACCCCGGCCATCCCTACGGTGCCAAGGGCGTGGCCGAGGTGAACATCTGCCCGCCGATGGCGGCTATCGCAAACGCGATCCAGCGCGCCGCCGGTCCGCGCATGACGGTGCTGCCGATGTCACCGCCCAAAGTGCTCGCCGCGCTCGATGCCGATAAGAAGTAGCAATAGGGCGCCGGCCGCCTCGCCGACGTCGCCGCCGGCGCCCGCTCGCGTGGTACTGACGGGCGGGCTCAGCCGCCGCTATACCGGTGGGGTCACTGAGTTCGCGATCGTCGCCAAGAACCTCCGCGGCATCATCAAGGAAATGGACCGTCTGCATCCCGGCCTCGGCGAGCATCTCGAGGAGGAGACGACGGTCGCGATCGACGGCGAGATCCACGAGGTCGGCTATTACCAGACGGTCCGTCCGGGCTCCGAAATCTTTTTCATACCGAAACTCGAAGGCGGCTGAACCGGGCTCGGAGGAGGGCGTGATGTCCGGATTCGATCGACGCACGCTGCTGACAGGCCTGCTCGCGGGCGCGATGGCGCTTCCCCGCCTGCGCCGTGCCTCCGCGCAGGAGCAGGCGACCCTCGTCGAGGGTGCGAAGAAAGAAGGCGCACTCGCCTTCGCGACTTCCGTCTCGGCCGCGGGGTTTCCCAAATTTATGGACGCCTTCAAGGCGAAGTACCCGTTCCTCGACGTGAGCAGCGGATACTATTCCGCGCCGACCGGCCGGGTCCTCGCGCGCGTCAGCGCCGAGATGAGCGCGGGCAATCTTAGCTTCGACGCGCTTCACATCGCCAATCTCGTGCCCTACCTGCAGATGACGCGGAGCGGGCAGCTTCTTCCCTATCATTCGCCGGAGCTCGCGGCCTTTCCGGAGGATGCGCATGGCGGCGATTTCTGGACGACGGCGCGCATCATCGGCGTCATCATGGCCTACAACAAGAACGTCTTGCCGCCAGAGAAGGCGCCGAAGTCCTGGCTGGACATCCTGAGGCCGGAATTCGCGGGGCGGAAGCTCATCATCCAGGACTCCGCGGCCGGCACGGCCTTCAACCAGATGTACGTGCTGGAGAAGCTGCTGGGCATCGACTTCATGCGGAAATGGGGCGCGCAGAAGCCGGTCATCGTCGCGACCTCCGCCCAACTCATCGACCTCCTGGTGCGCGGCGAGGCGCTTGTGGGCGCCACCGTCGATCACTTCCGCGCCTTCGAGCCCGACGCCGTCAAGGCCGGCATCGTCGGTATCTATCCGACCGAAGGCATGCCGCTCGCGCTCGCGCCGATCGCGATCCTCAAGGGAGCGCCGCATCCGAACGCGGCCAAGCTCTTCGTGGATTTCACGCTCTCGCACGACGGCAACACGCTTCTCGCGCATGACATCTTCAGCGTCTACTCGCCCCGACGCGACGTGCCGCCGCCCGAGGGGCAATTGCCCCTCGCAGAGACCAAGCCGCTCCTGCCCCAGGATCTCGCGGACTACGAGAAGGCCTCGGCCAATTTCCCCGAGCATTTCGACTCGATCTTCAAGACCTGACGCGAGGCTCCGTGGCGGCGTCTCGACCGAGACCGCCGTCGGAGCGGGCCTCGCCGTCGTCGTGACGTGGCTCGTCATCCTGCCGCTCGCCGCGGTCGCAATCGGCGCCGCCACAGATGCCGGCGGCCTCAGCGCGCGCCCCTTCCTCGACGTGCTCGGCTCCACCCGTATCATTGCGAACACCGCCATTGTGGGCGTCGGCACAACCGTCTTCGCGGTTGCCCTCGGTGGTGCGCTCGCTCTCGCGCTCGCGCGGATCGACACGCCGGGACGCGCGCTCCTCTCGCGTCTCGTGACCCTCCCGCTCTACATCACGCCGCTCCTAACGGCGATTGCCTGGGCCTGGTTGGGCTCGCCGCGCGGAGGGTTGATCAACCTCCTCTGCCGGCGTCTTCTGGGAATCGACAGCCTCGTCAATCTCGAGACCAGCGGCGGCGTCGTCTTCGTCGCGGCACTCGCTTATGTGCCGCTCCCCTTCCTGCTGATCTCCGCGGCGCTCCGCAGCATGGACCCCGCGCTCGAGGAGAGCGCGCGGATTCACGGCGCCTCGACCTTCCAGTCGCTCCGGATCGTGACATTGCCGCTGATGCTGCCGGCGATCCTCGGCAGCGCCCTCCTGGTTTTCGTTCAGGCGATGGGTCTCTTCAGCGTGCCGGCGGTACTGGGCATGCCCAGCGGCTTCTACGTCGCGGGGACCGAGATCTACCGCTCCCTCAACAACTTCCCGCCGCGCCTTGCGCAAGCCGCAGTCTGGGGATTGTTGCTGCTCACTGTCACCGCCGGGCTCACTTGGTTGCAGACGCGATTCCTCCGCCGCCACTCCTACGCGACCGTAACTGGCAAGGCGTTCCGCCCGCGCATGCTCGAGATAGGGTGGCCTCGCCATCTCCTCGCGGTATTCGCGGCCTTCTACGTCGCGGTCGCGGTGGTGCTTCCCGTCGCTACTCTGCTCTGGGCCGCACTCGTCAATTTCATCACGGTCGACCCGGACCTCATGGAATTCGGCTTCAAGCACTTCCGCTACGTGCTCTTCGAATATCCGAAGACCTATCTCGCGATGGAGAACAGCCTCATTCTCGGCGTGGCGACGGCGACCCTGGGATGCGCGCTCGGCCTCGCGCTGAGCTGGTCGATCGTGCGCAGGCCGGGTCGATTGAGCGCCTATCTCGATCAGGTCAGCATGTTCCCGCTGGCCATGCCCTCGATGGTATTGGCGCTCGGGCTCCTCTGGGTCTATGTCCGCGCGAAGGCGCTGCCGGTTTACGGCACGATCGCGATCTTGCTTATCGCCTATCTCACGCACTATCTGCCGATCGCCGTGCGCGCAGGCTCGGGCGCGCTCCGTCAGTTGCACGCCGAGCTTGAGGATGCCGCGCGCATGACGGGCGCGACCTGGAGCAAGACCATCCGCTGGATCACCCTGCCGCTGACGGCTCCGACGCTCGTCGCGACCTGGTCGCTGCTCTTCATCCTGTCGGTGCAGGAGATCAGCTCGTCGATCCTGCTCTACACGAGCCGCACCACCGTTCTCTCGGTAGCGGTCTTCGACCTCTGGGAAGCCGGCAACGTGAACGCCCTGGCGGCGCTGAGCGTGATCCAGCTCGCGATCACCTTCCTCGTTCTCCTGGCCTTCGGCCGAGCCCGCCCGCGCGAGGTCGTGGCGTGAGCGCGTTCCTCGCGGTCGAGAGCCTCGGCGTGAGCTACGGCCCGATCGCCGCGGTCGAGGGCGTCGCATTTTCGGTCGAGAGGGGCGAGCATCTGACCCTGCTCGGCCCCTCCGGCTGCGGCAAGACCACGACGCTTCGCGCCGTCGCGGGACTCGAGACGCCGAGCGCAGGGCGCATCGTCATCGATGGCGCACCGGTTTTCGACTCGGTCCAAGGGCTCAACGTGCCGCCGGAGAAGCGCGGCCTCTCCATGGTCTTTCAGTCCTACGCGATCTGGCCGCACATGAGCGTCTTCGACAATGTCGGCTTCGCCTTTCGGGTCCGCGGGATCGGGCGCGAGCGGGCGCGGCCTGCGGTCGAGCGGGCGCTCGCCCTTGTCGATCTCGCGGGGTTCGCGGAGCGCCCCGCGAGCCGGCTCTCCGGCGGTCAGCAGCAGCGCGTCGCACTCGCGCGCGCCATCGCCTGCGACAGCAAGGTCATGTTGCTGGACGAGCCGCTCTCAAACCTGGATGCGCAATTGCGGATTGCCATGCGCGCGGAGCTGAGCGAGCTCCGACGCCGTCTCGGCATGACCTCGGTCTACGTGACGCACGATCAGGAGGAGGCCTTCGCGCTCTCCGACCGGATCGCGGTCATGCGCGGAGGACGCATCGAGCAGTTGGGTTCGCCCGCCGAGATCTACGCGGAGCCGCGGACGCGCTTCGTCGCGGCCTTCCTCGGCATGCGGAACATAATCGATGCCGAGCTGCGCCCGCTCGCGGGTCAAGGCCGCTACGTCGAGGCGCGATTGGCCGGCGACATCGTCCTCCGCGCGCGCGACCCCGTTGCGGACGGAAATGCCCCGCGCGCGGCCGCCATCGGCGTCCGTCCCGTCGACATCCGGCTGGAGACGGCGGGCGACGGAATCACGGGCGTCGTGGCGCGCTCGCTTTTCCTCGGCGACGTCGCTCACTATTATGTGCGCTCGGGGCCCATCGAAATCTGTGTGCACGACCGGCCTCGCCCAGAGCTATCGGATGGCCGTGAGGTGCGGTGGCGGGTCGACCCCGACCGCTGCTTGGTACTGCGGGAGTGACGGAAACAGGCATGGGTAGGATGGAATGACGATCGATCAGGAGGGTCCGAGGACCGCGAGCCAGCAGCGCCTCAATCGCGGCCTGCGCATTCTCTGTCCGAACGGGCACCTGGGATTCGCGCCGACCAAGCTCGGGAGTTTCCGTCTCGGCCTCGCGGCCGAGCCCGACATGGTCGCTTGCGATTCCGGAAGCTGCGACTGCGGACCGGTTCCGCTGGGCTCGGACGGCAGCGCGAGCCCGCTCGCTTGGCAGCGACACGACATCGAGGCGATGCTCGTGGGCGCGCGGCAGCTCAACGTGCCAATGATGATCGGATCCGCGGGCGACACCGGCACGAACAGCCGTGTCGACCGCTATGTCGGGATCGTCAAGGAGCTCGCGCGTGAGCACGGCATTCCCCGCTTCAAGCTCGGCTATTTCTACTCCGAGCTTACGAAGGACGCCGTGCGCAAGCGGATGGAGGCGGGCGAGACTGTGAGCGGCCTCGACGGGAGGCCCGATCTCACGCGCGCCGAGCTCGAAGCGACCGACCGCATCGTCGCGGTGGCAGGCGTCCATCCCTTCATCAAGCTCCTGGACATGGGCGCGGATGTCATCATTGGCGGGCGGAGCAGCGATTGCGCGATCTTCGCTGCGCCCGCGATCCGCAGGGGATATCCCGAAGCGCTCGCCTACTTCTACGGCAAGGTGATGGAGTGCGCCTCCTTCTGCGCCGAGCCCTATGGCGGCAAGGAGTCCATCATCGGCGAGATCACCAAGGAGGATGTGAAGGTGACGGCGATGCTGCCGGAACAGCGCTGCACCGTCGCCTCGGTCGCGGCGCACTCCATGTACGAGCGCAGCAATCCCTATTACGAGTATTTCCTCGGCGGCCACATCGATATGAGCCAATGCGTCTATGAGCAATGGGACGAGCGCACCACGCGCGTCACTGGCCCGCGCTTCGTGCCCGCGAAGGAGCTGCGCGTGAAGCTCGAAGGCGCGGGCAAGGTCGGGGAGCGCTATGTCGGAATGGCCGCAGTCCGCGATCCCTACACGATCTCGCGAATCGACGAGGTGATCGCCTGGGCAAAGGCCGCGGTGCGCGAGCGCTTCGGCGAAAGCGGCTATCAGCTCAGCTACACCGTCTATGGCCGCGACGGCATCCTCGGCGATCTCGAGCCGCTGCGCGACCGGCCCGGACACGAGCTTTGCATCGTGGTGCAGGGCGTGGCGCCCACGAAGGAGATCGCGGAAGAGGTCTGCATGATCGGCACGCGCCAAATGTTTTATGCGCGCCTGCCGAACGTGAAGGGGACGGCGGGCGGCGTCGCTTTTTTGCTCGACGAGGTCATGCCCGCGAGCCCCGCCTATCGCTGGACGCTCAACCACACCATGCGCGTCAACGACCCGATGGAGCTTTTCCCAGTGCACGTTACCGAAGCCGGGATTTGAGCCATGGGCGCCGCGCACAGCAAGCCGCTCACCGCTCTCGCCAAGACCATCCGCAGCAAGAACGCCGGCGTCGACAAGATCACCTTCGACGTGATCTTCCCGGACCGCGCCTCCTACGACCTCGTACGCAAGAGCGGCGCGCTCTCGCGCGCAGCCGTCTGCAGGCTCTACGGCATTCCGGACTCTCGCATCAGCGATCACGTGGAGTTCGAGCCCGGGCTCGCAATCAAATTCACGATCTACCGCAAGGTGCCCAGCGGCAGTCTCGGCGATCCCGACATCTTCGGGAGCCAGCAATATGGGCCGCTGCTGAGCATCGACGTGCCCCTCGACTAGGGACCTCGGCATGCCCCGCGCGGACGCGATCTCCCGCGAAGATTTCTGCGCCGCAACGACGAAGGAGGCGCGGCTCGCGCTCGCGGAGTCGCAGCTTCGCGCTCTAGCGGAGCGGGAGGCAGTCGTGCACGCCTTCGTCTGCTCGGACGCGGAGAATGCGCGCCAGCGGATTGCGACACCCGCTACGGGACCGCTCGGCGGCGCGCTCATCGGCGTCAAGGACATCATCGCGACGGCGGAGTTTCCGACGCGCTACGGCTCGGCTGATCCGCAAACGCTGGGGCCGCGCGTCGATGCCTGGTGCGTGGCGGAGGCGCGGAGGCACGGCGCGATCGTGCTCGGCAAGACCGTCTGCACGGAATTCGCCTTTCCGATTCCAGGCCCGACGACAAACCCGCACGATCCTCGGCGGACGCCCGGCGGCTCGTCGAGCGGCTCGGCGGCGGCGGTTGCGGCGGGCTTCGTCTCTTTCGCGCTGGGCACGCAGACGGCGGGCTCGACGGTCCGCCCGGCCTCCTATTGCGGAGTCACGGGCTTCAAGCCGAGCTTCGGTCTCCTGCACATGGAAGGCGTACAGGCAATCTCGACCACGCTCGACCATCTCGGCATTTTCGCGCGCTCGCCGCGCGACGCTTGGTATTTCGCGAGCGCACTCATCGGGCGGAGCGCCGAGATCCTCGCGGCGCGGCGACCGCGGCGCGTTCTCCTCCTCCGCCTGCCCGATGCCCTGGCGTTGAGGGACGGCTATCCCGAGCGGATCGAAGCGCTTGCCGCTTGGCTCAGAAAGGCGCAAGTGCGCGTCGAGTGGCGCGACCTGCCTTTTCCACTCGACGATTTCTGCAGGCTGCAGCAGGAGCTCTGCTATTGGGAGGCCGCACGCATCCTGCTGGGCGCGGCGGCGCCGCGCGTGGTGCCGGAGCTTCGCGCATTGCTCGGGCCCCATCTCGACGCAGACCTCGAGCGCTACGCCGATGCGCGCCGGCGGCGCCAGGCCTACCAAGCGCAATTCGCGGGACTCGCCGCGGATTTCGACGCGATCGCCCTCCCGGCAGCGACCAGCGCGGCGCCAGCCTCGCTCACGGATACCGGAGATGCCGTGATGAGCCGATTCTGGACCGCGCTCCACGTGCCCGCAATCGCCATCCCAATGTGGCGCTCCGCGGAAGCGATGCCGCTGGGACTTCAGTTGCTAGGACCGCTCGGCGCCGATCGCTCTCTCCTAGAAGTCGCGCAATGGCTCCATGAGCGACGAGGTGCCATTGCAGGTGGAGGCGGTTAGCCGGTTCGTGGCGACATCATCGCGCGATGTTCCCTGAAAATGCTCTTCAGACGCTCACGCTCGATCTTGCCCGCGCCGTTCCGCGGAACCGCGGGCACGCGGATCGCATAGAACCTGCCGAGCTGAAAGCGCGCCAAAGCCTGCTGAAGCCGCTGCGCGACCGTCTGATCCCCGAGGCGGGTGGCTGCGAATGCCACGTGAATCTCCTCGACCCCGTCGGCGTTGGGGAGCGCGCATACGCCGATATCGGCCGCACCCACCGCGTCGAGAACGAGCGCTTCGATCGCCTCGGGTACGATCTTGTTCCAGCCGATGTTGAGGAGATCGTCGCTTCTCCCTACCACCCGAAGGCGCCGCGGTCCCTGGAGAACGCCCATGTCGCCCACGTAGAACCAGCCGCTGCGAAAATGGCGGCTCGTCGCCTCCGGGTCGTCCAAGTAGCCTTCGGGCATGCAATCGGTTCGCACGCGAATGCGGCCGAGCTCTCCATAGGGCAAGACTCGGCCGCGGTCATCGACGATCTCGATCTCTGCGCCCGGCCATATCGTGCCGATCCCGGAATCGCCCACCGCGCTCAGAAAGCCGACCTCGTTCGTGCCGTAGAGGTCCAGAACCTCGGTCGCGATCCGCGCGAGCGCCCGCTCGCGCACACCCTTCGCGACCGCCGCGCCGAAGCTCAGGATCGTGAGCGCCGTGGGCTTGACGAAGCCTTCCGGTAGGGTCTCGAGCATCTGCACGAGTTGAATGGGCGGGACGGTCGTGTGCGTGATCGCATGGACCCCGATCGCCTCGCGCAGACTCATGCGAGTCTCGAGCACGACAGTCCCACCCATGCGAAGGCAGGCCGCGGGCGCGCCGACGGTGAAGGGGATTACGAGCAGATAGCGCGCGCGCTGCGTGAACCCTCCGTACCAAAGGGATTGCTCAATCGAGCGCTCATGCATCTGGCGCGAGTAGAGGAGGCGCTTGGCCGTGCCGGTGGTGCCGGAGGTGAGGAGGATGCGGAGCGGATCTTCCGGCCGCTTCGCGCAAGCCGGTATCTCGATCGTGTCAGGGATCGCGAGCGCTCGCTCGATCCAACCCGGCCCGAGCGACTGGAATCGCCTTGCTTCCCCCTCGAGCCCGCTGCGGTCGGAGAGGACGAGATCGAAATCCGCGACGCCTTGCCCGAACTTCGCACTCGCGCGCCCCGCAAAGGTCGTGGAGACAAGGCAGAGTTCCTCGCAGGCGAGCCGTAGCAGCCAGTCGTGATAGCGATCGCTGCAATCGAGTGCAACCTTGGCCGCGCGCGGAAGCTCGAAGGCCGCGAGCGCTGCCGCGACTTTGCGGATGTCGCCGGCAAATTGCGAGTATGTGACCGGCCGTCCATTGTCGACAACGGCCACGGCATCGGGCCTTTGGGCCGCGTGAAAGCGAATGAAATCCGGGGTCATGTGAACGTGGGTGGAGTGGGGTCGTGGCCGGCGGTGGTGTCAGACCATGACTACACCATCGCCCAACGCGCGTCTCGGCTGCTCGTCCGCGACCTGTGGCAGCCGTGTTGGGCGATGCCCGAATTTCGGGCGAGCGGCTACTGCGCGGGGTTCTTCCTTCTGCGAAGCCGCAACCACGCGCACGTGCCCATGAGCGCACTGAGGAAGGTCAGAAGGCTGCCGGGCTCAGGGACGGCGGCGGGCGGGTCCGCATAAGCGATGTTGTCGCTCTCGAAAGCGTAGTTGGTCGTGTGCAGCACGACCTCGTCGAAGAACTGCGTCCCGAAGAAGAAATTGACGTACCGGTTCGAGAGCGACGACTGCTGATCGCCATTGGCTTGGATCGGCGACGGGAGTTGGGTGCCCGTGAAGCTGGCGATCACTTGCCCGTTGAGCTCGAACGAGATCGAGTTGTAGCTGTCGATCGAGCCCCAGTAGAGGCCGAAATAGTTCTCCGGCGCATTGAACGCGAGGGTCGCGGAGCCGACGGGAGACGCGTAGGCAATCGTCAAATAGCGGGTCGAGTCTCCGGCCGGCGCCGCATAGCGGTTGACCACGGAGCCGCTGACCACCGCGCCGTCGCCGGTGAGCGTGCCGTCGCCGAAATTGTAGGAGCCGACCGCGCCCAGCGGGACTGCGTTGAAGTCGAGCACCGTGGCGCCCGCGAAGCTGGGCGACTCGGATCCCGCCGCGCCATAGGTGATCGTCACCGCATGCGCGGAGCCCATGGATCCAGCGATCAAAAGGACGCCAGATCCAATCAATCCAAGATATCGATTCATCATTACCACACGGAAAGAAGTAAAGAGCTGCGGAACCGTGCGAGGAATGAGCAATATGCATGCCATCAAGCGACATCAGAGAGATGGCTCTGCGTCCGCGGCGTTAAGTAAAACTATTCGACAAACCCGCGCTCAGCTTCGCCGTTGCAGCAAGCTCTTCGCGATCATGCCGTGGATGCCCTTGTTAACGTCGACAAGCTGAGTCACGCGAAAGTCGACGGCGAGGCTGCAGAGCATATAGGCCTCGGCAGGGGAGATGCCTGCGAGCTCCCCGAGGAGCTTTATTGCCTGCCGCACAGCCTGCTTGCCCGCGTCGTCGAGATCCTCGTCGAGGCCCAGCGTGATCCAATGCGTCGGCGTCTCCGCGCGCGGCATGTCGAGCTTGAGGTCCTTGCGCAGGATGAGCTCGAAGGTGCCGCTGAGCGCCGTCTCGAGCGCGGTGAGGCAGACCTCGCCGTCGCCCTGGACGCCGTGACCGTCCCCCACCGAGAAGAGCGCGCCCTTCGTCCAAATCGGCAGGTAAAGCGTGCTGCCGGTGGTCAGCTCCTTGAGGTCGATGTTGCCTCCGAACTCGCGCGGCACGATGGTGGTGACCGCGCCATAGACCGGACGCGGAGCCACGCCCATCACGCCGAAGAACGGGGCGAGCGGTATCTCCTGGCCCCAGGGTGTCGTGGCGATACCCCGCTGCCGATCGATCGCGGTGTGCCAAATGCGTCGCTCCGGAAAATCCTCCGGGAGGGTGCCGCGCAGGGGGACGATCCAGGTCCAGCCCCAATTCTGCCGGCAATCGATCGAGTGAATGCGGACCTCCAGCGTGTCTCCGGGCTCGGCTCCCGCGACCTCGATGGGGCCCGTGAGAATGTGGCCGGATCCGAAGCGCGGCTTCAATCGCTCGACGATAGTGCGATGCTCCGGAAGCACCTCGAAGCGTTCGCTCGGGAGCACCTCGGCACCGCCGGAGACGCAGTCGACCGTGACGGTGTCGCCGGATTCGACCGTCAGCACCGGAGGCAACGCCGCATCGAAGAATCCCCAATGGCACGTGACCGGAGACGAGGCGAGGTGATGATGCTTGGCCATGTGCGAGCCCTTTGAGTCGGTTGTCGAGCGGCTACCATATCCTACGCCCGCGCGAGCAGCGAGCGTCGCTCCCGCGCAACCCACTCGATCACTTCTTATTTACGTCCGAGAGAACCCGCTGTGCCTCGTTGCGCAACTCTGGATCGCGCGAAAGCGACAGGGCTGCCGCAATCCACTGCCGTGCATGCGCGGTGTCGCCTTGTGCCGCCGCGCTGCGGCCCGCGCGCAGATAGTACGAGGCCGCTGCGGCATTCGATCCGGATTTCGAGGCGGCTGCGCCAGCGAGCGCCAGAGCCCGCGCCATCCCGCGATAATCGCGGGACTTCTGGCGAAGATCGGCAGCATCTCTTGCCTCCGACTCGGCCGCTCCCGCGTTCCCGCTGCGGAGAAAAATCCGGGCAGACAGCTCCAAGACGTTTGCGCGATCTGCATCGCCGCTCGCGCTCAAGCAGCGCGATGCCTCCTCGAGACCTGCGAGATCGCCGTTCTCGTCCGCGATCAGCCCCCGAAGGAAGCATGCCTGAGAGGCTATGTCGTGCTCACTCGCATGCTCGATCGAGGCCGCGAGCCTATCGGCGTCGGCCCGCGAGCCGATCCGATAGAGCGCCGTTGCCTCGAGGAGCGTGAAAGCCGGCGGGCTCTGCGCGCCTCTCCGCGCAAGCTCCGCATTGATCCGACGCACCGTCTTCAGAGCCTCGTCCGGTTGATTGTCGTCGAGGAGCGAGACGGCGAGGTCAAAGCCGTAGTCGACGATTTCCAAGAGGTCGTCGCGCATCTCCGCGCGCTGCAGCGCGATGCGATACTGGGCGACTGCCTCGCTCGGACGCCCGAGCGCGAGGTCGGCTTGGCCCGCACGCTCTGCTTGGCGCATTTGCAGGTCCGCGGGAGGCGCGGATGGCGGCGGCGCAGACGAACACGCAGCGAGCGCGCAGAGCAACAGCGCCGGCATCGGCCTCATGGCTTGATTTCGGTCACAGGCGCGCGTCGGCTCTCGGGAGGCGGGGCGCCGCCGCCGCCGAGCAGCCACGACTTCTCGAGCTGAGCCAGTACCTTCTCGAGCTCCGCGAGCGTGAGCTGGGTCTGGGTGAGCAGCGCAGGCAGATCGGCGGATGCCGTCTCGACGTTGCGCGAGATCTGCGGCAGGCGGGGCGTCGCCTGCGCGATGTCTCGCGTGGATGATTGGAGCGTCGTGAGAAGCGCATTGAGCCGGCGCAGCAGGGCCGGCACTCCGTCGTCCGCAGCCATGCTCGAGGTGACCGAGTGCACGTCCTTGGTGATGGCGTTGAGGGCGTCCGTCGCCTGGTCCACCTTCTCTAACTGTTGCTGGAGCGAGGTGACCGCCTTGTCGAGCTTCTGTGCGAGCGCATCGTCGCTCACGAGGCGACCGACGGTCCCCTGACCTTTCTCGATCCGCTCGGATATCGTTCGCAATGCCGCGATCGTGTCATGCGCCTCGTCGAGAATCGGAAACACCTTCTCGCGCAGCGAGACGATCAGGGCGCCGATGCTGTCGGCCGGACCTTGCTCGGTCGTAGCGTCGACGACCGCGAATCTCCAGTCCATTTGCGCGCCGGTGCCGCGGCTTATATCGACGAAGGCGGAGCCGGCGACGCCGAAGCGGCGCCGTATCGTCGCCTGGCTGTCGCGCCGAATGAACGCCTTCGCCTGATCGTCGATCGTCGCCTCCGCGTACATCTGCTGGTCCGGCTGGATGACGATCCGGCGCACCGATCCCGCGTGTATTCCCAGGACCTCGATGTCTGCGCCTGCCGCAAGCCCGTTCACTCCCGTCGCGGGCAGCAGGATGCGCAGGACGACCGATGGCCGGAACCAGTCGCGCAGCAATCCTGCCTCCAGCACGGCGCCGATGAAGAGGACGAGCGCCGCGACCACGAGCAGCCCCACCCACTCGTCGGTGTTCCGGAGGCGAATCATGTCAGGCGACGCGGCCGGATGAGCCCCTCCTCGGATAGGCGCAGGCGATGCGTCGCCGGCACCGATCGATCGCGCCAGATTGCGTCATCGGGAGTGAACCAGATAACCGCGGCGCCGCGATTGCGCGCAGTCGAGACGGCGTTGATGAGAGGGACCGGCAGTTCCGTGTCACCGGGGCGAAGCGGGTGCTCGAGGAGGATCAGCAGCGGCTCGCCGAGAAATGCGCGGATGCAGGCGGCGCGCGCGAGATCGGCAGGCGTCAGCCCGACGGGGGCGCCGACCGGCAGCCCCGGCAGTCCGAATTCGTGCGCGAGCTCCAACGCCATCGACCGCAGGACCGGCAACTCTCGCAGCGTATGATAGCGCTGCGAGAGCAATATGTTGGCTTCCATGTCCAGGAAGCCGACCCACGCGGCATCGTGGAACACCCTCCCGATGCGGCCCCGCAGCGCATTCGACTCCATGTGGGTGATCCCCGACCAATCGCGGCCCAGGAATTGAACGGTGCCGCGCTGCAGGGGATGAAGGCCGCAACAAATGTCCGCGAAATGCGCCGCCCATTCGCCGCTTGGGCATTCGATGAGCGCGAACTCGCCGGCAGCGAGCCGCAGCTCCAAGGGTGCGTTTATCACGCCGTCCGGCAGCATGCGCGGCGTCGCATCCTTGAGGTCGAGAATGGGATGCCGTTCCGCCATGTCTCACGCGGCCAGGCTCAAGACGAGGCTCACGAGCATGATCGTCAGTACGCCGCGTGCAAAGGCCCGCGGCAGCAGCTCCGTGAGGCGATCGCCGGATTCCGCCGACAGGCCCGTCAAGCACACGACGAGCGCCACGATGTAGCCGATACTCAGCAACTTCGCCGGGAGCAGCAGGAAGTCCGCGGCCCGCATTGCCTCGAGAACGCGATCGAGGAACGAGAAGATCGAGGATTGGATCGGGCCGAGCAGGCTCCCCGCGACGAACCCCACAATGAGAGCCACGAAGACGAAGATAATGCCGAGCGCGAAACTCGCAAGCGCGAAGGCAATGACGCGCGGCATGACCAGCAGCGTGAAGAGATCTACGCCTTGACCCAAGAGGACTCGCGTCTGGCGATTGAGCTGAACCGAGCCGAGCTCGCCTGCCGTCACCGCGCCGCTGCGCCCGAGCACGATGAGGCCGATGAGCAGCGGCGCGACCTCGCGCACGAGGATCGTGACCAGCACCGAGCCGACCAATTCCTCTTCCCCCGCTTCTCCCAGCCAATAAAGCGCCTGCGAGACCATGACCAATCCCACGAGCACGGCGGTGATGAGCGTTGCCGGGAGCCCGCCTCCCGCCGCTTGGCGCAATATCCGTCGAAACTCGGCACGCACCATCGGGCGCCACGACAGGGGCCGCGCCGCCTCGCGCAGGACGCCCCAGGCGAGTGCCGCCAACCGCAGCAGAAACGTCACGCGCCTGCGCGTAAATCTTCCGATGCTCGCCAGCATGCGCCGAATGCCCCGCGCCTCCGGCGAGATTGCGGCGACTGCATTCATAGTCGGCTTGCCAGCACGAAAGTCTGAACCGCGCCGACGCGGGCCAGGTAGAAATCGCCTCTCGGCCGGAACAGGAAATCGCGACCGATCCGGCGGCGGAACGCCTCGCTGGCCTGGATCGTCCCGGGCATCGCGGAACGTGCGAGAGTTTCCGCCGTGGTCACGGCCTCTCCCCAGAGATTGAAGACGCGCGGCGCGCTTCCGACGGCACAGCCCGTCGCAATGCCGCAATCGACGCCGATCCGAAAGCTCGGCGACAGCCCTGCCTCCTCGAAGAGGTGCGCGCAAGCGGATCGCGCCGCCAACGCCGTGTTGGCCATGCGCTCTGCGGCGGTGGTATCCGAGTCCTCCAGGCCTGCCGCAGCGACGATCGCCTGACCCGTCACCTTCAAGTACGGGATGTTGCCCTCACCCGCGATCTGCTGCATCGCGCAGGCGATCGCATCGGCGAGCATCGGCGTCGAGTTCTCCTGGCGTGCCGCCAATGCCACGGGATCGCTCAACTGCAGCACCATGACGGCGACACCGGGATAGATCTTGGCCGCGAGGCCTCGGATATCGATGCCTCTGAGCGCGAGCTCCGCCGAGAAGCTTCGCTCCCCGGCGCTCACGGCAGCAGCCGTCGGCGCGGGTCCCTTGCGCGGTTGCTGCGCCTCGGGGGCAGCAGCCATGCGGAGCGCCATCATGTTTGCAACGACGCGCAGGAGATCGCGCGCGTCGATGCTTTTCGGCAGATCCTCGGCCCAGATCGCGCCCGCCACCCGGTCGCCGCGCCGCACGGGAAGTACCAGAAGCGAGCGACTCCCGAGCGGCTGCATCATCACCCGATAGAGCTCCGCCGTCCGGGGATCGGCGGCTGCATTCGCGACCTCGAGTTCCTCTCCGGCGGCGAGCGGGGCAAAGAATTTCGGCACTTCGTCGCGCGACAACTCCATGCCGCCGATGTGCCCGCCGCTGTCGCGATCGTAGCTGTCCTCGCAGCGAAGCGTCTGGGCTCCCTCGGCGAAGCGCCAGAGGCTCACGCGGCGCGCCGCGGTCGCGTCGAGCAATATCTCCGTGAGCATCGGCGGCGGTGCCGGCTGCGTCGGATCGAAGAGCTCGGCATTGGCGGCGAGTTGGGCGAGTGCCGCGTTGAGTCGGCCGATCGCGTGGGTGCGCTCGCGCAGGTGCCGCGCCGCGCGATCGGTGTGGAGTCCCTGCCGCACCAGAAGCGCGGCGAACGCGGCGACGACCGCGATCACCGCGAGCGACATGAAGATGGTGATGCGTGTGTTCCTGCCGACGAAACCGGTAAAGTCCTTTTCCGGCACGACGATCACCATGTTCCACTCGCGCTCGGCCGCCGGAAGCGGCGCGACGATGGAGACGATGCGGCGTCCTTGGAATTCCAGGACTCGTTGCCCATAACCCTCGACGCGATAGCGGTCGTAGGCGGCCGTGAATTCGGCATCGCCGATCTCATCGATGCGGGCCGCCGCGGACTGACCGTTCCGGCCCTGCAGCACTTGGTTCAGGTCGGAGGCGGCGATCAGGAACCCGCTCCGGTCCATGATGGCGACGCGCCCGGTGCGGCCGACCTTGAGCGTGGCGAGAAAATCGGAAATGTCCTTCAGCGAGATGTCGACCCCGAAGACGACCGGACTCCCGTGCGGATCCTGATAGCGGACCGATGCTGTGATCCCCAGCGTTTTCGCGGTGAAGAAGACATAGGGACGCGTCCAGTACATCTCGCTGGTCTCGAGGGCGCCGGTGTACCAGGGTCGCGTACGCGGATCGTAGTCGTCGCTCGGATCCAATTCTCGCCTGATCTCCTGGCCGGCCGCGTTCCGTCGGATCCAGACCACTTGCCGCGCGCCGGGCGCGTTCCGGATCAGCTTGGTATCGATGCCGCCGGCCTCGCCGTGCCGCACCATCATGAAATCGCCGGCGCCATCCGCGAATTCGAAGGCGTCCACTTGCGGAATTCGAGCGAGGGTGCTCATCGCGACCCGTTCCGTCACTTCGCGATCGGACCCGAGGACGCCGCCCGTCGCGACCTCGCGCACGAGCTGCGTTGCGCGCACTGCCGGGTCGAGATAGCTCGCGACTTGGAGGGAAATGCGGCCCTGCAATTCGCGCAACACGTCGTCGGAAATGTTGAGGACCCCGGCCCGGTTGGCCTCATAGCCATAGAAAGACGTGGCCATGATCGCGCCAGCCGCGAGTATCACGCCCGCGATCGGCGCAACCACTCGCAACAGGATGCGGCGGCGCCGCTGTCTCTCGGCCGCGCGATCCGCCCCAATATCGACCAGGTACTCGGTCGTCACGCCTGCCCCTCCATTGCGGATGGTATCGCGGCCGGAGATCGCGTATGGCGCATGCGTTCATCTGTCGACGGCTTCGAGCCCGGCTACGCCGTCGATGTCCCGCTTCCGGAGCGAGTTCTCGCAACTCGCTTCGGACGGTCGGTCTAGCCAATTTTGATAATGAAATTGCGACCTAGGCAGGGGAATACAGCGAAATATGTATTCCCACGCTCATCGGCGACGGTGCCGTCAAGCGCCGCCGGCGCACGGTCCTAACGCTGGGGAGGACCCTAGCGGCGCTTAGACAACCTGATTCCGCAGCGCGCTCTCGCCACGCCAGAGGCGGTCGAGATTTTCCTGGAGAATGTCGAGGACGTTGTCCTCGTAGCGTCGCGTCTCGCCTGCGGTGTGCGGAGTGATGAAGGCGTTCTCTAGGGTCCAGAGCGGGGAGCTCGCCGCCAGCGGCTCCTCGACGGTGACGTCGATCCCCGCGCCTGCGATTGTCCGCTCCGTGAGCGCCTTCGCCAGCGCGGCCTCCTCGACGCAACGACCGCGCGCGCAATTCACGAGGAAGGCCGATCGCTTCATCCGCGAGAGCGCATCGCTGTCGATTAGGTTCTCAGTCTCCTTGGTCAGGGGGCAAGTGAGAGCCACGAAATCTGCCGTCGGCAGCAGGGATTTCAGCTCGGCGAGCGAATGTACGGCGTCCGCGTGGCCCTTGCCCTTGCCGGGGTCCTGCCGGATGCCGATCACGCGCATCTCGAAGGCCTTGGCCAATTTGGCGAGACGGTCGCCGATCGCCCCGATCCCGACCACGATCAGCGTCTTGCCCCCGAGCTCGTCCTCGCGTTGCGCGAGATCGCTGATCATGTTGCGCCAGTGCTTGCGCGCCTGGTTGTCGCGCGCTTCCGGAAGGCGCCGTGCCAGCGCCAGGACGAGCGCCATCGCATGATCGGAGACGGCCTTCGCATTGACGCCGCGCGCACTCGCCAGGCGAATTCCGCGTGCCGACAGGGCCTCGCGCGAGAACTGATCCGTCCCGGCGCCGATCGACTGGATGAAGCGAAGCTTTCCCGCACGATCAATAAGCGTATTCTTCCAGAGGCCGGAGATCACGACCACGTCGGCCTCGCCGACGCGCTTCTCGAGATCGTCGGCGTTCCAAACCTGGAACGTCGCGACGCCGGTGTTGCGGCGCGCGAACTGCGCCTGCATCTGATAGGCCACATGCGCGAAGCCGATCGTCAGTTTGTCCTTCGCCGGAAACGCCGTCATGCCTTTTCCTCCTCGCAGCCGAATTCGAGCGCGGCCTCGCTGAGCCATTCCCACAGCGAGAGCGCGTAACTGCGCCCGACCAGGAGATCGTAGCGCGACTCTTCACCCGGAAGCCAAAGCACGACGCGCATGCGCGCGAAACCCGTGCAGGCACAGGCGCCCGGTGGAAATTGCTGGGGATCCAAATCAAGAACGCAGCCCTTGGCAAGCACCGCCAGCGCATTCGAGCCCGATAGGCTGAGCCGTGTCCAGGCATGGCTTTGGTCGAGTGCGACATCGAAGCGATCGGCGTCCATGCCGCGGCTCGCGGTCGCGCCATCCTCGGCGACGAAGAGCCAGGAATCGGGCCCGATACCGAGCAGGCACTCGCGCGCGTCGCCGGCGCTTCGTCCGATCGAGGGCAGCGCCGCTGCGAGCGAGCGGGCACCTTCGAGATAGCGAACGATCGTCCTCGAGCGCTCCCGAAGCCTGAGACCTTGCCCCTTCGCCAAGCGGTCGCGAAGTCCGGACGAGAGCGGCGACCGCCTCTGCAGTTCGTCAGGCATGGAGCCGCGTCCCTTCGGGATCGACGAAAGTCGGACCGCCGACGATCACGGGAACATGACGGCCCGCCAGCGGCGATGTCGCGAAGAGCTGCTCGCCATGCCGCGAGCGCCCGCCGGATAACAGGCCCAGGGCAATCGGGAGGCGCAGCACCGGGCTCCAGGCCGTCGAGGTGATCTCGCCGAGATAGCGGTCCGCCTTTCCATCGACGAGCTTGGCGCCGGGCGGCACCGGAGTTCGGCTATCCTCGGCCGTCAGCCCGACGAGCTGCCAGCGCGCGGGATCGCGCAGTCCCGGACGGGAAAGCGAGCGCCGGCCGATGAAATCGCCATCGGGTCTGATCATGCGCCCAAGCCCCAGATCGTCCGCGGTGACCCGCCCGTCGAGCTCGCCACCGGCCACATGGCCCTTCTCGATCCGAAGCGCGTTGAGCGCATCGATGCCATAGGGCGCGATCCCGAACTCGGCGCCCGCCTGCATCAGCCGCTGCCAGACCTCGGTTCCGAAACCCGCCGGCGCGTATATCTCATAGGCGAGATCGCCGGAGAAGCTGATGCGAAAGACCCGCACGGCAATCCCGCCGATGCGGCCGGCGCCATACCCCATGTAGGGCAGCCTCTCGGCGCTTACATCCAGGTCCTCAACCACGCGCGCAAGCACTTTTCTGCTGAAGGGGCCGGCGACGGCGATCCCGGCCCATTGCTCCGTCACGTTGACGATGCGCAGATCAAGCTCGGGCCAGAGCACATTTCGACAATAGTCGAGGCGGCGTGCGACGAGCGGCGCCTGCCCCGTCGTCGTGGTCATGAAGAAATGCGTCTCGCCGATGCGCGTGGTCGTGCCGTCGTCGAAGACGATGCCGTCCTCGCGCAGCATCAGGCCGTAACGGCAGCGGCCGACCTTGAGGCTACGCCAGCGGTTGACGTAGACGCGCTCCAGGAATTCGAAGGCATCCGGCCCGAAGAGCTCGAGCTTGCCGAGGGTGGAGACGTCGACGAGCCCGACGCCATTTCGCACCGTGAGCGCCTCGCGCCGCGCCGCGTCGTCGATCGTCTCGCCCAGGCGCGGATAGCATTGCGGCCTGAGCCAGGGACCGGATTGCAGCATCACCGCCCCCGCCTCGAGATGCCAATCGTGCATCGCGGTTCGCCGGTTCGGAAGGAAATGCCTGCCGCCCTCCATTCCCGCCAAGGCACCCAATGCCACCGGCACGTAGGGCGGACGGAAATTCGTCGTCCCGACGGCGGCGATATCCGCACCGATCCCGGCCGCGACATGCGCGAATCCGACGGTATTGCTGGTCTTCCCTTGGTCGGTGCCCATTCCCAGCGTCGTGTAGCGCTTGACGTGCTCGACGGAGCGATATCCTTCGCGCACTGCGAGCGCGATGTCCGCATCGGTCACATCGTTCTGCAGGTCGACGAAGCGCTTGCGCCTGCGCGTGCCGGCGGGACCGATCCGCCAGATCGCACGCAGCGGCATTTGCTCGCCCTCGTCATCCGCACCCAAGGAGGACGGGAGGCAAGGCGCGGGACACGGCTGAAATCCAGCGGCCTCCGCCGCCGCAGCACCGGCCGCAACTCCATCCGCGATGCAGGCGGAAAGCGAAGAGAGTCCCCGAGCCGCGCCCGCCGAGCGCTCGGCTTGCACGGAACTTCCGGGGACGAAGGCAGCGATGGCGGGATCGTAAACCGGCTTGCCGCGGGCCTGTGCGTGCAGATGCACCGCCGGGCTCCATCCGCCGGAGACGCAGAGCAGGTCGCAGGGAATTTCGCGCAGAGGCCCAACGGGGAATCCCCCGTCATCGACCTGCGCGACGCAGACGGCACGGACCTCGCGCTCGCCGAGCGCATGAAAGACGGCGGAGCCCGCGAGGATCTCGGTCCCCGCCGCCGCGAGGTCGGAAGCCAAACTGCGCGGTGGTCCCTGCCTGAGGTCGACGATTGCCGCGACGATGACGCCCGCGAGCTGCAAGTCGAGCGCGGCACGATAGGCGGAATCGTTATTTGTGAAGACCACCGCGGCCCGTCCCGGCCGTACGGCATAGCGATTGGCGTAGCCGCGGGCGGCGGATGCCAGCATGACGCCGGGGAGGTCGTTGTTGCCGAAGACGATCGAGCGCTCGTGCGCGCCGGTCGCGAGCACGGTTTGTCCGGCGTGCACGTGCCAGAGCCGTTGCCGCGGCTCGCCGGGCGCGGGCGCGCGGTGATCGGCGACGCGCTCGACGATCCCGAGCTGATTGTGATCGTAGTAACCGAAGGCCGTTGCGCGCGTGAGGATGCGCGACCTCGGAATCGCGCGCAGCGCAGCCTCCGCTTCCGCAACCCATTCGAGCCCGGGCCGACCGTCGAGCCGGTCTCGCGTCGAGAGCAGCATCCCGCCGAGGCGAGCGTCCTCGTCCACCAGGCAAACGCGCGCACCGCTAGCGCCGCTCGCGAGCGCGGCCGCAATGCCCGCGGGACCGCCTCCAATGATTGCCACATCGCAATGAGCGTGGCAGTGCTCGTAGCGGTCTGGATCGGGAGCGTCGGCGCAGCGGCCCATTCCCGCCATCGCGCGTATCGGGCGCTCATAGTGCATCCACCAGCGCGGCGGCCACATGAAGGTCTTGTAGTAGAAGCCCGCGGGCAAGAGCCGCGCGAAAAGGCCGGTCGCCGCGCCCAAATCGAAGCGAACCGAGGGCCAGCAATTCTGACTCTCCGCCACGAGCCCCTCGAAGATCTCGATTTGCGTGGCCCGGCTGTTGGGCTCGCTCCGTCCAGCGAGGCCCAATTGCACCAGCGCATTCGGCTCCTCGGCGCCGAGGCCGAACACCCCGCGGGGTCGATGGTACTTGAAGCTGCGGCCGACGATGCGCACGCCGTTCGCGAGCAACGCCGCAGCCAACGTATCGCCGCCGAGCCCCCAATAGCTCCGGCCGTTGAATACGAAGCGGACCGGCCGGGCTCGGTCGATGAGCCCGCCTGCCTCGTTGCGGAACGGCTGCTCGATCACGACTGGCTTCCCCGCCGCTCGCCCGTCGCGCTCGCGCCTCCGATGCGATGCGTGAGAGTGTCGCGCCGAACCTCGATCCAGCGCTCGCAACCCAGCGTGTGGTGCCAATATTCGCGATGCGGTCCGCGCGGATTGCCGCGAATGTAGAGATAGTCGAACCAGGCCTCGTCGCTCGCGAGGGTGGGATCGGCGGGACGGTGCAGCGTCGCATCGCCCCCGTAGGTGAATTCTGAATGCGGGCGCTCGCCACAATGAGGACAGGGGATCAGCATCGGCGTCCCATCTCCTCAATGCAGCGCGGGATAGGGACCGACGCCGCGCTCGTCGATCGTGTAGCCACGAGCGAAACGCTCGAGACCGAAGGGCTCGTTGAGCGCGTGCGGCCGGTCCTGCGCGATCGTGTAGGCGAAGACCCAACCCGAGCCCGGCGTCGCCTTGAAGCCGCCGTAGCACCAGCCGCCGTCGATATAGAGGCCGTCGATCGGCGTCTTTGCGATGATGGGTGTGCCGTCCATGGTCATGTCCATGATGCCGGCCCAATGCCGCATGATCCGAAGTCGCGAGATCGAGGGCATCACGGTCACCGCCGCCGCCGCCACGTGCTCGATCATCGGAAGGTTTCCGCGCTGGGCGTAGGAGTTGTAGCCGTCGAGATCGCCTCCCATGACCAGCTCTCCCTTGTCGGTCTGGCTCGTGTAGAAATGGCCCGCGCCGAACGACAGGGAGACGTGCAGGAAAGGCTTGATCGGCTCCGTCACCATCGCCTGCAGGAGGTGCGATTCGATGGGGAGGCGCAGACCGGCCAATCCAGCAACGTGGCTCGTATGGCCCGCGACGGCGATTCCGATCTTGCCGGCGGCGATGTAGCCGCGTGTCGTCTCGACGCCGACGGCGCGTCCGCGCTCGATGCGAATGCCCGTCACCTCGCAATTCTGGATGATGTCGGCTCCACGCGCGTCCGCGGCTCGCGCGAAGCCCCAGGCGACGGCGTCGTGTCGAGCCACACCCGCGCGCGGCTGGAGAAAGGCTCCCGTGATCGGGAACCGGGCCGTCGGCGAGAAGTCCAGCACGGGCACTTTCCGCCGTACCTCTTCTCGCGTCAGGAAGACTGCATCGCTGCCGATGACGCGCATCCCGTTCCCGCGCCGGAGGAGCGCTTGAGTCTGAGGATCGAAATGCGCCGTAATGAGGACGCCGCGCTGGCTCAGCATGACGTTGAAATTGAGGTCTTGGCTCAAGCCCTCCCAGAGCTTCAGCGAGAATTCGTAGAAGCGCTGGTTCTTTTCGAGGATGTAGTTCGAGCGGACATTGGTGGTGTTCCGCCCGGTATTCCCTCCGCCGAGCCAACCCTTCTCGAGCACCGCGACGTTCGTAATGCCGTGCTCTTTCGCGAGGTAATAGGCCGCAGCAAGCCCATGCCCGCCGCCGCCGATGATCACGACGTCGTAGCGCGGCTTCGGATCGGGGCTCCGCCAGGCCTCGGGCCAGTGCTCGTGATGGCTGACGGCGTTTCGGAGCAGGCTGAAGATCGAATAGCGTTGCATGGAGAGGCTCAGGCGCGGAAACGCCGCAGGAACTGCTCGAGGCGGGGATTGGTGACGTTGCCCAGCACCGCCGCGGTCGGGCCCTGCTCCACGACCATGCCCGCATCCATGAAGGTCACGGTATTCGCGACCTCGCGCGCGAACGCCATCTCGTGCGTGACCACGATCATGGTCATACCCTCCTGCGTGAGCTGGCGGATGACCGCGAGCACCTCTCCGACGAGCTCGGGATCGAGCGCCGAGGTAACCTCGTCGAAGAGCACGACTTCCGGCGACATCGCGAGCGCGCGTGCGATCGCGACCCGTTGCGCCTGTCCTCCCGAGAGATGCTTCGGATAGGCCGCGCATTTTTCCGCAAGGCCGACCTTCTGCAGCAGCGCTTCCGCAATGGCGCGCGCCTCGGCGTAGGGGACGCGCTTCACCGTGCGCGGCCCTTCCATCACGTTCTCGAGCGCGGTCATGTGGGGAAAGAGGTGAAACTGCTGGAACACCATTCCGACGCGCGCGCGATATTGCGCCTGCTGACGGGCCGACATCGGCAAGCGCTTGCCGTCGAACTGGAGCGCCAGCTCGCCCACGCGCATGCGGCCGCCCGTCGGCTCTTCCAGCAGATTGACGCAGCGCAGCAGTGTCGACTTTCCGCAGCCGCTGGGTCCGATGATGAAATGAGCCTCGCCGCGCCTCACCGTCAGCGAGACGTCCTTGACCGCCGCCAGTTTCCCGTAGCTTTTGGAGAGGCGGTCGATCTCGACCATCGGAGCCCCGCACTCAGAGGTCATCGCGCCGCTCCAGTCGCTTCGCGAGCTTCTGCAGGGGATAAAGGATGATCAGATAGATCACGCCCAGGCTCGTATAGACCTCGAGCGGGCGAAAGGTCTCGGAGACGAAGACCTGGGCGGTGTACATGAGATCGGGCACCGCGACGATCGACAGCAGCGAGGTGTTCTTGAGCTGCAGCACCGATTGATTGACGAAGGGCGGGATCATCCGGCGCGTCGCTTGCGGCAGCACCACGCGGCGCATGACCTGCGAGGGGAGCATGCCGATCGCCTTCGCGGCCTGCCACTGGCCCTTGTCGATCGACATGATTCCGCCGCGGAAGATCTCCGCGGAGAACGCTCCCATATAGAAGGTGAGTCCCATTCCGGCCGCGAGCCAGGCCGGAATGGTGACGCTGATCGCGACCGGAAGCGCGTAATAGAACCAGATGATCTGGATCAGGAGCGGCGTGCAGCGAAAGACCTGAACGAAACCGCTCACGGGAACGCGCACATACCAATGCCGGCTCAAAAGCAGCATGCCCGCGATGACGCCGATGATGAGTCCGCAGAATATGGTCGCCGCCGCATAGCCGAGCGTGACGGTCAGCGCGGTCAGCCAAAGATCCGGATGGAGGAATGCTTTCCCGAAATCCCACTGGTAGAGGGGCATTCGGCTAAGGGCTCGTCACCGCTCGCACGCGGATCGTCGCTCGATCGCAAGTGCAGGAGTCCATAGCGACGGCCATACCTCGGTGCGCTAGCATCGCTGTCAATCTCGGCGAGAATCCGACCCACGTGCTTTTCTGTCAAGAACAAATTATCCTAAGGGGAAACACCGCGTCCGATAAACTCAAGACTGGGGACAAATGGCCAGAACCTCCGCCTCCGCGCGCGCCCGCAAGAGCAAAGGCAAAGCGGCGCCGATCAATCGCCGCGACAATCAGCTTGAGACGGCGCTGGGCCAGGTAGTGCGCGAATTCCGCAAGCGCGCCGGTCTCGGCGTCGCCGAGCTCGCGCGCCGCGCGCGACTGTCGCCGGGCATGGTCTCGAAAATCGAAAACGGCGCGATCTCGCCTTCGCTCGCAAGCATCCGTGCGCTATCGCGGGCGCTGCAGGTGCCGGTGACCTCGCTCTTCCGCGAATTCGACGAGATCACCGACGCGACCTTCGTGCGGGCAGGCGAAGGGATGCTGGTGAGTCGCTCCGGCCTCAGCATCGGCCATGAATACCGCGTCCTCGGCCAGACCACCGCCAAGGGCATCGCGGTCGAGCCCTGCTTGATGAGCTACACGAACGCGTCGCAGGTGCTGCCATTCCTGCATCGCGCCGGCACCCAATTCATCTACGTGCTCGAGGGTCAGCTCAATTACCGGCACGGCAACAAGACTTACCTCATGTCCGAGGGCGATTCCCTGCTCTTCCAGGCGGACGTTCCGCACGGTCCCGAGCAGCTTCTTCGCACGCCCGTGCGCTATATCACCGTGCTCTGCTTCCTCGGCGGCATGGGCGGTTGACGCAAAAGGAAACCGGCCCGCGCCTTGCGCGGGCCGGCACGTTCCGCGATCGCGGAGCCTAGAACTGAACTTCGGCGGGAATGTCGTCGGTCTTGATGCCGATGCTCTCCATCGCGCTCGTCAGCCAGAAATTGATGTTGCCGTTGGCCTTGTTGTACTCCGACCACTTCTGCAGGAATTTCTGGAAGCGGCCGTCGTCGAGACGGACGCCCGCGTAGGACGGCAGCGCATATTGAGGCGTCATCAGATGCACCGCGCCGGTCGACGGATTCTTCGCATGCGCGCCAAGGATGCCCATGATGCCGTCGATGTAGCGATCGACGCGTCCGGAGAGCAGCGCGAGCACGCAGTCGTCGGCTTGCGGCAGGGCCACCTGCGTCGATTTCGGCGCGAAGCGCTTGATCTGCTGCTCGGAGCTATTGCCGACGGAATAGCAGACCCTGATCGCGGGGTCGTTGAGATCGACCCAGCGATCGCCCTTCGGCTTGAACCCGTTGCGGTCGAGTGCGCCGAATCCCAGCGTGTAGAGCGGTCCCGCGAAGTCGATCGCGAGCGCCCGCTCGGGCGTCGCATTGAAGCCGAAGAACGCGTGGCATTTCGCGCTCTGGAGGTCGAGCACAACCGTCTTGAAACTGGTCTCGACATAGGCGACGTCGACATGCAGCGACTTAGCGACGTCCTTCGCCATCTCCACGGCAAAGCCCTTCCACTCGCCGCCGGGATCTTTCCAGGAATAAGGCTGATAGGCGGGAACGACGCAGGCTACGAATTTCTTCGTGCTCTGGATGTCGTCCCAGGCGGTCGCCGCATCTGCGGCATGAGCGGCGACCGGCAGAACGGTGGCAAACGCCATCGCGGCAATAGCGTAACCGAATCGCACGGTGTCCTCCCTGATGGTCGTGAAGCGATGCCCTGCTTGCGCAAATCTATTATTGACAAAATAGTCTCATGCGCACGAAATTCCTGTCAAGAACGGATTATCTCCACAGGAATAGCCCGGGATCCGCGCGACCGCAACGGGAGCCGAGCGTGCCGTCAGAGTTTCAGATCACCTTCGAAGGCAAAGCGATCGCGGCTCGGGAAGGACAGAGTGTCGCCGCCGCGCTCGTCGCGGCCGGCGAGCGGTGCCTCCGCGTCGACGAAGCGGGCAATCCCAAAGGGGCCGTTTGCGGCATCGGCTTTTGCTGGGAATGCCGCTGCAGCATCGATGGCGTTCCCGACATTCGCGCCTGCATGACGCAAGTGCGCCCGGGCATGATCGTGCGACGGCAACGGGGGCTCGACGGATGCAGCGAGCGATAGCCATCATCGGCGCCGGCCCCGCGGGGATGGCTGCGGCGGTCGAGGCCGTGCGGCGCGGTTGCCGCGTCACCCTCGTCGACGAAGGACCGCGACCCGGTGGACAGATCTACCGCCAGGCGCACCCCTCGCTCGCGGGCGGGGAGTTCGCCGAGCCCGCCGAGCTTGCCCGCAAGCACCGCCTCATCGCCGCCTTCCAGGCGGTGATCGACAGGATCGACTATCGCGCCGAGGCGACCGTCTATGCGGTCTTTCCCAACGGCGAGATTCATCTCGCGCAAGGCGACCGCACCGAGGTCCTGCGGCCCGATGCGATGATCATCGCGACCGGAGTGCGAGAACAGGCGATCCCTTTCCCCGGCTGGACTCTGCCGGGCGTGATGTTCGCGGGCGGCGCGCAGGCGATGTTGAAGGCTCAGCGAGTCTTGCCCGGCAGGAACGCCGTGATTGCCGGCTGCGGCCCCCTCCCGCTCGTCGTTGCCGCACAGTTGCTGCGCGCCGGCGGCCGCATAGCGGCGCTGGCGAGCCTGCGATCACTCCGCACCATGCTGCGTCATCCCGGAAGTCTCTGGAGCGGGCGCCACATTCTCCGCGAAGGCCTGCGCTACGAACGGACGGTGCGACGGGCGGGCGTCCTGCAACTCACGGGATACGTTCCGGTGCGCGCGATCGGCGGCGAGCACCTGGAGGCTGTGGCACTCGCCCGGATCGATGCGGAGGGCCGCGTCGTTCCCGGCACGGAGCAACGGATTGCCTGCGATCTCCTGGCAATCAACTACGGCTTCGTCGCCAACAGCGAGCTCGTTGCGATGACCGGCGCGGAGATGCGCCGCGATCCCCTGATCGGTGGCTGGCTGCCCGTCATCGACACCTTCGGCCGCACCTCCGTCCCTGGCGTGTTTGCGGCGGGCGACGGCGCAGGCTTGCGCGGCGCTCTCGTTGCGGAATGCGACGGCACGATCGTGGGCGCCGCGGCGTCGGTGCCCTCGACCGCGGTCGGCGGCGCGACCCTGCAGGCGGAGCTCGCGGAGACGGTCGCGCGACGGGCCCGCCATCTCGATTTTCAGCAGGCGGTGCGTGCGACGCTGCGGCTGCCCTTGGGGCTTTGGCGTCTCGTCACGGACGAGACCGTCGTTTGCCGGTGCGAGAACGTCCGCTTCGGCGAGATTCGCGAGGCACTCGCGAGCGGCCACCGCTCGCTCAATGCCGTCAAGCGCAACGTCCGCTCTGGAATGGGTTGGTGCGGCGGGCGAACCTGCCTACACGCGATCGCGGCGCTTGCGGAGCTCGCAACCGGCGAGGCGCCGACGGAGATGATGACGCCGCGACCGATGGCCCGCCCCGTGCCCTTTGCAGCGATCGCGCGCCAGAAGAAGGCAGCGGCCGAATGACGAAAGATAAATTCGACGTCCTCATCATCGGCGCCGGCGCGTACGGGCTTTCCTGCGCCTGGTGGATGGCGAAGCGCCGAGCCGGCGCGCGCATTCTCGTCGTGGACGAAGGCGAATTCGCGAGCGGCGCGTCCGGCCGAAACGGCGCCGGCTTCCGCATGCAATGGGGCCTCGATCTCAACATCCGGCTCTGCCAGGAGAGCACGCGCTTTTTCGAGACCGCAGCAGAGCAGCTCGACTATCCCCGCGGCATCGAGTTGAAGCAGGGCGGCTATCTCGTCCTCGCTCACAGCGAGAAGGCGCTCGCGACGCTCAAGGGAAGCCTCGAGGTTCAGCATCGTTATGGCGTTCCGAGCGAGCTCCTGAACCCCGACGACTGCGTCAAGATGGTGCCCGCGCTCGGCCGCAACCGGCTCGTCGGCGGCACGTTCTGCGGCAAGGACGGCACGATCTCGCCATTCCTCCTGCTGGACTCGCTCCTCAAGGCCTGCCGCCGCGAGAAGGTCGACGTGCGCTACGGAACCCGCGTCGAGAAACTCGAGCGCAACGGCGGTGGCTTCCGTGCGCACGTGAATACCGGCTCGATCGAGGCGGACAAGATCCTGCTCTGCACGGACTGGGCGGTGCCGGAGCTGCTGGCCTCGCTCGGGCTCAATCTGCCCGTGAAGAGCCTGCCCAAGGAAGCGATCGTCACGGTTCCGTGCACGCCTCGGGTTAAGCCGATCCTGATCTCCCTCGAGCACCATATTTCCGTCAACCAGGTGAGCCGCGGCTCCATCGTCTTCGTGGTCTCGCGGGCGCGCGAGGGTAAGGAGATCGCCTCGACGCCCGATTTTCTCGCCTTCGCGGCCCCGAAGATCATCGATCTCCTGCCCGGCGTCGCCGACGTTCCCGTGCTTCGCACCTGGGGAGGCGTCTCCAGCCTCACTCCGGATATGCAGCCAATTCTCGGCGAAACCGAGATCGAAGGACTCTACGTCGCGGTCTCCTCATTTCGCGGCCTGATGACATCACCGGCGGTCGGTCGGATCATGTCCGCGCTTATCCTGGAGAACGACACCAACGATCCCGTCCTGACAAAACTGTCGCCGCGCCGCTTCCGGACCGGCGAACTCATCGTCGAGCCGTTACTCAATCAGGAATAAGACCAATCGCTCGCGGAGCTTGACGCGGGTCAGAAATGCCCGGCTTTCGGGCGGAGCGCGTAACCCGCCTCGAGCCGAGCCATCTCGCCGGCGTCTAGCTCGAGATCGAGCGCCGCAAGCGCAGCGTCGACATGGTCGAGCCGCGTCGCCCCGATGATCGGAGCGCTGCCGGGGATCTTGCGGAGTACCCAGGCCAGAGCGACCTGCGCGGGTTGAACGCCGCGCAGCGTTGCAATTTCATCGACGATCTCCGCGACGGCCTGATCGCCGGAGCGACCGTACCATTTGCCAATGAGATCGTCCGTCCGGAGCCGCTCGGTCCGCCGCTCGCGCGCTCGCGCCGCTCCGCACAGGAACCCGCGGGCGAGCGGGCTATAGGGCAGAAGCCCGATGCCCTCGGCTCGGCAAAACGGAATCAGCTCCCGCTCGTCCTCGCGCCAAACGAGATTGTAGTGGTTTTGCATCGAGACGAAGGAGTGCATGCCCTGGAGGCGCGCGGTGTAGACGGACTTTGCGAATTGCCAGCAGGGCATATCGGTTGCGCCGACATAGAGCACCTTGCCTGCCCGCACGAGATCGTCGAAGGCGCGGACGAGCTCGTCGATGTCGCTCGCGGGATCCCAGATGTGCGTCTGCAGGAGATCGATGCGCTCGACGCCGAGGCGCTTCAGGGAGGCCTCCGCCGCCTCGACGATGTGCTTGCGAGAATATCCCCGGGAGTTCGGACCCTGCCCCATGGGATTGCCGAGCTTGGTCGCGATGACGACTTCTTCGCGGGGGCTCATCTCGCGCAGGAGACGACCGAGGATGATCTCGCTCTGGCCGCCGGAGTAATAGTCGCAGGTGTCGAAGAGGTTGATCCCCGCCTCTAGCGCCCGCCTGATCAGGGGCCGCGACTGTTCCTCGGTAAGCACCCAGGAGCGCCAATTGGGATCGCCGACGCCCATGGCGCCGAAGGCGATCCGGGAGACGCGCAGGCTGCTACGACCGAGGCGTACGTATTCCATGCTCGACCGCCGAGGCGATGCCGCTCAAGACTTGCTCTTCCAGACTTCGCGGAAGCGCGGGATCTCGTCGGGTATCCAGATGTAATTGCGTACGTTCGCGCGAATGGCCGCGTATTCCAGCGAGAAGAACAGCGGCACATAGGGGAGATCGTGCGTGATGATCGCCTGTGCCTGCCGATAGAGCGGCTTGCGCGCTTCGACATCGTTCGTGGCGCGGGCCTTGTCGAGGAGATCGTCGAGCTCGGGATTCTTGAAGTTCGTGGAGTTCGCGTAGCCCTTGCTATGGAAGAGGATGTAGAGGAGGCCATCCGGATCGGGTCGCTGCGACCAGCGCTGCGGCGTGAAATTGATCTTCTGCTGCACCACGCGCGAATACCAATCGCTGACCGCTACGGGCTCGAGCGTAACGTTGATCCCGATCGCCTTGAGTTGCTCCTGCACGAGCTGATCGAGCTGCTGAAACATCGTGATCGTTGGCGCCGCCAGCGTGAGATCGAGCCCGTTGGGGTAGCCCGCCTGCTTCAGCAGCTCTTTCGCCTTCGCGGGATCGTAGTCGTAGGACTTGAGCGCGGGATCGAACCACCAGAGGCCCTTCGGTGTCGGGCCCTCGGCGATCTGCGCCTTCCCGGCCATGAGGATGTCGACGAGGCGCTTGCGGTCGATCGCGTGCGCGATCGCTTGCCGGAGCAGCAGGTTGTTGAAGGGCGGCTTGTCCACCTGCCATTGCAGCGAGATCCAGCGCCCGACCGGATCGGGATCGAGCTTGATGTCCTTGTTGCCTTCGATCTGCCGCACGTCCTGTGGGGAGAGCTCAGAGACGAAATCGATCTCGCCGGTGATGAGGCGCTGCACACCGACCACCGAGCCCGCGATGTCCTGGAACAGCACGCGGTCGAGATAAGGCTTGCCCTGGTCCCAATAGTTGGGATTGCGCTCGACGGTGATGTGATTGCCGCGCACCCATTCCTTGAAGAGGAAGGCCCCAGTGCCCACGGGCTTGCTGCCGAAATCGGCGCCGGCCTTCTGGACAGCGGTCGGCGATTCCATGAAGCCCTCGCGCTGGGCCAGCATGCCCAGCAATCCCGGAAATGATTGCTTGAGGTTGAAGGCCACGGTCGCGGGATCGACGACCTCGACCGAGGCAATGACGGAGTCGAGGCCGCCCTTCTGCGGCGACTTCACCTCCGGGTCCATGCGGCGGTCGATGTTCCATTTAACCGCCGCAGCATCGAAGGGCGTTCCGTCCTGGAACTTCACACCCTCGCGCAGATGAAAGACGATGCGCTTGCCATCGCTCTGCACATCCCATTTCGTCGCGAGCTCCGGCCGGATCGAGAAATCCGTGTCGAGCCGCACCAGCGTGTCGAAGATGAGATAGAGGACCTGTCGCTCCGTGTATTCGATCGAGAACACGGGATCGAGGGTCTTGATGTCCGAGGCGAAGCCGACGGTGAGCGTGCCGCCGCGCTCGGGCGCCTGAGCCGCCGCGGAGGCAATGCACGCGACGGCGCCGACAGCGGCGATCAAAA
Source organism: Allostellaceae bacterium (assembly GCA_035581425.1). Classification (GTDB taxonomy): domain Bacteria; phylum Pseudomonadota; class Alphaproteobacteria; order ATCC43930; family CGMCC-115725; genus DASZHJ01. The sequence continues at coordinate 13,722 of DATJVP010000054.1, read as the reverse complement.
GCATTCGGATCGTCCGTTGCAGCATCCTGGCCCTCCCTCTTCTATCGTTCGGTCTTGGCGCCGCGCCTCAGGCGCTCGCGCACACTAGGTTTTGGTATACCGTATGTCAATTCCAGCCCCGGCCGCGCGCGTGATCTCAGAGAATATCGTCACGCAGGCAGGCGACCAGCCGGCCCGGCGCGCGCTCCCGGAGCGGCGGAACGATCGCGGCGCAGTCGGCGATCGCATAGGGGCATCGCGTGCGGAAGACGCAGCCGCTCGGGGGATCGGCGGGGTTCGGAACGTCGCCTGAAAGTACGATACGCTTGCCGCGCCGCCGCGGATCGGGATCGGGAACCGCCGACAGCAGCGCTTCGGTGTAGGGGTGTTTGGGATTGCGGCAGAGTTCATCAGCGGGCCCCACCTCCATCAGGCGCCCCAAGTAGATCACCGCGATCCGATCGGAGAGATACTCCATCACCGCGATGTCGTGCGAGATGAAGAGCATCGCGAGGCCCAGCCGCTCCTTCAGCTCCTCCAGCAGGTTGACGATCTGCGCTTGAATCGAGACGTCGAGCGCCGAGACCGGCTCGTCCGCGACGATGAAGACGGGCTCGACCGCGAGCGCCCGCGCGATGACCACTCGCTGCCGTTGGCCGCCCGACATCTGCTCAGGCCGGCGCGGCAGGAACTCTTCGGAGAGCCCCACGCTTGCGAGCAGCTCGACCACGCGGTCGGCGCGCGTCCGCCGACCTGGACAGAGTCCTTGTACCTGAAGCGGCTCCGCGACGATCTCCGCCACCGTCATCTGCGGATCGAGCGCGGCGAAGGGATCTTGAAAGACGATCTGCGCCCTGCGGCGGAAGCGCCGGAGCGTCGGCCCGTCGAATGCGGTCACGTCCTCGCCCTCGAACCATATCTTGCCGCCGGTCGGCTCCGTGAGGCGCAGGATCGAGCGGCCGATGGTGGTCTTGCCTGAACCGGACTCCCCGGCGAGGCCTAGAACCTCTCCGGGCATGACGTCGAAGGAGACGTCGTCGACGGCGCGCACCGCGCCGACCGAGCGCGGGATGACGCCGCGTCGGATCCCGAACCACTTGCGCAGGTTCTCGACGCCGAGAAGCCGGCGCGTCTCCGCGGTCATTGGACCTGACCGCCGATCTCGCGCCAGCGCGCGCAGCGCACCCAATGAGACCCGCCAGAATCCTCGAGCGGGGGAATGCGGACATCGCAGAGGCCCGCGGATGCATGCGAGCAGCGCGGCCGAAAGCTGCAACCCCGGGGAATGCTCAGCAAACCCGGGACGGTTCCGGGTATCGCCGAGAGTCGTGCACTCTTTCGATGGGTGCGTCCGATCCGCGGCAGCGAAGCCAGGAGCGCTCTCGTATAGGGCATGCGGGGCGACCGGAAGACGGCTTCGACAGCACCGGCCTCCACGATCTCGCCTGCGTACATCACGAGCGCACGATCGGCGATTTCCGCGACCAGGCCGAGATTGTGCGTGATGAAGAGTATCGACATCCCCGTCCGGGACTGAAGGCGTCGGAGGTGATCGATGATCTGCGCCTGGATCGTTACGTCGAGCGCAGTCGTCGGCTCGTCCGCGATAAGGAGCTGGGGACCGCAGGCGAGGGCCATCGCGATCATCACGCGCTGGCGCATGCCTCCGGAAAGCTGATGCGGGTAGTTTCCCAAGCAGGCGCGCGGGCTCGGTATTCCCAATTGCGTCAGCGCCTCCAAGGCGTGGCCCCGCGCCTCCTTTCGCAGGACCTTGCGATGGATGCGGATCGCCTCGCAGATCTGGTGGCCGATGGTGTAGATCGGATTGAGCGAGGAGAGCGGCTCCTGAAAGATCATCGCGACATCGTTGCCGCGAATGCCGCGAAGCTCACGCTCGGGCAAGCGCACGAGATCGCGCGCCATTCCGGACTTGTCCTTCAGCACGATCTCCCCTGCGACGGCCGCGCCTGCATCGCTATCGAGGAGACCCATGATCGCGAGCCCCGAGGTCGATTTGCCGGAGCCGGATTCGCCGACCAGCGCCACGATCTCGCCGGGTCGGATGTCGAAGGACACGCCACGCACCGCCGCCTGCCGTCCCGCGGGCGTGCGGAAGCTCACTTCGAGGCCGCGAACATCGAGGATCGGTTCGGATGCCATGCCCGGCCTCAAGCCTCGCGCGAGCCCAGGAGATAGAACCCCGCCACCGTGATCGCGACGGCAATGCCGGGAGAGAGGCTCATGGCGGGATTGATGATGAGGTAATCGAAGCCGACCCGCACCATGCCGCCCCAATCCGGAGTCGGCGGCGGAACGCCGAGGCCGAGGAAGCTCAGGCTCGAGGAGGTGAAGATCGCGAAGGCGATGGTAACCGCGAATTGCGCTGCGGCCACATGCAGGATATTGGGCCAGATGTGCCGGCGGATGATCCAGACGGCGCCACCACCGACCGCGCGCGCCGCCTCGACGAAGAGCGATTCCCGCACCGCCAGCGTTTGGCCGCGCACCATACGCGCAATGGGCGGCCACATGACGAAGCCCAGAACGAGCACGAGGTTCTTGAGCGAGGGCCCGACCATCGCGGTGATGATGAGCGCGAGCACAAGGCCCGGCAGCGCGATGAAGAGATCGACGATCTGCACGACGAGCAGATCCGCCCCGCCGCCGAGATATCCAGCGCAGAGCCCGACGGGGACACCGATCAGGGTCGCAACGAGTGCAGCGCCGATCCCTACAGTCAGCGAGATCCGCGCGCCGTAGATGACGCGGCTCAAGATGTCGCGACCGAGCTCGTCGGTGCCAAGCCAGTGCGCCGCCGACGGGGGATCGAGCGACTGCAGGCTTGTGGCGGCGGGGTCGTAGGCCGATAGCAGCGGCGCAGCGGCGGCGCAGAGGCAGGCGGTCGCGATGATGACGAGTCCGGCTAGGGGCTTACGGCGCGGCATCAGGCGAGGCGGATGCGAGGATTGGCGACGGTATAGAGGAGGTCGGCGAGTAAATTCATGAGCGCAACGCCGACGATGATGAGCATGCTGATGGCGAGCATCACGGGGTAGTCGCGCGCGAGGATCGCGCTGACGAAAAGGCTGCCGGTGCCGGGAACCGAGAACACGGTCTCCGTCACGACGGCGCCGCCCGTGAGCTGCCCCAGAGTGATGCCGACATAGGTGATGACCGGCAGGATCGAATTCGGAAGCACGTGCTTGAAGGAGACCGCTGTCTCGGAAAGGCCTTTTGCCCGCGCGACGCGCACGTAGAGCTGACGGCGGACGGATTCGTATTCCGCGCGGTAGACCAGGCTGAAGGAGCCGAAATAAAAGGCCGACAGCGTCAGGACCGGCAGCAACAGATGCCGGAAATGCTCCAAGACTCCATCCGACCACGGGGTCCATCCCGTCGTCGGCAGCCATCCGAGCCGAACGGAAAAGAGGAAGATCAGCGAGATTCCCAACATGAAATTCGGCACCGTGATCCCCGCGATGCCCAACCCTGCGGCCAATGGCCGGACGAATCTTCGCCCAACGGTTACGCTGTTGATGATGGTCGCGCTGAGCGTCGCCAAGAGGATCGCCAGGAACGCGAGTTCCGCGGTGATGGGAATGCGCGGCAGCAGGAGCGAGACGACGCTCTCCTGCATCGTGTAGGAGCGGCCGAGATCCCCGGTGAGCGCGCCGCCGACCCATTGCAGGTATTGCGTGGCGAGCGGCTGATCGAAGCCCATGCGCGCGTTGAGCGCGGCAATCGCCTGCGGGCTTGCGTCCTGACCCAGCATGAGCCCCGCCGGGCTGCCGAGGAAACCGGAAACGCTGAAGAAGAGCAGCGCCGATATGAGGATTACGTTGGGCACTGCAAGGAGCAGCCGCCGCACGACCAATGTCAGCATTTCCCCTCGACGCGAATATCCGCCGGCGGCGGAGAATAGCGCGGAACCGGCCGCGCCCGCACTCGCGATCGGCGGTTCGGCCGGGGCCCTTTCCTCGTTGTTTCGACCCGAGAAATTGCTTCTGGCCCCCCAGCGGCCCATTTTGTATGATGGTATACCAAACCGGCCCCTGAGGGCAAAGGCGGGCGGCCGGGATCGGAGGGTGCGATGAAGTTCGGCTATTTCGAAAACCTCAAGGACCCCAGCCAAAAGCGGCCCTACCACGACCTCGTCGTGGAGATGCGCGAGCTCGCGACGCTGCTCGACGAGGGCGGCTTCGAGTACATCTGGCTGCCGGAGCATCATTTCAGCATTTGGGGCCGGGAGCTTCTCCCTAATCCGCTGCTCGCGGCGGCCGATCTAACAGCCCGCACCAAGCGCCTCCGGATCGGTCTTGCCGCCGCGATCATCACGCACTGGCATCCGCTCCGCCTCGCCGAGGACCTGGCGCTTCTCGACAACCTCACGGACGGACGGCTTGAGGTCGGCGTCGGCCGCGGCAATTACGGACTCGAGGCAACGAACCTCAACCCCATCGCCGATCCGAACAATCAGGAGCAGAATTTCGCGGTTTTCGCGGAGACCTTCGAGATCGTCAAGAAGGCGCTGTCGCAGGAGCGGTTCTCGCACAAGGGTCGGTTCTATCAATTCCCGGCGCCGGGCTTCCGCGCCGACCGTGCCCACAGTGTCAACGACCCCGCCTACGTCAACGCCGCGACGGGCGAGCTCACGCAGCTCTCGATCTTTCCGCGTCCCTGTCAAAAGCCCCATCCGCCGATGTGGCAGATGGTGGATTCCGACCGGTCGATCGAATACGCCGCCGCCAACGACTGCGGCATCATCATGTGGCGGCCCACCGTCGCCTCGCTCAAGGAGCGGCTGCGACTCTATCGCGACACGGCGAAGCGCACCCGCGGCGTGGATATGCCGACGGGAGCCCGGACGGCGATCATGCGCGAGGTCTTCGTCGCCGACAGCGAGGCGGAGGCGCGGCGCATTGCCGAGGAGTCGATGATGGGCGCGCTCAATTTCGCCAATTGGCGCGGCCCCAAGATCTTCCTCAATCCCGGCGAGACGATCGATCCCGCGCTCGAGGCGCAGCTCAAGAAGAAGCTCACCTACGATTTCGTCGGGCACCGCTCGGTCATCTTCGGCTCACCGGATCAGGTCGCCGACAAGCTCGAAGAGCTCGAGGTCGAGGTCGGCATCGAGCAGGTCGTGGTGAAATCCTCCTGGCCGGGCCTCTCGCACGAGCACACGATGCGGAGCCTCCGCCGCTTCATCTCGGAGGTGATTCCGCGGCTCGAGGAGCGGCGCGCGCGCCGCGGCACCTCGTCCGCTGCGGCGGAGTAAGGACGCGGTACCGCGGTTATTCCGCGGCGTCGCGCGCGTCGTGCTTGTTCAGGACGGAGACCGCGAATTTGGCGGAGCGCTCGACGAAGGAGCGGCAGCGGTCGGCCATGGTGTCGGCGTCGCGGTCTGCGGCGGCGTCGAGTATCTGCCGCATCAGCGCAAGGCTCTCCTGCTTGCGCCCGATCTCCGCGACGTCCGCCGTAAGCGTGCGCAGATACCGCATGCGGGCGCTCAGGCTCCGCAGCACGGCTCGGGCGACCTCGTTGCGCGCGCCCCGGAGGATCACGTCGTAGAACTCGTCGAGCGCCTCGACATAGGGGATCACCGGCTTCTTCGTGATCACTTTTGCGATGTGCGCGTGGGCCGCGCGGAGCGCCTCGATCTCCTTGGCGCTCGCGCGCTCGACGAAGAGCCGCGCGAAGGCCGGCTCGAGCGCCGCGCGTACCTCGTAGATCTGCCGGGCCTCGTCGGCGGAAACCGAGGCGACGAAGATGCCGCGGTTGGGAATGCGCTCGACGAGACCTTCGGCTTCGAGGCTACGGATCGCCTCGCGCACGCAGGTGCGGCTGACCCCGGTCTCCTCGCAGAGCTTGCGCTCGACGAGCCGCTGCCGCGGCTTGAAATGCATCTTCAGGATCGCGTCCCGGAGCGTGCGGGTCGTGAGTTCCCGCAGATTCGGCGCGTCCTTAACGACACGGAGCGCGCTCATTCCCGCTGCCATCCGGTTCCTCCGTCTTCGTCAGGGCATGCACTATACGACGATTCCCTGCGGGAACCACCGGCGACGGGTATCATTCACCTTGGACCGGGGCGCGGGATCGGTTGCGCGGGAGAGCGCTCATGAGGATCGTCAGAGACGGCATCGAGATCCATTACCTCGTCGAAGGGACCGGACCGCCCGTCATGCTGATACACGGGGTGGGCTCCGATCTCCGCAGCTGGGATGCGATCGCGGCGCGTCTTGCGCCCCGATATCGCGTGCTGCGCTTGGACCTGCGCGGCCACGGCCAATCGAGCCGAATCGAGACCTGCCGGCTCGAGGATTTTCTGGACGACGTCTCCTCCGTGCTCGACGCCTCGGGAGTCGCGCGCGCGCATCTCGTGGGCTTTTCGCTCGGCGGAATGATCGCGCAGGCCTTCGTGCTCGCTCATCCCGAGCGCGTGGAAAAGGTTGCCTTCATCAGCGCCGTCGCGGGACGTACCGCCGAGGAGCGCGAGAACGTCCTGGCCCGCGCGCGCAAGGTCGCAGAGGAAGGCATCGCCTCCGTCGTCGCGGCAGCCCAAGGCCGCTGGTTCACCGAGGCGTTTCAGAAGGCGAACCCCGAGATCATCCGCCGGCGGCTCGAGGAGCTCAAGGCAAACGACCATCGCTCCTACTCCGCCGCCTATAGGGTCTTCGCCGAGGGCGATGTCGGTCCGCGCCTCCATCTGATCCGGCACCCCACCCTTGTCGTCACCGGCGAGCACGATGTCGGATCGAACACGCGCATGGCGCGGTTCATGCACGAGGCGATCCCAGGGTCGAGCCTCCATATCCTGGCGGGCCTCAAGCATAGCGTACTGCTCGAGGCGCCGGATAAGATCGCGGATCTGCTGATCGATTTCCTGAGCCGGGAGTAACGCCATGAAATTCACCCTCGCCCTCAACATGGCGCGCACATCGCCGGACCTCGACATGAGCGAGGTTGCGCGGCAGGCGCTCGAGATGGTCGAGATGGCCGACGAGGGCGGATTTGAGATCGTCTGGGCTGCCGAGCACCACGCGATCGAGATCACGATCGCGCCCAACCCATTTCAGCTACTCGCCTGGTGGGGCGCCCACACGACGCGCATACGGCTCGGTACTGCGGTCGTCGTGGCCCCCTATTGGCATCCGATCAAGCTCGCGGGCGAAGCGGCGCTGCTGGACGTCTTGACCAACGGACGCCTCGAGTTCGGCATCGGGCGCGGCGCCTATCAACGCGAATTCGACCGTATGGCCGGCGGCATGCAGCAACAGCTCGGCGTCCCCTACATGCAGGAGATGCTGCCGGTGCTGAAGGCGCTCTGGCAGGGCGATTACGAGCATCGCGGAACCTACTGGAGCTTTCCGGCCGCGACCTCGGTGCCGAAGCCGCTGCAGCGGCCGCACCCGCGGATCTGGGTCGCGGCGCGCGATCCCGGCACCTATGACTGGGCGCTTGCCAACGGCTGCAGCATCATGTCCTGGGCGATCTCGCGGCCCTTCGCCGAGGTCGAGAAATACAAGGGACAATTCGATGCAGCGCTCCGAGCGCACCCGCAGCCGGAGCGTCCGAGCTTCCTCACCATGCGCCACACCGCGGTCTACGCCCGACCGGATCAATGGGAAGGACCGGTGAACGCGGTGGTTCAACAAAGCGCACGGTTCGAGAACCTCTTCAAGAACCTCGGCGGCGTGCAAGACGGATTTGCCGAGCCGGTCGACCTATCTCAACTCGGCAATCGCGCCGAATACGCCCCCGGGCTACTGCGCGAGAACCTGATGTTCGGCACGCCCGAGGAAGTGATCGGCAAGCTCAAGCGCTACGAGGCACTCGGTGTCGACTACTTCAACTATTCCGCCAGCTTCGGACTGCCACATGCGGAGCAGAAGAAATCGCTGCGCCTCTTCATCGACGAGGTGATGCCAGTCTTCGCGGAGGACCGCCGCGATCGACGCGCGCTCTCGGCCTAGCGTGATATGCTGTCGCGTCAGCAATCAAGGCGGGGGCCCGTAGATGCCGCGACGAATCCTGCGTCCGAAGAGTCTGTCCTTCCAGCCGCGCCCGACCTATCCCTATTCGCCCGGCACTCGCGGCGGGGATTACGTCTATACCGCGGGCCAAGTTGCCTGGAACGAGAGGGGTGAGCTCGTCGGCATTGACGACGTCCGCGCGCAGACGCGGCAGGTTCTCAGGAACGTCGAGGCGGTCCTGAAAGAGGGCGGCGCGACGATGCACGACGTTCTCAAATGCAACGTCTATCTCCGGAACATCGCCGATTTCCAGGCAATGAACGAGGAGTTCGCCAAGGCTTTCCCGTCCGACCCGCCGGCGCGGACAACCGTTGAGGCGAACTTGGCCGAGCCGGAAATGCTGGTCGAGATCGAAGCGACGGCCTATGTGGGAAAGTGACGCCGGCGCCGGGCCGTCATCGATCCTCCCGCTTGTAGATGATGATGGAGAGGTACTTCATGGGAGCCCGAATCAGCTGCTCGGGCCCATGACGAGCCGCGGCATCGAAGAAGAGCGCGTCGCCTGGCTCCATCAGATAGGACCGGTCCGCGTGCCGATAACGGACCTTGCCCGAGAGCATGTAGATGAACTCGAGACCGGCGTGGCGGAAATTCGTGTAGGGAACCGCATCCTCGCTCAACGTAATCAGATAGGGCTCCGTCGCGATCTCCCCTGACAATGAATGGCCGAGCAGATCGTAGAGATGGCCGGCCTTGGTGCCGCGGCGCTCGATCCTCAAGCCTGTGCCCGACTTGACGAACGAGCAATCCCGACGCTCCTCCATCTCGGAGAATAGCTGGCTGATGGGGACGTTGAGCGCCTTCGCAAGCTGATCGAGCGTGTTCAGCGACGGCGTGATCATGCCGTTCTCGATCTTCGAGAGCATGCCCGCCGAGACCTCCGATGCGGCCGCGAGCTCCGCAATCGTCAAGTCGAGCGACTTCCGCAGGTGCCGGACCCTGGTGCCGATGCTGGCTTGAAGGCTGGACGGCACATTTGCGTCAGGCGCCGAGGAGCCCGTCTTGAGGTCCTCGGTATTCGCCTGACGCGCCGCGCGAGGACTCAGGTTTCGCTGCCGGGGTCGCTTGCTCAATGCCGCCTCCCTGACGCCGTGAACCGACCAACCCCTTGATATTGAGTTTCGCCCCAAGAAACAAATGTTCCAAACGGTTGACGCTGCTACGCCGAAATGCCAGCCTGACTTCGGCCTGAGTTTCAGCCGGAGGCGCCTCCATGTGCGGCATCGTGGGTCTCTTCCTCAAGAATTCGGCTCTTGAGTCGTCGCTCGGCAAGCATCTGTCGGCGATGCTGAGCGCGCTCAGCGATCGCGGGCCGGACAGCGCGGGATTCGCGATCTACCGCAATCCCGCGCCGCGGGGCTCCATCAAGGTTACGCTCTTCCATCCCGATCCGGATTTCGGGTGGGATCGGCTCATGCGCGAGATGTCAGAGGAAATCGGAACGAAAGTGCGCGGCGAGGCGAGAGGCAGTCACCTCCTTCTCACTGCGGCCATGCCGGTGGAGACGGCGCGCCATTGGCTCGCGCACCATCGTCCCGAAGTGCGTATCATGGGCGTCGGTGACTGCATTGAGCTCTACAAGGAGAAAGGCAACCCCAAGGAAGTGGTCCGCCGCTTCGGCCTCGAGGAGCTCGCGGGATCGCATGCGCTCGGCCACACGCGCATGGCGACCGAGAGCGCGGTAACGACCCAGCATTCGCATCCGTTCTCGACCGGGCTCGATCTCTGCCTCGTGCACAACGGCTCGCTCTCCAATCACAATCGCATGCGGCGCTGGCTTTCCCGGCACGGCATCGAATTCCAGACCGACAACGACACCGAGGTCGCCGCAGGCTATTTCACGCATCTGCTCGGCGAGGGAGCGACGCTCAAGGAGGCGTTGAAATCAGGCATCTCCGACCTCGACGGTTTCTACACCTTCGCGATCGGAACAAAGGACGGCTTTGCGGTCGTGCGCGATCCGATCGCCTGCAAGCCCGCCGTGCTCGCCGAGACCGACGATTGGGTCGCCATGGCCTCGGAGTACCGCGCGATCGCGCATCTCCCAGGTGCGGACCAGTCGCGGATCTGGGAGCCCTCTCCCGCGACGGTCTATAGCTGGCAGAAGCATTGATGATCGAGGTCGATGTCGAGTCTCTGGGCGTGCGTGCCTTGAACGAGCGCCTGCATCGCCTCCCGCGCGATACGAACGAGCGGCTCTGGAAAATAACGAATCCCAAGGGAGCGCACGCGCTGGCGGCCGGGCTGGACCGGCCGCTGAGCATCGAGATCGAGGGACATGTCGGCTACTACTGCGGCGGCATGAACAAGCAGGCGGAAATCACGATCAACGGACATGCGGGGCCGGGCCTTGCCGAGAACATCATGTCGGGCGTCGTCCGCGTGAAAGGAAATGCCTCGCAATCCGCTGCGGCCTCCGGGCGCGGCGGCCTCGTCGTGATCGGCGGCGATGCGAGCTCCCGCTGCGGCATCTCGATGAAAGGGGTCGATATCGTCGTCGGCGGCTCCGTCGGGCATATGAGCGCCTTCATGGCACAAGCGGGCCACCTCGTGGTCTGCGGCAATGCCGGAGCCCATCTCGGGGACTCGATCTACGAGGCCGTCATCTACGTTGGCGGCGAGGTCGAGAGCCTGGGCTCCGACTGCATCGAAAAGCCCATGACGGATGAGCATCGGTCGAAGCTGGAGCAGCTTCTGGCGAGCGCCGGCTTGAGGGTCCAGGCGGCGCGGTTTCGGCGCTTCGGCTCCGCGCGCCAGCTCTACAATTTCAAGGTCGACCATGCCGCGCAGTACTAAGGCGAAGCCGACAGCTCCTGCCACAGCCGCAAACCCCGCCGGCCGCCGAGAGCATGCGAGCTTCCCGCCGGTCGTGATCGCCGAGATTCAGCGGGCCGCGCGGGAGGGCATTTACGACATCAGAGGCCTCGGCGCGAAGCGTCGGCTGCCAAGCTTCGACGATCTGATTTTCCTCGGTGCGTCGATCTCGCGCTATCCGCTGGAGGGCTACCGCGAGAAATGCGCGACGAACGTCACGATCGGCGCGCGCTTCGCGAAGAAGCCGATCGAGCTGAAAATACCCATCACGATTGCGGGGATGAGCTTCGGCTCGCTCAGTGCCAACGCCAAGGAGGCGCTCGGGCGGGCGGCCTCGGAGATGGGAACGAGCACGACGACCGGCGACGGCGGAATGACGCAGGAAGAGCGTCGCGCCTCGAAGATCCTCGTCTATCAGGTCCTGCCCTCCCGCTACGGGCACGATCCCGATCACATGCGGAGCTGCGAGGCGATCGAGGTGGTGGTGGGCCAGGGGGCGAAGCCCGGCGGCGGCGGGATGCTGCTCGGCCTCAAGGTGACCGAGCGTGTCGCCGGCATGCGGACGCTGCCCGTCGGCATCGACCAGCGCAGCGCCTGCCGGCATCCCGATTGGACAGGACCCGACGATCTCGAGATCAAGATTGCGGAGCTCCGGGAGGTCACGGATTGGGAGAAGCCGATCTACGTCAAAGTCGGTGCGACACGCGTCAAATACGACGTGGCGCTTGCGGTCAAGGCCGGGGCCGACGCCGTCGTGGTCGACGGCATGCAGGGAGGCACGGGGGCCACGCAGGACGTTTTCATCGAGCATGTCGGCATTCCCACCCTCCCGGCCGTGCGCCAGGCCGCCGAGGCTCTGCAAGAGCTCGATATGCATCGCAAGGTTCAGCTCATTGTCTCCGGTGGAATTCGCAACGGTGCCGACGTCGCGAAGGCGTTGGCGCTCGGAGCGGATGCGGTGTCGATCGGGACAGCGGCGCTGATGGCGCTCAATTGCAATGCACCGCTATTCCTCGAGGATTACGCCAAGCTCGGGACGGCGCCGGGTTATTGTCATCATTGCCAGACCGGCCGCTGCCCCGTCGGCGTAACCACGCAGGACCCGGAGCTGGAGGCGCGTCTCGATCCCGAATTGGCGGCGCACCGGGTGCGCAACTATCTCGCGACCATGGTGCTTGAGGCGCAGACGCTTGCGCGCGCCTGCGGCAAGTCGCATCTGCACAATCTGGAGCCTGAGGACCTCGCCGCGTTGACGATCGAGGCGGCGGCGATGGCGAAAGTGCCGCTCGCGGGAACCGATTGGATTCCCGGTCGCGGCGGCGCATAGGAGCTCGTTGGCGGAGGGGACGCTCGAGACCGGCGAGGACATCACGAGGCAGGAGGGATCATGGCGAAAAGCCTGGCGGATATCGCGAAGAGCGAGAAGATCAAATACTTTCTCATCAGCTTCGTCGATCTCTTCGGCGTGCTCCGGGCGAAGCTGGTGCCGGCGCAGGCGATTGCGGAAATGCAGCGCGTCGGCGCCGCGTTTGCGGGCTTCGCGACCTGGCTCGACATGACGCCGGCCGATCCCGACATGTTCGCGGTGCCGGATCCCGAGAGCCTCATGATCCTGCCGTGGAAGCCGGAAGTCGGTTGGCTTGCGGCGGACCTCTGGATGGGCGGAAAGGAAGTTGAGGCATCGCCGCGCGTCGCTTTGAAACGCCAAATCGTGAAGGCCAAGAAACTCGGATACCGCATGAAGAGCGGCGTCGAGTGCGAATACTTCCTGCTGGCGCCCGATGGGTCCGGCATCGGCGACGGCCGGGACACGCAGGAAAAGCCTTGCTACGACCAAGCCGCGCTCATGCGTCGCTACGACGTCATCCGCGAGATCTGCGATTCCATGATCGCGCTCGGCTGGGAGCCCTATCAGAACGATCACGAGGATGCGAACGGCCAGTTCGAGATGAATTGGCTCTATGACGATTGCTTGGTGACCGCGGACCGTCACGTCTTCTTCAAATACATGGTCAAATCGATTGCCGAGAAGCACGGGCTCCGCGCAACCTTCATGCCGAAACCCTTTGCGACGCTGACCGGCAGCGGCTGTCACGCGCATGTGTCGCTGTGGAACACCGGCGGCGAGAAGAACCTATTCCGCGATCCCAAAGGCGAGCTCGGGCTCTCAGCGCTCGCATACAACTTCCTCGGCGGCGTTCTCCACTCCGCGGATGCGCTCGCAGCGATCTTCAATCCCACCGTCAACAGCTTCAAGCGTCTCGACGCGCCGGTTACGCTCTCGGGCGCGACCTGGTCTCCGAACGCCATCAGCTATTCCGGCAACAACCGGACCCATATGGTGCGAATTCCGGATACCGACCGCTTCGAGCTGCGTCTCGCCGACGGCGCCGTCAATCCCTATCTCCTGCAGGCGGGCATATTGGCGGCGGGTCTCGACGGCATTTCGAGCCGCCGGAAACCCGGCAAGCGCCTCGACGTCAACATGTACGTCGAAGGCAATACGATCGCCAATCTCCGGCGGCTCCCGGCGAACCTGCTGGACGCCGTCCGTCTCTTCGAGACGAGCACGGTCCTGCGCGATGGGCTTGGCGCCGCCTTCGTCGACAGCTACGCCAAGCTCAAGCACCGGGAGTGGAAGAGTTACGCGTCTCACATCTCGCAGTGGGAGCGGGATCACACGCTCGACGCTTGATCCATCCGTAGCGAATTCGTCTTACCACGGCCGCCGTCCCTATGCGTATCATGGCTAAGGAATAGCCCGCGCACCGTTGATGGCGGCGGCGAGAGATGGGGAACGCCAGATGCACGCGCAAGTCTTGCTGCGCGGGGTTACGCGTGTCTATTCAGCCGGCGCTCTCGATCGTCCCGTTCACGCGCTCGGGCCGATCGACCTCGA
>DATJVP010000053.1:0-17666 GCA_035581425.1 Allostellaceae bacterium | reverse complement strand
TCTTGCCGGTCGAGGTCTTGGGGATCTCGCGGAAGATGAACGTCTTCGGCACCTTGAACCGGGCCATGTGCTCGCGGCAGAAGTCGCGCAGTTCCTCCGCCGTCACCGACGCCCCCAGCTTCAGTTCGATGAACGCGCACGGTGTCTCGCCCCATTTCTCGTCCGGCTGCGCCACCACGGCCGCACTGAGCACCGCCGGGTGGCGGTACAGCGTCTCCTCCACTTCGAGCGAGGAGATGTTCTCGCCACCGGAGATGATGATGTCCTTGGAGCGATCCTTCAGCTCGACATAGCCGTCCGCGTGCGTGACGGCGAGATCGCCAGTATGGAACCACCCGCCCGCGAAAGCCTCGGCTGTCGCGTCCGGATTCTTGAGGTAGCCCTTCATCACGGTATTCCCGCGGAGCATGAGCTCGCCCAGCGTCTCAGCGTCGGCGGGGACCTCCGTCATGGTCGCGGGGTCCATGACCCGCGTGCTCTCTTGCGTGAGATAGCGCACGCCCTGCCGCGCCATCATCCGTGCCTTAGCCGCGAGATCGAACTCGTTCCATTCATCCTGCCAGGCGCAGAGCGTCGCGGGTCCGTAGGATTCCGTGAGGCCATAGAGATGCGTCACGCGAAAGCCCATGCGCTCCATCGCCTCGATGATCGCGGAGGGTGGCGCGGCGCCGCCGGTCGCGACCTCCACGCGACGCTCGAACTTCCGCTGCACTTCGGCGGGCGCATTGACGAGCATGTTGAGCACGATGGGCGCACCGCAGAGATGCGTCACCCGATGCTCTGCGATCGCCTGGAAGATCAGCGCAGGATCGACCCGGCGTAGGCAAACATGCGTCCCCGCCGCCGCCGTCACAGCCCAGGTGTAGGTCCAGCCGTTGCAGTGGAACATGGGCAGCGTCCAGAGATAGACGGACTGCGCAGTGACCCCGAAGGCGATGACGTTCCCGACGGCGTTGAGGAACGCGCCGCGATGATGAAAAACCGCGCCCTTGGGATTGCCGGTCGTGCCGGAGGTGTAGCAGAGGCTGAGCGCCTGCCACTCGTCGCGCGGGGGCTGCCAGGGCGACGCGGGATCGCCGGTGGCGAGGAATGTTTCATAGTCCATCTCGCCAAGACGCTCGCCGCCTTCGTGGAGGGGATCGTCGATGTCGATCACAAGCGGCTTGCGTTTGACCTGGCTTAGCGCGGCCTTGATCGTCGGCGAGAATTCGCGGTCCGTAATGAGCACCTGGCTCTGGGCGTGCTCCAGGATGAAGGCGATCGATGCGGCATCGAGGCGGTAGTTGAGCGCGTTGAGAACGCCCCCAGCCATAGGAACTCCGTAATGCGCCTCGAGCAGCGCTGGCACGTTCGGCGCCATCACGGAAACCGCGACACCCTCGCGGACGCCGCGTTTGCGCAGGCCATTCGCGAGGCGGCAGCACCGATCGTTGAACTCCCGGTAGCTGAAACGCCGGTTCCCGTGGATCACCGCGCACTTCTCGGGATAGACAGCGGCGGCGCGCGCGAGAAAGGTCAGCGGCGTGAGCGCCGCATGGTTTGCCTCGCGCGGCGCCAGAAACGCCGCATCGTAAATGGAGTTCGCTCGCGTCATCGCGGGATCCGCACTCATCGAAACCGCATCCTCGCGGGCGCCGCCCTGAGCCGTCAAGCGTCGCTGTCGCTCCGGCTCCATCATGCTAAAGTGCAGCACCTGCGGTCGAGGAGGATCCGATGCGCATCGATGTCGTCTCCGACGTGATCTGCCCCTGGTGCTTCATCGGGAAGCGCCGGCTCGCCCGCGCCCTGGATCAGCGCTCGGAGGTCGAGGCCGAGATCGTCTGGCACCCTTTCCAGCTCAACCCGGACATGCCGCCCGAGGGCATGGCACGCGAGCGCTACATCGCCGCTAAATTCGGCGGGGGCCAGCACGCCGACCGCATCTACCGCAACGTCACGGAAGTGGGCGCGACCGTGGGCATCCCCTTCCATTTCGACCGCATCAAGATCACGCCCAACACCCGCAGTGCGCACCGCCTGATCCGCCACGCCACCGAGGCCGGAAGTGCCGAGCCCGTGGTCGAGGCACTTTTCAATGCCTATTTCGTCGACGGCCGGGACATTGGCGACCGAGCCACCCTTTCGGAGATCGCGGGCGAGGCGGGCCTCGATCGAGATGCGGCATCGCGTCTCCTCGGCGGCGAAGACGGCGCGGAGCAGGTGCTCGCAGACGACATGAGCGCTCGCCGCATCGGCATCAACGCCGTCCCCTGCTTCATCTTCGAGCGCAAATACGTGGTCTCCGGCGCACAGGAGCCAGAATTCTTCTACCCGCTCTTCGATCTCCTGAAGACCGAGACCGCGAGCGCGGCGCAATAGCGGGAGCGAGGTCTACCGGGCAGCCCGCGCGGGCTTGGGGTTCGCGGCCTCCGGCGGCGCCTGCGTCGCGATTTCCGCGAGCTTCTCCAGGAGGTGCCGGACACCGACGAGGCGGTCCTTTGGATTCTCCCAGGCGCGCATCACCAGAAGCTTCTGGTCCGTGCGCAGTTTGGCGGTACCGGCTTGCGCCTGCAGGAACTCCACGAGGCCGAGGGGGTTGGCGAAGCGGTTCTCGCGGAAGCTCAGTACCGCGCCTTTGGGGCCCGCCTCCACCTTTTCGATCCCGGCCGCGCGGCAAAGCCGCTTGATCGCGATGGTGTCGAGGAGGTTCGCGACCTCCGGCGGCAACGGGCCGAAACGGTCGACGAGCTCCGCGGCGAAGCCGTCGATCTCGCGCTGGTCGAGGAGCGCTGCCACTCGGCGATAGAGGCCGAGACGCACGTTGAGATCGGCGACGTAGCTCTCGGGAATCAGCACGGGCATGCCGATCGTGATCTGCGGCGTCCATTCCTCCGTCGTCTCCGAGACAGGTCCCGCGCCGCTCCGCGCGGCCGCCACGGCTTCCTCCAGGAGCTGCTGGTAGAGCTCGATCCCCACCTCTTTGATGTGACCGGATTGCTCCTCGCCGAGGAGATTGCCGGCGCCGCGGATGTCCATATCGTGGCTCGCGAGCGTGAACCCCGCGCCCAGCGTGTCGAGCGTCTGCATCACCTCGAGCCGTCGTTGCGCGCTCGCCGTCAGGGTCTTGCGTGCGGGCAGGGTCAGGTAGGCGTAGGCCCGCTGCTTGCCGCGCCCAACGCGGCCGCGGAGCTGGTAGAGCTGTGCCAAGCCGAACATGTCCGAGCGGTTCACCACGAGAGTGTTCGCCGTCGGAATGTCGAGGCCGGACTCGATGATGTCCGTCGAGAGCAGGAGATCGAAAGCGCCCTCGTCGAACGCGCCCATGACTTTCTCGAGCTCGCTCGCGGCCATCCGGCCGTGCGCGACGCCGACCTTGATCTCCGGCGTCAGTTCCTTGAGGTCGAGGCGAAGCTCCTCGAGATCGGCGATGCGGGGTGTCACGTAGAAGGTCTGACCGCCGCGATGGTACTCGCGCAGGATCGCCTCGCGGATCACGACGGGATCGTGCGGCATCACGAAGGTGCGAACTGCGAGCCGATCGACCGGCGGCGTCGAGATGATGCTCATCTCCTTGACGCCAGCGAGCGCCATCTGCAGCGTGCGTGGGATCGGCGTCGCCGTCAGCGTGAGCACGTGCACATTGGCCTTGAGCTGCTTCAGCTTCTCCTTCTGCGCCACGCCGAAATGCTGCTCCTCGTCCACCACCAGGAGGCCCAGTTGCGCAAAGGAGACGCTTTTAGCAAGAAGCGCGTGTGTTCCGATCACGATGTCGATGCGCCCCGCTGCGAGCTCCTCCTTGATGCCGGCAGCGTCGCGGGCGCTCACGAGGCGCGAGAGCTGCGCGATGCGCACGGGAAGCCCCGCGAAGCGCTGCGTGAACGAGCGGTAATGTTGGCGCGCCAGCAGCGTCGTCGGCACGACGACGGCGACCTGCGTCCCCTGCATCGCCGCGATGAATGCAGCGCGGAGAGCGACCTCGGTCTTGCCGAAGCCGACATCGCCGCAGATGAGGCGGTCCATCGGGCGGCCCGACGCCATATCCGAGAGCGTGTCGGCGATGGCGCGGAGCTGATCCTCGGTCTCGGGATAGGGGAAGCGCGCGGAGAACTCCTCGTAGAGCCCCTCCGGGGCGAGGAGCGGCTCACCTTGCCGGAGGTGGCGCTCGGCGGCGATCGCGATGAGCTGGTTCGCAATCTCCTTGATGCGCTCCTTGACGCGAGCCTTCCTCGATTGCCAGGCAACGCCGCCGAGCCGATCGAGCACGGCATCGGCCGCCTCGGAACCGTAGCGCGAGAGCACCTCGATGTTCTCGACGGGCACGAAGAGTTTGTCGTCGCCGGCGTAGAGGATGCGCAGGCAATCGTGCGGCGCCCCCGCGACGTCGAGCGTCACCAGCCCATCGTAGCGCCCGATGCCGTGATCGACATGGACCACGAGATCGCCCACCAGGAGCGTCGAGACTTCCGTGATGAACTGCTCGACGTTCTGCCGGCGCCGCGCCGGGCGTGCGAGCCGGTCGCCGAGAATGTCCTGCTCTGTGACGAGTGTGAAACCCGGCGTCGTGTAGCCTGTCTCGATTCCCAGTACGAAAAGGCCGACCGCGCCCGAAGGCAGCGTCGTCAGCCCGCGCCAGGTCTCGACGCGCTGCAGCTCCGTGAGGCCGCGCTCTGCGAGCAGCGTCTTCAACCGCTCCGCCGAGCCCGCGCTGTAAGCAGCGACCGCGACATGACGGCCTGCCGTCTCCTCCTCGCGCAATGCGTCACGTACGGCCTCGAATAGATTGCGCTGCGGGTTCCCCCGCGCCTCGGCAAAATCGCGCCCGCGGCGCCCGCCGGCGTCGTGGGTGAGCGTCGCGCCCGGCGGCGCCGCGAAAGGCGAGAGCTCGGCAACGCGCCGCGTCGAAAGCAAGCTCGCCCAATCCGCATCGTCGAGGAAGAGCAGCTCCGGCGGCACGGGCCGATAGATCGGCGCACTGCTCTGCTTCTCGCTATGCCTGCTTTGCAGGAGGGAGCGCCGCGCGGCATAGAAATCGGCGATGCTCGCGAGACGATCGCGCCGAACCTCCTCAGCTTGATGGTCGAGGCTGACGGCTGCATCCGGGAGGTAGTCGAAGACGGTCTCGAGCGTCTCGTAATAGAACGGCAGCCAATGCTCCATGCCGGCGTAGCGATGCCCGGCGCTGACAGCGGCATAGAGCGGGTCGTCGTCGGCGACGGTACCGAAGGCCTCGCGATAGCGGCCGCGGAAGCGCTGGATTGCCTGCTGGTCCAGCAGAACCTCGCTCACGGGCTCCAGCTTCGCGCTCTCGACGGTGCCGGTTGTACGCTGCGAGAGCGCGTCGAAGGTGCGAATGCTCTCGATGGCGTCGCCGAAGAAGTCGAGGCGCAGCGGCTCCGCGGCACCCGCGGGGAAGACATCGACGATGCCGCCGCGGATCGCATATTCGCCTGCCTCGCGCACGGTCTCGCTGCGGCTGTATCCGTTTCGCTGCAAAAAGGAGATGAGCCGGTCGATCGGCATGCGCCCGCCGGATCCGAGCGCGATGGAGCGGCCCTCGAAGAGCTTCCGCGGCGGCACGCGCTGGACGAGCGCGTTCACGGTGGTGAGCACGACGCGGCGGCGCCCCTTCGGCTCCTCGACGAGCCGGGCCAGCGTGTCGATCCGGCGGCTCACGATCTCCGCATTGGGGGAGACGCGGTCGTAGGGAAGGCAATCCCAGGCGGGAAGCGTCAGCACCTTGAGGTCGTCATTGAAGAATGCGAGCGCCGCCGCCATGCGGGCCATGCGGCCGTCGTCGCGGCAGACATGGAGCAACGTCCCGAGGATGCCGCGGGAGACGAGCTCGCCCAGCACCTGCGCGTCATGACCCTCGGGAGCGCCGCCGAGCACGAGCCGTCCCGCCGGCACCTGCGGCCCCGCGAAGAATTCGTCGAGCGCGGTCATGCCGGCCGTGGCTTGTACTTGAACGCGAGCAGGAGCTGCAGCACGTCGCTGTCGCGGTCCGCCGGCGGCGCCGCGCGTCCCGCGATCCAATCCCAGAGATCGGCGTCCTCGCACTCCAAGAGCGCCTCGTAACGGTCGAGCTGCGCGGGCGTGAATTCCCGCAGGTGGCGCTCTGCGAAAGAGCCCAGCAGCAGGTCCGACTCCTTGGTACCGCGATGCCAGCTACGGAACAGCAGGCGCTTGCGGCGGATATCGCTCGTCTCGCTCATCCTTCACTCGCTGCGGTCGCTGGGATATAGAACCGGGGGATGCGGCCGCAGGTACTCTTCCCCCTCTTCGCCTCCGTCACCAGCCTGCCCGGTGTCGGGCCGCGCTTCGGCAAGCTCATCGAGCGGCTCTGCGGTCCGCATGTTGCGGACCTCCTGTGGCATCGGCCGTCTGCGCTCATCGACCGGCGCTTCCGCCCGAAGGTCACGGAAGCGCCAGCGGGAGCCGTCGCGACGCTCACCGTCACCGTCGATGCGCATCTGAAGCCGCACCATCCGCGCCAACCCTATCGTGTCCGCTGCAGAGACGAGACCGGCTTTCTCCATCTGGTTTTCTTCCACGTCAAGGGCGATTACCTCGAACGAATTTTACCCGTGGGATCGGTACGGGTCGTGAGCGGCCGGGTCGAGCATTTCAACAATCAGATTCAGATTACCCACCCGGACCACATCGTCGACGTCGCGGAGGCCGAGAAGCTGCCGGCGGTCGAGCCCATCTATCCGCTGACGGGTGGGCTGCCGCTGCGCACGCTCCAGAAGGCGATTGCAGGAGCGCTCGGGCGCCTGCCGGAGCTGCCGGAATGGATCGAGCCCAGCGTCATCGGCGAGCGAGGCTGGCCAACCTGGCGCGCCGCAACCGAGGCGCTGCACGCGCCGATGAGCGACGCCGATCTCCTGCCGGAGACGCCCGCGCGCCAGCGGCTCGCCTATGACGAGCTCCTCGCGAGCCAACTCGCGATCGCGCTGGTGCGCGCGCACACCAAGCGCTTGCCGGGACGGGTTCTGCGCGCCCCAGGCGCGCTGCGCGAAAAGGCGATCGCGGCGCTCCCATTCGAGCTTACTCACTCCCAGCGCAACGCGCTCGCGGAGATTGCCGGCGACATGGCCTCCCCCCACCGCATGCTGCGCCTCCTGCAAGGCGACGTCGGGAGCGGCAAGACGGTGGTGGCGTTGATCGCCATGTTGGATGCCGTCGAGGCGGGGGTGCAGGCGGCGCTAATGGCGCCGACCGAGATCCTCGCGCGCCAGCACCACGCGACGCTTTCGGCGCTCGCCGCACCCGCGGGCGTCAATGTCGAGCTGCTGACGGGACGCGAGAAGGGCAAGGCTCGCGAGGCGCTGCTCTCGGGCCTGGCGGGCGGCGCGATCAAGATCGTCGTCGGTACGCACGCGCTCTTTCAGGACGAGGTCGAGTTCGCAGATCTCGGCCTTGTCGTCGTCGACGAGCAGCATCGCTTCGGCGTTGAGCAGCGGGCGGCGCTTTCGGGCAAGGGCAAGGGCGTCGATCTTCTTGCGATGACCGCGACCCCGATCCCGCGCACGCTCATGCTCGCGGCCTATGGCGACATGGACCATTCGCGGCTCCTCGAGAAGCCCGCGGGACGAAAGCCCATCGACACCCGCACCATCCCCGCTGCGCGCCTCGACGAGGTCGTCGCCGGCATAGACCGCGCGCTCGCCGCAGGCGCCAAGGTCTATTGGATCTGTCCGCTTATCGAGGAGTCCGAGGCGAGCGATCTCGCGGCGGTGACCGATCGGCATGCTTTTCTCCGGGAACGCTTCGGCACTCGTGTCGGACTCGTCCACGGACGCATGAAGGGCAGCGAGAAGGACCGTGCGATGGAAGCATTCGCGCACGGCGAGGTGGACCTCCTGGTGGCAACCACCGTGATCGAGGTGGGCGTCGACGTCCCCGCGGCGACGGTGATGGTGATCGAGCACTCCGAGCGCTTCGGACTCGCTCAACTTCACCAGCTTCGCGGCCGTATCGGGCGCGGCGAGAGACAATCGACCTGCCT
This sequence comes from Allostellaceae bacterium, assembly GCA_035581425.1. Classification (GTDB taxonomy): domain Bacteria; phylum Pseudomonadota; class Alphaproteobacteria; order ATCC43930; family CGMCC-115725; genus DASZHJ01. The sequence goes on along the minus strand of DATJVP010000053.1, from coordinate 9,679 downwards.
ACTCCTCTATGCCCAGCCGCTCGGGGAGGTCGCGCGGCAGCGTCTCGCGATTCTGCGCGAGACCGAGGACGGCTTCCGCATCGCCGAAGAGGACCTGCGGCTCCGCGGCGCGGGCGAGGTGCTGGGGACGCGGCAGAGCGGCCTGCCGGAGTTTCGACTCGCGGATCTGCTCGCCCATGCCGATCTCGTCGCGATTGCGCGCGACGATGCGCGTCTGGTGCTGCATCGCGATCCCGATCTCGCCGGTCCCCGCGGCGGCGCACTACGGACTTTGCTGTACCTCTTCGAGCGCGATGCAGCGGTGCGGTATCTACGCTCGGGCTAGAAAGCGCCGCAGCGGCGCAGAAGAGCCCTCGCGGACTTCTTAACGCCTTGACCCTACGCCGTTGGGGGTAGGTTTGGTGGCGGGGCTGCAACCTGGATGTGGCCGAAAGGTCGTAGCCACGCAGGTCCGCCATCAACTAGACTGAGACGCCGGGCAAGCGAGGGGGAACTCTTGGCACAGTGCGATGGTCTGCGAAGGGCTGCGCGGAAGCAGGGACTGCGCACCCTTGGCCTCGCAGCGATCCCGACTGCCGGCGAACCAGGCCGGCACCAGTGAAAAGACTCCCGGCCTACAACGATCGGAGAGGACCTTTGGACGACACGACCACACGCGCATTCGCCACCGCCACGATCGTGCGGCCTAAATCGCAGTCGCGCGAGGAGACGCGGCGGTCGCCCGCGCGACGCGTGGATCCGAGGCTCGTTGCACTTCGCACGGCCGTGCCGTCCTACTCGCTGGGCCAACCCGATGTGGCCGAGCGCGTCCGTCTCCTGTTCTCGGAGATCGATGGCGAGGCGGTCGAGCGGTTGATGCCGATCTTCGGCAATGCCGGGATCGAGCGGCGCTATTCCTGCGTACCGATCGAGTGGTACATCTCGCCGCACGGCTGGCGCGACCGCAACGCGCTCTACCTCGAGCACGCGACCAATCTTCTGGAGCGCGCGGGCCGAGACTGCCTGGAGGACGCGGGCCTGCATCCCCGAGACATCGACGCGGTCGTGGCGGTCTCGACCACGGGTGTGGCGACGCCAAGCCTCGACGCGGTCCTCATCAATCGGCTGGGTCTGCGCTCCGATGTACGGCGTCTGCCGATCTTCGGCCTCGGTTGCGCCGGCGGCGTCGTGGGTATGGCGCGCGCGGCCGACATGGCGCGGAGCGATCCCTCCGCCAAGGTGCTCTATCTCGCCGTCGAGCTCTGCGCGCTCTGCTTCCGCAAGAACGACACCTCCAAAAGCAACTTCGTCGCGACAGCGCTTTTCGGTGATGGCGCCGCGGCGGCGGTGATCTCCGGGGCCGGCGACGATGGCCCCGCCTTCTCGGCTTCGGGCGAGCACACTTGGCCCGATTCCCTGGACATCATGGGTTGGGACGTGGCGGAAGATGGGCTCAAGGCTCTGTTCTCGCGCGACATCCCCACCCTCGTACGCGGACAGATGCGCGAGGTCGCCTCCGAGTTCCTTGCAAAGCAGGGACTCACCTTTGCCGACGTCGATCATTTCGCTTGCCATCCCGGCGGCGCCAAAGTGCTGACCGCGCTCGAGGAGGCCTTCGGACTTTCCGAGGGCGCTCTCGGCGTCAGCCGCGGTGTGCTCCGCGATTTCGGCAATATGTCAGCGGTGACGGTCCTCTTCGTGCTCGAGCGCATGCTGGCGGAGGGCATCAGCGGCCGCGTGCTGATGACCGCTCTCGGCCCCGGCTTCACTGCGGCGTTCCAGCTCCTCGAGGCCTCGTGAATTCAGTTGCCGTCGCCGCGGTGGCGGCGGTCGCCTGCGTGCGGCTTGGCGAGCTCTTGCTCGCGGCGCGCAACACGCGCGCGCTTCTTGCGGCAGGCGCAGTCGAGCGCGGCAGCGGACATTATCCGCTGATTGTCGCGGTGCATGCGGGATGGCTCGCGGCGATCGCGCTCACCGTGCCGGACAGCGCGCAGATCTCCTGGCCGCTGATCGCTGTCTTCGTGGGATTGCAGGCGCTGCGGGTCTGGGTGCTCGCAAGCCTCGGGAGATTCTGGACGACGCGCATCATCACGCTCCCGGGAGCGCCGCTCGTGCGCCGCGGCCCCTATCGCTTCATCCGCCACCCCAACTATCTCCTGGTGGCCGCGGAAATCGCGGTGCTCCCCCTCGCCTTCGGCGCTTGGCAGGTGGCACTCATCTTCTCGGCGCTCAATGCAGGTGTCCTTGCGTGGCGGATTCGTTTGGAGAACGAGGCACTTGCGGGCCGCCTGCCGGTGGGCGCTCACCATCCCTTAACCACTTCCCGCTAGGCTCCCCCGGCCCCTTTGGCTTCCCCAGGACCGGCGTTCTCGCCTTCATGCCCGCGCCCACTCATCCGCTCCCGCACAGCGCCGCGATCGACCCTTCGGTTGCCAAGAGCATCCGCCAAGCGAGCGCCGCGACCAACGTCGATTTCGGCCTCCTCGTCGCGGAGGCGCAGCAGGAGAGCGGCTTCGATCCGCACGCCAAGGCTGCCAACAGCAGCGCCACCGGGCTCTATCAATTCATCGACGGCACCTGGCTGCAGATGGTGCAGCGCTACGGCGCCAAATACGGCATCGGCGATCTCGCGCAGCAGGTGACGCTCGACGGCGCCGGCCGCCCGCGTGTTGCCGATCCCGCGGTGCGTCAGCAAATCCTCGATCTCCGCAAAGATCCCAAGCTCTCGGCATCCTTCGCAGCGGAATACACACGCTCGAACCAGACCGATCTCGAGCGCACGCTCGGGCGCAGCGTCAATCACGCCGATCTCTACATGGCGCATTTCCTCGGCGCGGGCGGCGCGAGCCGTTTCCTCGAAGCCGTCGGCAGCGACGGGAATGCGATCGCGGCCGATCTGCTGCCGGACGCCGCTGCCGCCAACAAGCCCGTCTTTTACGACAGCCGCACCGGTGCGCCGAAAACGGTGGCGGAGATCTACCGCGCCTTCGCGGACAAGGTCGCAAATCACGCGCATGCGCTCGACGGAGACGTCGGAGCCGTCGCCTCTCATTCGGCGACCGCTTACGCCCCAAGCGGCGGCAGCAAGATTGCGGCGGCTCTCGGCGGTCTAGGGTTCAGCGGTGCCGGTGTGCTGACGGGGCCTTTCCGGGCGATGCTCGACGCGCTCGCGGCCTCGGCGCTGAAGCTCGTCCGTGGCGGCGCCAACCCCTCTTCCCCGGAAACCCGACACCGCGGCTCGCTCGACACTTGAGCTGCGCCCGCCGTTGACCCCGGCGGCTCCCCAAGCCTATTGTCCGCGCCACCTCGACGGCCGCGGGCGCGCCCCCCGTGTCTCGGCGAGCCCGTAGCTCAGCCGGTAGAGCACTTGACTTTTAATCAAGGGGTCCCGGGTTCGAATCCCGGCGGGCTCACCAATAAACCAACAACTCAGAAGACGAGATCGGGCGCCAAGCTTCTCACGAGTAACAAGGCAGGAGACACGGCGCCCGCTGGACATCCGCAACGGGCGCCGGCCGGCTCTTCGGGAAAAAACGGGGAATGGGCAATCCGACATGAGCCAGGAGCGCCGCAAGCCGCTCCAGCTTCCGTTTCAGAGGCGTGCGTCGAGCGTCCGCACGGTGCTGGGTTCCGCTGCGAGCATCTCATTTGCCACTATGATCTGCGGCCAGCGCGGCAACTGCGAAGCGGATTGATGCCGAAGCCTCGTTTGCGCGTAGAAGAAGACCGAAAAATTGGCCGATGATCTCATTAGCCAGAGCGGGCCAGGTTAGGGAAAAGTGCGTGATGCGATGCGATTCCCGAAGGAATTGTGATAGCGTGGGTGACCATAATAAAACGCGGGAGCGCACCATGGCTGAGAAGCCAAGAGATAGTTATTTCGGAGCAGCACTCAGTTTTCGCGCCACCGACGAGGTCGTATACCAAGTTTCAGCCAAGTCCGGGTCGACCGCCCTTATTACTCTTAATCCAGATTCCGATAAGGAAATTCTCTTGACGAACTCGTCTCTGGAGGGCTGGTCCGACCTCCGTCTGCTGACCAATTTCCTGTCCCCCGGCGCAAATACGTTCCTGGTCCGCGGAGGCTTGGACGGCTCACCGCCTGTGAGGGCGGACGTCACATACTCTATCGGCCGCATGATCGGCTCGAAGTATTTCCCGGCGATCGTTCGGCATGTCACCAACGATTCACCAGGCCTGGCTCGGCTGACTGAGCACGTGATCACGATAATCTAGGGGCCAGGGGATGCGTTTCGTGCGGGTCGCCGCCGTCGCGCCCCGCGTCAGGGAAATCCCCGTGATCGCCTGAGCCGTGGCTAGGATAAACGGGACTTCCTCCGAGATTTAGTTTAGGAGAATAGGCTGACTGCCTCGCGCAGCTGGGGGTGCGGCGTAGGCGCGAAATCTCCGCCAGTGTCTGCGGATTTCCACCGAAGGGAACGGCCCTATCGCACATCATCGCCGATTCGCGATCGCAATTGGCTATGGAGCGGTCTGCCATACCGCATTTGTAGTCAGCGTCGGGGCAATGATCTTCTCGATGTATGCGGGAATGAGCGTCGGGTTCGGGCCGCTGCAGCACCCGTGGAATTGGCTGGCTAACTCGGTATTGATCCTGCAGTTTCCGCTCCTGCACTCATTTTTGCTTACGTCGCGCGGGCGCGCATGGTTGAAGCGGCTCGCGCCCCCCGGGTTCGGCGACCATCTCTCGACGACGACCTACGTCACGATCGCCGCTCTACAAGTCGTGCTGCTGTTCGCGCTATGGTCGCCAACCGGCGTCGTCTGGTGGCAGTCGGAAGGGCTTCCGCGCGTCCTGCTCTCAGTCCTTTACACTTGCGCTTGGCTGCTGCTCCTGAGGTCGATCGTCGATGCCGGCTTCGCCCTGCAGACAGGGCTGCTCGGCTGGCATGCCGTCCGCAGAGGTGAAAAGCCACTTTATCCGCCGATGCCGTCGCGAGGTCTTTTCCGCCTGTGTCGGCAGCCGATCTACGTTTCCTTTGCCCTGACGCTGTGGACGGTGCCGACCTGGACGCCCGATCAGCTTCTCCTCGCGACGTCGCTCTCGGGTTATTGCGTCATCGGTCCGCTATTCAAGGAGCGAAGGTTCAAGAGATTCTACGACACGAAATTCGAGGCTTACCAGCGTCGAGTTCCCTACTGGCTACCGTGGCCAAGACCGCGCGCCGGTCGCATTGTGAAAGCTGTGGATGCGGCCGATGCGAAATGATCAATCGATATACCGCATCTACGCCGCGGAATGGTGGACGGGCCGCCACCGGTGGCTGCGGACGATGCACAATCTCGTGCCCCCGCGGCTTAAGTATTTCGACGGCATAATCAAGGACTGGCGGGACGTGTCGGTCCTGGATCTGGGCTGCGGCGGCGGGTTCATGGCCGATGCCCTGGCCCGCCGGGGCGCCGCTGTCATCGGCGTCGACCCGTCGGCCGCCGCGATCGAAGCCGCGCGCGAGCACGCCAGGCTCGAGGGCCTCGTGATCGACTATCGCGTTGGCTCCGGCGAAGCTCTGCCCGTGCCCGATGGATCGGTCGACTGCGTCGTGATAGTCGACGTCCTCGAACATGTGGCGGATCCCGGTCGCGTGCTCGATGAAATCCGTCGCGTCCTCAAGCCCAGAGGCGCGATCTTGTTCGATACTCTCAATCGCACGAAGCTCGCGGCCTTCATCTTTGTCTTCCTTGGCGAGGTTGTCTTGCGCGTCGGCCCGCTCGGAACACACGATCCCGCGAAATTCATCAAGCCGTCGGAACTCCGGGCGATGCTGCTTAGTAAGGGGTTTGACGTCGGACCGATGGCGGGTCTTGGGCCGCGGGGCCTAAATCGGCGATTCGACATCACCTTCGGCCGTCTCCCAATTCTGTCACTTATGTACATGGGACATGCGGCGAAGATCGTTGCGCCGGCCGCTTGAATTCGATCACATTTTCAGCGCGCATTCAGCGCCTCGGCATGGGAGAGCACCGGCAACGATCCCCCTTCGCGCTCCATCCGTACTTCCCGCCCGATGTTTGTGCAGTGAATTGACATCAATCACAAACACTCGTATGCGTCATTGAGTTCAGTGGCATTGAACGGGCTGGAACGATTGCGCTGACGCCCGAAGCTATCAGCGGCTGCTTGAGGCGACGCGGAAGATCGACGGCGCGCCATCGTTCAAGCAAATCCTGCAGATCTGCCTCGCCAAGTTCAAGGCATACACTGGGCCCGGATCCGGGGACGCGGCCAAATGGTTGGAGGGTTGTCGGGAGTGGGTAAAGAAAGATTGTCGGAGGCAAATATGGTCGAACATAGAGTGGCCAAGCGCCATCTCCGGCGGCGAACCAAATCGCCATGAGCGACGGCATAGAGGCGCGCTCGCAAATCGATACTGCGGGGTCAACGATACTCGGTAGATTTGCCCGGCGTTTCGCGCAATCGCCGACATCCTTCGACGTGCAGCTGCCTGACAAGAGCGTGCAGCACTTTGGAAGCGGCGCGCCGAGTTTCCGCGTCACGCTGAACAACCACCAAGCGCTACGCGCCCTTTTGAGTCTCGACGAAGGCCGCTTCGGCGACGCTTACCTCGCCGGCGACATCGACCTCGACGGCGATCTACTGCAGCTTTTCGCGCTGCGCAAATACCTGAAGGATCTGCATCCGTTAACCGCGATATGGCGGTTCCTGCAGCCCATTTTGTTTGGGCAAGTGCGCACGAATAGGCGGGTTATCACAGCGCACTATGATATCGACCCCGATTTCTTCCTGAGCTTTCTCGATCCGAAGACGCCCTGTTACACGCAGGGCGTATACGAGCGCGACGATGAGGGGCTCGACGCCGCGACCCTCAGAAAATTCGCCTACTGCTTCGAGAGCTGCCATCTGAGGCCCGGCGACCACATCCTTGAGATCGGCCCGGGCTGGGGGGCTTGGCTAGAATACGCGTCGCAACGCGGCATCAGGTGCACGGGTATCAGCGTCTCCAAAGTCTCGGTCGACTATCTCAACGGTCGCTCGAAGCAGCTCGGGTATGATTGGGAGCTCATTCTCACGGATCTCCTCGAATACCACACCGACCGGAAATACGACGCCATCGTGATCATGGGCGTGATCGAGCATCTCCCGAATTACGGAGCGGTGTTGGAGAAATTCATGAGCATGCTGAAGCCAGGGCGCTTCATCTTCCTTGACGCCAGCGCCTGCACGAAGAAATACGAGCTCTCCTCATTCATGGTGAAATACATCTATGGCGGCAACCATTCCTTCCTCGTGCTGCACGATTTTCTTAGCCAGCTGGCGAGAACGCCGCTGCGGGTCCTGGAGTTGTTCAACGACAGCCACAGCTATTTTCTGACTTTTCAGCAATGGGCGCGCAATTTCGAACACAATCGGGACGCCGTCATCAGCCGCTTCGACAAATTCAATTACCGACGGTTCCGGCTGTACCTCTGGGGAGCCGCCTACGAGTTCATGAGCGGTAGTCTCGACTGCTACCGCATGATCATCCAATTGCCGGGAGACCCAGCCGAGGCCTGAGACCGCAGCCAATTCGTCCTGGCGCCCAAGCGAGTTCCGGGAGACGACACCCTTGATTCGAGGTCTCGTCGTCCCCATGTCTTACCGGTCAATCCTTTTGGGTCGGCCTCGTCACTCAGCTCTCTACGGAGCCCGACCCGGTCCCATCCAAGTCAAAGTTTGACCCCACGGTGCACCTGCGCCGTGGCGTTTTTTGCATGGAGGAGGGACTCAATGTCCATCGGTACAGTCAAATGGTTCAATCCGACCAAGGGCTATGGCTTCATTCAGCCGGATGACGGCTCGAAGGATGTCTTCGTCCACATTTCCGCGGTCGAGCAATCCGGCGTAGGCTCGCTCAGTGAGAGCCAGAAAGTCAGCTTCGACCTTGAGCGGGACCAGCAGGGTAGGACCTCGGCGGTCAATCTGAAGTCCGCCTGATTTCGACGGGGCAGCTTCGGCTGCCCCGTTTCTCTTTACTCAGGAGGAATCCCGTATGGCCAAGGAAGACCTCCTCGAACTCGATGGCACAGTGGTCGAACGTCTGCCCGATTCGCGCTTTCGCGTGCGATTGGACAATGGGCACGAGACCCTCGCCTACAGCTCCGGCCGATTGAAAAAGCACCGCATCCGCATCCTCGAGGGTGACAGGGTCACGATGGAGATGACGCCCTATGATCTCAGCAAGGGCCGGATCTGCTCCCGCGAAAAGGACACGCGCGTCCTCGCGCCTGGGCACCAAGGGCACCAGAGGAAACGCTACAATCGCGGCCGGTAAAGGCATTGCCCAACCGCGCGCGAGCAGATCATCGGCCCGCGGTGACCTCACCCCGCCCCAGCGCCTTGCCCCCGTCCCGGGTCTCGCGTCTGCAAACGACCTATCGCGGTATCTGACCGAAATCCGCCAATTTCCGATGCTCGAACCCGAGAGCGAATATATGCTCGCCAAGCGATGGCGCGAGCACGGCGACCTGCAAGCCGCGCATCGGCTCGTCACCAGCCACCTTCGTCTCGTTGCGAAGCTGGCGGTTGGATATCGCGGCTATGGATTGCCGCTCGCGGACTTGATTTCCGAGGGGAACCTCGGCCTCTTGCGGGCCGTGAAGCGCTTCGATCCAGAGCGCGGCTTTCGCCTCGCGACCTACGCGATGTGGTGGATCCGCGCAGCACTCCAGGAATACGTGCTCCATTCGTGGTCGCTGGTGAAGATGGGAACCACGGCGGCGCAGAAAAAGCTTTTCTTCGGTCTGCGCAGGATCAAGGGCCGGTTGAAGGCGATCGATGACGGCGATCTTCCTTCGGAAACTCTCGGGATCATCGCGCGGGAGCTCGCCGTTCCCGAGGCCGATGTCGTCGCGATGAACCGCCGGCTCGCGGCGCACGACGGCTCGCTTAACGCCTCCCTCTCCGAGGACGGCACGACGGAATGGCAAGACCATATCGCGGACGAGCGGGCGCAACCCGATGCTGTCGTCGCGGAAGCCGAGGAACTCGGCCTGCGCCGCGACCTGCTAAACGGCGCCATGGCAACGCTAGGTGAACGCGAGCGCAGCATCTTCGCAGCGCGCCGTCTCAGCGATCCCCCCAAGACATTGGAGCAGCTCGGACAGATCTACGGCGTCTCGCGAGAACGGATTCGTCAGATCGAGGAGCGCGCCTATGCAACGGTACAGCGGAACATCAAGGCAGCGATTACTGACCGTGGTCTGGTTTTGCAATAGGCGTGCTGGGATTGGCCTCCATTTCCGTTGCCCATTCGCGCCCGGACGTTTATGATTCCAATTGAGGCGCGTTCCTGAAGCTGCCGACGCAGCTTTGTCTTAGTCGAACGCGCATGCTTGCTTCCTTTCCGATCGAGATCCGAGCGGGCGCGGCAGCGCCGGCAAGCGAAGCGGTTCGCGCCGCGCGGCTTCGGCACCCACCGGTCTCAGAACCGCCGCGCGGATGACGGGCATCACAGTTCGAACTCAACCTAGGACGCACCATCCTCATGCAGGTATTCGTACGCGACAATGACGTGAACAGCGCTTTACGTGTCCTCAAGAAGAAGATGCAGCGCGAGGGTACGTTCCGGGAGATGAAGCGTCGTCGCTCTTACGAGAAGCCGTCCGAGCGCCGGGTGCGCGAGAAGGCGGAGGCCGTGCGGCGTCATCGCAAGGCCTTGCGCAAGCGGATGGAGCGCGAGGG
>DATJVP010000052.1:0-16844 GCA_035581425.1 Allostellaceae bacterium | reverse complement strand
CGCGGGACCCGCGCTCCAGCTGATCTTCGGGCTCTTGTTCGGCCCGAGTGTCACATGGTCCTGCGCCGCCGGCACGCAGAAGGCATAGTCCCCGGGAATCACCTTCCCGTCCGCCACGCCCTCGAGGGTCACCGTCAGCTTCTGCGACTTTGCCGCGGCGGGCGCGGCGGACGCCACCAGGCCGGCTGCTGCGATCATGAGCCCGAGGGCTCCGAGTTTCATCACGCTCATTCCACTCTCCCCCGTTATGCGGCCATCGGGCCAGTTGGACAAAACTCGGGAATCAGCGCGCCACCGCGTAGCCCTGCATGCCGCGTGGATTGGCGGCCGCCTTGATGATGGTCCCTTCAGGCGTGCGCTCGACGGCACACGCACTGAGCCGGCCCTCCGACCAGGGCTCGCCGACCTGCACCTTGTGGCCGCGCGCCTTCAGAGCCGCGACCGTCGCCTCCGGCGTGCCGCCTTCGAGCACGAGCACGCCGGGCTTCGCCTCGCGCGGCCAGAACGAGCTCGGCATGTGCTCGGTGTGGAAGGAGGGCGTGTCGATCGCCTCCTGCAGGTTCATGCCGTGATGGACGTGGCGCAGGAAGAAGATCAGCGACCATTGATCCTGCTGATCGCCTCCGGGGGTGCCGAAAGCCATGTAGGGCTCGCCGCCCTTCGCGACAAAGGAGGGCGAGAGCGTCGTGCGTGGCCGCTTGCCCGGCGCGAGACTCGTGGCGAGCCCTTCCTCGAGCCAGAACATCTGTCCGCGGGTGGTAATTCCGAAACCGAGCTCAGGCACGACCGGAGAGCTCTGCAGCCAGCCGCCGCTCGGCGTCGCCGCGATCATATTGCCCCAGCGGTCGATCACGTCGACGTGACAGGTGTCGCCGGCGGTGGCGCGGCGGTCGCTCTCGCGCGCGACCGTGGGCTCGCCAACGCCAGCGTGCGCCATCGTGGGCTCGCCTGCTCCCGCCGCAAGCCCGAGCCCGCCCGTCCCGCGCAGAACGAGCTGCGGCAGGCGGGGCGTGCGCCCATCGGGCGAGCCCGGCCGCAACTCCAGTGAGGCCTCTCCACCGATGAGCGCGCGGCGCTCCGCCGTGTAACCATCGGAGAGGAGTGCCTTGAGCGGCACGTCCACGAAATCGGGATCGCCGTACCAGGCCTCGCGATCTGCGAAGCCAAGCTTGGCGCATTCGACGACGCTATGGATGAACTCGAACCCGAGCGGATCCATGTTGGCGAGATCGATCCCCTTCAGCATCGCGAGCTGCTGCAGGAAGAACGGACCCTGGGTCCAGGGGCCGCATTTGTAGACGGTATAGCCGTGGTAATCGTAGGCGAGCGGCGTCTCGACGGTTGCGCGCCAGCGGGCCATGTCCTCGCCGGTGAGGAACCCGCGATGCCGCCGGCCGGACGCATCCATCAATTCCTGCGTCCGATAGAAGCGGTCGACGGCCTCCGCGACGAAGCCCTCATACCAGGCACGGCGCGCCCCCTCGATCTGCGCCTCGCGGTCGGCGCCCGCGGCTTTTGCGGATTCGACGAGGCGGCCATAGGTGCGCGCGAGAACGGGGTTGCGGAAGAGCTGCCCCGCCTTGGGAACGCGGCCGTTCGGAAGGTAGATCGCAGCGGACGTCGGCCATTCCGTCTCGAAGATCGCGCGCACGGTCTCGATCGCAGCCGGAATCCGCGCCACCGCGGGATAGCCGCCGCCGGCGTAGTGGATGGCGGGCGCGAGTACGTCCTCGACCCGCATCGTGCCATATTCCAAAAGTAGCTTGAGCCAGGCGCCGAAGGAGCCGGGCACGACTGCGGGAAGAAGGCCGGTTCCTGGCACGAGATCGAGGCCGAGACGGCGGAATTCGGCGATGGTGGCGCCAGCAGGCGCCACGCCCTGGCCGCAGATTGCCTCGACTTTCCCGTGTTTTTCCGACCAAACCAGGATCGGCACATCGCCGCCGGGTCCATTGAGATGCGGCTCCACGACCTGCAGGACGAACCCCGCAGCGACCGCGGCATCGAAGGCATTGCCGCCGCGCTCGAGGATGCTCATGGCGGAGGCGGATGCGAGCCAATGGGTAGAAGCGACGGCTCCGAAAGTGCCGCGGAGCTCCGGCCGTGTCGTGAAGGCTGCCATTAACCGCGTGTTCCTCAATGGTCTTGCGCGAGGCAAAGTACACCCGCGACGGAAGATTGCCATCGGAAATGTAACGCTAGAGGAGGATCGACCCCGCGTCGCTGCCGCACGATTCCGCCGCCGTTCGACGCTTGCGCAGCAGCAGGAACAGCCCCCCGCCGGCCAGCCCCAACGCCGGCAATCCCGCGAGCCAGCGCTCGCGCTCGCGCGCCTTGCCGCGGAGCGTCTCCAGCACAAAGAGCTCGCCGCGCGCCATCTCGTTGAAGGTCTGCTGATAGGAGCCGACGCGGCGGACCTCGTCGTCGCTAAGCTCGCGTCCCTGCCAGCGGGAGTCGCGCTCGCGCGCGTTGAGCGCCTCGAGCTCTGCCGCGAGACGTTCGGCCTCCTCGCGCGCGTCATCGTATATCGTGCGCTCGTCGTCGCCCAGAAACGGGCTGAAGCCGGTGCCGGCGATCCATTCGAGTGCGGCGGCAACGGGCTGATCCTCATGCGGCGCCGCGAGGAGCCAGAGAGCGCCGAGGATGGCCGTTCCGCAGAAGACGCAGCCGAGGAGCCGTGCCGCACCGCCAAGGCGACGGAGAAGCTCGCGGGCCGACGCGACGACGAAGAGACGCACCGCACCGGCGACAGCGAGCGCGAGCGCGAAGGTCAGGACCATGGCGGCGCCGGTCGGCAGATCCAGGAGGAACGAGCCGAGCAGGCCCGCGGCACTCGCGAGAATCCCCGCACCCCAGCCGATCAGCAGCGCGGGTCCGATGCGCTGCGTGAAAAGCATGCCGATCACCGCGGGGATGATGAGGAAGCAGAACACCAGCAGCACCCCGGCCGCCGCGACGGAGCTCGTAACGACGACGCCAAAGGACAAATAAAAGACGAGATCCCAGACCGCGACTTGCCATGCAGGTAGGCCTACGGTCCCACCCTCCTGCGAGAGCGCGAGGAGCGGCCTCCGGATCGCAATGTGCACGATACCGATCGCGCCGTAGACAAGGACGAATTTCAGGAGGTCGCTTGCGCTCACCGTCAGAATATTGCCGATAAGGATCTTCTTGACGTGCTCGGCGCCGAGCGGCGACCGGTCCACCAGCACGATCGTGGCGGCGGTGGCGACGACATAGAGGATTCCAATGAAGGATTCCTGGCTCATTGCACGCGCGAAGCTCCGGCTCGCCGTCAGCAGCACCGCGCCGAGCCCCGTGAAGAGCAGCGTGTAGCCCAGACCCTCGACGCTCGTGGGTGCATGCCCTGCGGCGAAGGCGACGGTCGCTCCGAGCGCGGAGAGCTGCGCCAGTGCGAGATCGGCGAAGACGATCCCGCGCCTCAGGACATGGAGACCCAGATAGGCGTGAATTCCAACGAAGGCGACGGAGGCCGCGAAGGGCAACGCGAGAAAAGCGACGATGTCCTGCATCGAGGATGCTATTGCGTGGGCGCCGATAGGGCCTGGACGAGTATGGCCACGTCGTAATCGAAAAGGCCGATATAGTCCTCGACGCCCGGGCGCGAGCCGACACTGGTCGCCATCGGCACGACCGGAATTCCCGCGCGCGCTGCGACGAGCCGCGAGGCGTCCTCCGGCTCGTAGGGTTCGTGGAGCACCGCGCGCACGCCGATCTGCTTCGCCTTCGCGATCAACGTGGCGAGGCGCGAGGCGCTCGGCGAGACGCCCTCGCGCGGCTCGATGAAATCCGCGATCTGCAGCCGGAAGCGGCGCGCAAAGTAGGGCCAGCTATTGTGATAGGCGATGAACGGCGCGCCCTCGAGGGATGCGAGCTTTCGCTCCCAATCCGCGAGCTTCGCGTGGAGCTGTGCGAGAAACCGCTCGCGGTTCGCGACCGCCTGGGCATGCGCCTCCGGCGCGACGCGCGCGATCCCGTCGACGATCGCCGCAGTGATCGTCTCGGCGTTGGCGGGGTCGAGCCAGTAATGCGGATTGGCCTGACCATGTGCGTGGCCATCCTGCATTGCGGGCAAGGGGCTCCGCCCGCGCACCTCGAGCAGCGGGATGCCGACGGAGCAATCGACCGCAGCCGCTCCGCCGCGCACGAGCCGGGGATCGGCCAGCTCGAGCACGAGCCGGTCGATCCAGTGGTCATAGCCGATACCGACCTCGACCAGCAGATCGGCGCCGCGAAGCTTCAAGAGATCGCTCGGCCTCGGCTCGAAGGCCTCGGGATCGGCGCCGGGCGGGACGATGCTCTCGACCGTCGCGAGATCGCCGGCGATCGCTGCGGCGAGGCTGCGGAGGTCGCTGGTGGTGGCGACGATCCGCAGCCCCTTTGCACTCGCGGGCACGCTCCAGACGACGATTGCCGCGAGGAACGAAAGAAAGAGAGCGCGCCCACGCCGCATCGCTACTTGTTCGCAACCCAGAGGCTCTTTGGCACCATGCAATGGACTTCCTTCTCGGCCCCGGAGGGTCGGCCGAGACGGCAATCCATGGTCATGCTCGCGAGCGCGTAGGCGTCGAGCCGGGTCAGATTGCGCTCCTTCTGCAGCTTCTCGATCATCGCATAGGAGGCCTCGTCCATCGCCTTTTTGAGATCGACGTTCTTGGCATAGGTGACGAGGTATTTTGCGCTGTCGGTCTTCGGAAGCGCCATCGCCGGCGTGCCGTGGCCCTTCGAGGTCATGCAATAGGTGCCGAAGAGCACGTCTACGACCTCGGAGATGCGGCAATCCCAACTCGCGACCATCTCCTTCTTGGCTGCCTCGGCGGAGAGCTTGCGGCTCTCCACGAGGTATTTCACGGTCTCCGCCTGCAGCAGATCCCAGGCCTTGTTGAAGTCGCGATCGTAGCCGAGCGTGATCCAGTGCGTCGGCGTTTCGATGCGCGGCCAGGCGAGCTGCACGCTCTTGAGGACGGTAATGGTGATGCGAAGCTCTTTGAAGGCGGTCTCGATCGCCGTGAGATTGATCTCGCCATTGCCTTGACCCGCATGAGAATCGCCGGACCAAAGGAGCCCGCCCTTGACGAAGACCGGCAGGTAGAGCGTCGTCCCCTCGACCATCTCGTTGATGTCGATGTTGCCGCCGAACGGTCCAGGCGGGACGGTGCTGTAAGGACCGGGCTCGGCGCGCGCGACGCCGATCGTGCCCGGGAACGGCTTCAGCGGGACGACGATCCCCGGCGCAAATTCCAGCTGCTTCTTGTCGAGATCGAGAAAGAAATACTTGACCTGCCCATCGGGAAAGCGATCCGGGAACTGCCCGAACATTCCGGGGACGTTAAAGTTCGTGGCGTAGGCACGCGGCACGATCCGATCGAAATGGATCTTGAGGACGTCGCCGGGCTCCGCGCCTTCGACATAGATCGGACCCGTGATCGTGTGCGGGCCGCGGCCAGGAAAATCGGTGCGGAGTTTCTTGATCTTGTCGATGGAGACGCCGGGGACCACCTGATTGTGGGAGTGCATCATGGTCTCCATGACCACGGTGTCGCCCGAGTTCACGTGCAGGACCGGCGGCTGCGCATTGTTGTACCAGCCCCACTGCGTCGTCTCCATCGTCGCCGGCAGCAGCAGCACCTTTCCGGGCTTGCCCGGTGCAGATGACGCCATCAGTGCCTCATCGAGCGTGGACTTGACCGGCTCCGGCGGCGGCGGGTTGGGCGTCTGGGCCGAGGCCGAGGCGATCGCGGCCAGCGCTATCGCGCCTAGGCCGCAGAAACGAGCCGCGCGCAAAAAAATCGAGCAGAGTGCCATGTGGAATTCCCCCTTTGCATTGTGCGATAGCGCCCCAGAGGCCATGATACATGCAAGGATGGTGCCGCCAACCGGATTACTGGGGGAGAGGACCCGTGAATTTCGCCGATTTCGAAGCACTAACCTTCGACTGCTACGGCACGCTCATCGACTGGGAGAGCGGACTCCTCGCGGAACTCAGGCCCTGGGCGAGGAAACATGGGCTGAAGCAGAGTGACGATGAAATCCTCACGGCCTTTGCCGCGGAGGAATCGCCGATCGAGGAGGCTTCACCGCGCAAGCTCTATCCCGCCGTGCTCGGCGATGCGCTTCGCGCGCTCGGCCGGCGCTGGGGGGTGACGGTGACGGAGGCGGAGGCGACGGAGTTCGGCGGTTCCGTCGGCCGCTGGCCCGCCTTTCCCGACAGCGCGGCGGCGCTGCAGTACCTGAAGCGACATCACAAGCTCGTCATTCTCTCGAACGTCGATCGTGCCTCTTTCGCGAAGAGCAAAGTGAAGCTCGGCGTCGAATTCGATCGCGTCCTCACCGCCGAGGAGATCGGCTCCTACAAGCCGGACATCCGCAATTTCGAATACGCGATTCGAACCCTCGGCGAGATGGGAATTCCACGCGAGAAGATCCTCCACGTCGCGCAGAGCCGCTTCCATGACATCATGCCCGCGAAGTCGCTGGGGCTGCGCACGGTCTGGGTGAACCGCCGCAAGGGCCGCGTCGCCGGCGGCGCCACTCCTGCGGCCCGTGGCGATGCCATACCCGACCTCGAGGTCGCGAGCATGGCGGAACTGGTGGAGAAGCACGGCGCCAAATAGCCCCTCTCCTTCTAGGCGGGAGAGGAAGAACTCTGCTCGGCGCGGTGCAACTCCACGAATTCCGCGAGGCTCGAGACGACGAGGTCTGGCATGGCGCCGGGCTTCGGCAAGGTCGCCCCGGCTCCAATCCGCTCGGCACCACGATTGATCCAGACCGCGCGCAGTCCGAGCGACTTTGCGGGCCCGATGTCGTGGAAGAGGCTTTCGGAGATGTGCAGAATGCGGTCGGGCGCCACGCTCATCTTCGCGATAGCGCGGATCGCGTACTCGAAGTTTCGGAGGTCGGGCTTGTAGGAACCGATCTCCTCGGCGGTGAGGACGCGGTCGAATTCGACGCCGAGTTGCTCGCTGGTCTTCGCAAAGGTCGCGCGGTCGGTGTTCGAAAGGACGACCAGCAGGTGATGCTGCTTGAGATAGCTAAGCGAGGCCGCGGTGTCCGGAAAAACGGGCCAACGGCCGGCCGAAGCGGCGAAGGCCTCCGCATCCGCGGAGGTCGTGGGAATGTCGAGCTTCCGCCCGACCAAGTGGAAGGTTGCCGCGAGCACGCGCGAATAGCGCTCGGCGGGCATCGTCGCCTCCGCGCGCGTCTCCGCCTCGGCGAAGGCGCGGAGGATCTCGCCATCGGAGATCGTCCGTCCGCTGCTGCGCGCCCAGGGCCGGAGCACGTCGAGAATGCCGGTTTCCCAGTCGACGAGCGTGCCGTAGCAGTCGAACTCGAGGACCCGGAAGTCCGAGAACTTCATCGCTCCGTCCCGAACCGCCGTGCGAACTGCATTCCGCGATGATGCGCAACTCGAGCGCGCAAGGCAATGTCGCGTCGGGCGCAAATTGCTCCTAGCACACCCCGGATTCGAGTATCGGCCCGCGCGAGTGCTCTCAGTGCTTCTGCGCGAGCGCCTCCGCGCGGATCTCGCTCAGCGACTGGCGCGGCGTCAGGGCCTCGGGATCGAGCTTGAGCTCGATCACCGCGGGCTTGCCGGAGGCGCGGGCGCGCTCGAAGGCGGCGGCGAAGTCTTCCGTGCGCTCGACGGTCTCGCCGTGGGCGCCGTAGGCGCGCGCAAGCGCCGCGAAATCGGGATTGACGAGATCGGTCGCGATGGTGCGGCCGGGGTGATGCCGCTCCTGATGCATGCGGATCGTCCCGAGCATGCCGTTGTTGATGACGAGGACCATGACATCGAGCCCATACTGCACGGCGGTCGCGAGCTCCTGGCCCGTCATCTGGAAATCGCCGTCGCCCGCGAAGCAGACCGCGGGTCGGTCGGGCCGCGTGACCTTGGCGCCGAGCGCCGCTGGGAAGCCGTAGCCCATGGAGCCGCTGGTCGGCGCGAGCTGCGTTCCGAAGCCGCGGTAGCGGTGGAAGCGATGGAGCCAGGTCGCGAAATTGCCGGCGCCGTTGGTGTAGACGGTGTCGGCGGGCATGTGCTGGTCAAGCCAGCGCACGATCTCCGCCATCTGGATCCTGCCCGGTGATTTCGGCGGCTTTTGCCAGGCCTCGTACTCTGCGCGCGCGACCTCGGTCTGCTGCGCCCAGCGCGGCTTCTCCATCGGCGCCAGCGCCGCCAGCGCATGCGCAACCGCCCGCGGTGTCGCGTTGATCGCGAGCCAGGGCTGATAGACGCGACCGAGCTCCTCGGGGTCGGCATGGACGTGGACGAGCTTCTGGCTTGGCGTCGGGAGGTCGATGAGCGTATAGCCGCCGGTAGTCATTTCGCCCAGGCGTGCGCCGATCACCATCAGGAGGTCCGCCTCCTTGACGCGCTTGGCGAGCTTCGGATTGATGCCGATACCGACATCGCCGGCATAGCAGGGGTGCTCGTTGTCGAAGCGATCCTGCCGGCGGAAGGCGACGCCCACGGGAAGCGCGTGAGATTTTGCGAAGCGCTCGATCGCCTTCACCGCGGCGACGTCCCACTGGCTCCCGCCCAATAGCAGAAAGGGCCTCTCCGCGAGCTTCAGGGCCTCTGCGATCTCGGCGATCTCGGAAAGGCCTGGATAGGTCTCGACGCGCTGCCAGGGCTTCGCGTCCGCGACCGCCACAGGCTCGCGCAACATGTCCTCGGGGAGCGCCAGCACCACCGGCCCCGGCCGGCCGGAGGTCGCGACGTAGTAGGCGCGGCTCAGGAACTCGGGAATGCGCGCGGGGTCGTCGATCTGCGCCACCCATTTGGCGAGCTGGCCCATCATCCGGCGATAGTCGAGTTCCTGGAAGGCCTCGCGCTCGATCGCGTCCCGCTGCACTTGACCAATCAGCAGGATGAGCGGGGTCGAATCCTGCATGGCGATGTGGAGCCCGGCGCTGGCGTTGGTGGCGCCGGGCCCGCGCGTCACCATCGCGATCGCCGGCTTCCCCGTGAGCTTACCGAATGCCTCTGCCATGATTGTGGCGCCGCTCTCATGCCGGCAGGTGAAGGTGCGGATGGAATTCGCGTCGTAGAGCGCGTCGAGCACCGCGAGGTAACTCTCGCCGGGAACGCAGAAGACGGTGTCGGCGCCGTGGATCTTGAGCTGATCCACCAAAATTTGCGCGCCGGTGCGGATGCGCGGGGGGTGGGTCATCGCGGGCCTCGTTGCTGGGCTCAGCGGATCGGCGAGAAGGAGGTCGGGTTCAGGATCTTGCTCTCCTGCTGCTGGATTAGCGGCTGGATCTTCGCGATATAAGCCTTCCAGCCGGGATCGGCCTGCATCTGCGCGCGCCGGCGCGTCCGCTCCTCGAAGCTGTCATAGCCCCACATGTGGATGATCTGATTGAGCGGCCCCAGCTCGGTCGTGAAGTAGCCGACCATTCTCCCGAGAATGCGCGTTTGGATCGCCATTCCCTCGCTCTCGTAGAGGCGGAGGTACTCGGCGGTCTTGCCGGGATGGAGCGTGTAGGTGCGCTGCTCGACGATCATGGGCGGTCCTCCTTCGGTGTTGCCGAAGAGAGGTATTGAGTTTTCATGCGCCCGGCAATGGGCTCGATAAAGTGCGGGCGCGTTTCGGGCGCGTGGGGGTACTGCTGCGCCCGTCCGTCAGAAATGCGCTTCGTACTCGAACTTCCAGCGGACTGCACCGCGCTCTGTGGCATTGGTCAGGCCGAAGAGATAGCCGACCTCGTACTTGATCTTGCCGTTGGGCGGGAATGCCACGGCGCCGACCACGACCGGGCCGACGCGGTGCTGCTGCTGAGAGAGTTTGCCGGGATGTCCGAGATCGTCGATCTCGCCGTAATACTCGATGCCCGGCGAGGCGTACTGGTTGATGCGCCAGAGCGATTGCCAGGCAAGTTCGAGCCCTGTCCCGTCGCTGGCGCCGCTCCCCATATCCTTATCGAGCAGGAAATTGAAGGTGTGGAGCGTGCTCCCGATCTCCTTTTGCACGAGCGGGCCGAAGGTGACGGATTCGGGATCGCCGTGCTGATGGGCGTGCGAATACTCGAAGAAGAACCCGAGATCGGCCCAATATTCCCCGGTCTCCGTGATCTGGAACGTGTTCTCCCAGGTCGTGGCGTCGAATTTGAGGTTCTCGCCGGGCGGCGCCGCGGTCTCGGCCTCGAGCTCGGTCTTCCACCAGGGTGTGACGCCATAGCCGATCGAGAAGGTGTAGCTCTGGTCGTTGCTCATGCCGGAGTTGCGGCGGTCGAAAGTCGTGTCGCCGTTATGCTCAAACTCGATCTCCTGATACTCGACCGTGGGCGAGCGCACCTGGAAATCGGCGCGCGCCGGATGGAGCGTTGCGGCCCCCGCCCAGAACAGCAGAGCCGCCGTCGCCGCGCGCGACACTGTCGGACCGGCATTGCCGAAGATCCGCATCAGTATGCCCACGACGAGTATCGTCGCGGCGTAGAAGACGAGCTGGATGCCCGAGGGCTGTGCCACGTATCCCACGAGGACGTGCAGAATCTGTCCGGGGATGCTGTTCTCGCTGAGGATCGCCGAGGTATCCCAGAGTCGGTTGCCAAGCGCCGGCAGGTAGTCCGCCTGCGTGAGGAATGCCGCGCCCTGCGCCGCCATCCCGGCCGCGAGCAGCAGGATCATCCAGCCGGTGACGCGGAAGAGATGGCGGGTGGGAATGCGCAGAAGCCCGAAATAGATCACGCCGCCGAGCGCAATGCCGCAGACGAGCCCCAGCAGCATCCCTGGCACGAGATCGGCTCCGTTCCCCGCCGCCACGAGGCCGTCGAGAAAGAGCACGAGTTCCGATCCCTCGCGCAGGACGGCGATTCCGACGGCGATCGAGAGCGCATAGAGTGGACGTCCGCCCGACAGCACTTGGCTACCGAGCCGCGCGGCCTCGGCCGCCATCTCCTTCCCGTGCCGGCCCATCCAGATGTTGTGCCAGCTCAGCATCGCCACCGCGATGAAGAGGACGCAGGCGTTGAAGACCTCTTGTCCCACGCCCTCGAGGAGCGCCGAGATCTCCGCCGCAAGCGCCGCGACGATGCTCGCACCCGCGATGCCGCAGGCGACGCCTCCCGCAACCCACCGACCCCGCCGCGGCGTGCCTTTGCTCGCGGCTAGAACGAGCGTCACGACCAGGGCCGCTTCGAGGACCTCTCGGAACGTGATGAATGCGATGCCGATCATGATGACGTACTTACCCCCCATCGAATGTGCGTGAAATGCAAAACGGCAACGCTATTTGGCGACGATCTTCCCTTGCGCGGTCTTTGGATTGAAATCGCCGAAGAAGGGATAGGTCCCGGCTTCGAGGGGGCCGATGAAGATCGGCACCTCCTGCCCTGCGGGTACGACCTTCTCGCGATGCAGCTCGTTGCTCTCGAACTCCTCGGGCGTCGCATCCAGATTCTTGACCAGCAGCTTGATCTTCACTCCCGCCGGCACCTCGAGCACCTCCGGGCTGAACTTGTGGTTCTGGATCGTGAGATTGAAGACGGGATCATCGGCTCGGGCGACCGAGCCACCGCCGAGAAGAGCCGCCCCGATCGCCAGGATGCCTAGCCAATTGCGCATGAGCCCTTTCCTCCGGAGTGCAAGTGACACGCGATTGCGAACTATTCGCACCTACGATATTGCGAACTGTTCTTAATTGCAAGGCCATGCGTAGCCGGTGGCGAGACTTGCGTTGCGCGCGAATCGTCGCACGCTTGGTCGCGCGCCGCGTCTGCGTCATGATGGGGTCCTGGCAAGTCGGGGTCCGGCCCATGGACATCGGGATCGAGACCGAAGCGGACGCCCTATTGGCGGCCAATTTGGAGTTCTATCGCGCCTTTACCACCCATGACGTGGCGGCGATGGATCGCGTCTGGGCGCAGGAGACGCCGGTGCTCTGCCTGCATCCCGGCTGGACCCTGCTGCGCGGACGCGAGGCGGTGATGGAAAGCTGGCGCTGCATTCTCGGCAGCCCCGAGCCGCCCAACGTCCGCGTGCACGAGGACCAGGCGTTTCTCTTCGGCGAGGTCGGTATCGTCACCTGCGAGGAGGAGCTCGGCGGCGGCTGGCTCGCGGCGACGAACATGTTCGTGAAGGAGGAAGGCACCTGGCGCCTCGTCCATCACCAGGCGAGCCCGATCATGACTCGCGAGGCCGAGGAGCCTCCCGACCGCGGACGCCTCCACTAAACGAAGCGCGCCACCGCCTCGCCAAGGCCCTCGATGATGCAGTGCACGGTCTGACCGGGCTTGGGGAATTTCGTCGCGACGACACTGCCGGTGAGGACCGACATGCCCTTGCGCAACGGACGTCCGCGCGAAATCCGGTTGTTGGCGAGCCAGGCGAGCGCGTTCAAAGGATGGCCCAGCACGTCCGCGCCCTTGCCGCGCCCCTGCTCGACCCCCTCGATCGTCATGATCCCTGCGAGCGCGCCGAGATCGAGCCTGCGCCAATCCGTCACCCCTGGCCCGAAGACGGCACCACCGTTCCAGGCGTTGTTGGCGACGAGGCCCGGCGCCTTCACCTTCTTGTATTCGGCATTCTGATCCTCGATGAGCTCCATCGCGGCATGGCAGGATTCGACGGCCACCGCGACGCTCTCCCGGTCGTGCGGATGGCCGCGGTCGAGGATGTCTGCGCCCAGGCGCATGCCGATCTCGCACTCGACGGCGACGTGGACGAAGTCAGCCATGCGCACGGTCGCGGGGCTCGCGTGCAGCGTGCGCGAGAAGACGGCGCCGGCGCAGGGCTGATCGATGCCCATGAGTTCTTGCATCACCTTCGTCGTGATCGCGATCTTGTAGCCGACGATCGGTCCGCGCGTGGCGGCCCAGCGGGCCTGCACGATCTCCTGCGCGGCATAGGCTTCATCGAAATCCGCGGGCGAGACCTCCGGCGGCAGCGGCGGCAGGTTGCCGCGCGTGCGCGCGAGCCCGTCAAAATAGTTCGCGATCCGCTCGATCCGTACTTGGTCCGACATGGCTCCCTCCCGTCGCGTGCCCGAAAAAGAAAACCATCTTAGCGCAGAGGACGCAGAGTAGGCGCGGAGGTCGCGGAGAATTTAATCCTCGCTAAAGCGTTGTTCACCGGACCCGCACGCGTATACGTTAGCGAGCCTACGGAGGATTCATGCGCCAGCACAAGATCGCCGCCATTCCCGGCGACGGTATCGGCAAGGAAGTGATCGCCGCCGGACTCGAGGTCCTGGCGGCGCTGGAGCGGCGCGACGGCGGGTTCTCGCTCGCGGTCGAGCATTTCCCCTGGGGCTCCGATTATTTCCGAGCGCACGGCAAGCTCATGCCGGAGGATGGCGTGGCGACGCTCCGGCGCTTCGATGCGATATTCTTCGGCGCCGTCGGCGATCCCGAGATTCCCGATCACGTGACGCTCTGGGGTCTGCGCCTGCCGATCTGCCAAGGCCTCGACCAATACGCGAACGTGCGGCCGACGCGGCTCTTGCCGGGAATTCGCGGGCCGCTCCGCGCGGCGGGACCGGAGGATCTCGACTGGGTCATCGTGCGCGAGAATTCCGAGGGCGAATACGCGGGGAATGGAGGCCGCGTCCATCGCGGCCTTCCCGAAGAGGTCGCCACCGAGACCGCTGTCTTCACCCGCGTTGGCGTCGAGCGCATCATGCGCTTCGCCTTCGGCCTTGCGCAGAAGCGCCCGCGCAAGAAGCTCACGGTGGTCACGAAATCGAACGCGCAGCGCCACGGCATGGTCATGTGGGACGAGATTGCCGCAGAGGTCGCGGCGAAATTCCCGGACGTCGCGTGGGACAAGGAGCTCGTCGACGCCATGACCACGCGGATGGTGCTGAAGCCACGTACCATCGACGTGGTCGTCGCGACCAACCTGCACGCCGACATCCTGAGCGACCTTGCGGCGGCGCTTGCGGGAAGCCTCGGCATCGCCCCCACCGCGAACCTCAATCCCGAGCGTAAATTCCCCTCGATGTTCGAGCCGATCCACGGGTCCGCCTTCGACATCATGGGGAAAGGGATCGCAAACCCCGTCGCAACCTTCTGGACGGCCTCGATGATGCTGGAGCATCTGGGCGAGCACGCTGCGGCCGTGCGGCTCATGCGCGCGGTCGAGCGCGTGACCGCCGATCCCGCGCTCCACACGCCCGACCTCGGCGGCAACTCGACGACGCGCGCGGTCACCGACGCCGTCTGCGGCGCGATCCTCAGCGACAACACCTGACGGGAGGCCTCGATGCGCCTTGCCTTGATCGGCCAGCAAGCCTTCGGCAAAGCCGCGCTCGACGCCTTCCGCGAGCGCGGCGATACCGTTGCCGGAGTTTTCGTCGCGCCCGAGAAGCCCGGCGCCAAGCCCGATCCCCTACACGCCCGCGCGCAGGAGCTCGGCATCCCAGTCTTCCAGTTCCAGCGCTACAGCAGTCCCGAAGCGCAGGCTGCAATCCAGGGCCTCGATGTCGACATCGGTGTCATGGCCTATGTCACGCAATTCGTGCCGCAGTCCTTCGTGAAGACCCCGAAGCACGGCACGATCCAATTCCACCCCTCGCTGCTGCCCGCACATCGCGGCCCCTCCTCGATCAACTGGCCGATCATGCTGGGCAAACCCGAGACCGGCCTCAGCATCTTTCGCCCCGTCGACGGCCTCGACGAGGGGCCGATCGTCCTGCAGAAGCGTATCCCGATTGGCCCCGACGACACGCTGGGCTCGATCTATTTCGACCGGATATTCCCGATGGGCGTGGCGGCCCTGGTCGAAGCGGCAGTCCTCGTGCTGTCCGGTCGCGCGGTCGAGCAAGTACAGGACGAGACCGCCGCAACCTACGAGGGCTGGGTACGCGACGCCGAATCCCGCATCGCCTGGGGCCAGCACGTCGATCTCGTCTACAACCTCATCCGCGGCTGCAACCCACAGCCCGGGGCCTGGTGCATGCTCGGCGAGCGACGCCTGCAGATCTTCGACGCCCGCAAGATCACCGCGCAGACCTTCGGCTCGGTGAAGGGGCTTAAGCTCGGCGAGGTCGGGCCGGTCAGCGGCGAAGGCTTCCAGGTGCACGCACAGGGCGGCTTCGTGGAGGTGCTGCGCTGCCGGATCGACAACGGGGCGAAGGTTGCGGGTAAAGACGCGGGGATTGCGGCCGGGACGATACTTATCTAGGGCGACGGCAACTAGCCAGGCGCGTATCCCTTCGGCGCCTCCTGCATCAGCGCGAGCGTGTGATCGTCGGGGTCGCGGAAGAAGGCCATCCAGAGGTCATGGTCCTCCATCTTCGCGATGAGATGCGGCGCGCTGTCGAAGGCGAGGCCGCGGCTCGCGAGCTCGCGCACCGCGAGGGCGATGTCCGCGCAGCGGAAATAGATCACGGAACCATGGCGGAGGTTCCCGGGTTCCCGCGCCTTCTCCAAAAGGAGACGCACGCCTGCGCAGTCGTAGAAGGTGAGATCGCCGAAGCGATAGAGCTTTCGGAGGCCGAGCACGCCGCCATAGAAGGCCTCGGCGCGATCGACGTCGCTCACGGGAAGCGCGATCTGGCCTATGCGATTGATGTCGAGCTGCATTGGCCCTCCCGGCGAAGCGTCTTGTCGACCGGCGCACTATCGGTGCCGCGCCGGCGGATTGTCAACGCGGCCCCGGGTTCTGGACACGGTCCCGCGCGGCGGTGCACGATCTCGCGGCCTTGAAGGAGGGATTCGAGTCGCATGCGAGAGATGGGGATCGGCAAGCCGGTGCCGCGCACGGAGGATTTGCTGCTGCTGCGCGGCCGCGGGCGCTACACCGACGATATCGCGCTGCCGCGGGAGGCACGGCTCTACGTGCTGCGCTCGCCGCACGCCGCAGCGCGCATCCGCGGGATAGATGCGACGGCGGCGCGGACCGCACCCGGAGTGCTCGCGGTGCTGACGGCGGCCGAGATGGCGGCGGAAGGCTTCACGAGTTTTCCCTCGCGCGTGCAGCGGCAGCGCCCGGATGGCAGGCCCAACTTCGTGCCACCTTACCGGCCGCTCGCCGTGGACCGCGTTCGCCACGTGGGCGAGCCGGTCGCCGCGATCGTCGCGGAGACGCTCGATCAAGCAAAGGACGCGGCGGAGCTTATCGAGCTCGATTACGAGATCCTATCCTCGGTGACGGAGACCGAGGAGGCCGCGACGGCCGGCGCGGCGGCGGTCTGGGACGAGGTCCCCGACAATGTCTGCTTCGTCTTCAAGCTCGGCGACAAATCGGCAAGCGACGCGGCTTTCGCGCGCGCGCACCACGTCGCGCGCGAAACCTTCCGCATCACGCGCGTCACCACCAATTCGATGGAGGGACGCACCGCGATCGGGGCCTGGGACGCGCGTGAGCAGCGCTACACCCTCCACGCGGGGCTGCAGGCGCCGCACGGCATCCGCCAGGAGATTGCTACGGTCTTCAATCTGCCGGCCAACCGCTTTCGCTTGATCTCGCCGGACGTCGGCGGCGCCTTCGGCATGAAGGGGAGTCTCTATCCCGAATACATCCTCGTGCTCTGGGCCGCGCGCATAGTGGGCCGCCCCATCAAATGGATCGCCGAGCGCAGCGAGGGGCTCCAATCCGATCACCAGGCTCGCGACAACGTCTCGACGGTGGAACTGGCGCTCGACGCCGACGGAAAATTCCTCGCGCTCCGCGTCGCTACCACCGCCAACATCGGTGCCCACATCGCGCTCAACGGGCTTCACGTGCCCACCAACAATCTCGGCGGCCTCGCGGGCACCTACACCATCGGCGCCTTCGACGTGACCGTGACGGGCGTCTTCAGCAACACGCTCTCGACCTCGCCCTACCGCGGCGCCGGGCGACCGGAAGCTTCCTACTGCATCGAGCGGATCGTCGACGC
>DATJVP010000051.1:0-21769 GCA_035581425.1 Allostellaceae bacterium | reverse complement strand
CGGCGGAGCCGTCGCCGCCTTTCTGGTCGAATCCGATCCGCACCGCCGCGGCCTCGCGCCCGACGGCGATCCCTTCGAGCACGGCGAGCAGCGCCCCAGCCTGACGGGGTTGCGGCTCGGCGAGGCCGTACGCACCCGCCCCTTCATCGTTTTCTATCTCGCCTGCTTCGCTTGCTCGATCGGCCTCTTCATCCCCTTCGTTCACTTGACGCCCTATGCCGAGGATCGCGGCGTCGGGCACGAGTTCGCGGTCCTCCTCATTAGCCTCATCGGCATCGGCAGCACTGGCGGCCGCTTCCTCGTCGGTGGCCTCGCCGACCGCCTGGGTCGCCGGCGCTCGCTCGGCGCAATGTTCGCGGGAATGGCGCTCATGATGCTCTGGTGGCTCGCCTCGAGCACGGCCTGGCAGCTCAGCCTCTTCGCGCTGGTCTTCGGCACCTTCTACGGCGGCTTCGTCGCGCTCGCGCCTTCGATCTGCGTCGACTACTTCGGCGGCCGCAGCGCGAGCGGCATCATCGGCACGCTCTACACCGCCGTCGCCGGCGGAACGCTCGCGGGCCCGACCCTCGCGGGCCTGGCCTTCGACCTGCTCAAGAGCTACGAGATTCCGATCCTCGCGAGCGCCTTCAGCATGGCGCTCGCGGCCGGTGCGGTGGTGCTGATGGGTCCGCCGCCGCGGAATTCGAGGACCGCACCTTGACCGCGCCCGCGCGCCCATAGGAGGCTTCGAGCCATGACCGACACACCCGTTCTCGTCGATCTCTCCGAGGGCGTGCTGACGCTGACGCTCAACCGGCCCGAGCGTCTCAATGCCTTCGTCCCGGCGCTGCACGAGGCGCTCGCCGCGGCTTTCCTTCGGGCGGAGCGCGAGGCGCCGATCCGCGCGGTGCTGGTGACCGGCGCCGGTCGCGGCTTCTGCGCGGGGCAGGACCTGCAGGAGCGCAAGCACGTCCCGGGCGAGGGGCCCCGCGATCTCGGCGCCGGCCTCGACCGCTACTACAATCCGCTCATCCGCCGCATCCGCGCGCTCGAGAAGCCCGTCGTCGCCGCGGTGAATGGCGTCGCCGCCGGCGCCGGCATGAGCCTCGCGCTCGCTTGCGACATCGTCCTCGCCGCACGCTCCGCGAGCTTCATCCAGGCTTTCAGCCGGATCGGCCTCGTCCCCGACGCCGGCAGCACCTGGTTCCTGCCGCGTCTTGCGGGCTCCGCGCGCGCTCTCGGCCTCGCGCTCACGGGCGAGGCGCTTCCAGCCGAGCAGGCGGCGGCCTGGGGCCTCATTTGGAAATGCGTCGCCGACGATGCGCTCATGACCGAAGCGCGCGCGCTCGCGCAGCGCCTGGCGCAGGGGCCAACCAAAGGCCTCGGTCTCATCAAGCGTGCGCTCAACCGTTCGGCGCACAACGACCTCGACACACAGCTCGACCTCGAGCGCGACACCCAGCGCGAGGCCGGACGGAGCGAGGATTACCGCGAGGGCGTCGCGGCGTTCCTGGAGAAACGGCCGCCTCGCTTCCGGGGTATATAGTACCCCCTTGCTAAAACCCGGAACGCACCCGAGATATAGGCGCGTCCTTGGTTTGGAGGAAACCTTCGACATGCGATTCCTGCGCAATCTGTGCGTCCTTCTGCTCGCGGGCATGCTGGTGCTCGCCCCCTCGCTCGCGGAAGCGCGGGCCGGTGGCTCCACGCGCTCCGGCGGCGGTACCACCTATCAGAGCCAGGGAAGCCGCGGCTCCCAGACCTACACGCCCAATGGCGGTCAGTCCGTGCAGCGCAGCACCACCCAGCCTTCGACGACCGCTCCCGGCTACGGCTACGGGTACGGTTCGTTCTGGAACCGGCATCCTTTCCTTACCGCCCTTGCAGGCGGATTCTTCGGCGCCTGGATCGGTAGCTGGCTCTTCCCGGGCTGGGGATGGGGCGGGATGGTCGGAGGCAGCATCATCTCCTGGATCCTGATCATCATGGTCGCGATGGTTCTGGTGCGCGCCTTCCGCCGCAATGCCTTCGCGACGATGGGACCGCCGATGCAGAGCTACTATGGGGGCGGCTGGTCTTACGGCGGCGCAGCACCCGCCTCGGCCGTGCCGCTGACCTCTCCGCTCGCGATCACGCAGCAGGATCACGCGGAATTCGAGTCGCTCCTGAAATCCATCCAATCCGCCTGGAGCGCGGGCAACATCGCGGCGCTCCGGCGCTACATGACGCCTGAGATGCTCTCCTACTTCTCGGAGACGCTCGCCAACAATGCAAGCCAGGGCGTCGAGAACCGGGTCGAGCGGGTGACGCTCCTCAGCGGCGACGTTCGCGAGAGCTGGGACGAAGGGGCGCTGCAATATGCGACCGCGCTGCTGCGCTGGACGGCGCTCGACTACAACGTCAGAACGGGAACCGCGCCGAGCGACCCCGGCCACGTCGTTGACGGCGACCCCAGCCATCCGGTCCAGGCGGAGGAGATGTGGACCTTCGCGCGCAGCCCTGGCGGACGCTGGCTGCTCTCCGCGATCCAGCAGGTCTGACGCTCCGCGCAATGCCCCTTCCCGGCGAACAGGATCGTGCCCGCATCCGCGAAGCGATCCTGCGGTTGTGCGCGCGCTTCGACGACGCCTATTGGCTGACGCGCGATCGCGAGGGGGGATTTCCGGAGGACTTCTACCGCGCCATCGCCGCGGGCGGCTGGCTCGGCATCGCCATGCCGGAGCGATATGGCGGCACGGGGCTCGGCATTTCCGAGGCCGCTGCGATGATGCAGGCGGTCGCCGAATCGGGGGCGGGCTTCAGCGGCGCCTCCGCCATCCACACCAACATTTTCGGCCTCAACCCCGTCACCGTCTTCGGCACGGAGGAGCAGAAGCAGCGCTTCCTGCCGCCGCTCATCCGCGGCGAAGAGAAGGCGTGCTTCGCCGTCACCGAGCCCGATTCCGGCCTCGACACCGCGCATCTCAAGACAAAGGCCGAGCGCAGGGGTGACCGCTACGTCGTCACGGGCCGAAAGATCTGGATCTCGACTGCGCAGGTCGCGCACAAGATGCTGCTCCTCGCGCGCACGACCCCGTTGGAGGAGGTCGCGAAGCCGACGCAGGGCCTGAGCCTCTTCTACACCGATCTCGACCGCAGCAAGGTCGAGGTCCGCGAAATCGCGAAGATGGGCCGGAAGGCCGTCGACTCTAACCTGCTCTTCATTGACGGGCTCGAAGTGCCGATGGCGGATCTCGTCGGCGCCGAAGGCGCGGGCTTCGAGCAAATCCTGCATGGAATGAATCCCGAGCGCATCCTCATTGCCGCGGAGGCGGTGGGCCTCGGACTTGCCGCGCTCAAGCGCGCAGCCGATTACGCGCGCGAACGCGTCGTGTTCGGCCGCCCGATCGGACAGAACCAGGGCATTCAGCATCCGCTCGCGCAGAGCTGGATTGAGCTTAAGGCAGCGGAACTCCTCGTGCGGGAGGCCGCTGAGCGTTACGACCGAGGCGAGCCCTGCGGCGCCCAGGCGAACGCCGCGAAGTATTTCGCGGCGGAGGCAGCGTTCCGCGCCTGCGAGCAGGCGATCCTCACCCATGGCGGATACGGCTATGCGCAGGAGTATCACGTAGAGCGTTACCTCCGCGAAGCCCAGATCGCGCGCATCGCGCCCGTAAGCCCCCAGCTCGCACTCTGCTACATCGCCGAGAGGGTGCTGGGACTGCCCAAGTCCTATTGAGGACGCGATCAGCCTTCCATTACTCCGGGAATAATTGCGGCGGGCGCTCGCAGCCGCCGGCGAAGGCACGGCCTGCACGATATTACCGGCGAGAGAATTGCGCGACGGACACGCGATTGAGAGCATCGCCCGCTTTCAAGGAGCGGGCGGTGAGCAGAGAAAGAATCGGCATCCTGGCGGCGATCCTCTCGACGACGCTCGGCGGGACAAACACGGCTGTCACACGCTTCGCAATCGGTGCAACCGACCCCGTGACCTTGACGGCCTTCCGTTTCGGCCTCGGCTTCCTCCTGTTGCTTCCGCTCGCGCTCTTCATGCAAGCGCGCTGGCCCAAGGGCAAGGACTGGCTCGGCGTGATCGCGCTCGGCGTCCTCTTCTTCGCGATCTTCATGGGTATCTTCAACCTGTCGCTCCGCTACACGACCGCCGCGCGCGGCGCGCTCGCGCTGGCGACGCTCCCACTTCTGACCATGATCATGGCGGCCGTGCTGCGCGCGGAACCGCTCACCTTCCGCAAGACCGCGGGCGTCGCGACAGCGATCGGCGGGGTCGCGACCGCGCTGCTGGCAGGCCTCGCCCGGGCGCCCGACGGTGCCTGGCGCGGTGATCTCATTATGGTCGCCGGGGCACTCTGCATGGCTCTCTATAATGTGTGGTCCCGCCCCTTCATTGCGCGATCGAGCTCGCTCGCCTTCGTCACGGGCGGAATGGCCGCGGGCTCCGGGTGCATGGCGCTCATATCCGCCGCAAGCGGCGGCTTGGCTGCGAGTACAACGTTCAGCCTCACGCAATGGGTTGCCATTTTCTACCTCTCGGTATTCGGCGCCGCCCTCACCTTCTTCCTTTGGGTCTTCGCTCTCGAGCGTACGACGCCGACGCGTGTCGCCAATGCGATCACGATCAATCCGGTCGTGGCGGCGCTGCTTGCGGCCCCCCTGCTCGGCGAGCCAATTGGGGCAAATCTGCTGGTCGGTATTGTCGCCATCAGCGTCGGCGTATGGGTGGCCTCCACGGATCGTCGCTCCGGCGCGCCAAGTGCCATGGAGCAGATCGACTCAAAAAAAAAGAAAGCGTGCGCCCCCGCGACGTCGGCGGCGCACTCAGGATCTGGTGGCCGCATCCTCCACCGAGCCATCGCGCGCGGCGGAGTACTTTCGTTGCTCGGAACTCGCATCGCCGGCCTGATTGAGGTGCGCCGGAGCCGGCGGCGCCTCCAGACCCTCGACGACCGTACTTTACGCGACCTCGGTCTCGGCCGGAGCGACGTCGAGAACGACAGCACCCGCACCTTCTGGCGCATGCGCTAGCCCCCGGCTTTGCCGCGCTCGCGGATTGGCGCTAGACTGACGTCAACTTCGGCGGGAGCAGGCAGCATGGCAGTTCAAGCGCTTAACCACTACAACGTCCAGACCACCGATCTCGAAGGGACGCGCGATTTCTACGAGAACGTCCTGGGTTTCAAGACGGGCCCGCGGCCCAATTTCGAGTTCCCCGGCTATTGGCTTTATTGCGGCGACATGCCCGTGGTGCATCTCTCCGGCGGCTGGAAGGCGCGCACCGACAAGCCCAAAGACACCGGGAACTTCGACCACGTCGCCTTCACCGCCGGCGACTTCGAGGGCATGAAGAAGCACTTCCAGAAACTCGCGATCCCCTACCGCGAGCAGAAGGTTCCCGGCGCCCGCGTCTGGCAGCTCTTCGTCACTGACCCCAACGGGGTCGTGGTCGAGCTCAATTTCCCGCCGACCTAAGCGAGAGTGTTCGAGCGGATGTCGCGCGGCGACTGCGTCAGGATCTCCGGCGCCTTGCCGATGAGGACAGTGTCGTCGATGCGGAAGCCGCCGAGCCCGTAAACGTAGATTCCCGGCTCGACCGAGTAAACCTCTCCCGCCCGGAGCGGGCGATGATTGAAAGCCATGTCGTCGGGATACTCGTGGCCCTGCACGCCCATGCCGTGGCCGGTGCGGTGCAGGATGTGCTCGCCGAATCCCGCCTGCTCGATCACCGCTTGTGCCGCCGCATCGATCGCCGATACCGAAGCCCCCGTGACAGCCGCAGCGCAGCCGGCTTCATTGGCAGCGCGCGCAGCCTCGTAGAGCGTCACCTGACGGTTGCTGGGCTTGCCCGTGAAGAACGTCCGCTCGTTCTCGGTCATCATGCCGTTCATGCGGACGTTGCAGATGGTGACGACCACCTCGTTCTTGCCGAAGCGACTGCCGGTAGGCGCGCCGTCGCCGTGCGGCGAGGCCGAGGCCGCGCCGGAGAGCGTCCAGCAACGCGGCTCGATGTTCTC
Organism: Allostellaceae bacterium; assembly: GCA_035581425.1. Taxonomy (GTDB): domain Bacteria; phylum Pseudomonadota; class Alphaproteobacteria; order ATCC43930; family CGMCC-115725; genus DASZHJ01. Next base: position 15,779 of record DATJVP010000051.1, on the reverse strand, counting down.
GCCGGGGAAGCGGCGCGCGGCCTCCTCGACGATGAACGTGGCGACCGCGAGGTCCACCTCCTGCACGAGACGGCCCGGCCGGATTTGGGCGCGGTAGTGATCCTGCGCCCAATCCGAGAGCTTCGCGGCCTCGCGATGAACGACGATCTCCTCCGCGCATTTGACGAAGCGGAGCTCCCGCACCTCGCGCAGGCTCGGGACGAGCTTCAGCTCCGGGAGAAGGCCAGCCGTTTGCTGGATGAGTCCGCCGGCCTGATCGACGCCGATGCGGCCGCGGGCGAGGCCGTGGCCGCGCAGCAGTTCCGCCACCATCTCCGGCCATTGCGCGCGGAGCGGCACGCGGGCACCGATCCGGGGATGCTCGGCCCAGAATTGGATTTCGTCGAGCCAAAGCGTGCCACGGTCGCGCGCGTAGCGGACGTGATTGGTGGAGAGCTCGTTCATCGCGGCGAAAGGCGCGCCTTCTGCGGGCACGACGACTACGATCGGCCGCTCCCAGGGTTGGACGTCAACGTGAAAATTGGTCACAAATTGGAAGAAATCCGCGGTGAGAAAGGCGAGCGCGTCGAGCCCATGCGCCGCCATCATCTTCCGCATGAGCTTCAGCCGATACTCAAACACTTTCCTGCTGAGGAACGCCATCGTCGGTCTCCGGGAGTTATCGGGAAAGCAGGCGGCGGTAGGCGGGGACGGCGAGCGCCGCGAAGATCGCGGCCAGCGGCAAATCGCCCTCGTCGTACCAGCGCTCTTCGTGCAGCACATTGAGCGTGCCCAGGATCTTGCCGGCCTCGACCACCGGAATATTGAGTACGGAGCGGCAGCCCAGGGAGTCGATGAGCGCGTGGTCGAAGAAGACGCCCGCTATGTCCGCTGCGGTGCGGCCGATATAGGGACGACGCTCCAGGATCACCTGCTTCGCCCAGAAGGTCGGATTGAGCGCCTTCCGGCCGCCCACGGGATAGGCTGCGGGCTGGTTCGTGTAGAAGCGCTCGGACTCACCGGTCTCGGAATGGAAGAGCAGCGCCGTGAAGAGCTTGTGGCCGAGCGTAGCCGCGAGCGCGTGGTCGAGCGCAGCAAGGATAGCGGCAGGCCCCTCCCCTTCGGCGACCGACCGCGCCACCGCCGCGAGGTGCGGGATCGGATCGGCAGCGGGTTGGCGGCTCATGCAGGCCTCCTCGGGGGGATCGCGACCGGACGTATGCGTTCCGGCAGAATTCCGCCGGGACGATAGCGCAGGATCGCGAGCAAGCCCACGCTCACGACGAGCTGGCGGAGCGCCGCGACCTGTACGGCCTGAAGACCCGGAACCACTTCAGAAAGAAAGCGTGTCGATTCCGTGAAGGCTACCACCAGGACGGCGCCGAGGACCGCACCGTAGTTGTTGCCGCGTCCGCCCGCCACCAGCGCCAGCACGACGTAAATCGTCAGAAGCGGCTGGAAGGAGTCCGGCGCCACATACGAGGTGTAATGCGCATAAAGCGAGCCCGCGAGACCGAGGATGCCCGCGCTCGCCGCGAAAGCCTTCACCTTGAAGGCGAGCACGGGCTTTCCCGCGACCGCCGCCACCTGGTCGTCATCGCGGATCGCGCGGAGGACGCGGCCGAAGGGGGCACGCGCAAGGCGCTGAAGCAGGAAGACGACGGCCGCCACTGCCACGACCATCAGTGTGAGGTAGATGAGATTGAAGGTCTCCGGCGTCACGGCGCCGCGGAGGGGACCGCGAATGTTCGAAATGCCATCGGTTCCGTTGGTAAGCCAGATCTCGTTGCTCGCGACGATGCGCACGACCTCCGCGAATCCCAGCGTCACGATCGCGAGATAATCGCCGCGAAGCCGCAGTGTCGCGAGCGCCACCACCGAGCCAAGCGCGGCTGCGAGCACGAGGGCCGCACAGGCGCCGACCGCGATGGGCACGCCCAATTTGATCGTCGCGAGCGCCGAGACATAGGCGCCGACCGCGTAGAAGCCGACGAGGCCCAGATTGATCATGCCGCCCATGCCCCAAACCAGATTGAGGGCGAGTGCCATGATCCCGTAGAGAGCGGCGTAGGTCAGGAGCGAGACGAGATAGTCGAGCATGGCGTCAATAGGCCCGCTCGCCCAAGAGGCCGCGCGGCCGGACCGTGAGCACAATGAGGATCGCACCGAAGCCAACCGCCGTTCGATAGGCGGGCGCGATAGCGATCAACGAGAGCTCCTCCGCGATCCCCACGGTAAGTGCGCCCACGACTGCGCCGGGAATGCTGCCGAGGCCGCCGACAACCGCCGCGGCAAAGATCGAGAGGATCGCGCGGAACCCCGTCAGCGGATCGATGCTGGTGTCGAGCCCCAGCAGCACCCCGCCCGCGCCCGCCAGACCCATGCCAATAAAACTGGCAAGCCGGGCCATTTGCTCGGGATCGATCCCTTTCACGTCCGCCAGCGCAGGATTGTCCGCGACGGCGCGCATCGCCTTGCCGGTGCGCGTGAAGGAGAGAAAGAGAAAGAGAGCCGCCATCGCAACGATTGCCATGCCGAGGTTCTCGAGCTGCTGCGGCCCGACGCGGAGGCCGCCCAAGCGCCAATCCCGCATGATCGGAAGATCGAAACCGCGGAGATCGTTGCCGAAGCCGAAGCGCAGGAGGTTCTCGAGCGCGATCATGAGGGCGACCGAGGCGATCGCGGAGGTGAGCGCGCCGCTCGGCCGCAGCGGCCTGAGCGCGAGCTGATCGCTTGCCACGCCGACCAACCCCGCCGCACCGAAGCCGACGAGCACCGCAGCGGGTGCCGGGAGGGCGAGGGTCGCATTGGCAATGTAGCCCGCAAACGCGCCCACGGTCGCGTGCGAGGCGATCGAGAAATTGGGGAAGCGCAGCACCGCATAGATCGCAGTGAGGCCGATCGCGGGCACCGCCAGGATGGTCCCGGAGACGACCCCGTTGATGAGGAGCTGTGCGATTTCCTGCATAGACTCAACCCCCGAGGAAAAGGCGCCGCACCTCGGGATCGGCGCCGAGCTCGGCCGAGGGACCGCTGCGGCTGTTGCGGCCGTCGACGAGGATGTAACTCCGTCTTGCGATCGCGAGCGCCTCGAGTGCGTTCTGCTCGACCATGACGATGGCGACACCGTCAGCGTTGATGGCCTGGATCGTCTCGAAGAGCCGCTCCGCCGCGATGGGAGAGAGGCCGGCAGAAGGCTCATCCAGCAACAGGAGTTGCGGCTCTACCATCAGCGCCATCGCCATGGCGAGCACCTGGCGCTGCCCGCCGGAGAGCGTGCGCGCAGCTTGCCGACGCTTTTCCGCGAGCATGGGGAAGCGCTGCAATAGTGTCGGAATTCGCCGCCGCGCAGCGGCGGGGTCGGCGTAGCCGCCGATCTCGAGATTCTCGAGCACGCTCAAGCGCGGAAAGACGTTCTGCTCCTGCGGGACGAAGGCGAGGCCGAGGGCGCTCACCTCGCGCGGCGCCCGCCCGTCGATCCGCTCGCCCGCGAAGCTCACGCTGCCGCGTTTGGGCTTGACGAGGCCCGCAACGGCCTTGAGGAGCGTCGATTTGCCGGCGCCATTGGGACCGAGGATCGCGACGATTTCGCCCACCTCCACCGTGAGGCTCACGCCCTTCAAGATCTCGTCGGCAGCGCTGTAGCCCGCGATCAGGCCCTCGACGCTCAGGAGGCCCATCGCCGGCGCCCCATATAGGCCTCTTGCACGGTGGGATCGGCCGCGATCGCCGCGAAACTTCCTTCCGCGAGACGGCAGCCTTCCGCCATCACGATCACGGGATCGCAGAGGCGCGAGATCATGTCCATATGGTGCTCGATCACGAGGCAGGTCACGCCCTCGCCGCGAAGGTCGCGCAAATGCGCGGCGATCTCGTTCGCAAGCGTCGGATTGACCCCGGCGATGGGTTCGTCGAGCAGGATGAGGCGCGGCTCCGCCATCAGCGCACGGCCGAGCTCGAGGAGCTTTTTCTGCCCGCCCGAGAGTGCCGAGGCGGGATCGTTTAGCAGCCCCGAGAGACGGAGGCGCTCGGCAATCGCGAAGGCGCGATGCGCGAGCTCACGCTCGCGCTCGGCGACCGCGCGTCCGCCGAGCACCGCCCGCGCGATCCCCTCGCCGGGCTGACGGGGTCCGTAGAGCATGAGGTTCTCCAGGACCGAGAGGGTCGGAAAGCCGCGCGCGATCTGGAAAGTCCGCGCGAGGCCCAGGGCCACGATGCGCTCGGGTCGCCAGCCGGCGATCTCCGTCCCCGCGAAGCGTATGCTGCCGCGGTCGGGCGGCACGAGGCCGGAGACGCAATTAAATAATGTGGTCTTCCCGGCGCCATTGGGGCCGATGAGCCCGGTGATCGTCCCTTCCGCCACGCTCAGCTCCGCGCCTTCGAGCGCGCGAATGCCGTAAAAGCTCCGGCGGAGATCGCGGATTTCCAATAGCGCCATAGGCCCCCCGAGCACGCTAGCTAAGCGGGCGATGCGAGGCGGGACAAGCGGTTTTCAATCGGCACAGTCGGCGGGTCCTCAAATCCCGTCGTGGCCGGGAGTGGCGTTTCGCCACCGCGTTTCTTACGGGCCGTCCCGAACGACGCAGGGACGGACGTGATATAGTTGCAGCTCATGACCGAGGCACGTCTCAAGACGCGGATACTGGTGCAGGCGGCAATCCGGCAATGCGATCGGGAGGCGATACCGATCTCGATCGCGCGGCGCGGCGACGAGGAAGCAGGCACCGTGCTCATCAAGCTCAATAGGCGAGAGCGAGGCTTTACCGTGCTCGCTCAAACGCGCACGCCTAAAGGCGAGCTCGCATGGTTCAAGGGAACGGGGCCGGAAGCGGTCGACGAGGCGGCGGCCGATGTTTACATCTCACGCCAGGTCGCGCGCGATCCCGATCTCTGGGTCGTCGAGATCGAGGATCCCGAGGGCAGGCCCATCTTCGCGGGCAAAATTCTGCCGTGACTGGTGGGTGGATGCGGCGGGGCGCCGCCGACCGTACCCGCGCTAGCCTCGAGCTTCTCGAGCCACCTGCGCACCCGCGATGCGTTGACGCCGAAGTCGGAGCGTCCGTAGCGCGAGCGGCTCAGCACCGCGAGCGTCGAGCGATCGTCGCCCACGGGCAAGAACACCACGGTGATGACGTCGGGAAAGTTGAAGACCAGGGAGCGCTGGATCAGCACGAGCTTGAGGTGCGCGGGATCGATCTCAATCAGGCGGACGCGCGCCTCGGACGCGGCCATCTCGAGCCAGAGATCGCGAAGCCGCGCGGCGCCGATCGGAAAGACCGGGCTGGCGGCATCAGGGCTCGCGCTGCAGAGCGGTGGATCCTTGGGGCAGACGAGGAACACGTTCTCGCGGGCGCCGAGATCGAGATCTGCGAAATCTACATTCTCGCCGGGCCGCACCCGATCCTCGGCGCCGCGGCTCATATAGAGCCGCACGCCCAGGATCGACAGGGCAATCGCCAGCGCTATGGTTAACGCCACGACCCTGTGCCGAGCGAACCGACGCGACCCTGCCATGCCTCCCCTACCGCATTTCTTATCATCGCAGCCAGCATAGCAGCCCCTGAGATGGAATGCCCATGACCTCCAAGGGACGACCCGTGCCCGAGGGCCTCGAGGAAGGTGCGCGCTTCCTCGCGCTGCGCGATCCCGGCATCGCCCGCATTCTCGGCGAGCACGGACTTCCACGCTTCCCGCGCCGCCCCGCGGGGTTCGGTACGATGCTCCACATCATCCTGGAGCAGCAGCTTTCGATCGACATCGCCCTGAAGCTGTGGCGCCGCCTGCGTCAACGCTGCCGGCCGTTGACGCCCGCGAATTTTCTCGAGCTAGACGTGGCCACGCTCAAGAGCTGCGGCTTCACGCGGCAGAAGATCGGATACGCCCGCGGCCTCGCGAGAGCGATCGTCGAGCGCCGCTTCTCGCCCGCGGGTCTCGCGCGGCTCGATGACGCGACGGCGCTCGCCGCGATCACCGCGCTCAAGGGCTTCGGTCCATGGAGCGCCGAGGTGTTCCTGCTGTTCGCGCTCGGGCGGCCGGATGTGTGGCCGGCCGACGATCTGGCATTGCGCATCGCGGTTCAGTGGCTGCATGAGCGACCGGACCGACCCAGCAGTCGCGAGCTCCGCACGCTCGGGGAGGGCTGGCGTCCCTGGCGCTCGGTCGCAGCTTGCATCCTCTGGCAGTTCTATCTCTCGCGCCTCGGCCGCGTGCCGCCGGCACCGGCCTTCGAATTCCTCTCGGCGCGCGCTCAGCGTTGCGGCAGCGTCACGACCTGATCGGGAAAGATCAGATTGGGGTCGGTGATCTCGTTGCGGTTCGCGGAGTAGATCTCGGTGTACAGCAGTCCCTCGCCATAGGCACGGCGGGCGATGCGCCAGAGATTGTTCCCGGGCTGCACCACCAGGAACTGATTGCCTGCGAGCTCCGCCGGCACCTCGACGCGGCGGAAGCGGAGCTGGACGCGCGACGAGACCTTGCCGTCCGGACCGACGAGGTCCGCGCGAAGCGTGTATTGTCCCGCCGGCACGGGGTCTCGCGCCTTCTGCGACCAGTCGCCCTCGGCATTTGCCACGGCTTCGCCGATCGGATTGTTGTCGAGGTATAGCAGCACTCGCCCCTGGGCAGGTCCGCGCCCGCTCACTCCGAGAGAGCCGCGCGCGTCATACTGGATCACTTCGACCGTGAGCGCCCGCGCCGCGGCGCCGCCGGGAGCGCTCGGCGCTTGCAGCACTCGTGCGGGCCCCGCGCCCGCGCTCGGCACCAGCACCGCAAGCGACTGCGAAGGAGCGGCGCCTGCGGCAGCCGGCGCACCCGTCGTGGATGCCGCAGGCTTCATGGGCTCAGGCACCGCGACGACCACCACGTTCTCGGATTTGAGCGGTGCCGCCTCGCCCGGACCTTTCGCGCGGAGACTGAGCTCGTGATTGCCGGGCGGCAGCGGCGACTGCGGCGTAACGACCCATTCGCCCCGGGCGTCCGCGGTCGCCGTCGCGATCGTCTTCTCGCCATCGAGAACCGTCACCTCGGCGCTCGGCGCGGCACGCCCGGCGATCACGGCCTCTCCCGTCGGGCTCACGCGCACGATGTCGAAGCTCGGTGCCGTGGGTTTCGCCGCAGCAGGCGGCGTCGAGGTCGCGGGCGCTTGCGGCACTGCGGCCGGCGCGGGCGCAGTTCTCGAGGGAGCGGTCGCCGTTTGCGGCGCGGACGGCGCAGCTGGCTGGGCCGGTGTCTTCGGTTGCGCCGGCGTTCCCGAGGTCGGCGGCTTGGCTTGGCTCGGTGCCGTGCCTTGCGCGGTCTGCGGCGGCGGTGCGGATTGGTTCTCGCGCCAGACATAGACGCCGATGCCGACGGCGGCGACGACAGCGACGAGACTAATGATCATTCCGCGCTGCATCATGCCTCGTACGAGTCGAAAGACCCTTGGCTTGTTACACCGGTTCGCGCAACGGTGCAATCACGGGGCTTTTCGCACGCGCGGTAGGACGGAGCGCAGCGTTGCGCTAGAATGACCCCTTCGTTCCCTGATCGAGATTGCGGCATGTCGCGCGTCAAACGGCTCTGCGTTTATTGCGGCTCGTCGGGCCGCGTCGCCGAGGAGTATCGAGAGGCTGCGCGGCGGACCGGAACGCTTCTCGCCAAGGCCGGCATCGAGCTCGTCTATGGCGGCGGGCGGGTCGGGCTCATGGGCCTCATGGCGGACGCCGCGATTGCCGCGGGAGGGCGCGTCATCGGCATCATTCCGGATTTCCTGCACACGAGAGAGGTCGCGCATCCCTCCGTGAGCGAGCTGATCGTCGTGAGTTCCATGCATGAGCGGAAGCAGCGGATGTTCGAGCTTTCCGATGCCTTCGCGATCCTTCCGGGCGGCCTCGGAACGCTCGACGAGGCCTTCGAATGCCTGACCTGGCGCCAGCTCGGCCTCCACGACGAACCGATCCTCTTGGTTGATGTCGGAGGCTATTGGGCGCCGCTCCTGGAGCTCATCGATCGCGTCATCGAGGCGGGCTTCGCGCGCCCCAAGACACGCGCGCTTTTCGAGGTCGTGCCCGATCCCGAGGCGCTGGTGGCTGCGCTGAAGGACGCGCCGGAACCTGCCCTCGCCCCTGCCACCCGGCGCGTCTGAGGTCAGGCCCCCGCGGACTTGCACCCCCCGGCGCGCCTCTATATTGTCGCGCCGCCCGCGGCCCCCGCGGCGCCTCCCTCCGTGCGTTAAGGATTCTCCGGCATGAAGAAGATCAAGGTCGTGACCCCCGTCGTCGAGCTCGACGGCGACGAGATGACGCGCATCATCTGGGCATTCATCAAGGAAAAGCTGATCCTCCCCTACCTCGACATCGACCTGAAGTACTACGACCTCGGCATCGAGAAGCGCGACGAGACCGACGACCAGATCACCGTCGACGCCGCCAACGCGATCAAGAGGTATGGCGTCGGCGTCAAATGCGCGACGATCACGCCGGACGAGGCGCGCGTCAAAGAGTTCAACCTCAAGAAGATGTACCGCTCGCCGAACGGCACGATCCGCAACATCCTTGGCGGCACCATCTTCCGCGAGCCCATCGTCTGCAAGAACGTGCCGCGGCTCGTCCCGGGCTGGACGGCGCCGATCGTCATCGGCCGCCACGCCTACGGCGACCAATACCGCGCGACCGACTTCAAGGTGCCGGGACCGGGCAAGCTCACGATGACCTTCACGCCGAAGGACGGGGGCAAGCCCGTCACCTACGACATCTTCGACTTCCCCGAGTCCGGCATCGCGCTCGGCATGTACAACCTCGACGAGTCCATCAAGGGCTTCGCGCGCGCCTGCTTCAATTACGGGCTGCAGCGGAGCTGGCCGGTCTATCTCTCGACGAAGAACACGATCCTCAAGGTCTATGACGGCCGCTTCAAGGATCTCTTCGAGCAGATCTTCAACGCGGAGTTCGCGGACAAGTTCAAGGCGAAGAAGATCACCTACGAGCATCGCCTCATCGACGATCTCGTCGCGAGCGCGCTCAAGTGGAACGGCAACTTCGTCTGGGCCTGCAAGAACTACGACGGCGACGTGCAGTCGGACGTGGTGGCGCAGGGATTCGGCTCGCTCGGCCTCATGACCTCCGTGCTGACGACGCCCGATGGCCGCACCGTCGAGGCCGAGGCGGCGCATGGCACCGTGACGCGCCACTATCGCCTGCACCAGCAGGGCAAGGAGACCTCGACCAATCCCATCGCCTCGATCTTCGCCTGGACCCGCGGCCTCATCTATCGCGGCGAGTTCGACAATACGCCCGACGTAAAGCACTTCGCGCAGACCCTGGAGAAGGTCTGCGTCGACACCGTCGAGGCGGGTTTCATGACGAAGGACCTCGCGATCCTCATCAGTCCGAATCAACCCTCCCTCAACACCCGCGCCTTTCTCGACAAGCTCGACGAGGGTCTGAAGAAGGCGATGACCTAGGGGCACTGTAATCGCGCGGAGGGCGCGGAGGATTCGCGGATCCAGGGGTTTCAGGCCGCTTTCGCCTTATCCGCAACCGCCTGCTCGATAGCGGCGACCGCCGCATCCGCACGCGCCCCGTCGGGACCGCCGGCTTGGGCCATGTCGGGACGGCCGCCGCCGCCCTTGCCGCCGAGCGCCTCGGCCCCGACCCGCACGAAGTCGACGGCGTTGAAACGCTGGGTCAGGTCGTCGGTGACGCCCACGACGAGCGAGGCCTTGCCGTCCGCGCGCGCGACCACCGCGACGACACCGGAGCCCACGCTCTTCTTCATGTCGTCTGCGAGGGTCTTGAGCTCCTTCGCGGGGACGTCGTCGAGGACGCGGCCCAGGAACTTGACGCCGCCGAGGTCCTTGGCCTGCTGCGGCGCCGCGCCGCCACCGCCGCTCGCGAGGCGCCGGCGGAGATCGCTGAGCTCACGCTCGAGGCGCTTCCTCTCCTCGATGAGGCTCGCGACGCGCGCCGGCAGCTCCTCCGGCGTCACCTTGAGCTCGGCCGCAGCCTCGCGCAAAAGCGTCTCCTCCTCCTCGACATAGGTCTCGGCGGCGGCGCCGGTCAGCGCCTCGATGCGTCGGACGCCCGCGGCGACCGCGCTCTCGGAGACGATCTTGAAGATGCCGATGTCGCCGGTGCGGCGCACATGCGTGCCGCCGCAGAGCTCGACCGAGAAATGATCGTGCTCGCCGGCCTCATCGAGCTCGTCGCCCATGGCGACCACCCGGACTTCATCGCCGTATTTCTCGCCGAAGAGCGCGAGCGCGCCCGCCTCGACCGCTTTATCCGGCGTCATCAGCCGCGTCGAGACCTCGTGATTGGCGCGGATGCGGGCGTTCACCTCGCTCTCGATCGCGCGGATGTCCTCCGGCGTGAGCGGGCGGGGCTGGCTGAAGTCGAAGCGGAGCCGATCCGGCGCCACCAGCGAGCCCTTCTGCGTCACGTGCCCGCCGAGACGGCGGCGGAGCGCCTCGTGCAGGAGGTGCGTCACGGAGTGGTTCGCGCGCAGCATGAGCCGGCGCTCGCGATCGATCCGCATCTCCACGGCGTCGCCTACCTTGAGCGTGCCCCGCGTGAGGCTGCCGATGTGGACGTGCAGGTCGCCCGCTTTCTTCACGGTGTCCGCGACCGGAAATTCCGCACCGGTGCTCGTGAAGATCGCTCCGGTGTCGCCCATCTGCCCGCCGGACTCCGCGTAGAACGGCGTCTGGTTCAGAATCAGCGAGGCCTTGGCTCCGGCCTCGATCTTCTCCACGGGCTTGCCGTCGGCGACGATCGCGACGATGCGCGCTTCCGCGATGTCGGTCTCGTAGCCTAGGAACTCGGTCGCGCCCAGCTTCTCGCGGAGCTCGAACCAGAGCTGCTCGGTCGCGGCCTCGCCGGAGCCGACCCAGCTCTTGCGCGCCTCTGCACGCTGCCGCTCCATCGACGCGTCGAAGGCCTTGGTCTCGACCGTCCGGCCTTGCCCGCGCAACACGTCCTGCGTGAGGTCCAGAGGGAATCCGAAGGTGTCGTAGAGCTTGAAGGCGACCTCGCCAGGCAAGGGCTGCGCCTTCCCGAGCTTCGCGGTCTCCTCCTCGAGGAGGCGTAGCCCGCGGCCCAGCGTCTGGCGGAAGGTGGTCTCCTCCAGGCGCAGCGTCTCCGTGATGAGCGGCTCCGCGCGGACGAGCTCGGGATAGTGCGCCCCCATCTGGCGCGAGAGCGCGGGCACGAGCTTCCACATCAAGGGCTCGGTCGCGCCGAGGATGTGCGCGTGGCGCATGGCGCGGCGCATGATCCGGCGTAGCACGTAGCCGCGCCCGTCCTTCGAAGGCAGCACGCCATCGGCGATCAGGAACGACGATGCCCGGAGGTGATCCGCGATCACCCGATGCGAGACCGCATGCGGTCCGTCCGGCGCCACACCCGAGGCCTCGGCCGAAGCAAGAATGAGCGCGCGCATGAGGTCGATGTCGTAATTGTCGTGCTTGCCCTGCATCACTGCGGCGATGCGCTCGAGCCCCATGCCGGTGTCGATCGAGGGCCGCGGCAGATTGATCCGCTGCTCCTTCGTCACCTGCTCGAACTGCATGAAGACGAGGTTCCAGATCTCGATGAAGCGGTCGCCGTCGGCGTCGGGGCTGCCGGGAGGGCCGCCGGGAATCTTGTCGCCGTGGTCGAAGAAGATCTCGGAGCAAGGCCCGCAAGGGCCCGTGTCGCCCATCGCCCAGAAATTGTCGGAGGTGGGGATCCGGATGATCTTGCTCTCGGGGAGGCCGGCGATCTTCTTCCAATGTGCCGCCGCCTCGTCATCCTCGGAGAAGACAGTGACGAGGAGTCGCTCCTTCGGCAGGCCGAATTCCTTCGTCACGAGATTCCAGGCGAGCTCGATCGCCACGTCCTTGAAGTAGTCGCCGAAGGAGAAGTTCCCGAGCATCTCGAAGAAGGTGTGATGGCGCGCGGTGTAGCCGACATTCTCGAGGTCGTTGTGCTTGCCGCCCGCGCGCACGCATTTCTGCGAGGTCGCCGCGCGCTTATAGGGCCGCTTCTCCACGCCCGTGAAGACGTTCTTGAACTGCACCATGCCCGCATTGGTGAAAAGGAGCGTCGGGTCGTTGCGCGGGACGAGCGGGCTCGAAGCCACGACCTCATGGCCGTGGCGCTGGAAATAGCCGAGGAAAGCGGCGCGGATGTCGTTGGCGGACTGCATGGCTTCTATATGGGGGTGCGCGGCGACGAACGCGCGGTTTTAGCCCGGCCCCGCGGGGCCTGTCCAGTTCAGGGGGCTAAGCCAAGAATCCCTCTCTCCACCGGGGAGAGGCTAGGTGAGGGGGAAACCGCGGAAGCCGCGCACGCCCCACACCCCGACCCTCTCCCCATCAGGGAGAGGTAGAGATTCGATAGGCCAGGGCCCTCAGTGATGGGCGTGGCGGTTGCCGAGCCACTCCGAGAGCCCGGCGCCGATCGCGAGTGCGACGCCGAGCGCCATCACGGCGACGCCCCCGTGCCGCAGCGTCTGGCTGTGCACGAGGCCCGCGAGGACCCGCATCGCAAATCCCGTGAGCAGAATGCCGCCGGCGCCGAGCCAAAGCGCGCGCGCGACCCGAGCGCCCACGCCGCTGGCCCCATTCGACTGTTGATCCACCATGGCGGTGTCTCCAGGGAAGGCGCAGCCGGTATCCCCCTGCTGCGTCCTTCCAGAAACAGAATAGAGCGCCGCGGGCCGGGCCACCAGTGGCGGTCCTCACAAGTGTGGGATGCATTTCGATCAAATCCCTGTGTTAGCGAGGCAAATTTGGGTTCGTTTCGTAATTTTCCACTCGCGCCAGCGACCGGGGTTTGCGCCGGCTCGGGCAGCCTCGCGTCTCCAGAATGAAGGGCGGCGCCGAATCGCTCCGGCGCCGCCCTCCTCCTGCAACCCCGGTAGGGGGCTACTCGTTGTCGCTGCCGCCGCTCTCGCCACCGCCCGCCGCCATCATTGCGTCCGCGACGAGGCCGGCATTGGCCCGCACGGCCTTTTCGATCGCGTTGGCGACTTCCGGATGCTCCTTGAGAAACTGCTTGGCGTTCTCCCGGCCCTGGCCGATGCGCTCGCCGTCATAGGAGAACCACGAGCCTGACTTCTCGACGACGCCCGCCTGAATGCCGAGATCGATGAGCTCGCCGCGTTTGGAGACGCCCTCGCCGTACATGATGTCGAATTCGACGACTTTGAAGGGCGGGGCCATCTTGTTCTTCACGACCTTGACGCGGGTCTGGTTGCCGATCACCTGCTCGCGCTCCTTGATCGCGCCGATGCGGCGGATGTCGAGGCGCACGGAGGCGTAGAATTTGAGCGCGTTGCCGCCGGTGGTGGTCTCGGGATTGCCGAACATGATCCCGATCTTGAGGCGGATCTGATTGATGAAGATCACCATGCAGCGCGAGCGCGAGATCGAGCCCGTGAGCTTGCGCAGCGCCTGGCTCATGAGGCGGGCGTGGAGGCCGACATGGCTGTCGCCCATCTCGCCCTCGAGCTCCGCGCGCGGCACCAGCGCCGCGACGGAATCGACGACCAGCACATCGATCGCGCCGGAGCGCACCAGAGTATCCGCGATCTCCAGCGCCTGCTCGCCGGCGTCGGGCTGCGAGATCAGGAGCTCGTCGACGTTGACGCCGAGCTTCCTCGCATAGCCGGGATCGAGCGCGTGCTCGGCATCGATGAAGGCGCAGGTGCCGCCGCCCCTCTGCGCTTCCGCGATCACATGGAGGGCAAGCGTGGTCTTACCGGAGCTTTCGGGCCCATAGATCTCGATGACGCGTCCGCGCGGCAGTCCGCCGATGCCGAGAGCGATGTCGAGGCCGAGCGATCCCGTCGAGACCACCTCCGCCTCGCCCGTGCTCGCCTCACGGGCGCCCAGACGCATGATCGAGCCCTTGCCGAATGACCGCTCGATCTGTCCCAGAGCGGCATCCAAGGCCTTCTGCTTGTCCATATTTTCCTTTTCAACGACGCGCAATGTTGGCTGGGACATGACCTACTCCTCTTATTCCACAGGGTTCAAGGACGAAGCAATGCGGGGCTGGGCACCGACCGCATCCCCGTGAGCGCGAGGTGAGTGTACCCTTTTTGTTCCGTGGCGCAATGTTTTTGTTTTGTTCCCGGGGCCGAGACGGCGGCACCTCGGTTCGCGCGTCACGCCGCTGAAGAAATTTCATCCCTGCGTGAACTCCGCGGCACGTTCCCCGTCAAATTTCAGAGCGATCCCAATTCCGGGGACACAATACTCAATTGACTGCCGCACATCTCACCCAATCAATCCAATGGCCCGCTTGGCTCGGGTAGTGGCGGCGGGAGTGCCGCATCACGTGACACAACGGGGAAACCGCCGACAGCAGGTGTTCTTCTCCGAGGCCGATTATGCGCTCTATCGCGCCTTGCTGGCCGAGAACTGCAGGAATGCGAGGGTGGAAGTCTGGGCCTACTGCCTCATGCCAAACCACGTCCATCTCGTACTGGTACCAGCCGATACCGACGGACTGCGCGCGGCGCTCGGCGAAACGCACCGGCGATACACCTGGCACATCAATGAGCGCGAAGGCTGGCGCGGCTATCTCTGGCAGGGGCGGTTCGCATCGTTTCCGATGGACGACGCGCACCTCATCGCTGCCGTCCGCTACATTGAGCAGAACCCGGTGCGGGCGCGCCTCGTCGAGGGCGCGCGCGACTGGCCTTGGTCGAGCGCGCGGGCGCATCTTCGGGGTCGCGACGACGGACTCGTGTGCGTGCGCCCCATGCTGGAGATCGTCCCGGCCTGGTCGGCATTCCTCGAGGGATCGCTGAGCGCGGCGGACCATGACGCAATTCGCGCCAGCGAGCGCACCGGCCGGCCGCTCGGCGGAGCCGACTTCGTAGCGCATCTGTCCGCGCGCCTCGCTCGCCCCCTCGCGCGCGGAAAGCCCGGCCCAAAGCCGCGGCGGCAGCGCGAGGCGGAGCGGAGATGAGTATTGTGTCCCCGTAATTAATTCGGGACGGAGATTGAACCGGTCCTTCCGCGGGGCGTCTAACGCTATGGAGCAAGCAATCGGGCATGCGTGCATATCGGAGATCGAGATGAGGAAATGGGCGATCGCAGGCTTCGCGGGAATGGTTGCGGCCGGAATCGCGAGCGCGGCGCCGGCACGCGCCGACGCGAACGACACGTCGATCAACCAATTCTGCTACGGCGGATGGCGCACCGAAGTCATAGTCGATTGGGCGCGGGGATGGATCTTCGTTGAAGACACTTGCGGCGACGTCGGGGACATCCAGTCCTCCTACTACCGCTTTTGACGATAGGGTGCGCGACCGATGCGGGCGTTGGCGTTTCAATTCCGGAGGGTCGTATGAGAAGGATTGCGGCAGCCGCCATCGCGGCCGTCATGGTGGTCGGTCTCTGTGCGGTGGCATCAGGCTCGGCGCAGGCGCAGACGAGTTCGATGCCCTCCGACGACTTCCCCGTCGACGGTTACGACCAGGACTTCTGCCTGTCGGGTTGGCAGACTACGATCGTGTTCGCACTGGACCGCAGTTACATCTCGGTCGATGAGCGGTGCGAGGATCTCGACGGCTACGGTTTCGGAGTGGTCGCATCTCGCCTACATTAGGACACGTGAAATTAAGGGGACACGAAATAAGGGGACACAATACATCGTGTCCCCGGAATTCCATCGTGTCCCCGGAATTCCTTTTCTGTTCTCATCTCTGATGCCCCCTCCTCCCCGTGAGCATCGCGGCGCGCGGGGCCGCGCCGTGCGGTACGCGTCGGATTGAACCTCTGCGCGTTCCGTCCGTCTTATCAGTGCAGAGAGCGCGCAAGGCGATCACCC
>DATJVP010000050.1:0-3088 GCA_035581425.1 Allostellaceae bacterium | reverse complement strand
CCATCACCCCGCCCGCCGCCAGAGTGTGGTGCCGTCGGGCCTGTCCTCGAGCACGATGCCCTTCATCGCGAGCTCCGCCCGTGCGCGATCGGCCTCGGCGAAGTTCTTCGCTTTGCGTGCGGCCGCGCGTCGGGCGATCAGCGTCTCGATCTCGCCGGCGGAGATTCCGGCGGCATCGCCCTGCAACCACGCCTCCGGCGCATGCTGCAATAGGCCCAGGACCGAGCCGCTCGCAAGCAACGCACCCTTGAGCCGGGCCCGCTCGGCCGCGCTCGTGCTCTTGTTCAGCTCGCCCAGCAGCTCGTAGAGGCCCGCGAGCGCCAGCGGCGTGTTGAGATCGTCGTCGAGCGCAGTTTCTATCGCGGGCGGCAATTCCGCAGGCATCAGGGGCTGGATGGCCGCCGCTTCGCGCAGCGCCAGATAGAACCGATCGAGCGTCTGCTTCGCCTGGATGAGGCGATCGCTCGTCCAATCCAGGGGATCGCGATAGTGCGCAGTCAGCAGCGCCAGGCGCGCGGCCTCGCCCGGCGCTTCCGAGAGCACGTCGCGGATGGTGCGGAAGTTGCCCTCGGATTTTGCCATCTTGGCGCCATTCACGGTGACGAAGCCGTTGTGCAGCCAGTAGCGCGCGAAGGGCTTGTCTCCATGCGCGCTCTCGCTCTGCGCGATTTCGTTCTCGTGGTGTGGGAAGATGAGATCGAGGCCGCCGCCGTGGATATCGAAGCTCTCGCCGAGATAGGTCTCGCTCATGGCGGAGCACTCTATGTGCCAGCCGGGGCGGCCGCGGCCCCAGGGGCTCTCCCAACCGGGGATGTCGGGCGTCGAGGGCTTCCACAGCACGAAATCGCCGGGATCGCGTTTATAGGGTGCGACCTCGACGCGCGCGCCATCGCGAAGCTCCTCGCGGCTCCGGCGGGAGAGCTTGCCGTAATCGGATTTGCTCGCGACGGCGAAGAGCACGTGCCCCTCGGCCGCGTAAGCGTGCCCGGTGCGAATCAAGGTCTCGATGATAACGATCATGCCGCCGATATGCTCGGTCGCGCGGGGCTCGTGGCTGGGCTTCAAGCAGCCGAGCGCGGCCACGTCCTCGTGATAGGTCGCGAGCGTCCGCTCCGTGATGTCGCGAATGCTCTTGCCGCTCTCCTTCGCGGCGGCATTGATCTTGTCGTCGACGTCGGTGACGTTCCGCACATAGGTGACGTGCTCCGCGCCGTACTTGCGGCGCAGCAGTCGAAAGAGCACGTCGAAGACGACGACGGGACGCGCGTTCCCAATATGCGCGAAGTCGTAGACCGTGGGGCCGCAGACGTACATGCGCACGCGCGCGGGATCGAGCGGCTCGAAAGCCTCCTTGCGGCGGGAGAGCGTGTTGTAGAGCGTGAGAGGCACGTATCAATTCCCTGCGTCCTTCGACGCGCTCCCTTCGGTCGCTTGCTCAGGATGAGGTGATCCCGCGAGTGCCATCAAAAGAACTCCCTCATCCTTCGATGCGCTCCCTCCGATCGCTTGCTCAGGATGAGGCGATTTTCTTTTTGCCATCACAAATGCACCTCATCCTGAGCAAGCGAAGCGCGTCGAAGGACGCACGGCGGCTCCGCGGGCGGTTACGCCGGCTCTCCCCGCAGGCGCCGGAGCGCTCGGTCGCGGCCGATGAGGGGTAACAGATTCCGCATTTCCGGTCCATGTTCGCGGGCCGTGAGCGCGAGACGCAGCGGCTGGTAGAGCGTCTTCCCCTTGCGGCCGGTGACTGCGGCGACGCGCTCGGTCCAGGTTGCCCAGGCGGTTCCATCGAATGGTGCGATGGGGAGGAGATTGCCCGCCTCTGCGAGCCAATGCGCCTCCTCCGGCGCGATCGTCGGCGTGATCTCGCCATTGCAGACCTGCCACCAGTAGCCGGCGTCCGAGAGCCGCTCGAGGTTCGGGCGGACCGCGAGCCAGAAAGCCTCGCCGGCACCCTGGGGCAGGCGCGCCATGGCCTCCGCGAAGGGCATCTGGTGCAGGAGCTTCGCGTTGAGCGCGCGGAGCTCCTCGGGATCGAGATGCGGCTGCGCGCGGCCGAACTTCGCGATGTCGAATTCGGCGATGACCGCCGCGAGATCGGGCCGCGGCTCGACCGCATCGGAGGTGCCGAGCTTCGCGAGCAAACTCACCACCGCCATGGGCTCGATCCCGTCCTCGCGCAGATTGGCGAGGCTGAGGCTCTCCAACCGCTTCGAGAGCGCCTCGCCGCCGCGCCCCAGGATGAGCGAGAGATGCGCGAAACCCGGCGGCGCATGTCCTAGCGCCTCGAAAAGCTGGATCTGATAGGCCGTGTTGGTGACGTGGTCCTCGCCGCGGATCACGTGGGTGATGCCGAGCTCGGCGTCGTCCACCACCGAGGAGAAGGTATAGAGCGGCATGCCGTCGGCGCGAACCAGCACGGGATCGCTCAAGTTCTCGCCGTGGAATTCAGACAACCCGCGCACGAGGTCGGTCCAGACGATCGGCCAATGATCGAGCTTGAAGCGCCAATGCGGCGTCTCGCCTGCGGCGATCTTGCCCGCGATCTCCTCGCGCGAGAGCGCGAGCGCCGCACGGTCGTAGATCCAGGGCTTGCCGCGCTGCTGCGCGAGCTTGCGCTTGAGGTCGAGCTCCTCCGCGGTCTCGAAACAGGGATAGAGCCGCCCCGACGCCTTCAGGGTGTCGGCCGCGGCGGCGTAGCGGTCGAGCCGGTCCGACTGGCGCGCAAAATCGTCCCAATCGAGCCCGAGCCAGCGGAGATCCGCCTCGATCGCATGCGCGAATTCCGTGCGCGAGCGCTCGCGGTCGGTGTCGTCGAGGCGCAGCAGGAACCGCCCGCCGCTCTTCCGCGCGAAGAGCCAATTGACGAGGGCTGTACGCGCATTGCCGAGATGGAGCCGGCCGGTGGGGCTCGGCGCGAAGCGGACCTTGGTCACGGGTTCACGATGGGACGCGCGTCTTCGCGGGCGCGCCGCGATCGTAGGTCGAGGCCTGGAAGCCGTTGACGATGGGGTAGCGGCGGTCGCGGCCGAAGGCGCGGCGGGTGAGCTTCACGCCCGGGGGCGCCTGGCGCCGCTTGTATTCCGCG
>DATJVP010000049.1:0-11649 GCA_035581425.1 Allostellaceae bacterium | reverse complement strand
CTGATCGCCCGACGCGCGGCCGCACGCAAAGCGAAGAACTTCGCCGAGGCCGATCGCGCACGGGCGGAGCTCGCGATGAAGGGCATCGTGCTCGAGGACAGGCCCGACGGCACCACACTCTGGCGGCGGGCGGGGTGATGGTTGGAACGATGTTGAGGCTTTTTCTCAGTATGCCATCTCTCAACCCGGATCGAACCGCAGCGCACTTGATGCGGCCATGACCGAGCGCATCTATCTCTATGACACGACGCTGCGCGATGGGGCGCAGACGCAGGGGGTCGATTTTTCCGCGACGGACAAATCGGCGCTTGCGCGCGAGCTCGACAAGCTCGGAATCGACTACGTCGAGGGCGGCTGGCCCGGCGCCAATCCCACGGACGATGCCTTCTTCGCGGGCGCGCCTGCTCTCAAGACGGCACGGCTTGCGGCCTTCGGGATGACGCGGCGCTCGGGGCGAAGCGCGGCGAACGATCCCGGGCTCGCGGCGACGCTCGCGAGCGGCGCTCGCGTTGCGACCATCGTGGGCAAGACCTGGGACTTCCACGTTGAGGTCGCGCTGGGCGCGGAGCTGCCGGAGAACCTCGACATGATCCGGGAGTCGATCGCGCATCTCCGCACGAAGCTCGACGAGGTGATCTTCGACGCCGAGCATTTCTTCGACGGCTATAAGGCCAACCCCCGCTATGCGCTCGATTGCGTTAAGGCCGCCCATGAGGCAGGCGCGCGCTGGCTCGTGCTGTGCGACACGAATGGCGGGACGCTTCCTGACGAGGTCTGGCGCATCGTGACGGAGGTCGCGAAGATAGTTCCCGGCGACCGCCTCGGCATCCACTGCCACAACGACACCGAGAATGCCGTCGCCAACTCGCTTGCGGCCGTGCGCGCGGGAGCGCGGCACGTGCAGGGCACCATCAATGGGCTGGGCGAGCGCTGCGGCAATGCCAATCTCGTCTCGATCATCCCGACACTGATGCTGAAGATGGGATTCTCGACCGGCATCGGCGAGGCTGGGCTCAAGGGCCTGACGCATCTTTCGCGCCTTCTCGACGAGCGGCTCAACCGCGCGCCCGACCGGCACGCTGCCTATGTCGGGGAGGCGGCCTTCGCTCACAAGGGCGGGCTCCACGTCTCCGCGGTCGAGAAGGACTCGCGGACCTACGAGCACGTCGATCCCGGCCTCGTCGGTAACCGCCGTCACGTCGTGGTCTCCGACCAAGCCGGCCGCTCCAATCTGCTGGCGCGGCTCCGAGAGATCGGGATCGATCTCGACGCGCAACACTCGAAGCTGGGGCCGCTCCTCGAGCAGGTTAAAGCGCGGGAGTTCGCGGGCTACGCCTATGACGGCGCCGAGGCAAGCTTCGAGCTGATGGCGCGGCGGCTTATCGACACGGTGCCGGAATACTTCAAGCTGCAAAGCTTCCGCGTCCTCGACGAGCGTCGCTGGAACGCGCGGAGCGAGCTGGTGACGCTCTCGGAGGCCACGATCAAGGTTGAGGTCGGCGGAAATCGCGTCATGACCGTGGCCGAGGGCAATGGTCCCGTGAACGCGCTCGACAGCGCGCTCCGTCAGGCGCTCATCCCCGTCTATCCCGAGCTCGCGGAGGTGCGCCTCACGGATTACAAGGTGCGTATCCTGACGCCGGAGGAGGGCACCAAGGCGGTGACGCGCGTGATGATCGAGAGCGCGGACGGGCGTGGCGAGACCTGGGCCACCGTCGGCGTCTCCGCCAACGTCATCGACGCCTCCTACATCGCGCTCAACGACAGCCTCACCTACAAGCTCTGGAAGGCGGGGCGGCGAGGCTAGGGGATGGCCGGCACGAATCGGCGGCGTCCGCGGATCGCCGAAGGCCCCGCGGTGATCCTGGTGGAGCCGCAACTCGGCGAGAACATCGGCACTGC
The DNA here is from genome assembly GCA_035581425.1 of Allostellaceae bacterium. Lineage (GTDB taxonomy): Bacteria > Pseudomonadota > Alphaproteobacteria > ATCC43930 > CGMCC-115725 > DASZHJ01. The sequence goes on along the minus strand of DATJVP010000049.1, from coordinate 9,747 downwards.
CGCGCGCGCGATGCTCAATTGCGGGCTCGGCGATCTCCGCTTGGTGCGCCCGCGCGACGGCTGGCCCAACGACAAGGCGATCACCGCCGCGAGCGGCGCCGATATCGTCGTCAACGGTGCGAAACTCTACGCGCGGATGGAAGACGCGATCGCGGAGATTAGGCATCTCTACGTCACCACTGCGCGCGACCGGCATATGGTGAAGCGAATCTTGACGCCACGCTTGGCGGCGCAGGAGATGCGGCGCTACACAGCCCTGGGCGAGAGCTGCGGTATCCTCTTCGGCCCCGAGCGCACGGGATTGACGAGCGACCAGGTGGCGCTCGCGGAGACCATCGTAACCGTGCCGCTAAACCCCGCCTTCTCCTCGCTGAACCTCGCGCAATCGGTGCTGCTGGTGGGCTACGAGTGGTTTCTGGCGGGCGATGAGACCCTCGCGGAGCAGCTCCATGTGGGACACAGCCGGCCTGCGACGCAGGAGGAATACCACCGCTTCTTCGATCACCTCGAAGAGGAGTTGGTCCTCAACGGCTTCCTCCGTCAGCGCGACAAGCGTCCGAGCATGGTGCGCAATCTCCGCTCGCTCTTCCTGCGCGCGCAATGCACGGAGCAGGAACTCCGCACGCTCCATGGGGTCGTCACGGCCTTCGCGGGGCCAAGACGGCGGCCGGGGAAGAAGCGCGTCTGATCGGTCGCAGGTCGGCCCGTGCGTCCTTCGACGCGCTTCGCTTGCTCAGGATGAGGGAGGCTGTTAATGGCATCCTCGGTGCCCCTCATCCCTGAGCAAGCGACCGGAGGGAGCGCGTCGAAGGACGCAATACCGTTCCCCCGGAGCGATTTGACATCCCACGGTTCCCCGCTATAGTCCCGCGCCTTCATTCCCGAGAAAGTGGGCGTTTGACGCCCCGCCGCCGGCAGGGTCCGGAGGACTATCGGGACAACATCTGCGGCATAAGCTGCAACGGAGACTCATGAGCACGCGACACCAGTCGAAGTACAAGATCAATCGACGCCTCGGCGTCAATCTCTGGGGCCGGCAGAAGAGCCCGCTCAATCGCAATCGGGACTACGGTCCGGGCCAGCACGGCCAGCGACGCAAGAAGCCCTCGGACTACGGCGTCCAGTTGATGGCGAAGCAGAAGCTCAAGGGCTACTACGGCAACATCGGCGAGCGCCAGTTCCGCCGCTTCTACGAAGAAGCCGCGCGGCGCAAGGGCGACACCGGCGAGAACATGATCGAGCTGCTGGAGCGCCGCCTCGATGCGGTGATCTACCGCATGAAATTTGCGCCCACGGTGTTCTCCGCTCGCCAACTCGTCAACCACGGCCACATCCGCGTCAATGGCAGACGCGTCACCATCCCCTCCTACCAGGTGCGGGACGAGGACATCATCGAGCTCAAAGAGAAAAGCAAGCAGATGGTGCTCGTCCTCGAATCCGTGAAGTCGGCCGAGCGCGACGTCCCCGACTATGTCGAGGTCGATCACGACAAGATGAAGGGCCGCTTTATCCGTGCGCCGAAGCTCGCCGACGTTCCCTTCCCGGTGCCGATGGAGCCGAACCTGGTGGTGGAGTTCTACTCGCGCTGACGCGCGCCGCATCGTCTAGTCCAAAAGGGCCGCTTCCTCGGGAGCGGCCTTTTCGTTTGCGGGCCGCGCCGCCTCGGTTAACCTGCGGCGGTCGAAAACTCGACCCAGGGACCGGCGCGTGCTCGAAGTCACGGTAATTACCCTTACGATTGCGAGTCTTCTGATTCCGATCAGCTTCGTGCAGCCGATCGCCGAGCGCACTCATCTCCCGCATTCCGTGCTTCTCGCCCTCGTCGGCGTCGCGATCGGCGGCAGCGCCGCCTTCCTGCTCTACACGCCCCTCACCTCGGCCTTCGACGACATGGTGCGGCCGCTCGTCAATCTGCCCTTCACCTCCGAGACCTTCATCGTGGTCTTCCTGCCGCTGCTGCTGTTCCAGGCCGCGCTCACCATCGACGTGCGCGAGATGGCGGAAGATGCGGCGCCGATCCTGCTGCTCGCGGTGATCGCGGTGCTGGTCTGCGCGGTCGCGATCGGCCTCACCCTTTCCGCTGTGAGCGGGGTCTCCTTCGCCGTCGCGACGCTGCTCGGCGCCATCGTCGCCACGACCGATCCCGCCGCCGTAATCGCGATCTTTCGCGAGCTCGGCACTCCGGGCCGGCTCACCCGCCTCGTCGAGGGCGAGAGCCTCCTCAACGATGCCGCTGCGATCGTGCTCTTCACGATCCTCCTGGGGATGATCGTCGACGGGACCCATCCGAGCATCCTCGCGGTGACGGGGCAGTTCCTGTGGACCTTCTTCGGAGGGATCGCGCTCGGTCTCATAGCGGCACGCCTCTTTGCCTTCGCGGTGCCGCTCCTCGGCGGTCTCCGCACGGCCGAGGTGTCGCTGACCTTCGCGGTTCCCTATCTCGTCTTCATCATCGGGGACGAGCTCGACCTTTCCGGAGTCGTCGCTGTGGTGGTGACGGGGCTTGCGGTCGGCGTCAGCGGCCGTGCGCGGCTCGCGCCCGCCAATTGGGCCTATCTCGAGGCGGTCTGGGAGCAGACGGGATACATCGCGAGCTCGTTGATCTTCGTCCTCGCCTCGATCCTGGTGCCGAGGCTCATCGGCGACATCGACGGCGAGGATCTATTCCTGCTTCTGGTTCTGGTCGTGACTGCCTTCGGCGCGCGCGCGCTCGTGCTCTACGGGCTGCTGCCGCTCCTCAACATCTTCAAGGTGAGCGAGCGCGTCGACAACGCCTACAAGGCGGTGGTGACCTGGGGCGGGCTGCGGGGCGCGGTGACGGTGGCTCTGGCGCTCGGCGTCACCGAGCATCCGGCGCTCGACGACGTGACGCAGCGCTTCGTGGCGGTGCTCGCGACGGGGTTCGTTCTCTTCACGCTGCTCGTCAACGGGTTGACGCTCCGGCCGATGATCCGCCTGCTGAAGCTCGACCGGCTCTCGCCGCTCAATCAGGCGCTCCGCAGCAAGGTGCTGGCTGTCGCCTTGGCCGACGTCCGCGACAGCGTCCGCGAGACCGCCGAGCAGTACAAGATCGCCCCCAAGGTCGCACGCTCCGTCGCCGCCCCTTACGAGGCGCGGATCCAGGAGGCCAACTCCGATCCCGGCGTCGAGGCCGCGATCTCCGACCGCGACCGCATCACCATCGGATTGATCGCGCTCACCAACCGCGAGCGCCAGCTCATCCTCGAGCATCTGGGCCAGGGCACCGTGGCGCCCGCGGTGATCGAGCGCCTCCTCCGCGTGACGGCGACACTCCTCGACGCCGCCAAGGCGCAAGGCGAGACCGGCTACTCCCGGGTTGCGCGCGAAGGATTACGCTACCGCTGGAATTTCCGCGTCGCGCATTTCCTGCACCGGCAGGTCGGCTTCGAGCGCGCGCTCGCGCACGAGCTCTCCTCCCGCTTCGAGGAGCTCTCGGTGCGCCATCTCGTGCTGGAGGCGCTCCGGCGCTTCGCGGCGCGGCGCCTGCCGCCGCTCCTCGGCGAGCACGCCTCGAGCATCCTCGAAGCGACGCTCTCGCGGCGCATCGAGGACACAGGACGCGCGCTCGACGGGCTCCGCCTGCAATACCCGGATCACGCGGAGGCGCTGGAGCGGCGCTTCCTGCGGCAATCCGCCCTGGTCCGCGAGCTCGCGGAGTATCGCGACCTCTACGAGGAGGGGTTGATCGGACGCGAGCTCTACGACGATCTCCTGCGCGGTCTCGCTTCCGATCAGCGCGAGAGCCGGGGGCGCCCGCCGCTGGATCTCGGGCTCGATACCGAGGCGCTCCTCAAGCGGGTCGATCTCTTCCGGGGATTCAGCGTGCTGGAAATTCGCTCGCTCGCGCGGCGCTTCCGCCCGCGGCTCGGGCTTCCGGACGAGCTGCTGATCCGCAAAGGCGAGCGCGGCGACAGCGCCTTCTTCATCTCCTCGGGCGCGGTCGAGGTGGCGCTGCCGAGCCACAAGGTGCGCCTCGGGCGCGGCGATTTCTTCGGCGAGCTCGCGCTGCTGACGGGGCGCCCGCGGGTCGCCGACGTGGTTGCGCTCTCCTATTGCCAGCTTCTGGTCCTGACCAAACGCGATTTCGAGCGCTTCCTCGGCAAGCATCCCCGCGCCAAGTCCGAGATCGACCGCGTCGCCGCCGCGCGCGAGGCGATGAACCTCGAGGCGCCGCACGAGGAAGCGCCCCACCCCTGATCTCGCGTCTTGCCATCCGCTCTATCCTCCCTAGAATGCGCGCGCGGGGGACGGGGGGGACAATGCACGAAGCTGGGCTCGGTCGGCGCGCGGCGCTCGCGCTGGCGCTCGTGGGGACGCTTGCGCTTGCGGGACATGCCGCGTGGGCGGATCAGGTGGTCTTGGCGGGCCAGACCGTCGAGGTCGCGCCGCCCTCGGGATATTGCGCGCTCGACCGCGGGCGTACCTCCGAGGCGGCGATCCTGGATACGCTCGAGAAAGCGCAAGGCGGGACCAATCGGATCGTCATCGTCTTCGTGGACTGCAAGGCACTCGACACCTCGCGTCAGAGCGGCAAATACGATCTCTCGCGCTACGGCATGATCCTCACGCCGACGCCGAACGGGGATCAATCGAAATATTCGGAGGGGACGCGGCAGGACTACGTCGCGGAGCTCGGCAAGCAATTCCCCGATTTCGATCCCGCGGGCGCGGTCGAGGCTGCGAAAACCCGGCTCAAGGCGGCGGGAATGTCCGTGGGAAGCGTACGGATGTTGGGGCTGCTCGCGAAGGACGAGACCGCGATCTATCTCGGCGTCAGCGCCGAGGGTGTCGCCGATCCCTCCGACAACAGCCAGCATCGCGTGCTCGGGATCTTGGGCCTCACGCTCGTCAACGAGATCCCGATCTCGATCAACATCTATCGCAGCGACGCCGGGGACGACGCCATCGCCGGCATGATCGCCGAGGACAAGGCGAACATCGCGGCGCTCATCGCCGCGAACGCTGCAACCGAGGCCGAGTCCGCGCGCTGGCGCGTCATGGGCATCGATCTCGGGGGCGTGGGCACGGCGGCGCTTACGGGAGCTGCCATCGGCGGCCTGATCGGGCTCGTGCTCTATTTCATCAGAAGGTTGCGCAAGAGCGGCACGAGCTGAGGCCTACCGCAGCCGACGGGCGAATTTTCCCGCGATTGGCCTTATGCTAGAGGCGGTCAAGGGATCGCCCGCGGGGCCATGTCATGATTTCAATACAGCTCGGAATCGTCTTTCTGCTGATCGTGCTCAACGGCTTGTTCGCAATGGCGGAAACCGCCCTGGTCGGTTCGCGCCGCGCGCGGCTGCAGCACGCGGCCGATGGCGGCAGCCGCGGCGCCAAGGTCGCGCTCGAGCTCACGCGGGAGCCCGGCCGCTTTCTCTCGACCGTGCAGATCGGCATCACGGTGATCAGCGTGCTTGCCTCGGCAATCGGCGGGGCCACGCTCGGCGACGAGCTCGCGAGCACGATCGCGGGCTCCTCGGGCGCGCTCGGCCGCTACGCGCATGCCGTCAGCATCGGGCTCGTCGTCGTCGGGATCTCTTACGTCTCGCTGGTGATCGGCGAGCTCGTCCCGAAGCGCATCGCGCTCGCGCGGCCGGAGGCGATTGCCGCGGGCGCCGCGCGTTTCCTCCGGGGCTTCGCGCGAGCCATGGCGCCGCTCAATTGGCTCCTCAACACCTCGAGCAATCTGATCCTCCGCCTGATCCCGGTCCGCCCCGGCGCCGAGGGTGTCACGGAGGAGGAGATCGCGGTGATGCTGCGTGAGGGCACCGCCGCCGGCCGGTTTCACGCGGTCGAGACCGGGATCGTGCAGATGGCGTTCCGCCTCGGCGATCGCCGCATCAGCGCGGTGATGACGCCGCGGACACAGGTAGAATGGCTCGATCTCACGGATGCGCCGGAGGACCACCGCCGCCGCCTCGCCGCAAGCCCCCACTCGCGCTTTCCGGTGGTCGAGGGTAGGACGGAGCACGTCGCGGGCATCGTGCAGGTCAAGGACCTGCTGGCGCAGGTGCTGGGCGAGAAGCCCTTCGACCTGCGCGCGGTGCTGCGCAAGCCGCTCTACATTCCGAGCACGGTGACGGCGCTCCGCGCGCTCGAGATATTCAAACAGTCGGGCGAGCCCTTGGCGATCGTCGTCGACGAGTACGGCGCCTTCGAAGGGATCGTCACCCTGCACGACATCCTGCAGGCACTGGTGGGCGACATCGCGCAGCCTGACCTCAAAGAGGACGCCGCAGTCGTGCAGCGCGAGGATGGGTCGTGGCTCGTCGATGGCATGGTGCCGCTCGATCAGGTGAGGGACCTGACGGGCCTGCCGCATCTTCCGGACGAGGAGACCGGAGAATTCCACACGCTCGGAGGCTTCCTGATGGCGCAGATGAACCGCATTCCCGCGGTAGCCGACCACGTGATGATCGAGGGCTTCCGCTTCGAGGTCATGGATATGGACGGGCGGCGCGTCGACCGCGTGCTGATCGTGCCGCCAAAGGACGCGCGGCCGCGGCCGGAGGGAAAAGCATGAGCAGGCTTCCCGCGATCTTCGTCTCGCACGGCTCGCCGATGCTGGCACTCGACGCCGGAGAGACCGGTGTCTTCTGGCACGAGCTCGGCGCAAGCCTGCCGCGGCCCCAGGCGGTGCTTTGCGTCTCCGCGCATTGGATGACGGACATCCCTGCCGCGAGCCTCGCGGAGCGGCCGGAGACGATCCACGATTTTTACGGCTTTCCCGCGCCCATGTACGAGATCCGCTACCCCGCGCCGGGCGCGCCGAGACTCGCGCGGCGCGCGGCCGAGCTGGTGGCGCAGGCGGGACTCCCCGTCGGCCTCGATCCGGAATACGGCCTCGATCACGGCGCCTGGGTCCCCTTGCGCTTGATTTATCCCGAGGCCGACATGCCCGTGACGCAGCTCGCGATCCAGCCGCGGCGCGACGCGCGCTGGCATTACGAGCTCGGGAAGGCGCTGGCTCCGCTTCGCGAGGAGGGCGTGCTGGTGCTCGCGAGCGGCGGCGCCACGCACAATCTCCGCGACATGAACCGCGGCGGCGGCACGACGCCCAAATGGGCGCGGGATTTCGACGATTGGCTCGCGGCGACGATCGCCGCCGACGATACCGAGGCGCTACTCGACTGGCAGCAGCGCGCGCCCAACGCCGCCCATGCGCATCCGAGCGACGAGCATTTCCTGCCGATCTTCGTCGCGATGGGCGCGGGGGGCCGCGGCGAGCGCATTCACGCGGGCTTCACCAACGGGACACTCAGCATGGCCGCGTTTGAGTTCGACGCTTGATGGCGAGGGTAGCCCCGCGCTAAGCCCGTGTCTCCACGCCGTGGCTCGAGAGGAATTCCTTGAGCTCGCCGGTCTGGAACATCTCGCGGACGATGTCACAACCGCCGACGAACTCGCCCTTGACGTAGAGCTGCGGGATCGTGGGCCAGCTCGAGAACTCCTTGATGCCCTGACGGAGCGCGGGGTCCGCGAGCACGTCGACGCCTTTGAACTTCACGCCCATCTGCGTGAGGATCTGTACCACCGCGGCGGAGAAGCCGCATTGCGGGAAGACCGGCGTGCCCTTCATGTAGAGCACGACGGTGTTGTCCTTGATGTCCTGCTTGATGCGGTCGGAGACGACTTGATCGGTCATGACGGGAACCTCGGTTCTGAAATTCAATCCTCGGGCGGGCTCGTCTGCAGCGCAAGCGCGTGCAGCTCGTTGCCCATACGTCCTCGCAGCGCCTGATAGACCATCTGGTGCTGCTGCACGCGCGTCTTGCCCTTGAACGACGCGGAAATCACGTGCGCGGCGTAATGGTCGCCGTCGCCGCGGAGGTCCTCGATGGTCACGCGCGCATCGGGCAACCCTTCCTTGATGAGCCGCTCGAGGGTCGCCACATCGATCGCCAAGTCTCGCTCCGTTCAGGGCGCTGCCATGTATTGCGGCAGCCACGCCTCGTGAATGCGTTTCAACTCATCGGTCGATATGGCACCGGCGCCCGCGACTGTCAACGCATGGCCTCCGACCGTCCCGAGCATGGCCGCCGGCACGCCCGCGGCTTTGGCACGCGCGAGAAAAGCCGAGCCATCGCCAGTGGTTACGAGATAGCGCCCCTGGTCCTCGCCGAAAGCGGCGGCATGCGCCGGAAGCCCCCGTGGCAGGCTTAGGCTCGCACCGAGCCCGCCCGCCATCGCCATCTCCGCGAGCGCCACCAGGAGGCCGCCATCGGAGAGGTCGTGGCAGGCGGTGACGTGACCCGCCTCGATCTCGCCCCGCACGAAGTCGCCGATGCGCCGCTCGGCCGCAAGGTCGACCGGCGGCGGCGCCCCGTCCTCGCGTCCGAGGACTTCGCGTAGATAGAGCGACGAGCCCAGATGCCCCTTGGTCTCGCCGAGAAGGATCACGGCGTCGCCGGCTTTCTTGAAGTTGAGCGAGACGGTCTTCGCGGCGTCGCTCAAGAGGCCCACTCCGCCGACGACTGGCGTCGGCAGAATGCCGCTGCCATTGGTCTCGTTGTAGAGCGAGACGTTGCCGGAGACGACGGGATAGTCGAGGGCGAGACAGGCCTCGCGCATGCCTTCGACCGCGCCCACGAACTGGCCCATGATCTCCGGACGCTCGGGATTGCCGAAGTTCATGTTGTCGGTGATGGCGATCGGCGTCGCGCCCACGGCCGTTAAGTTGCGCCAGGTCTCCACGACCGCCTGCGCCCCGCCGCGTTTGGGGTCGGCCGCGCAATAACGGGGCGTGCAGTCCGTCACCAGCGCCAGGGCTTTCCTCGACCGCGGCAGCCGCACCACTGCGGCATCGCCGCCGGGCCGCTGCACCGTGTTGCCCATGACGAGGTGGTCGTATTGCTTCCAGATCCAGCGTTTCGAGCAGACGTCGGGCGAGCCCAGGATCTTCGCGAGCGCCTGCATCAAGTCCGCGGGCGCGGGGACCTCCGACGCCGCAAGCTCGGCCCGCGCGGGCGTCGGGACCCAGGGCCGCTCGTAGACCGGCGCCTCCGTCACCAGCGGCCCGACCGGCATGTCCGCGACGGTCTTACCGTGCATGCGCAGCACCAGCCGTCCGGTCTCGGTGACACGGCCGATGCGCGCGAAGTCGAGCTCCCACTTCTCGAAGATCCGCCGTGCGAGCGGCTCGCTGCCGGGCTTCAGGATCATGAGCATGCGCTCCTGGCTCTCGGAGAGCATGATCTCGTAGGGCGTCATCCCGGTCTCGCGCGTGGGCACGAGGTCGAGATCGAGCTCGATGCCGAGCCCGCCCTTGCCGGACATCTCCACGGAGGAGGAGGTGAGGCCCGCGGCACCCATGTCCTGGATCGCGACGATCGCATCCTCTGCCATGAGCTCGAGGCAGGCCTCGATCAGAAGCTTCTCGGTGAAGGGATCGCCGACCTGGACGGTCGGGCGCTTCTCCTCGGCGTCCTCGCTGAACTCCGCCGAGGCCATGGTGGCGCCGTGGATGCCGTCGCGCCCGGTCTTGGCGCCGACATAGATCACGGAATTTCCGGGACCCGCCGCCTTCGAATAGAAGATGCGGTCGGCGCGCGCGATTCCCACGGTCATGGCGTTGACGAGGATGTTGCCGTTATAGGCGGGATGGAAATTGCACTCGCCGCCGACGGTCGGCACGCCCACGCAATTGCCGTAGCCGCCGATCCCCGCGACCACGCCCGCCACGAGATGCCGCGTCTTCGGATGATCGGGGCTGCCGAAGCGGAGCGCGTT
>DATJVP010000048.1:0-64594 GCA_035581425.1 Allostellaceae bacterium | reverse complement strand
ATGCGGCGGACGGTGCGCCGAGGACGGATCCGGTTTTACTCAGGGATGTCGCCCGCGCTTACCGCTGCTTCGATGCCCTACTCACTCGCAAGGTCAGCTCCTTCTCCGAGCTGACAGCGCGCGAACGCATCGATGGTCGCTACCTGCGGCGCATCCTGCCGTTGGCCTTCCTGGCACCGGACATCGTGCGCGCCATCATCGAGGGAAAGCAGCCGGTGGATCTCACGACTCAGTCGCTTGTGCGCAGAACCGTCCTGCCGCTCGACTGGCAGGCGCAGAGGCGGCGCCTCGGCTTCGGTTGATCCCTCCGTCGCGGAGCTCACGCATCGAATGCTGAGCGGGTCCTGGCAGCCGCCGACGGAGAAAACCAAGGCAAGTACCGACGAACTACGCGAGCGCTACGTGTCTCTGGCCCCGGATGCCCTGCGGGGGAGGCCCGCCACCGCGCCCTGTTCTCGCACGTCGGCGAGAGAGACGACCAATTGGGAGACTGCGTGGTGGGTGCAGCAGGACTCGAACCTGCGACCCGCTGATTAAGAGTCAGCTGCTCTACCAACTGAGCTATGCACCCCACGCGGGAGGGCGGCTTATATCAGGGTGGGTGGGTGTTGTCGAGATCGGCGATTCAAGCGGAGCGGCCCTCTCCGGAGATTTAGCCGTCGCTCATGTCGCCGTAGCGCCCGATGCGGATGTCGCGGTGGACGGAGACGCTCATGAGAAGGCCGAAACCGAACATGACCGTGAGCATCGCGGTCCCGCCATAAGAGATGAGCGGCAGCGGCACGCCCACCACGGGGATCAAACCCATCACCATCGCGGTGTTGATGAAGACGTAAAGGAAGAGATTGACGACGATGCCGAGGGCGAGCATGCGGCCGAAATGGCTGCGGCTGCGGAAGGCGATGGCATAGCCGTAGATCATCACGAGCATGTAGAGCGCGAGGAGACTCAAGCCGCCGACGAGGCCCCACTCCTCCGCGAGCATCGTGAAGACGAAATCCGTCTGTTTCTCCGGCAGAAAGTTGAGGTGGCTTTGCGTGCCCTGCAGGAAGCCCTTGCCGACGGTTCCGCCGGAGCCGATGGCGATCTTGGACTGTAGGCTGTGATAGCCCGCGCCGAGCGGGTCGGTCTCGGGCTCGAGGAAGGTATAGATGCGGTTCTTCTGATAGCTCTTGAGGAAGCGCCAGACGACGGGGATCGCCGATAGACCCGCCGTGACCACCGCCGCGAACATCCAGAGCCGGACGCCCGCGAGGAAAAACACCATGCCGCCGCCGAGCACCAGCATCATGGCGGTGCCGAGATCGGGCTGCTTCATCACGAGCCCCGCGGGCACCACCACCAGCAGCACCGGCACCGCGAGCGCCAGTGGCCTCCCGATGTCCTCGATGCTGAGCCCGTGGAAATAGCGAGCGAGCGCCAGCACCAGCGCCACTTTCATGAGCTCCGAAGGCTGGAGCTGGATAACCCCGAGATCGATCCAGCGCTGGGCGCCCATGCCGATCGCACCGCGGAGATCGACCGCGACCAGCAGCACGAAGGAGACCGCGTAGATCGCATAGGCAGCGCGGAACCAGATGCGGATGTCCACCAGAGCCACCGTCACCATCATCACGAAGGCGACCGCGAAGCGGAGCATCTGCTTGCTGGCCCAGGGATCCCAGTTGCCGTTGGCGGCGGAATAGAGGGTCGCGAAGCCGACGCCCGCGAGCGTGCTCACGATGAGGACGAGACCCCAATTGAGGCTCCAGACTTTCTCCGCGAGCGTGAGCTCGGGCTGGCGGCTGGAGGCGTAGAAGGAGACGGCCATGGGGCTCAGCTCCGCGTCGCGCCGCGCTCGCCCGCGAGCCGGCTCGGCGGGATGCGGCGCGCGGGATCGCGCGTCTGCGCTTCAATGAGCACGTCGCGGCAGATCGGCGCCGCCACCGCCGAGCCGCCGCCGCCCTCGGCGCCGCCATGCTCGACGACGACGGCGCAGACATAGCGTGGCGCGCTCACCGGCGCGAAAGAGACGAAGAGCGCGTGATCGCGCTCCTTCCACGGCACTTCCTTGGGCTTGGGCAGGCCGCGGTCGCGCTCGGCCTGTGTGATGTGGCGGACTTGCGAGGTCCCGGATTTGCCACCCATCGCCATCACGGGGTCCTTGATGCGCGCGCCGAAGGCGGTGCCGCCCTGCTCGTTCACGACGGCGTTCATGCCATCGAGCACCAACGCCATGTCGCGCGCGGAAACGCCGATGGGCGAGAAGCTCGGACGGACGGGACTGCTGTCCTCCGTCATGACGCCGGCCTCGCGCGTCAAGCGCGGCACGATCGCGCGCGAAGTCACGAGCCGGCTCGTCATGGTCGCGAGCTGAAGCGGGGTCGTGGTGATGTAGCTCTGGCCGATGCCGCAGCTTATGGTCTCACCCTGCTGCCAGGGGATGCCGTAGGTCGCGAGCTTCCAGTCGCGCGTGGGAATGAGGCCGGTGCGCTCACCGGGAACGTCGATCCCGAGCGTACCGCCGAAGCCGAAGCGCTTTGCCATCGCGGCGATGCGGTCGATGCCGATCCGCCGCGCCATCTCGAAGAAATAGACGTCGCAGGAATTCTTGATGCCGCCGCGCATGTCGAGCGTGCCGTGGCCGCCCTTGCGCCAGCAATGGAAGACGGCGTCGCCGAGCTGGAAATGACCGGGGCAAGTTACGTGCGTCTCCGGCACCGCGAGGCCGGATTCGAGCGCCGCCAGCGCCACCATCGGCTTGAAGGTCGAGCCCGGCGCATAGGCGCCGCTGATCGCCTTGTTGCTGAGGGGATTGTAGGGATTCTCGATGAGGTCGCGCCACATCGCGCTGGTGAGGCCCGCCGCGAAGGCCGCGGGGTCGTAGGCCGGCACCGAGACCATCGCCAGCACTTCGCCCGTGGGCGCATCCATCAGGACGCAGGCGACACTACCTTCCGCGATGCAACGCTGCGCCGCGTATTCCTGGAGCGCCGCGTCGATGGTGAGCGCCACTTCCTGGCCGGGCGTGCCCTCCTCCCGCGAGAGCTCGCGCACCACGCGCCCGAAGGCGTTGACCTCGACCTCGCTCGTCCCCGCGGTGCCGCGGAGGTCCTGGTCGTGCTCCTTCTCCGCGCCGTTCTTGCCGATGCGGAAATCCGGCAATTCCAGGAGCGGATCGCCGGTGAGCTCGCTCTCCGAGACCGCAGCAACGTAGCCCACGAGATGCGAGGCCATCTCACCGAGGGGGTAGTCGCGCGTCAGACCTTGCTCGATCGAGACGCCCGGCAGCTCCGGTGCATTCACCTCGACGAGCGCCATCTCGTCCCAGCTCAGGTTCTCGCGCACCACCACGGGAACGAAGCTGTGCTTGCGCCGGATCTCGCGCATGACGCGCCGGCGGTCGCTGTCGCTCAAGGAGATGAGCTCGGCGACGGCGTCGAGCGTCGAATCGATGTCGCCCGCCTGCTCCGCCACAAGCACGACGCGATAGTTCTGGCGGTTCGATGCGAGCATTACCCCGAAGCGGTCGACGATCAAGCCGCGCGGAGGCGCGAGGAGCCGCAGGTTGATGCGGTTCTCGTCCGCGAGCATCGTGTATTTGTCGGCCTGCAGCACCTGCAGGTAATAAAGCCGCGCCGCAAGCGCACCCACGAGCCCGATCTTGGCGCCGCCAATGAGCGCCGCGCGCCGGGTCAGGAGCTTGCCCCGCTTGTTGTCGCGCTCCATCTCAGGCCCGCATCAGCAGATTGCGCTGGACCCGCGCGAGCAGGTAGCTCACGACCGGGTAGAGCGCCACGGTGAGGACGGCCTGGAAGAGGAAGGGCCGCGGATCGATCGCCATGGTGTTGAGCGCCGAGGCGATCGCCCATTCGAGCGCCTCTGCCGCGGCCACCAGTGCCACGAACCCCGCCCAGACCACCGCGAAGCTGCGCCCGACGAAGACCTTGCGCTGGCTCAAGATCACCGCACGGGAGATGAGGAAGACGAGGGAGGAAAGCCCCAGCGGCGCGCCATTGAGTAGATCGAGGCAGAGCCCCGCGAGAAACACCGCCAGGAACGGCATCAAGTCCGGCCGATAGATCGACCAGTGGAAGACCGCCATCAGCACGAAGCCCGGCGCCACCTCCGCGAAGCCCGGCAGATGCAACGGCACGACCGACGCGACGACGCAGAGCAGTGCCGACAGCATCGGCAATGTCCGATTGACGATCCCCTGATCACGCTGAAAGAGGACGAATTTCATCGCGCGGCCTGCGCGTCAGGGGCGGAGCGACTCGCCTTCGAAAGCCTGAGCCCGGTCACGACCGTCACCCTACTGCCCCTCCGCTTCGACCTGACCACGCCGGCTCTGGCGGGGGCTCCGGGGCGGGGGGATCGAACTCTGGGGGAGGACGCCATTGAGGCCGAAGTCGACGATGCGGAGATATTCGAGGCGGGAGAGGCTCGCGTAGGGCTCGACGCGGACGACGCCGCCCTCGACCGAGGCGACGACGCCCACCGGCAAGCCCGGCGGGAAGATCCCGCCGCTCCCGGAGGTCACGACGCGATCGCCCACCTTCACTCCGGTTTTCGCAGGCAAGTAAAGAAGCCGCGGCCGGCTGGTGTTGTCGCCCGCGAGGACCGCGCGCTCGCGCGAGAGGTCGAGTACAACGGGGATGCGGGAATTCAGGTCGGTGACCAGGAGAACGCGCGAGGCGCGCTCGCCCACCTCGGTCACGCGGCCGACGATGCCCTCGCCGGTGATCGCGGCCTGGCCGCGCTCGACACCCTCGTGAGCGCCGACATCGACGAGGACGTTGCGCAGGAAGGCGCCGCCGGAATTAGCGATGACGCGTCCCGTGAGGAAGCCGCGCACGCCCTCGGGATTGAAATTGAGGAGAGCGCGGAGTTCCGCGTTCTCGGTTTGGAGCCGGCGCGCCACTTCCTGCCATTGCAGCAGCCGCGCGTTCTCCTCGCGCAGGCGCCCGTTTTCGGCGTAGACGCCGAAATGATCCTCCACCCCCTGCACGCCCGTCGCGACGGTCCCGAGCGGGCGCGACAGCGCCTCCAGCAGCGGCGCCATCGCGTCGCTGACGCTCGTGCGCGCGCGCTCGATCACGAGGATATCGGCCTTGCCGAGCACGATGAGCGCAACGGAAAGAAAGATCAGAAAGGGGAACGCGACGCGCTGCGCGGCCGCCCGAACGGGCACCGTCAAGCGCGATACCGATCCCGACCGCTCCCGCACGTTCTGCTCCCGTCGTTACTCCCCCTCCCGCCCCCGGCGGAAGGATCAGTACATGCTGATGAGTACGTTCCGCAGCGTCTTCATCTCCTCGAGCGCGCGTCCCGTGCCGAGCGCCACGCAAGAGAGAGGATCGTCGGCGATCGAGACCGGCAGCCCCGTCGCGTGCCGCAGCACGTAATCGAGATTGGTGAGGAGAGCACCGCCTCCCGTGAGCACGATCCCCTTGTCGACGATGTCGGCCGCGAGCTCCGGCGCGGTGTGCTCGAGCGCAACTTTCACCGCCTCGACGATGGCGCCCACCGGCTCCGCCAAGCTCTCGGCGATCTGCCGCTCGCTGATGATGATCTCCTTGGGCACGCCATTCATGAGATCGCGGCCCTTGATTTCCATGGTGCGGCCCTCGCCGTCGGCGGGCATGCAGGCGGAGCCGATCTCCTTCTTGATCCGTTCGGCGCTGCTCTCGCCGACGAGGAGGTTATGGTTGCGGCGGATATAGGCGATGATCGCCTCGTCCATCTTGTCGCCGCCCACGCGCACCGAGCGCGAATAGACGATGCCGCCCAAAGAGAGGACGGCCACCTCCGTGGTGCCGCCGCCAATGTCGACGACCATGGAGCCCGTGGGCTCCGTCACCGGCAGACCCGCGCCGATCGCGGCCGCCATCGGCTCCTCGATGAGGAAAACCCGGCGGGCACCGGCGCTCTCGGCCGATTCCTGAATTGCGCGCCGCTCGACCGCGGTCGAGCCCGACGGCACGCAGACGATGATCTGCGGGCTCGCGAAGCTCCGGCGGTTGTGCACCTTGCGGATGAAGTGCTTGATCATCTCCTCCGCCACCTCGAAGTCCGCGATGACGCCATCGCGCAAGGGACGGATCGCCTGGATGTTGCCGGGCGTGCGGCCCAACATCATCTTCGCCTCGTCGCCGACGGCGAGCACTTGCTTCTTGCCCTTGACGCTGGCGATTGCGACGACGGAAGGCTCGTTCAGCACGATGCCGCGGCCCTTCACATAGACCAGCGTATTCGCGGTGCCGAGGTCGATCGCCATATCGGCGGAGAGCATTCCCAACAACTTCCCGATCATCTTTCCTACGCTCGTCCTATCTTAGCGTCTCTGGTTGTTCCCCGACCCCCCGTCTCCCCGCCATGACGAAAGGGCGGCCCGGGAGCCGCCCTCCGCCACTCTACTACGCCGACATTGCTGCGGGCGCCGTTTTTTCCCGCTTGGTGAGGAGTTTGTTTAGCGCGTGGATGTAGGCGCGCGCGGAAGCCACGAGCGTGTCTGGATCGGCGCCCTGCCCGTTCACGCTCTTGCCGTTCTCCTCGAGCCGCACGGTCACCTCCGCCTGGGCGTCGGTTCCTGCCGTCACCGCATGCACCTGGTAGAGCTGCAGTTTCGCCGTGTGCGGCACCATCGCCTTGATCGCGTTGAAGGTCGCATCGACCGGCCCGTTGCCGGTGGTCTTTGCGTGCTTGGTCGCGCCGTCGATCTCGAGCTCGAGCTCGGCGGTCTGCGGGCCTTTCGAGCCCGCGATCACCTGGAGCGAGACGAACTTGATGTGGTCGTTGCCGCGGATGACCGCGTCGTCCACCAGCGCCACGAGATCCTCGTCATAGACATCTTTCTTGCGGTCGGCGAGGTCCTTGAAGCGGCGGAAGGCGTCGTTGACGGCGTTGTCGCCCAATTCGAAGCCCAGCTCCTTGAGCTTCATCTTGAAGGCGTGGCGTCCCGAATGCTTGCCCATCACAAGCTTGGAGCGGTTGAGGCCCACGGATTCGGGGGTCATGATCTCGTAGGTGCCAGCGTGCTTGAGCATGCCGTCCTGGTGGATGCCGCTCTCATGCGCAAAGGCGTTGGCACCCACGATCGCCTTGTTGGGCTGCACCGCGAAGCCGGTGATCGTGGAGACGAGGTGCGAAGCCCTGGTGATGAACTCGGTCTTGACGCCGGTCTCGTAGGGGATGAAGTCGTGGCGCGTCTTGAGCGCCATGACGATCTCCTCCATCGAGGCATTGCCCGCCCGCTCGCCCAAGCCGTTGACCGTGCACTCGACCTGCCGTGCGCCCGCCGCGATCGCCGCGAGCGAGTTCGCAACCGCCAGCCCGAGGTCGTTGTGGCAGTGGACGGAGACCACAGCCTTGTCGATGTTGGGGACACGCTCGAAGACCATCCGGATCAATCCCGCGAATTCCTCGGGGATTGCGTAACCGACGGTGTCGGGGATGTTGATCGTGCGGGCACCCGCCTTGATCGCGCTCTCGATGGTGCGACAGAGGAAATCGCGGTCGGTGCGCGAGCCGTCCTCGCAGGACCATTCGACGTCGTCGCAGAGGTTGCGGGCGTGGCTCACGCTGTCGATCACGGCCTGATGCACCTGCTCCGGCTCCATCTGAAGCTTGAATTTCATGTGGAGCGGGGAGGTAGAGATGAAGGTGTGGATGCGGGGACGCTCGGCGTGCTGCAGGGCCTCCCAGGCGCGGTCGATGTCCATGCGCCCGGCGCGGGAGAGGCCGCAGACGCTGGCGCGCTTGACGAGCTTTGCGATTTCTCGGACGGCCTCGAAATCCCCGTTGGAGGCGATCGGGAAGCCCGCCTCGATCACGTCGATCCCCATCTCCTCCAGGAGGAGGGCGATCTTGATCTTCTCCTCGAGATTCATCGAGGCGCCCGGCGACTGCTCGCCGTCGCGGAGCGTGGTGTCGAAGACGACGACGTGGCTCTTACTGCCGACTTTGCCGGCCGTCTGGACGGATTCCGTGCGTTTGATGCTGATATCGGCGCTCATCTGAGCGGCTCCTTTAGTGAAGGGTGCAACGAAGCGGAGTTATCGCCTTTACCCCTGAACGCCGATCGCCGGACGCGATGAGCCGGCATTCAGGGGCCGCTAAGTCGCAGCGCCCCGTCACTGAGGAGAAGGAGGAAAGCGGCAGCCGGAAGGACCGCGCGCGCAGGGGAAGACGAGCGCCGGGGCGCCGCCTGCCGAACCTGCCATGCGATAGTCCCAGCCATCCGATACCGACCATCCTGCCTCGACCGGAGTCGCGAGCCGGCCGGTTACACCCTGAACCTCTTATGCCTAACAAAGCGTTAAAAGCAGCTAAGCCGGAGATTCACCAATACTTTTAACCGTATTCGGGGCAGCCTCGCAAGTATTCTCTGAGCGACTTTGAGGCATTTTGCGCCGCGTGGGACCGGCGACCCCGCCTCATTTGGACTGCAACGCCGCCACGTAGCTGCGGAGTACCGCGCCGATCAGCGTCTGGTAGCTCGGTTCGCGCTTGAAGAACCGGACGATATCGGCGTCGAGGCGGATCGTGATCGACGTCTTGCGCTCAGGCATCACGAGCCGAGCGCGCTTCATCCGTCGCCCGCGTCCCCACCAGCGCCCTCATATGGCTTTGCGCTGGGAGGGCGAGGGCGACTGTTTAGTTCTTGCTTCTATCGACGAGGCGGTTCTGCGCGATCCAGGGCATCATCGCGCGGAGCTTTTCGCCGACCTTCTCGATGTCGTGCTCGGCGGCGCGGCGGCGCATGGCCTTGAAGCTCGCTTGGCCCGCGGCGTTCTCGAGCACCCATTCCTTCGCGAACTGGCCGCTCTGGATCTCCGAGAGCACCTTCTTCATCTCCTTCTTCACCGCATCCGTGATGATGCGGGGACCGCGGCTGTAGTCGCCGTACTCCGCGGTGTTGGAGATCGAGTAGCGCATCGTCGCGATGCCGCCCTCGTACATGAGGTCGACGATGAGCTTCACCTCGTGGAGGCACTCGAAATAGGCCATCTCCGGCGCATAGCCCGCCTCGACCAGCGTCTCGTAGCCCGCCATGATTAGCGAGGTGAGGCCGCCGCAGAGCACGGTCTGCTCACCGAAGAGATCGGTCTCGCATTCCTCCTTGAAGGTCGTCTCGATGACGCCCGCGCGCCCGCCGCCGATCGCGGAGGCATAGGAGAGCGCGATTTCCAGCGCATTCCCCGAGGGGTTCTGCTCGACCGCGACGAGGCAGGGAACGCCGCCGCCGCGCTGATACTCCGAGCGCACGGTGTGCCCGGGCCCCTTGGGCGCGATCATGAAGACGTCCATGTCCGAGCGCGGCTCCACCAGCTTGAAGTGGATGTTGAAACCGTGCGCGAAGGCGAGCGCGGTGTCCGGCCGCATGTTCGGCATGAGGTCGTTCTTGTAAAGCGAGGCCTGCAGCTCGTCGGGCGTCAGCACCATCACGACATCCGCCCATTTGGCGCCGTCCGCCGGCGTCATCACCTCGAAGTTCATGGCCTTCGCCTTCTTGGCGGAGGCAGAGCCGGGGCGGAGACCCACCCGCACCTCCTTGACGCCGCTGTCGCGGAGATTGAGCGCATGGGCGTGGCCCTGGCTACCGAATCCCACCACCAGCACCTTCTTGCCCTTGATGAGATTGACGTCAGCGTCGCGATCGTAATAGACGCGCATGTTGGTTCCCCTAGTGACGAACGGTGAAGCGATCAGCTAAAGCCGACTCGCGCCGCGGGAGATCGCGACCACGCCGGTGCGCGAGACATCCACGAGGCCCAAGGGCTCCATGAGCTTGATGAAGGCGTCGAGCTTCTCGGTCGAGCCCGTCATCTCGAAGACGAAGCTCTCGATGGTGGCATCGACGACGCGCGCGCGGAAGATGTCCGCAAGCCGCAGCGATTCGATCCGCCGGTCTCCGGTGCCGGCCATCTTGATGAGCGCAAGCTCGCGCTCGACCGAGGCACCCTCCAAGGTCAGGTCCCGAACGGCGTGCACCGGCACGAGCCGCGAGAGCTGCGCCTTGATCTGCTCGATGATCATGGGTGTGCCGGACGTTACGACGGTGATGCGCGAGAGCCTGTTCTTCGGATCGACTTCCGCCACGGTCAAGCTCTCGATGTTGTAGCCGCGGCCGGAGAACAAGCCGATCACGCGGGCGAGGACGCCGGGCTCGTTGTCCACGAGCACGGCGATGGTGTGTTTCTCGATATCGCTCTTGGCTGTCACGTTCTGCTCCTTCGCGGGCGCCTTGCGCCGTGGCGCGCGCCTCGCGGACTTGCTGGACGAGGATCGGATTCGCGGAATCGTTTGGCTCCCTCAGACGAGGACCATTCCCTCTTCCGATACCGATCCGCCCGTCTGCCTGTCCTCGGGCCCGAGCAGCATCTCGTTGTGGGCCGCTCCCGACGGGATCATCGGGAAGCAGTTTTCCGCCTGATCGACGGCGACGTCGACGATCGTGGGCTTGTCGCTTGCAAGCATCGCCTTGATGACGTCGTCGACTTCGCTTGGCTTCGTCGCGCGCAAGCCCACGCCGCCGAAGGCCTCCGCGAGCTTCACGAAATCGGGAAGCGAGGCCGTGTAGCTTTCGGAGTAGCGCCCGCCATGCAGCAGCTCCTGCCACTGCCGCACCATCCCCATATACTGGTTGTTGAGGATGAAGACCTTGACCGGCAGGCGATACTGCATCGCCGTCGACATCTCCTGAATGTTCATGAGGATCGAGGCTTCGCCGGCGATGTCGATGACGGTGGCCTCGGGATGTGCGAGCTGCACGCCGATCGCCGCGGGAAGCCCGTAGCCCATGGTGCCGAGCCCGCCCGAGGTCATCCAGTGCTTGGGGTCCTCGAACTTGAAAAACTGCGCCGCCCACATCTGATGCTGGCCCACCTCGGTGGTGATGTAGACATCGCGATCGCGCGTCAGCGCATAGAGTCGCTGCAGTGCGTATTGCGGCTTGATCACCTTGTCGCTCTGCGTATATCGGAGGCAATCGCGCTTGCGCCATTGGTCGATCTGATGCCACCACTGCTGGAGCGCCCTGGCGTCCGGCTTGAGGTGCTTCGCTTTCCAAACCTTGATCATCTCCGCGAGCACTTCGGCGGCATCGCCGATGAGCGCGACATCGGCACGGACGTTCTTGTTGATCGAGCTCGGGTCGATGTCGATGTGGATCTTCTTAGAGCCCGGCGAGAACGCATTGAGCCGCCCCGTAACGCGGTCGTCGAAGCGGGCGCCCACATTGATCATGACGTCGCAGTCATGCATCGCAAGGTTTGCCTCGTAGGTCCCGTGCATGCCGAGCATGCCCAGGAACCGCTTGTCCGAGGCGGGGTAGGCGCCGAGCCCCATCAGCGTGAGCGTCGTCGGGAACCCCGAGAGCTGCACGAACTCCCGGAAGAGCGCGACCGCGCGCTCGCCGGAATTGATGATGCCGCCGCCGCCGTAGATGATCGGCCGCTTGGCGCTCGCGATGAGCGCCATGGCCTCCGCGACCTTCGCGCGGTCGGGCATGGTTTGCGGACGGTAGGTCCGATGCTGCACGGAGCCCGGCTCGGTGTAGGTGCCGGTCGCGAAGAGGATGTCCTTCGGCAGATCCACCACGACCGGACCCGGCCGCCCCGTGCGCGCGACATAGAAGGCCTCGTGAACAATGCGCGCGAGGTCGTTCGCATCCTTCACGAGGTAGTTGTGCTTCGTGCAGGGGCGCGTGATCCCAGTCGTGTCCGCCTCCTGAAAGGCATCGTTGCCGATCAGGTGCGTCGGCACCTGCCCCGTGAGGCACACGATCGGCACGGAGTCCATCAGCGCGTCGGTCAGCCCCGTCACCGCGTTGGTGGCGCCGGGACCGCTGGTGACGAGGACCACACCGACTTTGCCCGTCGAGCGCGCGTAGCCCTCCGCCGCGTGCACGGCCCCCTGCTCGTGCCGCACGAGGATGTGGCGCAATTGGTTCTGCTTGAAGAGCGCGTCATAAATCGGCAATACCGCGCCGCCGGGATAGCCGAAAACGACATCAACGCCCTGGTCCACCAGGGCCTTGATGACCATTTCCGCACCAGGCATCGCCGCTGCCGACATGACACCTCTCCTTGGGTTGACGGGAACGAAATACCGCGCGGGACGCGGCGTTGACCTAGACCCCGATGGGGCCGAGGTGTCGCCGCATGCCTCCCGTCCCGCGCAAGGGGGCCTAACTAGCCAGAGGAAACCGGGCTGGTCAATACAAACTGACGAATAAATGAAAATATTTCCGGTAATAAACTTTCCGAATATTGCGCGGCGAGCCGAAGGACAGGGAAGTCGGGGGTGGATGGGAGCTGGTGCCGGAACCAGGTGATCTGCCGCTTGGCGTAGTTGCGCGACGCCTGCTGAGCGAGTGCCATCGCGGCCTCAAGGGAGATTTCGCCCCGGATTACCCGAATGAGTTCCGGCACCCCGACGGCCTTCATGGCCGGCAGTTCCGGCGCAAGGCCTCGAGCCAGCAATGCCCGCACCTCCTCGGGCGCGCCTCGCTCGATCATGGCGAGGAAGCGCCGATCGATGGCGTCGTAGAGCACCTCCCGCGGCGGCAACAGCAGCAGGGCCGCAGCCCGTCGCTGCGTCCCCGCACCGTCGCCCCGTTGCCAATCCCTGAGCGTGCGGCCTGTCGCCGTCACGACCTCATAGGCGCGGATGAGGCGCTGGGAGTCCGAGGGATGGAGCCTCGTGCTAGCCTCGGGGTCCCTCCGCGCGAGCTCAGCATGAAACAGCACCCCGCCGATCGATTTGTGGAGCGCCCGCGCTGCTGCGCGCACGGCCGCGGGAATTTCCGGCACCGGCGCGAGGCCCTTGAGGAGTGCGCGGAAGTAGAGCCCAGTTCCGCCGACGAGCAGCGGCAGCCGTCCTTCCGCCTGAGCCGCCGCTATCTCCGCCTCTGCCATGGCGCACCAGCGCGCCGCCGAGCAAACCTCGCCAGCATCGAGAACGCCATAGAGCCGATGGGGCGCGCGCGCGAGTTCCGCCGCGCTCGGCCGCGCCGTCAGTATCGCAAGATCGCGATAGACCTGCATGCTATCGGCATTGATGAGGGTGCCGCGGAACTCCTCGGCGATCGCGAGCCCGAGCGCGGATTTACCCGACGCGGTCGGGCCGGCGATCAGGACGATGGGGCGAGGCGCTCGCACCCGCGCGGCTCAGGCCTCGATCCGCGCGCGATCGACGATCGTCTGCGTGTCGAGGCCTGCCGGCATGGTGCCGAAGGCGCGCCCCCAATCGCCGTCGAGCCGCGTCGCGCAGAACGCGTCCGCGACCGCGGCGGAGGAATGGCGCAGCAGAAGACTCGCCTGCAGGGCGAATGCCATCATCTCCACGACGCGCCGCGCGACCGGCTCGAGGCTCGCGGGGTCGGCGAGGCGCCGCATGAGATCCTCCGCGAAGGCGTCGAGCCGGGCATTCGAACCGCGCGCCAATGCGATCTCTCCGCGGAAGGCCTCGAGGGTCTCGGGCTCGCGCTGCATTGAGCGCAGCACGTCGAGGCAAATCACGTTGCCGGTGCCCTCCCAAATGCCGTTGAGCGGGGCCTCACGATAGAGTCTCTCCATGAGGTGATCCCCGATGAAGCCGTTCCCGCCATGGCATTCGAGCGCCTCGACGACGAATTGCGGCGCACGCTTGCAGGCCCAGTATTTCGCGACGGGCGTGCAGATGCGGGACATCAGCGCCTCCCTCCGATCCGTCTCGGAACGATCCAAGGCGTGAGCGAGCCGGAAGACCATCCACGTCAGCGCCTCGCTTTCGACCGC
Source organism: Allostellaceae bacterium (assembly GCA_035581425.1). Lineage (GTDB taxonomy): Bacteria > Pseudomonadota > Alphaproteobacteria > ATCC43930 > CGMCC-115725 > DASZHJ01. Next base: position 50,831 of record DATJVP010000048.1, on the reverse strand, counting down.
GAGGTCCGCGACGACGTTCCGCATGATCGGGAGATCGATGAGGCCGCGCTGAAAGGCGCGGCGGTTTGCGGTGTGATGGATCGCCTGCGAGAGCGCCTGGCGCATCAATCCTGCCGAGCCGATCGCGAAATCGAGGCGCGTCGCATGCGCCATCTCGATGATGGTGGCGATCCCGCGGCCCTCGTCGCCGAGCATGACGGCCTGCAGGTCGTAGAATTCGACCTCGCTGCTGGCGTTCGACTTGTTGCCGCACTTGTCCTTGAGGCGCTGCAGCTTCAGGCGGTTGCGGCTCCCGTCGGGGAGCCAGCCAGTGGCGAGAAAACAGGACAAACCCTTCTCGGTTTGCGCCAATGTGAGGAAGAGGTCGCTCATCGGCACCGAGAAGAACCATTTGTGGCCCGTGATGAGGTAGAGCGCGCCCGAGCCGCGGCGCGCCGTCGCAGGGCGCGCGGTCGTGATCGTCGCGCGGAGATCGGAGCCGCCCTGCTTCTCGGTCATCGCCATGCCGACGGTGATTCCCGACTTCGCCTTGGCGTGCATCGCTCGGGGATCGTAGGCGGCTCGATTAATGAGCGGAGCCCATTCGTCATGGAGCGCGCGGTCGTGGCGCAGCGCGGGAATGGAAGCGAATGTCATCCCCATCGGGCAGCAGATGCCGTTCTCGCCTTGGTTCCAGAGATAGCCGAGCGCGGCACGCGCGACATGCGCACCCGGCCGGTCGTGTGTCCAGGCGAAGGAGTGCGTCTCGCAGCCATAGATGAGCGACATGAGCTCGTGATAGGCGGGATGAAACTCCACGATATCGACGCGGTTGCCGAAACGGTCATGCGTGCGCAGTTCCGGCAGATGCCGGTTGGCTTGGCGCGCGAGCATCTGGACCTTCTCGCTGCCAACGATGACGCCTGTCTGCCGCAGCCTATCCTCCGCCCACTCCCCACCGAAGGTTCGGACCGCCTCGACAAGCGGCCGATCACGGGAATAGGCGTCATAGTCCTGGAGCGCACCCGACTGGTTCAGGACTTCGTGCGTCACGAAGCCCGACCCGCGATCGTCGGAGACGAAAGTGCCACCGCTCATCTGCGCCTCCCCCTGGCCAACACCGCGCATTCTAGCCTCCTCCTGCGGGAAGACGTGAGAGAGAGTCTCCTGCCTTTCCCTTCGCGCCGTTCCGCCCTACCGTTGGCGTAACAAATACGGAGGAGATGCCGATGCGCGCGATGCAGATCATCGAATGGGGAAAGCCGCTGGAAGCGCGGGAATATCCGGATCCCGAGCCCAAGGGCGAGGAAGTGCTGCTCAGGGTCGAGGCCGCGGGGGTCTGTCATAGCGACGTTCACATCTGGGATGGCTACTTCGACCTCGGCGGCGGCAACAAGACGACGATGGAATCCCGCGGCGTCCGTCCGCCCTTCACCATGGGGCATGAGATCGCGGGCGTCGTCGCCGCACTCGGTCCCAATGCGAGCGGCGTGCAAGTCGGCGACAAGCGCGTGGCCTATCCCTGGATCGGCTGCGGCGAATGTGCGGTTTGCAGGCGCGGCGACGAACTCCTCTGCCTGGCGCCGCGTACCTTGGGCACGCGCCGCGCCGGCGGCTATGGGACGCACGTGATCGTCCCCCATGCGCGCTATCTTGTGGAGCACACGGGCGTCCCGCAAGCCCTTGCGGCCACCTATACATGCTCGGGGATCACCGCCTTCTCCGCCCTCAAGAAGACGCGCGAGCGCCTCGGCGCCGCGGATCACCTCGTCATCATCGGTGCTGGCGGCGTCGGCGGCAGCGCCGTCCACATCGCGCCCGCGGCGGTCGCGGGAAAGGTCGTCGTCGCGGACATCGACGGCCAGAAGCGCGCGCATGCCCGCCAAATGGGCGCCGTCGCCCCCATAGACAACTCCGCGCCCGATGCCGTGAAGCAGGTGATGGAAGCGACCGGCGGCGGCGCCGCCGCGGCGATCGATTTCGTGGGCTCGCCCAAAACCATGGAATTCGGCGTCAACGTGCTGCGCAAGGGCGGCAAGCTCGTGATGGTCGGGCTCTATGGCGGATCCGCAGCGCTCTCGCCCGTGCTGTTTCCGTTCAAGATGATGACCGTCGAGGGCTCCTATGTCGGGACGCTCGACGATCTGAGGGAGCTGATGGCGCTGGTACAGGCAGGCAAGGTACCGCCCATTCCCGTGGAGACGCGGCCAGCGGATCACGCGAGCGAAGCGCTCAGCGACCTCAAATCCGGCGGCAAAGTCAGGGGACGCGTGGTGCTCCTGCACTAGCGTCATCATCTGCCTTTCCCGAGAAGAGCAGCAGATTGCCGTCGGGATCGGCGACGATGAAGGTGCGCGCGCCCCAGGGCTCTAGCCGGAGCGCTCGATGGAAGGCGACGCCGCGAAGGCGGAACTCCTCGTAGAGCGCTGCGATCTCATCGACCGAGATCGCAGCCGAGAGCAAATCCTCGCGAGCGCTGCGCGCGCGGTCGACAACGGGAATATCGACGTGGCGGAGATTGAGCGCCGCACCATCGCGCACCACTTGGCCATAGAATGGGGGTTTGCCGTATCGGAACCGAACGGCAAAGCCGAGCTTCTCCGTGAAGAAGGCGCAGGCAGCGTCGAAATCGGTGACGAAGAGCTGCGGCTCGGCGGCCGAGAGGCAGGCGCGTGAGGGCTGCGTCATGCCGGCAGATCATAGCCCGCGCTTGCCTTCCCGTCCTCCTTCGCCGATAACCGCGGCATGGCCGAGTGCGTCCTGACCTTCGTGGCGGGGCCTGGATTCGAGGGGGCCTGGGAGGGTGTGCGGAGCGTCGCGGTCGAGGCGCTCTGGCGGCTCGGCGCCGATCTGGAATCGATGGAGTGGCTTGCGCCGGAGCGCGCGGTCGATCTTCCCTTCGGAAATCTCGATCCCGAGCAGGCGGAGACCGCGGTGCGGGCTGCGCTCCGCGAGCAGAGCGGCGACCTTCCGCTCGACATCGTGGCGCAGCGACGGGCTGGGCGGCGCAAGCGACTCCTGCTCGCCGACATGGAATCGACGGTGATCGCCAACGAGATGCTCGACGAGCTCGCGGAGATTTTAGAGCTCGGCCCGAAAATCGCGGAGGTGACGGCGCGCAGCATGAACGGTGAGACCGACTTCGCCCCTGCGCTCCGCGAGCGCGTCGCTCTCCTGCGCGGCAAGCCTGCGGCGGCTCTCGACGAGGCGACGCGGCGGATTCGCGTTACCTCGGGCGCGCGGGAGCTCATCGCGACCATGCGCGGTAACGGCGCCTTTACGGCACTGGTCTCCGGCGGGTTTCGCAGCTTCACCGGCCGCGTCCGGGCGGAGCTAGGTTTCGATATCGACATCGCAAATGAACTCGTGATCGAGGGTGGCGAGATCGCCGGCAGCGTGCGCGAGCCCGTTCTGGGCCCTGAGGCGAAGCTCGCAGCATTGCGCATGCTCGCCGCCGACCGCGGCCTGCCGCTCGCGGACACGCTCGCCGTCGGTGACGGCGCGAACGACATCGGCATGTTAGAGGCAGCCGGTCTCGGCATCGCCTTTCACGCGAAGCCCGTGGTGCGGCAGCGCGCGCGGCATCGCATCGACCACGCCGATCTGACCGCGTTGCTTTATTTGCAGGGGTATCGGGAGGAGGAGATCAAGCGGTAGCGATCCTTTCCCTCCCATCGCGAAGCAATGGGAGGGAAAGGGTATCGTATCAGGGCGCTTAGCTCTTGCCGTCGATGCGAAGAGCCTTCCAGCCAAGCTCGCCCTGGCGGTCGATCAGCATCAGCACGGATTTGCGGCCGGCCTTCTTCGCTTCCTCGACCTTGTCGGCGACCTGTGCGGGGCTCTTAACCTCCTCCTGCGCGACCTCGACGATGACGTCGCCTGCCTTGACCAATTTCTCGGCGGCGGGGCTGTTGTTCTGGACGTCCACCACCACCACCCCCGCGGCGTCGTCGGCGAGCGAGAACTTGGTGCGGAGGTCGGGTGTAATGGTCGAGAGCGAGAGCCCCAGCGCCTTCACGGTCACGGGCGGATCGGCTGGGCCGCCAGGGGCCGAGGCCTGTTGCGGCTCGTTCTCATCGAGGAGGCCGACCTTGACGTCGACTGTCTCCTCCTTGCGCTTGCGCCAGACCGTGACCTTCACGGTCTTGTCGATCGGCGTCTCCGCGACGATGCGCGGGAGCTGACGTACGTCCGTAATCTCCTTGCCGTCGAAGCTCAGCACGACGTCGCCGGGCTGGATGCCGCCCTTCTGCGCGGGGCCGCCGTCGTTGACGCTCGCGATCAAGGCGCCGCGGGGCTTGTCGAGGCCGAGGCTCTCGGCGATCTCGTCGGTCACGCTCTGGATGCGCACGCCGAGCCAGCCGCGGCGGGGACGGCCGAACTCCTTGATCTGCTCGATCACCGGACGCGCCATGTTCGCGGGAATGGCAAAGCCGATGCCGATCGAGCCGCCCGTCGGCGAGTAGATCGCGGTGTTAACGCCGATGACCTCGCCGTCCATGTTGAACATCGGGCCGCCGGAGTTGCCGCGGTTGATTGAGGCGTCGGTCTGCAGGAAGTCGTCGTATTGCCCCGCGCTGATGTCGCGGCCGCGGGCGGAAAGGATGCCCGCCGTCACAGTGCCGCCGAGGCCGAAGGGGTTGCCGATCGCGAGCACCCAATCGCCGACCCGGGTCTTGTCGCTGTCGCCGAATTTGACGAAGGCGAGCGGCTTAGTGGGCTTTACGCGGAGGAGCGCCAGATCGACCTTGGTGTCGCGGCCGACGACCTCAGCCTTTAGGTTGGTGTTGTCCTGGAGCGTCACCGTGATCTCGTCGGCGTCCGCGATCACGTGGTTGTTCGTGACCACGAGGCCGGAGGGATCGACGATGAAGCCCGAGCCTAGGGATTGCGCACGCCGCGGCGGCTGGTCGCCGCCGCCGCCGCGATTGCGGTTCATGAAGTCTTTGAAGAGATCCTCGAGCGGCGAGCCCGGCGGGAATTGCGGCATCTCCTGCGGGGGTGCGCCCTTGTTTCCCTTGATCGTCTGGGTCGTCGAGATATTGACCACGGCAGGCAGGAGCTTCGCCGCGAGATCGGCGAAGCTGTCGGGTCGATGCGGGGCCTGGGCATAGCCCGCGGGTACCGATACCGCACCGACGAGCACTGCCACGACCACGCGTCCAAGCCACATGCCGGCACGGCAGGAGGCACTGCTCGCAGCGGAGGCATTCTCCTCCAGAGCCTTGAGAGGAGGGGTCGATCCGCGCCCGTTGCGGGCCTCTGGCGGCGCAGTCAGGCCACGAAAGGCGGATCTCAGCCCGGCAATCACGGTGGTCAAGTAGGCTCTCCCGGAGGAAGGGGAAATTAGTAAACACATCATAGTTGGGGAGCGTTCCCGCCGCAAACCAGTCCCGGAGGTCAGGACCGACGAATGAGCCAAACCGCCGCAACCCCAACACACGCGGCGATCAACCCTCCGATCCGGAGCGCGCCCGAGGGAATGGCGGGAAGTTCCTCCGCCAACCGCTTCGTCGTCTCCGGAAAGAGGGCGAGCAGGATGCCTTCGATCACGAAGACGAGGGCGAGCGCGGTTCCGAAATCGCGCATCCCCGCCCGAGGCCCGGCGCCGCCCGCCTATTGCTTCGGCTTGTTGTCGCCGCCGGCACCGGCGGGTTCTCCGCCGGTCTCCGAATTGAAGTAGCGGAAGAACTCGCTGTCCGGGGTCAGTACCAAGGTGGTGTCGCTATTGGCAAGCGCGCCCCGATAGGCCTCCAGGGAACGATAGAAGGCGTAAAACGCGGGGTCTCGACCGAATGCCTCGGCAGAAATCCGAATGCTATTGGCATCGCCCTCGCCGCGGAGTATCTGCGACTGCTTTTGCGCGTCGGCGAGGATCTCGATCCTTTGCCGATCGGCATTCGCGCGGATCTTCTGCGCCTCTCGCGCGCCCTCGGCGCGGAATTGCGCGGCCTCGCGCTGGCGCTCCGTCTTCATTCGCTCGAAGATCGCCTGGCTATTCTCGGACGGCAGGTCCGCGCGCCTGATGCGGACGTCGATCACGTCGATGCCGAAGGCCCTTGCCTGGCCGTTGACGTCATCTCGCACCTGCCGCATCACCTCAGCGCGCTTGTCCGCGACGACCGAGGCGAGCTGCACGTTACCGATGACGCGGCGGAGCGCGCTGTTCACGATCGAGGCAAGCCGGGTATTGGCAACCGCCTCCGTCCCGACAGATTGGTAGAACTGCAGGGGATCGACGATCCGATAGCGCGCGTAGCTGTCGACCACAAGACGCTTCTGGTCAGCGGCGTTCACCTCCTCGGCCGAGGGCTCGAGGTAGAGGATGCGCTTGTCATAGAAGACGACGTTCTGGATGAGCGGCAGCTTGAAATGCAGGCCCGGCTCATTGATCGGGGCGACGGGCTTACCGAATTGCAGCACCAGCGCTTGCTCCGTCTGATCGACCGTGAAGACCGAGCCGGAAATCACGATCAGGAGGACGACGGCGAGCGCGAGGAGCGGGATGGCGAGGCGCGTCTTCATGGCCGTGCCCCCGCGCCGGTCGAGGTGTTGGCGCGCGGTCCCGGGGCCGGCGTCCCGCCGCCGGCGGCACCCCGCTTGATCTCAGGCAGAGGCAGGTAGGGAACAACGCCCGTTCCCGTCGCCGTGCGCTCGAGAATGATCTTGTTGGCTCCCTTGAGCACCTCTTGCATGGTGTCCAGATAAAGGCGCCGCGTCGTGATGTCCGGCGCCTTCTTGTAGGCGTCGAGCACGGAGACGAAGCGCTGAGCATCGCCCTCCGCTTGCCGCACGATCTGCGCCTTATAGGCCTCGGCCTCCTGCACGATCTGCGCCGCCTGGCCTTGGGCACGCGGCACGACGTCGTTCTGGTAGGCGTCGGCCTCGTTCTGAAGCCGCGTGAAATCGATCTTCGCGCTTTGCACATCGCGAAATGCGTCTATCACCTGCGGCGGCGGATCGACCTTGTCGAGGCGAAGCTCGCTCACCTCGATGCCGCTCTGGTAGCTGTCGAGGATTTCCTGCATCAGCTTCTGCGCTTCGGACTCGATAGGTCCGCGACCCGGAGCCAGCGCCTTCGCGATGTCGGTACGGCCGATGACCTCGCGCATCGCGCTCTCCGCGGCAGCCTTCACGGTTTGCTCTTGATCGGCCACGTTGAAGAGATAGGACTTGGCGTCCTTGATATGCCAGAGCACGAAGAAATTGATGTCGACGATGTTCTCGTCGCCGGTCAGCATCAGCGCCTCCTCCGGCACCTGCTGGGCCCGGCCGGTGGCGCGCTGCAGATTGGGACGGTATCCGACGTCCGTGCGATTGACGCGCGTGACTTTCGGGGTTTCCGCGGTCTCGATGGGCCAGGGCAAGTGATAGTTGAGGCCGGGGTTCGCCAAGCGATTATAGGCGCCGAACCTCAATACGACGCCGACTTCGTCGGGCTGCACGCGGAAGAACCCGTTGAGAACCCACAAGACGAAAATGCCGACGGCAATGAGGAGGAAAACCGGCCGGTTGCCGAAGCCGCCGGGCAGTAAGCCGCGCAGCCGCTCCTGGCTCTTGCGGATGATGTCCTCGACGTTGGGGCCGCCCTGCGGCGGCCGTCCCCACGGGTTCGGTCCGCCGCCCCAGGGGCCGCCACCGCCGCCACCACCGCCACCGCCACCTTGGTTCGTCCACGGCATGCTACAGTTCTTTCTCTTCGGATGAGGGCGTGCGCGAGGCCCTCGCCTTTCCAATTTGCGCGCGATCCTATATTAGAGCGATCCCGCTCGATCCCGGCTCGCCGCATCGGTTCGGGGATGATCGGGACAAGCGCGCGATTGTCAAGGCGATGAGAGGAAGGCCCGCATGAGCGCGGTGACGCAAGAACAAGTGCTAGCGGCGTTGCGTCAGGTGCAAGACCCCGACCGCAAGACCGACATCGTCACGCTCGGCATGGTCTCGGGACTAGCGGTGCGCGAGGGCCATGTCGGCTTCACGCTCGAGGTCGATCCCGAGCGCGGGCCGAAGCTCGAGCCGCTGCGCAGTGCCGCGGAGCGTGCGGTCGAGCGCCTGCCCGGCGTGCTCTCGGTGACGGCGGTCATGACCGCGGAGGCAAAGCGCGGCACGCAGCGGGCCGAGCCGCATGCTCATGCCCATGCCAGCCCCGGCGGCGGCAAGGCGTTGGTGCCGGGCGTCAAGACCATCATCGCCGTCGCCTCCGGCAAGGGCGGCGTCGGGAAATCGACGGTTGCCGTGAATCTCGCCCTCGCTTTCGCCGCGAACGGACTCCGCGTGGGGCTCCTCGATGCCGATATCTATGGGCCCTCGATGCCACGCATGCTCGGGATCTCCGGCAAGCCGAGGTCGCGCGATGGCCGTGTGCTGGAGCCTATGGAAAATTACGGCATAAAGGCAATGTCGATGGGTTTCCTGGTGCCGGAGGACACCCCGATGATCTGGCGCGGGCCCATGGTGATGAGTGCCATCCAGCAGATGCTGCGCGATGTCGCTTGGGGCGAGCTCGACGTGCTCGTCGTCGACCTCCCGCCCGGCACGGGCGATGCGCAGCTCACCATGGCGCAGCAGGTGCCACTCTCGGGCTCCGTCATCGTCTCGACGCCACAGGACATCGCGCTCCTCGATGCCCGCAAGGGACTCAACATGTTCCGCAAGGTCGACGTGCCCGTCCTCGGCATCATCGAGAACATGAGCTATTTCCTCTGCCCGCACTGTGGCGAGCGGAGCGAGATCTTCAGTCATGGCGGCGCGAGGCGCGAGGCGGAGAAGCTCGGCACGGATTTCCTCGGCGAGATTCCCCTGGACATCGCGATCCGCGAGACCTCGGATGCCGGCCATCCCATCGTGATCGCCGACCCCGAGGGCGCGCATGCCAAGCTCTTCCGCGAGATCGCGGAGCGCCTCTGGGTGAAGCTCGAGGGCGGCACGCGCAAGGCCGCGCCGAGGATCGTCATTCAGTAAATCCCCAAACATAGTGCAAGGGAGCCGAGCCATGGGTCGCAAGTTCGCGAACATCCTCGAGACCGTCGGCAATACACCGGTCGTGCGTATCAACAAGCTCGCTCCCGCGGGCGTCAATCTCTACGTGAAGATCGAGGCCTTCAATCCGCTGGGCTCGGTCAAGGATCGCCTCGCGCTGGGCGTGATCGAGGATGCCGAGCGGACGGGCAAGCTCAGGCAGGGACAGACGGTCATCGAGGCGACCAGCGGCAACACCGGGATCGGCCTCGCGATGGTCTGCGCACAGAAGGGCTATCCGCTGGTCGTGACCATGGCCGAGACCTTCAGCGTCGAGCGGCGGAAGCTCATGCGCTTTCTCGGCGCCAAAGTCGTGCTGACGCCTGCGGCCGAGCGCGGCATGGGCATGGTGCGAAAAGCCGAGGAGCTCGCGGCAACCCATGGCTGGTTCCTCACGCGCCAATTCGAGAACGAGGCCAATCCCGACATGCATTCGCGCACTACCGCGCGGGAGATCATCGAGGACTTCAAAGGCGAGGCGCTCGACTATTGGGTGACGGGCTTCGGCACCGGCGGCACGCTCAAGGGCGTGGCACGCGTCCTCGCGAAGGAGCGGCCGGAAACGAAGATCGTGGTCTGCGAGCCCGCGGACGCCCCCATGCTCACGTCGCACACGCCGCAGAAGCGCAAGCCCGACGGCTCGCCCGCCGAGCCCAATACCGCCTGGAAGCCGCATCCGATGCAGGGTTGGAGCCCGGACTTCATTCCGAAACTCACGGGCGATGCCGTCGAGACCGGCGTAATACACCGTATCCTCACGATAGCGGGCGCCGATGCCATGCGCTGCAGCAAGGACCTCGCGCAGAAGGAAGGCATCTTCGTGGGCATCACCGCCGGCGCGACCCTCGCCGGCGCGCTCGAGGTCTGCCGTCAGGCTCAGAAGGGTGCGACCGTCCTCTGCATGCTCCCCGACACCGGCGAGCGCTACCTCAGCACGCCCCTCTTCGCGGACATCCCCTCCGATATGACCGAGGAGGAAATCGCGATCTCCCGCTCGACGCCGGGATCGCAGTTCCCGCCGAAAACGTGAGGCTTGGGGGCGCGCTCAGCCCTCAAGGCCGAGCACCGCCATCAGCTCCGACCACTCGCGCTTGGTCATGCCGCTCTCGGCGTGTGTGACCCGCTCGCCCGCGAGCATCCGCTTCACCGCGACGAGCGCGTTTGCCGAGAGATGGGCGCCGCCGAGGCGGTATTGCCGGAAGGCCTCGGCGGTCATGGGGACCCAGCGCTCCAGGGTCCCGATCATCGCGTCGGCGTAGACGCGGATCTCGTATTGGGCGTGGGCGTCCGCCCGCAGGCTCAAAAAGCCCAGCAGGTTGTGCAAGTCCGTCTTCCAATACCACTGTGTATAAAAATTGAGCGTGAGGTTCATGCGCGCGAGCTCGCGTGCGAGGCCCTGTCGCGCGGGATCGACGACGTTGCCTGCCTCGTCCTCGTTCAGCAGCGCCGCGTAGTCGCGATAGGAGCGGAGCGCGTCCTCGCGCAGGAGATCGAGGACGCGCTGCTGCTCCGCCGTCGAGAGCGTCTCGCCGCGGCCCTGGCGATTGCTACGGGATTGCGCGGCAATCTGCTCGGGCGCCGGTAAGTAGAACTCGTTGTCGAGGATCGAGTAGCGCGCGGAATACTCGTTGACGTTCGCAGTACGGTGGCGGATCCACTGCCGCGCGACGAAAATCGGGAGCTTCACGTGGTATTTTATCTCGCACATCTCGAAGGGCGTCGTGTGCCGATGCCGCATCAGGTAGTGGATGAGGCCACGGTCCTCGTTCACCTTCTTCGTGCCCTTGCCGTAGGAGACGCGCGCCGCCTGCACCACGGCGCCGTCGTCACCCATGTAGTCGATGACGCGGACGAAGCCGTGATCGAGCACCTCGATCGGCTCGTAAAGAATCTCCTCGAGCGCCGGCACGGTGGCGCGGCGCGTCTCTTGGCTCTCGGCCCTCAGCCGCGCAATCTCGGCTTGTTGCTCGGGCGACAACGGCATAGGCGGCGCTTCCTAGAGGGAATGGGCGCTCACTTTATCCCGCGCCGAAGCCTGCCACCAAGACCGACTCGGCGACTCGCGGAGTTGCGCCGCCCCCGGGAATACCTATATTGGAAGCCGTCGGGCAACCGACTATGGCGATAAACGGCGCATAGAATAAGCGCAGCGGACCCGGGGGCAGTACCCGGCGCCTCCACCACTCTGCTATGGGGGCGAACTAGGATCGACGCGCGTGGTAAAGGTGTTGCCTTTCGCTCGGCATGGTACCGCCGATATCGGGCCAACCTAGAAGTGCGAACGACAATAGACTCGCACTCGCTGCTTAAGCATTAAGCAAGCGCGGTTCGGGGGGCACCGGGCAACAGAAGCCCCCCACTTCGCCTCGCCTCAAGCGGAGCCGCAATCCGCGAGGCGAGACGCCCGGGGGAGGCGACGACGTGAAGGACGTGTTGCGCTACGACAGGATGGTGGAGATGGCGCTCCGCGGCGTCGTGCGCGAGGCGCTCGCCGTCGTGCAGAGCCAGGGCCTGCCGGGCGCGCATCACTTCTACATAACCTTCCGCACGCGCGCGGCCGGCGTCGACATCCCCGCCTATCTCTATGAACGCTATTCCGAGGAGATGACGATCGTCCTCGAGCACCAGTTCTGGGACCTCGAGGTAAGCGAGGGCGGCTTCGGCGTGACCTTGCGGTTCAACAACAAGCCCGAGAGGCTCACCGTGCCCTTCGGCGCAATCACCGCCTTTGCCGACCCTTCCATGAAGTTCGGCCTCCAGTTCCAGATCACCGACGAGACGGGTCAGCCGGTGGCACAGGGCGGCGGCGAGAAAAACGAGAAAGAGACGGACAAGGAGACGAAGGCCACCGAGGCCAAGTCCGGTGAAGTCGTCACCCTCGACAATTTCCGCAAGAAATAGCGAGAGCCGCTTCGGCATCCTCGTCCTCGGCGGCGCTGGCGTCTTCGGGAGCCGTATCTGCCGCCGCCTCGCGCGCGACCCCTTGCTCCGCGTCATCGCCGCCGGTCGAAGCGCGCCGGCGCTGGAGCGCCTCGCGGGCGAGAGCGGCATCGAATATCGCGTCGTCAATGTGCCAGCAGGTCTCGCGGGCGCGCTCGCGGAAACCGGCGCACGCCTCGTTATCCACACAGCGGGCCCCTTCCAGGGCCAGGACTATTCCGTCGCCGAAGCCGCGATTGCCGCAGGCGTGCACTACATCGACATCTCCGATGGCCGTGCCTTCGTCTGCGGCTTCGCCGCGCTCGATGCCCGTGCGCGGGAGGCGGGCGTGCTCGCGGTGAGCGGCGCGAGCTCGGTACCCGCGCTTTCGGCCGCCGTCATCGACGACGGGCGCGGGCGCCTCTCGCAACTCACGGGGATTGCGATCGGCATTTCTCCCGGAAACCGCGCGCCGCGCGGCCCTGCCGTCATCGAGGCCATTCTGAGCTATGCAGGAAGGCCTTTCCCCAGCTGGCGGAACGGCGCCTGGCGGCCCATCCATGGCTGGCAGGATTTGCGGCGTGTGCGCATCGATGACTTGGGCCAGCGCTGGTTCTCCGCCTGCGACGTTCCGGATCTCTCGCTCTTTCCCGAGCGCTACCCCGGCGTCGCGACCGTGCGGTTCCACGCGGGGCTCGAGCTAGGCACGCTGCATCTCGGTTTTTGGGTGCTCTCCTGGTTGGTGCGCGCGGGGCTCGTCGAGAGTCTGCTACCTCTCGCGGGTCTCGCGGGATGGATTGGCGGCGTCACTGATTGGCTCGGTAGCGACCGCGGCGGCATGTACGTCCATCTCGACGGGACCGACGCCGCGGCGCGCCCGATCCGCCGCGCCTGGCATCTTGTCGCGGAATCCGGCGACGGTCCCTACATCCCGGGCACGCCCGCCGCGATCCTCGCGAGGAAGCTCGCGCAGGGGACGCTCACCGTGCGCGGCGCGCTCCCCTGCCTCGGCCTCTTCACGCTCGCCGAGTTCAGCGCGGAAATCTCCGATCTCGCGATCCGCGTCGGCTGGGGCGAGGAGACGCAGTCACGCAGCTAAGAGCAACGGCCGCCGCCTTGACCTAGCACAGGAAAAGGTGTCTCTCCGCCGATCAATCCCGCCGCACGCCCCAAGAGGCCTCCGACATGAACGATGCCGCTTTTCACGAGATGTTTCCGTTGGGCGAGGACGATGCGCCCTACCGCAAGCTCACGAGCGACCACGTATCGACCGCGTTCTTCGAGGGCGAGCGCGTGGTGAAGGTGCGGCCGGAAGCCTTGACGCTCCTTGCGGCTGAGGCGCTCGTCGACTGCCAGCACTTGCTGCGCCCCGGGCATCTGGCCCAGCTCCGCGCGATCCTTGACGACCCCGAGGCCTCGGACAACGACAGGTTCGTCGCCTTCGATCTCCTCAAGAACGCGAACATCGCCGCGGGCAAAGTGCTGCCGATGTGCCAGGACACCGGCACCACGATCGTCATGGGCAAGAAGGGTGCGCAAGTCTGGACCGGCGGCGGCGACGCGGCCGCGCTTTCCGCGGGCATCCGCAAGACCTTCACCGAGACCAATCTCCGTTACAGCCAGGTGGCGCCGCTCTCGATGTACGAGGAGGTCAACACCGGCGACAATCTCCCCGCGCAGATAGACCTCTTCGCCGACGAGGGCGACGAGTACCACTTCCTTTTCGTCGCCAAAGGCGGCGGCTCCGCCAACAAGAGCTTCCTCTATCAGCAGACGAAGGCGGTACTCAATCCAAAGTCGCTCATCAAATTCGTGGACGAGAAGATCCGCACCCTCGGCACCGCCGCCTGCCCGCCCTATCACCTCGCGATCGTCATCGGCGGTACTTCGGCCGAGCTCACGCTCAAGACCGTGAAGCTCGCGAGCTGCCGCTATCTCGATACGCTCCCGGGGCAGGGCAACAAGTTCGGCCAGGCTTACCGCGACCGCACCTTCGAGGCAGAGGTGCTGGAGCTTACGCGCAAAACCGGGATCGGCGCACAGTTCGGCGGCAAGTATTTCTGCCACGACGTCCGCGTGATCCGGCTGCCGCGGCACGGCGCGAGCGTGCCCATCGGCATCGGCGTCTCCTGCTCCGCCGACCGCCAAATCCTCGGCAAGATCACGCGCGAGGGCGTCTTCCTCGAGGAGCTCGAGACCAACCCCGCGAAGTATCTCCCGGAGATCGACGAGACGAAACTCGGCGGCACTGTCGTGGCGATCGACCTATCCCGGCCGATGGCGGAGATCCGCCGCACTCTTTCGCAATACCCGATCAAGACGCGGCTCTCGCTGACGGGAACGCTGATCGTCGCGCGCGACATCGCGCATGCGAAGCTGAAGGAGCGGCTCGATCGCGGCGAAGGGCTGCCGCAATACGTGAAGGACCACCCGGTCTACTACGCAGGGCCCGCGAAGACGCCCAAGGGCTTCGCCTCCGGCTCCTTCGGTCCGACGACGGCCGGTCGCATGGACTCCTACGTCGACCAGTTCATGGCGGCGGGCGGGAGCTTCGTTACCCTCGCCAAGGGGAACCGCGGCGCCGAGGTGCGCGAGGCCTGTCGCAAGCACGGCGGATTCTATCTGGGCTCGATCGGCGGTCCGGCCGCGCGGCTGGCCCAGGATTGCATCAAGAAGGTCGAGCCCCTCGAATATCCCGAGCTCGGCATGGAGGCAATCTGGCGAATCGAAGTGAAGGATTTCCCCGCCTTCATCGTTGTCGACGACAAGGGCAACGACTTCTTCGCGAAGCTAGCCTGAGCGCAACCCATCGGAGAAACCGCGCGTGGCGGAGGCGAAGGAGCTCGCAGCACTAATCGCCGGCGACAAAGCCGCCTGGGATGGCTTCGTCCGGCGCTATGCCGGGCTCATCCTCTCGGCCGTACGCGGCCTGCTGCGCGAGGGAACGGAGGCGGAGGACCTGCTGCAGGAGGTATTGGTCCGCCTCTGCAAGGATAACTTCCGCCTTCTCAAGACCTACGATCCCACGCGGGCCGGCCTTACCACCTGGCTCACCATCGTCGCCCGCAGCACCGCGCGCGACCTGCAGCGCCGGCACCGTCCCGCGCAAACGGCGCTCGAGGACGTGCCGGAGACGCTCCTTGCGGTCACCGACGTGCACCAGGAGCCGCTCAAGCTTCCCAAGGACTTACTCTCGCCCCGCCAGCATCTCGTCTTGACGCTCCTTTATGAGCGCGACCTCGAAGTGGCTGACGTTGCCAAGATTCTCGGCGTCGACCCGCAGACGGTCCGCAGCACCCACCACAAGGCCATGCTGAAGCTGCGTGGCCATTTTGCGACGGAGGATCGCTAGAGGGTTAACGCACGGGGATGTTGCGGGATGGCGGCGCCTAGATAACTATCGATGGGGACGTGGAAAACATGAGCGAATTCATCAAACAGGCCGAGCAGACGGCCCTTTGGCGGCGCTGGCGGCAGAGCGCGGAGCACGCCACGGAGGCGCCCGACCCGATGCTGCTGGCGGCATGGGCGGAGCATCGCCTTGATGAAGCCTCGGCCGAGGCGGTCGAGGCTTGGCTCGCATTCCATCCCGAGGCGCTCGAGGACGCCCTCGCCGCGCGGAATGTTGCTCCGCCCATCGAGGCCTCGGTGGCAGCGATCGCCCGCGGCTCGGCCCTGGTCGCCCAGCGCGATCCCAAGATCGTACCGCTCCGCCGCGGCGCTCCGGCTTGGCGGGTCGCGGCGACTTGGACCAGCATGGCCGCGAGCATCGTCATCGCATGCCTCGTGGGATTCGAACTCGGCGGCGGTCTCTATGCAGGTGTCCTCGGCGGCGGCCAATCCGATATAGCTTTCGAGCAGACGCTCCTTGACGGGCCTGCGCCCCTCTTCTCGGATTTCGATGAGGAGATCGGCTCGTGACCGCCGCGGCGGAGAGCACGCCGCGGCGCCGGTGCGGCTGGATCTGGAAAGCAGTCCTCGCGGTTTCCCTCGCCCTCAACCTCTGCGTACTCGGCGGCTTCCTCTACTATAGATACCTGACGCCACATGGGCCGGCGCAGGTCATGGGACGCGAGCTCAACCTCGGCGCTGATCAGCGCACGTCCTTCCGCACCTTCCTGCAGGCCTTCCGGACCAATGCCCAGGCAATGCGCGAGGCGATCGCGCCGCTAGAGGCCCAGCTCATGGACGAGCTCTCGAAGCCCGATCCGGACCGCGCAAAGATCGCGACCCTCATCGGGCAGATCTCCGACAAGCGCCGTGATTTCATGATCGCCCTCAACGACGCGCTCCTGCCCTTCCTCGCGACGCTCAGTCCCGAGCAGCGCAGGCGCTTCGTGGAGTTCGCCCAACGCCGGCAGGAAATGTTCGCCAATCGCATGCTCCGGCGTGTCCAGCCTTGATCGCGATCTAGCCACCCTGTCCCTTTAGGTGTAGTCTCCCCAACTGACCCCCTCCTTAGGGGGCACGGGCGCACTGCGTCTGGAATCCGGCAGCACCTTTCTCGGGCGTGAACGGCATGAGCATGCAGCAGGAACGAATTCCGCTTGCGATGCGCGTGCTGTTCACGCTATTCGCGCTCGACGTCTGCGTCGTTGCGGTCCTCGTCCGCGCGCATGCGCGGACGGCAGTGTCGACGACCGCCGGCTTCTATTTCGAGTGCAGCCTTGCGATCGCGGGTGCCGCTATCCTGGCCACGGTTGCCCGGATCTGGTGGCGACCTACCCGCCGACCGCGGACACTAAGAGGCGCCGCGGCCTCGCGCGCACGGCCTCAGGCTTCGTGATCGTCAGCGGTCACTCGTAGAGCATCGATCGCAGAAAATTGGAGCCGGTTTCGGCCTTGCCCAAGGGCAGGCCATCCGGCACCTTCCCTGCAACGGAGCGGGCCCCCGGCACCGCCGCAAAAAGCCGACCAAGGGAGGAGAGAACGATGACGCAATGGGTGCGGTATGAGCGCAACGGGCGCGTCGGATTCGGCACGCTCGAGGGCGGCGAGATCGCGGTTCATTCCGGAGAAATGTTCGGGGGCGCAAGGCCCACCGGCGAGAGCGTGAAGCTCGCGGAGGTGCGTGTACTCACGCCGACCGATCCCTCCAAGATGATTTGCCTCTGGAACAACTTTCACCAACTCGCCGCCAAGAACGGCTTCCTGGTGCCGGAAGAGCCGCTCTATTTCCTCAAGGCGCCGAGCGCTTATCACCCTCCGGGCCTGCCGATCCTGCGACCCAAATCCTACAGTGGCCGCATCATCTATGAGGGCGAGCTCGGCGTCGTCATCGGCAAGAAGTGCTCGATGGTGAGCGAGGCCGAGGCGCCCAATTACATTTTCGGCTACACCTGCGTCAACGACGTGACCGCGGTCGATCTCCTCAAGAAGAACCCGACCTTCGACCAGTGGGTGCGCGCCAAGAGCTTCGACACCTTCGGCGTCATGGGGCCGGTGATCGTGACGGGCCTCGACCCCCTGCAGCTGAATGTGCGCACCATCCTCAACGGCAAAGAGCGCCAGAACTATCCGGTCGCGGACATGTTCTTCCCGCCCGCGAAGCTCGTGAGCTTGATCTCTCGCGACATGACCCTGATGCCCGGCGACGTCATCGCCTGCGGTACCTCCTTGGGCGCGGGCGTGATGGGCGATGCCGAGAACGTCATCGAGATCGCGATCGACGGCGTCGGCCGTCTCAGCAATCCCTTCAACCAAGTGCTGCCGAGCCCCTATCTCCTCGAAGAGGAGCCGGCGCCAATCAAAGTCTGCGTGGTGGGCGCGGGTGCCATCGGCGGCCTCGTTGCCGCGCGTCTCGCACTCGCGGGGAACGAGGTGACCGTCATCGACATGGGGGTCCATCTCGCGGCGATCAAAGCGAAGGGACTCACGCTCGAATGGCACGACGGTAAGGTCGAGACCGCAAAGGTGAAGGCGGTCGAGAAGGCTGCGGACGCCGGCAAGCAGGATCTCGTGATCCTCGCGGTGAAGGCGCATTACCTCGACCAGGTGGTCAAGGACATCGACCACCTGCTCGGCCCCGAGACCATGGTGATGACCGTGCAGAACGGCCTCCCCTGGTGGTACTTCCAACGCCTCGGCGGCAAGTATGACAACAAGAAGCTCGAGAGCCTCGATCCCACAGGCATCCTTACGAAGCGGATCGATGCCGGTCGCATCCTCGGCTGCGTCGTCTATCCCGCGGCGGCGGTCACGGCACCCGGCGTCATCCATCACGTCGAGGGCGACCGCTTCCCCATCGGCGAGCTCGACGGCAAAGAGACCGAGCGCGTGAAGCGCCTCCACGACGTGCTCGTGAAGGCCGGACTGAAGTCGCGCGTCCTCAAGGACATCCGCTCGGAGATCTGGCTCAAGGCCTGGGGCAACCTCTCGTTCAATCCCATCAGCGCGCTCACGCACGCGACCCTCGTCGACATCTGCCAGTTCCCGGAGACGCGCCACCTCGCCGCGCGGATGATGGAAGAGGCCGAGACCATCGCGAAGAAGCTCGGCGTCACCTTCCGTGTCAGCATCGAAAAGCGCATCGCTGGCGCCGAAGCCGTGGGCGCGCACAAGACCTCGATGCTGCAGGATGTCGAGGCCGGGCGCTCGCTCGAGACGGAGGCGCTCATCGGCTCGATCCTCGAGATGGCGCGCCTCACGGATACGCCGGCACCCGCGATCGAGTCCGTCTACGCGCTCGTCAAACTCCTCAACAAGGTGATGCTGTTGGAGGGCGGTGGCGTGCGCGTGGAGAAGCCGAAGGCCGCCTAGGCGGCTGGTCGGCCGCTCGCCGTCGTGGCGCCGGCATGATCAAGAAACGCTCGGTGCTGATCGAGGGCCACGCGACGAGCCTCTCGCTCGAGGCGGAGTTCTGGTCGGCGCTCCGGGAGATCGCACGGGGGCGCGGCGTGTCACTCAACCGTCTGGTAGCATCCGTCGATGCGGGGCGGCGGGGCAATCTCTCGAGCGCGCTCCGCGTCTTCGTGCTCGAGGCCTACCGCAGCGGCGAGCTCACTTCACGCGCTTCAACAGGTCCTTGAGAATATCCTTGGGCTTCCCCACGCCGCCGCCCTCGCCGTTGCTGACGAGTGCCTTGGCGAGTGCAGCGAAGTCGATTGATAGGTCCGGCCGGTCGAGCGCGCCCCTGAGCACGACACCGAGGGGCGGCACGCCCTCGAGGCCCGCGAGGCGGAATTCCGTGCGGCTCTGGAGCGTCCAGCCCGGAAGATCGATCTCCGCGGTACCGGCGCCCTCCCCGCCCTCGGCGACGAGGCGCAGGTCGTTGCTGCGAGCGACGCCGTCGGTCACGGCGAAGTTGCCATCGAGGCGCGAGAAGGGGGTCGAGCCGCTGGTTGCCGCGCGAAGCAGCGTCGCGAGGTCGCCGATGCCCTTGGATTGCGCGATCTGTTGGTCGATCGCGGGGAGATTGATGCCGTTGATGGTGCCGTCGTGCCCATGCAAAGCGACCTTGCCGCCGAGACGAGAGATGAGGTCGAACGCACTCGTCCCGGAAGTCGCGAGCGATGCGTCGACGTCAAAGGCTCCGTCGATGCGGCCGGTACCTGCGGCAGCGAGGGCCTGACGGAGATCGGCGCCGGTGAGCGACGCCTTGAAATCGAGCTTGGGCTCGGCCGCCGCATCGACGCGGCCGGTCGCGGCGAGGATACCGCCGAAGAGCCGTCCCGAGAGCGCCGTCA
Organism: Allostellaceae bacterium; assembly: GCA_035581425.1. Taxonomy (GTDB): domain Bacteria; phylum Pseudomonadota; class Alphaproteobacteria; order ATCC43930; family CGMCC-115725; genus DASZHJ01. Next base: position 31,230 of record DATJVP010000048.1, on the reverse strand, counting down.
CCTGGAGCACGCCATTGCCGAGCGCGAGCTGCGCCTTGGGCTCGCCGATCTTCCAGCTCGCCCAGGAGAGGCCGCTACCCCCGAGCTTTACCTCGGCATCCAGAGTCTGAAGGAAGCCCAGGTCGATGGGTGTGCGCGACCAGCGCGTCGGAGGCGGCGCATTGGGCGGCCCGGCTTGCGCGAGCATCACGCCCGGTCTGAGTTGCGGATCGAGCGATGCGGTCTGGCGCGTGGGTAGGAAGCGGTCGAGAGCGAGATCGCCCAATGTGAGATTGGCCCGCAGCATCGGCCGGTCCCCAAGCGCCAGGCGGAAATCGCCGCCCAGCGTCATCGTGTCGATCGCAAGCTTGAGGTCGCGGACGGCGAACGCTCCCGGCGACCAGTCGAGCGCGCCGCGGAGCTTGATCGCGCCGAGTTCGCCGCCCGCGGGCCGATAGTTGGGGCTCGCGAGCCGCGCCAGCCGATTGAAGCTCGGATGATCGAGGCTGACCATGACCGTCCAGGTATCTGGAGTGGGTGCGTCGCCTGTCGCATGTAGCTTGCCGCCGAGCGCATCCACCTCGGCGTCGAGGCTGAGCCGTCCGCCCTCACGCACGACATCCCCCGCGAGCGAGAACTCGCCGAAGGCCTCCGCGCTCGCGATCCTGGGAGCAAGAAGGCGCAGCACTCGGCTCAGCTCGGGGCCGCGCATGTCGAAGGCGGCCTGGGCCTTCGGCGCATCGCCGTCCAGACCCTGGACGAAGCCGGTGAGCTTGCCGCGGGCGCCGCCGAGATCGCCGACGCTGAGCTCGCGGAGCGTGAGATCGCGATTCTGCAATGTGCCCGTGAAGTGTATCTCGCGGATCGGCTGCCCGCGCCAGATCAGCGCGGCGATCGCGATGTCGAGATTGGCATCGATGGAGGCGAGCGCGCTTGCGGCGGCGCCGGGAACCGTGATGCGAACGGGTGCGGGCGCGGAGGGCGCACCGGGTGCAGAGGCGCCCGCGGCGGCGGGGGCGCGCTCCTCCGCGAGATAGGCATCGAGATTGAGCTGATCGATCGTGAACCTTGCGCCAAGGGCCAGCCGTTCGCGCAGCGCCACGGTCGCTGCGCCGGAGAGGCGCGCTGCATCGACGCCGAGATCGATAGAGCGAATCTCCAAGACGGCTCCGTCGAGTTCCAGGCGGCTTTGCAAGGTCGCGCGGCGCAGCCGGTCCTGCGGCACGCCTTCCACCGCGACGCCCATCCAGCGCAGGAGATCGCGGAGGTTGTCGGCGCTCGCGTCGAGGCTGCCGGAGAAACGGGGAAGGCTTCCGACCGTATCGAGCTCGCCGCTCAGCTCCACGTCCGAGCCGCCGGGCAACAAGGCTCCAGCATGCGTAACCGCGAGCTTGCCCCCGGCGAGTGTCGCCGTCGCATGGACCCGGCGGATCACGCCCTGCCTCCAGACCACCGCATCGACCCCGAGATCGACCGTCGCAGCGATGCCCGAAGGCAGATCGAAGCGCAGCGGCTCCTGCGGCGCGGATGACGCGCCCGCCCCTGCCGAGGCGGCAGGAGGGGCGCCCGGGGCTGCTTGCGGCTTCCGCTCCGCGAGATAACGATCGAGATCGAAGCTGTTGACCGCGAGCTTGAGCGACACCGCGGGCGGGTCGCCGGGTGCGGCGCTGAGGCTTCCGGTGCCATGGATCTCGCCGAGATCGAGGACGAGGCGGTCGAGCGTTACGCCGGAGGCGCTCGCCGCGAGATCGGCGCCGAAGCGATAGGGCTTCGCGAGCATCGGCGGCAGCGCGCCCAGCTCCGCCCGCGCGGCGAGCGCGCCGAAATCCTCGCCTTTGACCGTGAGTTTGCCCGCGAAGCCCGGCCCATTCGCGCCCAGAGCGACGGTGCCGGAGGCGTCGAGACTGCCGATCCCCTGCGCGCCGACGACGAGGGATATCGGCACTTCGGCGCTGCCGAGCCTGCCGAGGTCGAGCGAGATCGTCACGGGAAGTCCCGCGCGGAGAAGCTTGCCCTCGACGTGGAGCGGCGTCGTCATGGCGTCGCCGGTGATGGAGAGCTGAATGCGCTCGAGGGTCTCGGCGCGATCGCCGATCCGAAATGCGAGCGTCCCGTCCTCGACGCTGAGGCGTGCAATGCGGATGCGACGCTCGACCGAGGCGGTCGCAGCGTCGCCGGCACCCGCAGCCTGACGCCCACCGGCGGCGGCCGGGGCCTTTGGCAATTCCGCGATCGGGCGGTCGAGCACGAGCTGCGGCCGGACGAGCCGCGCGCTCGTCACCTCGATCCGCCCCGAAAGCAGCGGCCAGAACGACAGCGCCGCCGAGACCTCGCGAATGCGCGCGAGCTCAGGCGCGCCCGCGCCTGGCGGATTGGCGATGCGGACGTCGCTCAAGGCGACGTGCGGGCTCGGCAGCAGCTCCAGGCTCATTTTGCCGGCGATGGTGACGGGGCGACCGAGCGTCTTCGACGCCCATTCCGCCACCAGCGGGCGATAGCGGTCGAAATCGTAGAACCTCGGCGCGAGATAGAGCCCCGCCAACGCGACGACGATGAGGATTAAGATTGCGACCGCGGCCTTGCGCACACTCTCTCCCCGGTAGCCCCGGCTCGATCCGATCCGCGCGGGGCACATTTACCTGAGGTATTATGGCATTTCGGGGGCGGAACCGGGGAGCCGGAAGCGTATGGGCGAGATCGTCAATCTGAAGCGGATCCGCAAGCGGCGTGAGCGCGACGCGAGCGAGCAGAAGGCGCGCGAGAACCGCGTCCGCCACGGTCGCAGCAAGACCGAGCGCCTACGGGACGAGCGCGCGACGAAAAAGACCGCGAAGGATCTCGACGACAAGCGCCTCGACTAGTTCAGCCGAGCGCCCGCTGGTAGTGGGTGAGGGACTCCGCACCGAAGCAGCAGAAGATGATGCGATCGATCGCCGCACCGCGGGCGAGAAATTGCTTCGCTTCCGCCACCGCGATTCCTGCGGCGCGCTCTCCCGGAAACCCGAAAATCCCTGTGGAGATCGCGGGGAAGGCGATGCTGCGGATACCGTGCTCGACGGCGAGTGCCAGCGAATTGCGGTAGCAGGAGGCGAGCAGGCCGTCCTCGTTCCCGCCCCCGCCTTGCCATATTGGCCCGACCGCGTGAATGACGTATCGCGCGGGCAGTCGATAGCCGCGCGTGAGGCGTGCCTCGCCGGTCGGGCAGAACCCGACCGTCTCGCATTCCTGCTCCAGCTCGGGCCCCGCCGCGTGGTGGATCGCACCGCAGACGCCTCCGCCTGCGGCGAGCGCGGAGTTCGCGGCATTGACGATGGCGTCGACGGCGAGCGTCGTGATATCGCCGAGCCGCAGCTCGATGCGCGGGTCGGGCGCGGTTGCGCTCATGGGCGGGTCCTCGCCGATAGCTATTACGCGGGGCGATCTCCGAGGCTACCATGCCGCGCAGCGACAAATAAGCGAAGGAAGGGGGAAAGGCGATGGATGACGTTCATTTCTGGTCGGCGAAGCAGCTTGCGGGGGCGGTCCGGCGCAAGAAGGTCGGCTGCCTCGAACTGCTGCAGCATTTCCTGAAGCGGGTGGAACGACACAATCCCGCGCTCAACGCCATCATCGCGACCGACATCCCCGCCGCGCTGAAGCGTGCCCGCGCGGCAGACCGTGCCCTCGCCAAGGGCGAGGTCTGGGGGCCGCTCCACGGTGTCCCCATGACGATCAAGGAATCCTTCGATGTCGTAGGCATGCCCACGACCTGGGGCATGCCCGAGCTCAAGGAGAATCGGCCGCAGCGGAACGCTCTCGCGGTGGATCGGATGCTGGCTGCGGGCGTCACGCTCTTCGGCAAGACAAATGTGCCGCTGCTGCTTTCGGATTGGCAGAGCTATAACGAAATCTACGGTACCACCAACAATCCCTGGGACGTCGCTCTCTCGCCCGGCGGATCCTCCGGGGGCTCGGCGGCCGCCTTGGCGGCTGGCCTCACGGGGATCGAGGCCGGCAGCGACATCGGCGCCTCCATCCGCAATCCCGCGCATTATTGCGGGGTGTTCGGTCACAAGCCCACCTACGGCATCTGCCCACCCAGGGGACAGGCGCTTCCCGGCCGCGTCGCGCAGAGCGACATCTCCGTCATCGGTCCGTTCGGCCGAAGCGCCGACGACCTCGCGATCGGGCTCGCCGCAATGGCAGGTCCGGACGAGATCGAGGGTGCGGGCGTCCGGCTCGCCCTCGCCGCTCCTCGCAAGACCACGCTCCGCGAGTTCAAAGTCGCGGTGATGCTGACCGACCCCAACTCGGAGGTCGACCATGCCGTGCAGGAGCGGCTCCAGGCACTCGTGGATTTTCTCTCGAAAAAGAAGGCGAAGGTGAGCGACCGCGCACGGCCGGATTTCGACACCACGCATTGCCAACACGTCTACATCGCGCTGCTGCGAGCGGCGACCTCCGGACGGCAATCCGATACCGTCTTCCGCCGCAATCAGGAGATCGCGCGCACGCTCGCGTCGGAAGACGGAAGCTACTATGCGCAGATGGTGCGCGCCAACGTGCTGCCGCACCGCGACTGGCTCGGGCTCAACGAGGAGCGGCACCGCATGCGGCTCAAATGGGCCGAGTTCTTCAAGGAGTTCGACTTGCTGCTCTGCCCCGCCGCGGCATCCGCAGCCTTCCCGCACGACCATGTGGGCGAGCGGCACGAGCGCACCATCCTCGTCAACGGCAAGCGCGTGCCCACGACGGACCAGCTCTTCTGGGCGGGCTATTCCTGCGTGAGCTACTTGCCCGCGTCGGTGGCCCCCATCGGCCTCACGAAATCAGGCCTGCCGGTGGGCGTGCAGATCGTCGGGCCTCAGTATCGCGACCGCGATTGCATCGAGTTTGCGCGACTCCTCGAGCGCGAGTATTTCGCCTTCGTGCCGCCGCCGGCCTTCGCCTAAAGGTAGCGCAGCCAGAGGTAGACGTGGCAGATGGCGACGTGCAGGACCATCATGCCCAGGGCATATCTCGCGTAGGTCCAGAAACCGAAGGGCACCCCGTCGCGCTCGGCGATGCCGGCGACGGTGAGGTTTGCAGATGCGCCGATCAGCGTGCCATTGCCTCCGAGGCAACCGCCGAGCGACAGCGCCCACCAGAGCGGCACCAATTTCTCGGGTCCGCCGAAATCGGCAGCCATCGACTTGATGAGCGGAATCATGGTCGCGACGTAGGGGATGTTGTCGACGATCGCCGAGAGGAAGGCCGAGGCCCAGAGAATGACGTAGGCGGTTAGGGCGAAATCGCCGCCGGTGCTGGCGATGACGCGACGCGAGAGGTAGTTCAGCACACCCGCCGTGTCGAGCCCATGGACGACGACGAAGAGGCCCACGAAAAAGAAGATCGTGATCCAGTCGATGTCGGTGAAGGTGGCGGTCACCTTCTCCGTCTGCTTCTCGATCTCGCGGTGATGCTCGATGTTATGGAGAAGCATGAGAACCGCCGCGCCCGATAGTGCGATGGTGCCAGGCTCGAGGTGAAGCGGCTTCGCGAAGACGAAGGCAACGAGCACCGCACCGACCACCACGACCGCGGAGCGCAGGAGCGGCCAATCCGTGATCGAGTGGCGGGCATCGAGTGTCATGATCGCCTCTCGCGCGTCGGCGCTCGCGCGCATCCGCGCGCCCCAGAGGAGATGTGTGATGATCAACTGTGCCGCGAGCACGACGACTATCACCGGCGTCAGGTTCACAACGAAGTCGTTGAAACTCAGATGCGCGGCGGAGCCGATGATGATGTTGGGGGGATCGCCGATGAGGGTCGCGGTGCCGCCGATGTTGGAGGCGAAGATCTCCGCGAAGAGGAACGGGTAAGGTGGGACCCCGAGCCGCCGCGTCACCGACAGGGTAACCGGCGCGATCAGCAGCACCGTCGTGACGTTGTCAAGGAACGCAGAGAGGACCGCCGTCGTCACCGACAGGATCAGGAGCATGCGCCAAGGCTCGGCGCGGCCGAGCTTCGCCGATGCGACCGCGAGATACTCGAAGATACCACTGCGGCGCGCGATCGAGACCAAGACCATCATTCCCGTCAGCAGCGCTATCGTGTTGAAGTCGATGCCGCGGATCGCTTCGTCCTGGTCGAGGACCCCGAGCACGATCATCAGGCTCGCGCCCAGGAGGGCGATGATCGAGCGGTTGAGCCGCTCGGAAATGATCAGGGCATATGTCGCAATGAGGACGGCGCTCGATACCCACATGGGGCTTAGGCCAAAGAACAAGTGCGGTGCGTTCTCCATCGTCTCCCCGTCCCCTGCGTTCTCTTTTTTCACGACGGCGCGATCCCCCCTACCGCGCCGCGCCATCGCTTCCTATGTTAGCTGCGTCCTCGAGGCAAGGAGTTCCCGCCCATGTGGATGAAGTCGACGAAGAGTTCCCTCCCCAATCCAGAGTCAGCGCTGCCGGGCCGCAAGACCGCGACGACGGTTCCCGCCGCACATGCGGTCAAGGGCACGCCATTGAAGCCGCCCTTCCCCGCGGGGCTCGAGACCGCGGTTTTCGGGCTTGGCTGCTTCTGGGGCGCTGAGCGCATGTTCTGGCAGACGCCGGGTGTCTATACGACCGCAGTGGGCTATGCCGGCGGCTACACGCCCAACCCCACCTACGAGGAGGTCTGCAGCGGCCGGACCGGGCACACGGAGGCAGTGCTGGTGGTCTTCGACCCCAAGCAGGTCTCTTACGAGGCGCTCCTCAAGGTGTTCTGGGAAAACCATGATCCGACGCAGGGCATGCGCCAGGGCAACGACGTGGGCACGCAGTATCGCTCGGCGATCTACACCTATTCCGATGCGCAGGCCCACGCCGCCGAGGCCTCGCGCGCGGCCTATGAGCGCGCCCTCGGCGCCGGGGGCTATGGGAAGATCACCACGGAGATCCGTCCGGCGACCGAGTTCTACTACGCCGAGGATTACCACCAGCAATATCTCGCGAAGAACCCCATGGGGTATTGCGGGCTCGGTGGGACCGGCGTGAGCTGCCCCATTGGGCTGACCGTAGCAGCCCAGTAGCAGGCACCCTCACCCCCGTCGCGAAGCGCGCTCAGAGGGAAGGGGTCGCTAGACCCGCACGATCTTCCCGGGATTCATGATGTTGTCGGGGTCGAGTGCCTTCTTGATGAGGCGCATGACGCTGACGGCCTCGCCGTGCTCGGCGATGAGGAAATCCATCTTGCCGTAACCGATGCCGTGCTCGCCCGTGCAGGTGCCGTCCATGGCAATCGCGCGGCGGACCAGCCGCTCGTTGATTTCCGTGATCTCCGCGACTTCCTTGGGGTTTTCGGGGTCGAAGACGAAGCCAATGTGGAAATTACCGTCGCCGACATGGCCCACGATCGCCGCGATCGCCGAGCACTTCTCGAGGTCCTGCACGGTCTCGGAAATGCACTCCGAAAGCCGCGAGATCGGCACGCAGACGTCGGTCGCAAGGCCCTTCCCGTTGGGGCGCAGGGCCTTCACCGCGTAATAGCCATCGTGCCGCGCCTGCCAGAGCTTGTTGCGCTCCTCCATCGAGGAGGCGAAGCGGAACTCGGTCCCGCCATGCTCTGCAGCGAAATCCCGCACCATCGCGATCTGCTCCTCGACGCCGGCCTTCGTGCCGTGGAACTCGAAGAGGAGCGTCGGCGCGACCTTGTAGTCGAGTTTCGAGAACTTGTTGACGGCGTCCATCTGGAGGGAATCGAGCAGCTCCACGCGCGCGATGGGGACGCCCGCCTGGATCGTCATGACGGTGGTGTCGACCGCGGCCTTGATGGAGGGGAAGGGGCAGACCGCCGCGGAAATCTGCTCGGGAATGCCATAGAGGCGGAGCGTGATCTCCGTCATGACCCCGAGCGTTCCCTCCGATCCCACGAAGAGCCGCGTCAAGTCGTAGCCTGCGGCCGATTTCCTCGCGCGCCGCGCGGTGCGGATGATGCGGCCGTCTGCAAGCACGACCGTGAGCGAGAGGACATTTTCGCGCATGGTGCCGTAGCGGACGGCATTGGTGCCGGAGGCCCTGGTCGCGGTCATGCCGCCCAGCGAGGCGTTGGCGCCGGGATCGATCGGGAAGAAGAGCCCGGTATCGCGGAGATGCTCATTGAGCTGCTTGCGGGTGACGCCGGCTTCGACGGTCACGTCGAGATCCTCGGCGCTCACACGGAGGACCTTGTTCATCTGCGAGAGGTCGATCGAAATACCGCCGCGGAGCGCCGCCACATGGCCCTCGAGCGAGGTGCCGGTGCCGAAGGGAATGACGGGCACCCTGTGCCGGGCGCAGAGCCGCACGACTTCCGCCACCTCCTCCGTGCTCTGCACGAAGACGACGCCGTCGGGCGGCGCCGGCGTGTGAAAGGACTCGTCCTTGCCGTGCTGCTCGCGCACCGCGGCGGCGGTCGAGAAGCGCTCGCCGAAACGCTGGCGCAACGTGTCCAGCACGATCTGATTGGGTGGGTCGCGGCGGAGGTCCGGGGCAGGCAGCACGGGCACAAATCCTCTCAGGAAGGGGCTGGACGCAGCCTAGCCCTTGGGCGCCCCCACAGCAAATGCGGCCGCCCCGGCTCGGGGCTTAGGCCTTGAGCCTAATGCTTTGTTGTCGCTCGGCAGGAGCGTTGCTTAAGTGGGTATTAATTAATTCAAATTCATAATATTTCCCCAGCGGCCTAATTCAGGCGCGCGCTCTCATGTCTTGGGCATGAGCAGACGGGAGGGTGGATGTTTCTCAGCGACGAAGGGCGCGAGCGCGCGAGCGAGATCGCGAAATCTGCGCTCTCCTACATGGACCAACTGGGCATTCCCCCGTACCCGCGGCATTTCTGCGTCTGGTACACGCACGCGATGGGCGAGTTTCCGGACCTGACGCGGACGATCGAGACCCTGCTCTCGAACCATCGACCCGTCACCGAGGAAGTCAGCGAGGAGCTTTTCGAGCGGTTCTTCGCCGTGGGCCGCGAGCATTCGGCATTGCGCTCGGCAATGCAGCGCGTGCAGGAAACGGCGCTCCGTCTCCTGGGCTCGCTCGGCGACGCCGGCGCCAACACCACCCGCTATAGCGCCACCCTCAAGGAGATCACCGGAACCCTCGAGGAAATCCAGAACCCCCAAGAAATCCGCCAGCTCGGCCTGCGCCTTCTCGAGGAGACGCAGGCGATGCAGCGCAAGATGGAGCTCGTGGGACAGGAGTTCAGCACCTCGGCCCAGGTGATCCAGCAGCTCCGCATCAAGCTCGAGGGCGCAACGCGCGATGCGCTCACGGACGCGCTCACGGGTATCGCCAACCGCAAGGCCTTCGACATGCGTCTCCGTGAGGCCGCGATGGACGCGATGGAGACTGGCTCCGAGCTTTGCCTCCTCATGCTCGACATCGATCACTTCAAGCGCTTCAACGACCGGTGGGGGCACCAGACCGGCGACCAGGCGCTGATGCTGGTCGCAAAAACGCTGGTCGACAACGTCAAGGGCCGCGACCTCACCGCGCGGTACGGCGGCGAGGAGTTCTCGGTGATCCTGCCGCGCACTCTGCTCACGGATGCGGTAACGCTTGCGAAGCAGATCCAGCAGGGATTCGCGGCGCGGAAGCTCGTCAACAAAGGCACGGGGGAGCGGATTGGCTCGATCACGGTCTCGATCGGCGTGACGCGCTTCGAGCCCGGTGAGGCGCTCGCTCGCTTCATTGCCCGCGCTGACGGTGCGCTCTACACAGCAAAACGCGGAGGCCGCAACCGCGTCGTCGCCGAGGAGCCCGAGCGGCAACTCGCAGCGTCTCCCTGAAGCCCCTGTCCTGGCGCTTCCGACCTGCCCTCGCTAGTCTCTCCCGCGCATTCCTCCGCGCGGGAGACGAGCCATGACCACCGACCCCAATTGCATCTTCTGCAAGATCGTCGCGGGCAGCATCCCGTCCTATAAGTTGTTCGAGGACGGCGAGAGCCTTGCCTTCATGGACATCAATCCCGCGAATGACGGGCATTGCCTGGTAATCCCGAAGGCGCATTTCCCTACGGTCTTCGCGCTCGCGCCGGAGGCATTCGCGGCCGCGGGGCGGACCGTCATCAAGGTCGCGACGGCCGTCGACCGGGCGCTCTCGCCGGATGGGATCAATCTCCTGCAGGCGAACGGGCCGGGTGCGGCGCAGTCGGTCCTGCATTTTCACATCCACATCCTCCCGCGCCGCCGAGACGACGGCCTGACCATCAACTGGGTGCCGAAGCCCGGAGACCGCGCACGGATTGCGGAGATCGCGGAGCGGATTCGAATGGCGCTGTAAGGTTGCTCGCGGACTACTCGGCCGCTCTCCGCCCCCGCTGCGGCAGCATCCCGAGCGCGCGCTTGTAGGTGTCGAGCAGCGCCTCCTGCTCGTCGCGATCGTCCTCGTCGAGGCGGCGAATGCGGATGAGTTGGCGCATGGTCTTCACATCGAAGCCCGTGCCCTTCGCCTCGGAATAGACTTCCTTGATGTCCTCCGCGAGAGCGCGCTTCTCCTCCTCCAGTCGCTCGATGCGCTCGATGAAGGATTTGAGCCGCTCAGCGGCGATGCCCCCCTTATCCGCCATTCCCCGCTCCGCTCAGTGCTTGTGGCTCTCGGCGAAGCCCTTCTTTTGCGCGGGCGTCGCGTCCTTCTGGTGCTTCTGCTTCCACTCGTCATAGGGCATGCCGTAGACGATCTCGCGTGCGGCCGGATCGGCGACTTCGATGCCGCGCTCGGCCGCGGCCTCCCGATACCAGCGCGAGAGACAGTTGCGGCAGAAGCCCGCGAGATTCATGAGATCGATGTTCTGCACGTCCGTGCGCTCGCGCAGGTGCTGCACGAGGCGGCGGAAGGCGGCGGCCTCGAGCTCAGTTCGAGTCTTGTCGTCCATGCGGAACTCCCGTCTTGCGGTCCCTCTATATGGCGCCTCGTGGCGCTCAATGCGAGGGTCAATAGTGCTTGACGCGATAGAGGCCGGGGTCCTCGAGGATCGGCACCAGATAGCGATGGAGCCGGTCCGCCCACTCCCGCTGTCCTGCGGCCTCCGCGATCAGGTCCTGGCGGATCTCCACCGCGACATGTGGTAGGCCGCGCGCGACTGCATGGGTGCGCACGCTGTGGCCCGCGGGCTCGCGGGCCGAATAGGGCTCGTTGTCGCCGACCACGAGGCCCTTCTCACGCCGGAGTGCCGCCATGAACGGCACCGGGATGCGCGGGTCCTTGTCCCAGAGGATGCCGATGTGCCAGGGCCGATTGAACCCGTTCATGACCGGCGTGAAGCTGTGGACCGAGAGCACCGCCGGATGGACCCCGCGCGCGGCGAAGCGGTCGAGCGCCGCCTCGATTGCGGCGTGATAGGGGCGGAAGAGCGCCTCGACCCGTGCGCGGCGCTGCTCCGGGGCGAGGTCCCGATTGCCGGGGACCTCGATCCCGTCGCTGACCGGCGGGATCGAGGTGGGGTCGTCGAGATTGCGGTTGCAGTCGATGACGAGGCGCGAATAGCCCGCGAGCAGCGCGGGCGCGTCGAGCCGCGTCGCGAGATCGCGCGTCACCGCGGCGGCGCCGATGTCCCAAGCGATGTGCAGGGAGAGCTGCTCCTTGTCGAGCCCGAGATTGTGCAGCGCGCGGGGCACCGCGCGGCTGGCGTGATCGCAGGTGAGCAGGACCGGCGTCCTACCTTCGCCGTCGACGTGCTCGACCGGCGGGGGATCGGAGGGGGTGAGGAGGCTGGTCATGGCCGGTGTCCTCATCCTCCCGCGCTGCACGCGGGCCGCAACGCTGTCCCGCACAGCGGGAAAGGGACAGCAAGGAAGTGAGGGTCTCGCCGCATCTCGCCGCCTCTACACCACTTGGAATCCATGCGCAAAGGGATCGCGGTCGTCGACGAAGATGGTGTTGTAGCCCGTGACTCGCGCCCAGCCAGCAATGCTCGGCATGATCGCGGGCTTATTGCCGACAGAGCCAGCACGCTCGACGCGGCCCTCGAAGAGGCTGCCGATGATGCTCTCGTGCACGAACCGCTCGCCGACCTTGAGTTTCCCCTTGGCGACGAGCTGCGCCATCCGTGCGGAGGTGCCGGTGCCGCAGGGTGAGCGGTCGATGGCGCGGTCGCCATAGAAGACCGCATTCCGCCCATGAGCCTTGGGATCGCGCGGCTTTCCCGTCCACATCACATGGCTGACGCCGCGTATCGTCGGGTTCTCGGGGTGGACGGGCTCTAGCTTCTCGCGCATGAGATTGCGCACGATCGGGCTCAAACGCTGCACCTCGCCCGCCGACAGGCTCTCGAGGCCTGGAAAGCCCGGCTGCGGATCGACGATCGCGTAGTAGTTGCCGCCATAGGCGACATCGACCTCGAGCGGGCCGAGGTCAGGTACCTCGATCGAGACTCCCGTCGCCTCGAGAAAACTCGCGACATTGAAGAGGCGCACGCGGTCGATGAAACGGCCGTCGCGCTCGAACTCCACCTCGACCCTGCCCGCGGGCGCGTCGAGGGCAAGCCGCCCCTCGTTCCGCGGCGTGACGAGACCCTGCTCCAGCGCCACCGTCACCGTCCCAATGGTGCCGTGCCCACACATGGGGAGGCAGCCTGAGGTCTCGATGAAGACGAGCCCCATGTCGCAATCGTCGCGCAGCGGCTTATAGAGCACCGAGCCCGACATGACGTCGTGGCCCCTGGGCTCGAACATGAGCGCGCGGCGGATCCAGTCGAAGCGCTGCACGAAATCCTGCCGATAGTCGCTCATGGTCTCGCCCAGGAGCGGAGGACTGCCGCCGGCTACCACCCGTACGGGATTGCCGCAGGTGTGCGCATCAATGCAGAAGAACGTGTTGCTCGCCATCGTCGCGCGTAGCCTTCAGAGCTTCGGCCGGGAGGCGATCGCCTCCTCGTAGATGCGCGTGACGCGCTTCCTCTCCTCGCCCTCGAGCGCGAGCCGCGGCGCGCGCGTAACCTCGCTGCCGTTTCCGACGATCGCCTGCCCGAGCTTGATGTACTGAACAAGCTTCGGAAAGGTGTCGAGGTGGAGCGTTGGCATAAGCCAGCGATAGATCGCCCGCGCCCTCTCCCATTCGCCTTTGGCGGCGAGCTCGTAGAGTTGGACGCTCTCGCGCGGGAAGACGTTGATGAGGCCTGCGACCCAGCCGGTGGCACCCAGCAGCATGCTCTCGAGGATCAGATCGTCGACGCCGCAAAAGAGGATGTAGCGGTCGCCGGTCAAATTCACGATATCCGTGAGCCGGCGGAGGTTTTCCGAGGATTCCTTGATGGCGACGACGCGGCGCTCGCTCGCCAATTCCTTGAAGCCCTGGGGCGTCACGTCGACGTTATAAGCGGGCGGGTTGTTGTAGATCATGATCGGCAGTCCGCTCGCCGCCGCGACGCCGCGGAAGTGAGTGAGCGCCTCGCGCTCGTCGGCCTTGTAGACCATCGCCGGCAGAACCATCAGCCCGTCGATCCCGATCTTCTCGCAGTCGCGTGCGTATTGCGCCGCACCCGCGGTCGTGTACTCCGAGACCCCCGAAAGGATGGGCACCCGGCCGCCAACGACCTCCTTGGTGGCCGCCAGCACTTGGCGCTTCTCGGCGGCTTCGAGCGCGGTGTTCTCGCCGACGCTGCCGAGCATGATGAGGCCGTGCACGCCCGCGCGAAGCTGCTCCTCGACGCCGCGCTGGGTCGCGGCGAGGTCGAGGGCGCCATCGGCGCGAAACTGGGTCGTCACCGCTGGGAAAACGCCGCGCCAGGAGACGCTCATCGATCTCTCCTCCGGAAGGGGGGTCGCCGCCCGGGCTCGCCGGGCGGCTGAGAGATTAGCGCCCCCCGAGCCCGCGCGACAACCGCCGACGCCGGCATGGCGGCCCGTCGCCGGGCGCAGCGCGCGCGCTATATCCGGGATTACAGAGGGAACGACCGGGCGCATACTGCGCCGGGCGTCTTCTGACGAGGGAGGTCATCATGAGTGTCGCGCGTGTGACCCAAATAACGTCTTCGTCGCATAAGAGCTTTGACGACGCGGTCCGGAGCGGGCTCGAGCGCGCGAGCCGGACGGTGCGCGGCATCACCGGCTTGCACGTGGTCGAGCAGAAGGCCAAGGTGGTGCAGGGCAAGGTCTCAGAGTACCGGGTGACGATGGATTTGACCTTCGTCTTAGAGGACTGACGGCCGGCCCGAGCCGAAACGAGGCGCCGTTGGGGGCGCGGTTCCAAGGAGGAGGATGTAATGGCAAAGAGCAAGAGAGCCGCGGCCGGGCGCCGTGGCAAGGCCGCGAAGGCGCGCGGCGCGGCAAAGCGCGGGAAGCCCGCGCGCAAGACCGCTAAGCGCAAGGCGGCAAAACCCGCGAAGAAGGCGGCACCCGCCAAGAAGCTCGCCGCACCGAAAAAGAAGGCAGCGGCCAAGAAGGCTGCCCCGCCGAAGAAGCCGATGCGGCCGCCGATCGAGGTGATCGAGGTCGAGACCGTCGAGGAGCCTATCCCCGGCGTCGTCGTCGTGACGGATTACGAGGCCGTACGCATCAATCCCGGCGTGAAGCCGGAATCCGAGGAGAGCTCGGACTAGCAGCCGGCGCGATCGCCAGTTCGCCTGGGCTCGAGGCTCAGGCGAACTGCATCGCATCGTCCCAGACGTTCGTCGGCAGGGGCAGGCCAGCGAGGGTCTCCGTCGCGAGGCCATGAGCGGTCGTAATCCCCAGCGTCTCCACCACGAGCTGGAGCTGGCGCGTGTGCTGCGCCGCATGCCAGGCCGTGCGCTCCAGGAAATCGAGAAGCGTCTGCTCGCCGTAATAGACGTCCGCCTTGGCCGCCAAATCGGCGCTGCCGCCCTCGCGCTCCCACCAGGCGCGGAATCGCCGGCGGATCGCCTCGCCCCACTCCGCGAGCTGCGCGCCCGTCGCGAGCCCCTGTGGCACATCGCGGAAGTAGTCCGCGAATTCGAGCCGTTTGCCGTGCTCGACGAGATCGAGGAAGAGCTCGGGTATCTGGAAGATATGACAGGCGAGCTGGCGGTAGCTGCGTGGACGATTCGGCAGCAGCGTGTCGAGCTTCCCTTCCGGTATCTGCCGCAGGAGCCGGCCGGCCGCCGCTAAGACGGCGTCGACGCGACCGGCAAGCGCCTCGGGCGCGAGCCGCGGCGGCGCCCCATATTGGATGCCGGCGATCCGCGCGACGTCCGCGAGCACTTGGCCATCGACCCACTCCTTGCCGCGCCGCACGATCGGCACGCGGCGAAGGCCGAGCTCCGCCAGCTCCTCGAACCCACGCTTGTCCGCGACCACGTCGACGGAGACGAACGGCACGCCATGCTTCGTCAGGAATTCCTTGGTCCTGAGGCAGCTCGTGCAGCCCGGCATCCAGTAGACGCGGAGCCGAGTGTCCTGTTCTCTTCCATCCATCGCCGTCTCCTCCCAATTCTGCCGGACCGCGGGAATCATTAGACCGCGTGCGCGGCATCGTCAAACCACGGCGCCCCCGCTAGGATCCGGCCGAACTGTTGACGTGTCTCGAAGCCTCGGAAGGAGAAGCACAGTGAAAAGGCGCGGCGGGAAATCTCGGATAGATCGGCTCATTGCATCGATCCTGGTCGGCATCGGCAGTGTCTGTGGATTTGCTTCGGCGGCGGAGATGCCGCCTGCTCCGGGGGTCTATGCCTGCTACGAGACGCGCGCCGCCATGAACGTAACGGGCTGCGTGCGCTCCTCGCTGGGTTGCATGGGTTTCGTGTTCACGCCCGCGCCCGTCATGATGTTCGGCCTCATCGACGCCACCACTTATTCGGATTACGACGGCAAGCGCGGGCACTACACCTACGATGCCCAAAGCGGCATCCTCACCATGACTGACGGATCGCGCGAAGGTTGGAAATACAAGCACACCGCGGATTGGTCGTTCCGTGCGCTCGACGCGAAGGGCGAGGATACGTCCTTCAACTGCCCCCTCGACGACAAGAAGGATCCGCTGAAAAGGCCGTGGTGACGGCTATTCGCGCGCCGGCGGGGCCTGACTCCTGACGCGCGCCACTTCCGACTCGATCTTGGTGCGCCATTCGGGCGAGCCGATGTCGATCGCGGTAGGACAGTGGCTGCAGAGAATGAGCGTGTTCGCCAGCAGCTCGCGCAGGAGCTTCTTGCTCGTCTTGCCGCATTTCGGGCATTGCACGGGCAGGGTCGCTGTATAGAACGGCGCTTCCGCCATGCGCGTCTCCCGAGCAGGAATTTCGACCGTCTCCATCCTAACGCAAATGGCTTGGCCCCGCGATTGCCGGCCGCCCGGCGCCCCCCTATTCTCCGGGGAACGGGAGCAAAGCGAGCCATCGATGGCGGCAAATCCTGCGGTACCGACCGAGCCCCGCGCGCTCCTGCTCAGCCTCTTCGAGGCTGCGCTCGTCGCCGCCGACCCCGCGACTGCAATCCCGCCCAATCTGCCGCCGCCGCCCAAGGGTCGCACGATCGTCGTGGGCGCGGGCAAGGCCGCGGCTTCGATGGCGATGGCGGTGGAGACGCATTGGCCGGGTCCGCTCTCGGGGCTCGTGGTGACGCGCTACCGCCACGGTCTTCCCTGCAAGCGGATCGAGGTGGTAGAGGCCGGGCATCCCGTGCCCGATGCGGCGGGCTCGCGGGCGGCCGCGCGGATTCTGGATATGGTGCGAGGGCTCGGATCCGACGATCTCGTGCTCTGCCTCATCTCCGGCGGCGCCTCGGCCTTGCTGGCACTGCCGGCACCGGGCCTGACGATCGAGGACAAGCGTGCCGTGACAAGCGCGCTCCTCAAGAGCGGTGCCAGCATCGGTGAGATGAACCGCGTCCGGAAGCATCTCTCGGCGATCAAGGGTGGCAGACTCGCCGCCGCCGCCGCGCCGGCCAAGGTGGTGACGCTCGCGATCTCCGACGTTCCCGGCGATGATCCCTCCGTGATCGGCTCCGGCCCGACGGTGGCGGACCCCAGTACCTTCGCCGAGGCACGCGCGATCCTCGCGAAGTACCGCATCGAGCCGCCGGCGGCGGTCGCGGCGCATCTCGCGGCAGCCGCGGAAGAGTCTCCGAAGCCGGGCGATCCTCGGCTCGTCCGCGCGGAGTACCGGATGATCGCGACGCCGCAAGAAGCCCTCGAAGCCGCCGCCCGTGTCGCGAGCAAGGCCGGGCTCGCGCCCGTGATCCTCGGCGATACGATCGAGGGCGAGGCACGAGATGTCGCGCTCGTGCATGCGGGGATTGCTCGGCAGGTCGCGGCCCATCGCTTTCTTGCGGGCGAGCGCGCGCTCCTCCCGCCGGTCGCCCTCATCTCCGGCGGCGAGACCACGGTCACCGTCAAGGGAGAGGGGCGCGGCGGGCGGAACGCGGAGTTCCTCCTGGCACTCGCGGTGGCGCTCGACGGCGCCAAAGGAATCCACGCCATCGCCTGCGATACCGACGGCATCGACGGCACCGAGGACAATGCCGGCGCGCTGCTCGCGCCCGACACGCCGGCCCGCGCTGCCGCGCTCGGCCTATCGCTCAAAGCGAAGCTCGCGGAGAACGACGGCTACGGCGCCTTCGATGCGCTCGACGACCTCGTCATGACCGGTCCTACTCGCACCAATGTCAACGACTTCCGCGCAATCCTCGTTCTGGAATGAGGGAGCAGGCCATGCGTCGTCAGCGCAGCGCCAAGATCGTCGCCACGCTCGGCCCTGCCACCTCGAGCCCGGAATCAATTGCCGCGCTCTTCGCCGCTGGGGTCGATGTCTTCCGCTTCAATTTCAGTCATGGAACCCAGGAGGATCACCGCCTCCGGCTCGAGACCGTGCGCGCTCTCGAGCAGAAGGTCGGCCGGCCGATCGGGATCATGGCGGATTTGCAGGGGCCGAAGCTGCGGCTCGGCACCTTCGAGACCGGCAAGATCGCGCTCACGCTTGGCCAGCGCTTCCGTCTCGATCTAGACAAGAAGGTCGGCGGTCAGGACCGCGCGCCGCTGCCGCATCCTGAGGTCTTCGCGGCGCTAAAGCCCGGTGCGGACTTGCTGCTCGACGACGGCAATGTCCGCCTCAGGGTCGAGAAATGCGGCAAGGACTTCGCGGAGACGACGGTGCTCGCGGGCAGCGCGCTCTCCGACCGCAAGGGCGTCAATGTGCCCGGCGTGGTGCTCCCGCTCTCGCCCTTCACCGCGAAGGACCGTTCCGACCTCGCTTTCGCCCTGAAGCTCGGCGTCGATTTCGTCGCACTTTCCTTCGTGCAACGGCCCGATGACGTGGCGGAAGGGCGGAAGCTGATCGCGGGACGCGCGGGCGTGCTGGTGAAGCTCGAGAAGCCCGCGGCGATCCAGCGCCTGCAGGAGATCGTGGACCTCGCAGATGCCGTAATGGTCGCGCGCGGCGATCTCGGCGTCGAAATGCCGCCGGAGGACGTGCCGCCGATCCAGCGCGAGATCGTTCGAGTTTGCCGCCGCGCGGGAAAGCCGGTGATCGTGGCGACGCAGATGCTGGAGTCGATGGTGCGGCTCCCGGTGCCGACCCGCGCAGAGGCCTCGGATGTCGCGACGGCGATCTACGAGGGAGCGGACGCCGTGATGCTCTCCGCGGAGACCGCAAGCGGCGCTTATCCCGTCGAGGCGGTGGCGATGATGGAGCGCATCCTCCGCCGCGTCGAAGCCGATCCCAATTTCCAAGCGGCCTTGCAGGGCACGCATGCCGAACCCGAGCACACCGACCCCGACGCCATCAGCGCCGCCGCGCGCCAGGTCGCGCACACCATCGGCGCCGCTGCCATCGTCTCCTACACGACCTCCGGCGCGACCGCGCTTCGCGCGGCGCGCGAGCGGCCGGACGTTCCCGTGATCGGCCTCACCTCAAAAGTCGAGACCGCGCGGCGCCTCGCGCTCGTCTGGGGCGTCCACAGCGTCACTACCAGCGATGTCACAAATTTCACGGACATGGTCGAGAAAGCGATCTCACTCGCGCATGAGGACGGCTTCGCGGAGAAAGGCGCCCGTCTCGTCATTACCGCCGGCGTCCCCTTCGGCACCCCCGGCGCGACGAACGTGCTACGGATCGCTTGGGTCTAGGCAGCTGTCAGCTCTCGGCCGTCAGCTCGACGGATGCCTCATCGCAGATAGCTACCATCAAACCAGCCTATCCATCGGCTTGATCCCCGCGCTTTCCGGGAAGACGCGCGCGAGGGCTTGGGTATCGAGGCCGAGATGGTCGCGGAGGAGGCCCTTCATCACCGCACGGCCGTCCGTGGCGACGCGGAGGTCGCGATCGTCCTGCAGACGGGAAAGGCCGGGCCAATCGCCGGCGACGCGGCCGCCCTTGACCGCACCGCCCATGACGAACATCAGCGAGGCCGTGCCGTGGTCGGTGCCGTTGTTGCCGTTGACACGAACGGTACGGCCGAATTCCGTGACGGTGACGACGGCTGTCTCCCGCCAGGCATCGCCGAGCGAGGCCGCGAGCGCGTCGAGCCCAGCGGCGAAGCCCGCGAAATTCGTGGCGAGGCGGCCCTTCTCCGCGCCCTCCCCGACATGAGTATCCCAACCACCCATCTCGAGGACCGCAACGCGCGGGCCGTCGGGCGCGGCGAGCAACTTGCCGGCGGCGGCGCAAAGCGGCTTGAAGGATTGCGGACCGAACCCGCCGCCGCCCTTCATGTCGCCGCCGAGGACCTCGTCGGAGAAATTCTGCGCCTTGATGCCCTCCTTGAAGGAGGGCCCAAGCAGGTCGTCGCCGGCGTAGAAGCGCGCAACCACATCGATGAACCCGGACTCTGCCTCGCGAAAGCCTGCTGGCTCCCAGGAGGCGACGGGAACGGAGCCGCGCAGGATGAGGGGTGTGGCGCCACCGACCGCAAGGCCGAGGCGCTGGTCGCCATGCTGCAACAGCGCGAGCGCGCGGTTGAGCCAACCATCGCTCACCCCACGCTTCGCCGAAAGGCCGCTCTCCATGAGGTCCTGCGCATCGAAATGCGAGCGCGTCTGATAACCGTTCCCGGTCGCGTGCACCACCAGGAGCTCATGCTTCGCGTAATAGGGCTGCAGCTGCGCGAGCGAGGGATGGAGGGCGAAATCGGTATTGAGCGCGAGCGCGCCCTCCTGCCCGCCCGGCGGCTTCAGGGCGAGGCTGCCGCGGAGCGCGGCGTAGTTGGGGTCGGATAGCGGCGCGACCGCGGCGAGCCCATCCATCGCGCCACGTTGGAGCACGACGATCAGTCGGCGATTCCCCGGTATGGCCGCGAAGGCCGCGCCCGGCAAGCCCGCTACGGCAAAAGCGCCGCCGATCATCCGCAGGGCATCGCGCCGTCCGATCATGACCCTCACCTCCGCTGGAATTGCGGGCTCGCCACCAGAAGGGCGAGGCCCATGCGTTTGTCGGGTGCGCGGCGCACCGCCTGCTGCACCTCCTCGGGAAGCATCTCGCCAAAGGTATCCGCCATCACCTCCGCGGGATCAGGCGGGTCCGGGAGGCGCTGGGCGAAGGTCTGCGCCCAATCGATACGGCGCAGCGTCGTCTCCGGCGAAACCCAGGCAGAGGCGACATCAGGCCAACCCGCGGGCGAAGGTGCGAGGAAGGCCGGCTGGTCGAGGTTCTTCAGCGTCATGAAGGCCTCCCCCGGCTTTGGAGCCTGGCCCACGATGCGATAGGCGGATATCACGAGCTCGTTGGGCGTGCGCAGCTTCCCGAGCGGCTCGCGCCAAGCTGCCTCCTCCTGGACCACCGCGAGCGTGACGCGGCGGAGATCGCCGCCGGTCTCTTGGAAGACTTTGACAATGCGTTGCACGGCATCGACGGGCGGCGTGTCCGCGATGAAGTGCCGAGCGAGCTTCGTCGCGATGTGGCGAGCGGTCGAGGGATGGGCCGCGAGATTGCGCAGCGCCTGCTCGCCCTCCTCGACCCCTCCCTCGCGATAGACCCGACCCAGCAGCGTCTTGTCGCCGGGCTCGTGGATCTGCGGGAAGAAGCGGAAGATGCCGGCATCGGGAAAGCGCAGCGGCGTGATCGTCCAGCCCGTGAGGATGCGGGCGAGCGCCTCGACATCGGCCTGACCGTAACCGCCGTCGACGCCGAGCGTGTGCAGCTCCAGGAGCTCGCGCCCGAGATTCTCGTTGAGGCCCTTGTTCTGTCGCTGTCCCACGCGCGAGTCCGGACCGAAGGACTGCGCGTTGTCGAGATAGAGCAGCATGGTCGGATGCTTCGTCACCGCGAGGAGCATGTCGACGAAGCGCCCCGTGACGTGCGGCCTGATCGCTTCGCGCTCGAAGGCGCCGACGAAGCCGCGCACGAAGGGCCGCATCGCCGAGACCGTGAAATGGTTGCTCCAGAACTGGACGAGGCGCTCCTGCACCGGAGCATCGCCGAGGACTGCCGCGCGCATCCGAGCGTCGAGCTCGGAGAGGTAGATCTTCTTGAGCTCCTCCTTGAGCGCAGGCTTTTCCTCCTTGTCCTTCCGCGCCTCCAGCATCATCGCGACCGTGCGCTGCGAGGGCGGCAGGTCGTTCGGGAGCGCCTCGGGCCGGCGCGCGATTTGCTCGCGCACCCAGCCGCGGGGGTCCCCGCCGATCGTCGCAAGCTCGCGCGGCTTCGGTGCAAATCCAAATCGGCAGGCCGCCGTGAGCGCGGCCATGGTCGAGGCGGGCATCCCGCACTCCCTTTCCGCCAGGGGCTCGCTGAGAGATGATACGCCGGCCCCCCGGCCGGCATCCCCGAGCCCTACTGCCTCACTCTCCACGCTCGAGGTTAACTCTCTCTCAAGGCGGTGGCCTCCCCACCCCCTTCAGGTCGGGCTGCCCTCGAGCTCCTCCTTGAGTTCCTTCACGTGGGCTTGCACGTTCTTGAGGTGCGGGTTGATCTTGAGCGCCGCCTCGAAGGCCTTGAGCGCGGCCTGTTTTTTGTTGAGTTTGAGATAAATCTCGCCGAGCCCGGCGAGCGCGCCGAAGTGCCGGGGCTCAAGCGTCAGCGTACGCTCGATGTCGGCGACGCTCGCGGAAAGCTCGCCGCGGAGATACTCGACCGTCGCGCGCTTGTTGAAGCCCTCGGCGAAGGTGTCGTCGCGCCGGATTACCTCGCTGTAGGCCGCGAGTGCCGTCTCGGTGTCGTCGACGCTGAGCGCATCGGCGCCGCGTGCCATCAGCGCGTCGACGCGGGGATCGCCGTTATGAGTCCAGATATCCCAGATGCGCGCCTCCACCACCTTGACCTCAAGCGAGGAGGTCGCGGTCGCGAGCTCTGCGAAGAGCTCCTTGAGGCGCGGATCGTCCTGGCGCGCCGAAGCGGCGGCCGCGCCTAGCGCGACACCCGTGATGAGTACGAGAAGGCAAGGAAGGAGACGCATGCCCCCTTCATAAGGGAGGCAGCGGCCTCTGCCAACGGGGCAGGCGCGGCAACTACGCGGCCGAGACGCCGTCCGTCTCGACGACGACCTCGATCAGGCGATCGGTACGCCGCGTCTCGCCCATGAGGTCGAGGGCGGCGCGGAAGACGGCGCCGACGCGCGGGTCCGACACCACCACGCGATGCGCCTTGCCATAGGTGGCCGAGCGCATCGTGGCGGGCCCCAGGCAATTGACCGCGAGAATGGTGAGGGTCACCAAGTCTAGCGCCGAAGGGGGCTCGCTCTCGGCGAGGTCAAGCGGCGCGAAATCGAGAGCCACAGAGGCGGGTGTCATCGAGTCCTCAATGCACGATGACCGACCCCTCTAGCATTCCTGCGTGACAGAAATGTTATGAGGCATAAACGCCCGCAGCGCCTTGTGCTTTCGCGGTAGGTTCGGCAAGGCCAAGACACATCTCCGACGCGACTCGGCGAAGTCAGACGCCGGGATAGACCAGAAGAAGCGGCTCCTCGGCAATCCGGATCGTAACGGGAAGCAGACCCGCGACGTCGCCGTCGATCTGCACGGGCGCGCCGCGTGGGAGCGTGAAGCGGGCGGCGCGAGCAGTTGCGAACTCGATATCGGTCAGGCGATGCAGGAACCCGCCCGCGAGCGCCACGAGATAACCCAGCGCCGCGCGCCGGCCCGCATTCCGAAAGAGCGCGAGCTGGAAGCTGCGGTTGGAGAGCTGGGCCGCGGGCGCCAGCACGAAAGGCCCGGCATAGCACCGCGCCTTGGTCGCCACCGCTGAGGCTGCGTGGTGCTCGCTCACGCCGGTCTCGCCTTCGAGCGTCACGCTGAATTCGGTCGGGCGGTAGCGCCAGAGCCGCTTCAGGATGCTCCACACGAAGGCGAGCTTGCCGGCGCGGCGCTTCAGGCCGAGATCGAGGCCTTCGACCACCTCTGCATCGAAGCCGACGCCCGTCATCAGCAGGAAACGCCGCACGACCGGTTGATTCTCGAACACGGCCTCGCCGACAGAGATGGGCCGCACCGGCCCCGCTGCGGCGATCGCCGCGAGCCGCGCGGGACTGCGAGGCATGCCGATCTCATGCGCGAGCACGTTCCCGGTGCCGAAGGGAAAGACCGCGACCGGCAGTCGGAGGTCGCGCAGCCCATTTACGGCCTCGTTCAAGGTGCCGTCGCCACCCGCGACGACGACGCCATCGAAATCTTCGGCCGTCGCCTCCCTCGCAAAGGCCTCGGCATCGCCGGACGAGCGGGTCTCGCGCAGCACGGTCTCGACGCCAAGCTCCCGCATCTCCTTGAGCGCGGCCTCGAATCGGCGACGCGCCCGACCCCCGGCGACGGGATTGTAGATCACGAGGAGTCGCCGGCGGCCGGTGCGGCTGTGGAGCGTCATGGGATTGTCATGTAATGGCAATACCGAGGAAACATCAAAAGATTATGAGGATTCGTTTAAGGGGTGCGGTAACTGGGGCTCGGATCACACTGTGCGCAACCCGCGACTCCCTGACAAGGCTGACGCTCGCTTCGAGCGAGGGGGACGAGTGAACTTTATCGACCCGACGCGACGCTATCGCACGATCTGGATCTCGGACATCCATCTCGGCACGCGCGACTGCAAGGCCGATTTCCTGTTGGATTTCCTCAAGCACAACGAATCCGAATATCTCTATCTCGTCGGCGACATCGTCGACGGTTGGCGCCTCCGGCGCTCCTGGTACTGGCATCAGTCGCACAACGACGTGATCCAGAAGCTGCTGCGCAAGGCGCGCAAGGGGACTCACGTCTACTACATCCCCGGAAACCATGACGAGTGGCTGCGCGACTATGTGGACTTGCAGCTCGGCGGAGTGAAGCTGCTGGACGAGGCCATGCACACCACCGCCGACGGGCGGCGGCTGCTGATTCTGCACGGCGACGCCTTCGACGGCGTGGTGCGCTATGCGCGCTGGATGGCGATGCTCGGCGACTGGGCCTACAACAATGCGCTCCGCCTCAACTACTACCTCAACGTCGCGCGGCGCAGGCTCGGCTACCCCTATTGGTCGCTCTCGGCCTATCTCAAGAACAAGGTCAAGAACGCGGTCGAGTATGTCAGCAATTTCGAGACCGCGGTCGCGGCCGAGGCGCGGCGGCGCGAAGTCGACGGCATCGTCTGCGGCCATATCCACCACGCCCAGATCCGCGAGATCGACGGCGTGCTCTATTGCAACGACGGCGACTGGGTCGAGAGCTGCACCGCGCTCGTCGAGCATCTCGACGGCCGCCTCGAGATCGTGGAATGGGCGCGCCTCAGGGCCTTCGACATGCTGACGGCGACGGGACGCGCGAAATCGAAACCCCGGCACGAGCCCGTCACCGCGCGCGGATGAGAATCGCGCTCGTCAGCGATGCGTGGCTGCCGCAGGTAAATGGCGTCGTCCGCACCCTGACGACGATCGCGCAAGAGGTTAAGGCGCTCGGGCACGAGCTCGTGACGATCTCGCCGGACCACTTCCGCACCATTCCGTGCCCGACCTACCCGGAGATCAGGCTGGCGCTCGCGCCCGGGCGCGGCGTCCGGCGCCTCCTCGTGGAGGCGCGGCCGGACGCGATCCACATCGCGACGGAGGGACCGCTGGGCATGGCGGCGCGGCGCTACTGCCTCAGGCGTGGCCTTCCCTTCACGACGGCCTTCCACACGCGCTTTCCGGAATATGTGAGCGCCCGGTTTCTCCTTCCCGTGAGCCTCGGCTATGCCTGGCTCCGGCGCTTCCACCGGCCTTCGCGCGGGATCATGGTCGCGGCGCCCTCGATCCGGCGTGAGCTCGAGCGGCGCGGCTTCTCCGCAATCCGCCCCTGGAGCCGCGGCGTCGACGCAGAGCTCTTCGCACCGGAGCGGCGCGAGGATTTTCCGGAGATCCCGCGCCCGATCTTCATGGCGGTGGGCCGCGTCGCCGTTGAGAAGAACCTCGCTGCCTTCCTCGAGCTGGAGCTTCCGGGCTCGAAGGTAGTCGTGGGCGACGGGCCTCAGCTCGCGGAGCTGACGCGCCGCTTCCCGGGCGCGCATTTCCTCGGCCGGCACGAGGGCCTCTCGCTCGCGCGCTGCTACGCCTCGGCCGACGTCTTCGTCTTCCCGAGCCTCACCGATACATTCGGCCTCGTGCTGCTGGAGGCGCTCGCCTCGGGAGTTCCCGTCGCGGCCTTTCCGGTGACGGGCCCGGTCGACGTGATCGGCGAGGCGCCGGTGGGCCGGCTCGATCGCGATCTGCGCAAAGCTGCGCTCGCCTGCCTCGAAATTCCCCGCGCGGCCTGCCGCGACTACGCTCTCCGCTTTTCCTGGCAAACGACGGCGCGGCAGTTCCTGGATAATCTCGCGCCGATCGGTGCCTGAGCGGGTTCAGGCGCCGCCGGCCTCCCAGAAGGGCTGTGCCGACTTGAAGGCCTTCCACTGCTTGCGCAGCCGCGGCTCGAGCGCGGCGATGCCGTGGCCGTACCAGCCGATCACGAGCCCGCTCGCACGGGCGACCGCGACGGAGTCCCCGGTGGCAGCCCCCTGCGCGAAGCCCTCGACGAGCCGGCCGGCGATGTCGACGTCGTTGAGATGGCCGAGCACGTCCTGCAAGCGGGAAAGCCGCTTCATGTAAGCCGCGGTCGCTCCCCCCTCGTAGAGTGTGCGGAAACTGTCGGCGGCGTAGCGGAGCTTCTTGAGGCCGATCCGCAGGCGATGACGGTCGCTGGTCGAGAGGTTGGCGAAGCCGCGGCCGCGCTTCTTGGCCTTGCGATGCCGCTCCGCGAGGAGGTCGCTCGCGAAATCGCGGGCGGGCGCCTCGAGACGCGCGAGGACCTCCGGCTCGAGCCCGTTGAGCCAGAAGCGCGTCTCGGCGACGCGGCCTACCTCGAGCAGGAGAGCGGTATAGCGCGTGGTGGCGAAGGCAGTGCGTACGCGCTCATAAGCCGCGATCCGCGCCGCCGTCGCCCGGTTCTCTAGCGCCTCGAGATCGGGCTCCTCCGGCATGGTCCTGCGTATCGGAGAAAGCAGCTCCTGCAGGAAAACGTCGAGATCGCGCGCGGATCCGGTCTCGCCTGCGAGCCAGCGCAGCTCGTCTCCAAGATGCTGCGCGGTGCCGGCCGGCAACACCTCGCGGAAGAGCGCGAGCACGGAGCGCAGGCGGCGGAGCGCGACCCGCACCTGATGCACGCCCTCGGGGTCGCCGCCAACATGCGCTGCCGCCTCGTTCGCGAGAAGGTGCGCGAGATGATGGCGCAGGATCGCCTCGAAGGCCTCGAGCCCCGTCGCGTTGATATCGAGCGCGAAAGGCGGCGCCTTCGACCAGCTCGGCTCCGCCTCGGAGAGCAGGGCATAGCCGCGATCCGACTTGCTCATCGTCTCCAAGCGGAGCGGCGCCACGTCGTTGAGCGCGAGTGCGAGCTCGTAGAGCGCGTCCGGGGAGCCCTCCTTGAGCTCGAACTCGATCTCGCAGATCGGCGTCGAGCCCTTGGGGGTCACCACACGGCCCTCGTCGATCACGACCTCGACGCGCGTGGCATTATCGCGCCGGATGGTGCGCGTGACGCGCCGGACATCTGCGGTGAAGACCGGTGCCAAACGGGCCGCGGCATCGCCCAGAAGCTCGCGCAGCATGAGGTCGTCGATCTGACCGAGATCAGGCTTGGGTCCCGCGACCGTCTGCTGCCACTCCCGCCGCTTGAAGAGGCCGCTCGCGCCCCGCCCGCCGGTCTTGACGGTCTGGACGAAGCGCCGCCCGGCCTCGCGGACGCGCAACGCCAGGCCGCGCTCGTGCAAGGTCAGGTGGGGCGTGTCGTAATAGGTGTTCCGCAGCGCCCGCGCGTGTCCGCGCCCCGCACCCTCCGCCTTCAAATGCGGCGAGCGGAGGAGCTGCTGCACGCGGTCGGGCGGAACGGACAGCTTGAGCTCAACTTCCCGGCCGGTTTCCATCGGCTCTGATTGGCCCCCTGGCGAATTTCTGGCGGCACTCTAACCGATGGTCACGCCTTCGTCACCGATACGTAGCAAAAATGTAGGCTGCTTACCTAGACTCTGTGGTCAACGCCCAGTCGCCCACTATTACTTGCGAAGCGTCTGACTTCTCATTTAGGCTGCGGCGGTGGTTCAATCGGGCAATGCCATGAAGACGCTCTATCTGCTGCGCCATGCAAAGTCGAGTCGCAGCGACGAGCAGCTCGACGATCACGACCGTCCCCTGAACAAGCGTGGCCGGCGCGCGGCCGAGGCGATTGCCGATCACCTCGCGCGCTCACGTGCGACTTTCGACCTCGTGCTTTCGTCGACTGCGCTGCGGACACAAGAAACGGCGGAGCCGATCATCGCGCGCCTCAGGCCCAGGCGTGTCGTCTTCGACCGTGACCTCTACCTCGCGCCGGGAACGGCCCTTCTCGACCGGCTCCGCCGGATCGAGGAGCGTGTCGAAAGCGTCCTTCTCGTGGGCCACAACCCCGGCATGCACGGCCTCGCGCTCAGCCTTGCGGCGGCGGGTTCGCCGGCGCGCCTGCCGCCGCTCACGGGCAAGTTCCCGACCGGAGCGCTAGCCTGCTATCGCTTCAAGGGCCCGTGGCGCCGGCTTGCCTCGGAGAGCGCTACGGCCATTTCCTACATTGTCCCCGCCGATCTCGAGGTCGAGCGGACCTGAGGGGGTCCGCGGCGAGAAGGAAGCACCATACAGATGGCTAAACGCTATCGCGCCCCGCCGCTACCCGCAGCGCTCAGCGACCGGAAGTACAAGAAAGAGCTGCTCGCACTGCAGATCGAGCTCGTGAAGTTGCAGCGCCACGTCATCGAGAGCGGTGAGCGCGCGCTCGTAATTTTCGAGGGCCGTGACGCCGCTGGCAAGGACGGCGCCATCAAGCACATCGTCGAGCACATGAGTCCGCGCGAGACGCGCGTGGTGGCGCTCGGTCCCCCGTCGGACCGCGACCGTCACTCCTGGTATTTCCAGCGCTACGTGCACTATTTGCCGACTGCGGGCGAGATCGTGATCTTCAATCGGAGCTGGTACAACCGCGCGGGCGTCGAGCGCGTGATGGGCTTCTGCACCAAGGCCGAGACGCGCGAATTCCTCGAAGCCGTGCCGACCTTCGAGGATATGCTGATCAAGTCGGGGATCCGCCTCCTCAAATACTATCTCGACATCGGGAGAGACGAGCAGAAGCGGCGCCTGAAATCCCGGCGAAACGACCCTCTGAAGCAGTGGAAGCTCAGCCCCATCGACGAGAAGGCGGCGAAGCTCTGGCGCGAGTACAGCAAGGCGCGCAACGAGATGTTCGCGCGCACGCACACGGCGACGTCGCCGTGGTCGATCGTGCGCGCCAACGACAAGGACCACGCGCGGCTGAACGTGATCCGCGATCTCCTTTGGCGCCTCCCCTACCCGCACCGTCACGACAAGCTGGCGCTGCCGGATCCGAATGTCGTGTTCACCTACGACGCGAGCGATCTCGAGAACGGAATGATCGCGCCCTGAGGCGGGATCTTCGGCCGCGGCCGATGTGCTAGGGTCCGCCGTACCGAGCACACCAGCGCGCAAGTCCCCCGTGTCCGATCCCGCCGCCGAGAGTCTACCGCACCCCTCGATCCGCCGCCGTCCGATCATCCTCGCGGCGGTGATGATGGGGATGTTCATGGCAGCGGTGGAGAGCACCATCGTCGCGACCGCCATGCCGACCATTGTCGCGGAGCTCGGCGGCTTCCGGGAGTTTAGCTGGGTCTTTGCGATTTTTCCCCTGACCCAGGCTATCTCGACGCCGATCTATGGCCGTCTCGCGGACCTCTACGGGCGAAAGCCCATGTTCTGCGCGGGCGCGCTGATCTTCCTCCTGGGCTCGACGCTCTGCGGCTTCGCTTGGGACATGGGAGCGCTCATTGCTTTCCGCGCGATCCAGGGCCTGGGCGCGGGCGCCATCATCCCCGTCGCCACCACCATCATCGCCGACCTCTACACTCCGACGGACCGTGCGCGCGTGCAAGGTTGGCTCGGGAGCGTCTGGGGATTTTCTGCGGTGGTCGGACCTCTCCTCGGCGCCTTCATCGTCGAGCACGTCTCCTGGTCGGTCGTTTTCTGGGTGAACCTGCCGATCGGGGCGATTGCGATCGGAATGATCGCTGGCTTTCTTCACGAGCGCCTCGTGCCGCGCCGGCACAGCATCGACTATGCGGGAGCGGCGCTGCTGGCGATCGGCTCCGGCGCGCTCATGCTCGTGCTGACCCAGGCGCACGAGATCGGCTCGACGGCACTCTGGCTGCTGCTCCTCGTGGCGGCAGCGGGGATCGGCGCCGCGATCCGGCAGGAGCGCATCGCCCCGGAACCCATGCTTCGGCTCGACCTCTGGCGGCACCGGATCATCGCCGTCGGCAATGTCGGCGCGGTCTCGATTGGCGCGGTGATGATGGGCATCACTGCTTTCCTTCCGACCTACGTCCAGGGCGCCATGGGCCGGAGCCCCGTCGTCGCGGGTTTCGCGCTCACGGCGATGTCGATCGGATGGTCCGCCGTGAGCCCGCTCGCGGGGCGCATCATGATCCACGGCTCCTACCGCATGGCGGCGCTGCTCGGCGGCGCGGCATTCGTCGTCGGCGGCATCGTTCTTAGCCTGATGCGACCTGACTCGGGGCCTCTTTGGGCCGGCCTCGGCGCCATCTTCATCGGGATCGGAATGGGCTTCTGCAACACCACTTTCCTGGTCTCGATCCAGAGCAGCGTTGGCTGGAGCGAGCGCGGCACGGCTACCTCCTCCATGCTCTTCATGCGCATGGTCGGCCAATCGATCGGCGTCGCAGTCTTCGGCGGCGTCTTCAACTACGCACTCTTCGGCAGCGGCGCCGAATCCGCCGAGACCATCAATCGCCTGATGGATCCGATGCTGCGGCAATCGATGGAGCCCGCGGTCGTAGCGCGTCTCGCCGGCGAGATCGGGGAAGCGCTTCACAGCGTCTACCTCATCGCTCTCGCGCTCGCGGTGCTGACCGTCCTCCTCAGCACCCTCCTCCCCGCCGGCCACGGCGCCACGGCATCGAAGGTGGGCGATTAAGTCCGGCTTCACATTACTTGACGATGTCAACTAATAAATTGACAATGTCCTCATCGGCACATGCGCACGGAGCGTCGCCCATGGGGACAACACAGCGCGAGGCACGGATCGAAGCGGTCCGCCGGTTCAACCGGTTCTACACGCGCAGGCTCAACCTGTTACAGGAAGGGCGGCTTTACAGCCCCTATTCCTTGGCGGAAGCGCGGGTGCTCTACGAGCTCGCGCATCGCAAGGGCCTTACGGCCTCGACGCTCGGCGGCGAGCTCGGCCTCGATCCCGGCTATCTGAGCCGTATCCTCCGCAGCTTCCGCCGACGCGGCTTGGTCGCGCGCGAACGCTCGAGCTCAGACGCGAGGCGCAGTCTGCTCAGCCTAACCGCCGCAGGGCGAAAGGCATTCGCGCCGCTCGAGGCACGCTCACGGCGCGAACTCTGGAGTTTGCTGGGCGGGCTCTCGGATGAGCGGCAAGCCCGTTTCGTCGCCGCGATCTCCGCAGCCGAGGGCGCGCTTGCGGACTCCGATGGAGCGAAGGCGCCTTATCTTTTGCGGCAGCACCGCCCCGGCGATTTCGGCTGGATCATCGGGCGTCACGGCGCACTCTATGCCCGCGAGTACCGCTGGGATGGAAGCTTCGAGGCGCTGGTCGCGGAGATCGCAGCGCACTTCATCCGTAACTACGATCCCAAATGCGAGCGCTGCTGGATTGCGGAGAAGGACGGCGTCAACGTCGGCTCCGTGATGCTCGTGCGCAAATCGAAGACCGTGGCGAAGCTGCGCCTCCTGCTGGTCGAACCGGAGGCGCGCGGGCTCGGCATCGGTGCGCGGCTCGTCGAGGAGTGCATCCGTTTCGCCCGCGAGGCCGGTTACCGAAAGATCACGCTCTGGACCAACAGCATCTTGACCGCCGCGCGCCACATCTACGAGCGCGCGGGCTTCGTGCTCAC
>DATJVP010000047.1:0-2402 GCA_035581425.1 Allostellaceae bacterium | reverse complement strand
GGGACGCGCGTCTTCGCGGGCGCGCCGCGATCGTAGGTCGAGGCCTGGAAGCCGTTGACGATGGGGTAGCGGCGGTCGCGGCCGAAGGCGCGGCGGGTGAGCTTCACGCCCGGGGGCGCCTGGCGCCGCTTGTATTCCGCGCGGTCGAGCATCTGCCAGACGCGGCGGACCGTCGCCTCGTCGTGCCCGCGCGCGACGATCTCCGCGACGGGCATCTCGTGCTCGACGAGACATTCGAGGATGTCGTCGAGGACCTTGTAGGGCGGCAGGCTGTCCTCGTCGATCTGGTTGAGCTTGAGCTCGGCCGAGGGCGGCTTGGAGATGACGCGCTCGGGCATCACGCGGCCCGCCGGACCGAGGAGCCCTTCTGGCCGCGTCTGGTTCCGCCAGCGCGAGAGCGCGAAGACCGTCATCTTGTAGACGTCCTTCAGCACGGAATATCCGCCGCACATGTCGCCGTAAAGTGTCGCGTAGCCCACGGACATCTCGGACTTGTTGCCGGTCGAGACCACCATCCAGCCGAACTTGTTGGAGAGACCCATCAAGGTCATGCCGCGGATGCGCGACTGGATGTTCTCTTCGGTCGTGTCGGGCGCGCGGCCGTCGAAGGAAGGCTTCAGCATTCCCTCGAATGCCCGCATCGCGGGACCGATGTCGACGCTGCGGTAGTCGATGCCGAGGAGCTTCGCGACCGCCTCCGCGTCCTCGAGACTGTGCCCGGAGGTGTAGGGAGAGGGCATCATCACGGCGTGCACGCCCTCGGGCCCGAGCGCATCGACCGCAACGGCCGCAGTCAGCGCGGAATCGATGCCGCCGGAAAGGCCCAGCACGATCCCGGGGAAGCGGTTCTTGCGCACGTAGTCCCGGAGCCCCAGCACCATCGCGCGATAGGTCGCCTCGAGACCGTCGCATTGCGGGGCCATGGTGCCGGACTCGACGCCCCAGCTCCCGTCATCGCCGCGTCGCCACTCCGTCGTCAGCACTGCCTCGCGCCAGTCCGGCGCCTGCACTTTGAGGCGCCCCTCGCCGTCGAGCGCGAAGGAGGCGCCGTCGAAGACGAGCTCGTCCTGTCCGCAGATCTGGTTCACGTAGAGAAGCGGCAGCCCGTTCTCCCGGACGCGCTTCGCCGCGAGCGCGATGCGCTCGTCGCGCTTGTCGCTCTCGAAGGGCGAGCCGTTGATGACGATCAAGAGCTCCGCGCCCGATTCCTGCAGCGTCTCGCAGACGTCGGGGAACCACATGTCCTCGCAGACCATGACCCCGAGCCGCACGCCGCGAAACGGTATCGGCCCCGGCGCGGGACCGACGGCAAAGGTGCGCTTCTCATCGAAGACGCCGTAATTCGGCAGCTCGTGCTTGAAACGCACGCTGGCGACGCGGCCGCCATCGAGCAGAAGGGCAGCGTTATAGGTCTTGTCGCCCTCGCGCCAGGGCGAGCCCACGATCATGCCGGGTCCGGACTTGGTCACGGCCGCCAGCTCCTCTGCCGCCGCCTCGCAGGCCGCGACGAAGGCGGGCTTCAGGACGAGATCCTCCGGCGGATATCCCGCAATGCAGAGCTCGGAGGCCACGACGAGATCGGCACCGAGACGCTCGCCCTCGGCATGCGCGCGCCGCAATGCCGCAACATTGCCGGCAATGTCGCCGACGGTCGGGTTGATCTGCGCGACGGCGATGGCGAGGCGGTCGGTCATGACTACCGTATTGGCGGTTTTCTCCTACCTCCCAATCTAATAGCAGAAATCCGCTGCATCGCCAGAAGACCCATGCCAGACCCGTAGGGCTGGCCGGCGCGATGCGCAGCCGACCGTGCCCGTTTCAGCCGATCGTGCGGCAGGGGCTATCGAGGGGCGTGGGGCCGGGGCCGCCGCAGCCATGCTCCAAGTACCAATGGTCGCATCCCTGAGCCAATCGAACATATGCGTCCGGATCGCTGCAACCTCGTAAGTCTTGCCGGCTGCGTCTGCGGGCTCGCGCCGAAGTCGGTAGCCATGGGTCTGGGTTTCGCGACCTATTCCAAAGGATTCTGGGCGCGGCCGCGAAGTTGCACAACCGAGACTTATACCCTAAAGAGCTATATTAGGCTCTGAAGAGGGGTGCCGCAAAGCCGATTTCGCTTATTCTGCGGATGCGACGAGATCGCGCCGCCTCAATCCGCCGCCCCGACGCTTTACTTCTCCGTATCCTTGCGGAGCAGGAATTCTCGCCCGACCTTGATGCGGGGCTCGCCGTCGTAAGCAACGATGTCGGCGGTGGCGTAGGTCTCGGCCCAGAGCTCCGGGAGGAAGGAGCCGGTGCCGACGACGTCGATCGGCGCCTCCGCGGCGGCCATCATGCGGCATTTCGCGGGCGTGAAGCCGGAGCTTGCGACGATCTTGACCTTGGGGAAGCCCGCCTCGTCG
>DATJVP010000046.1:0-14735 GCA_035581425.1 Allostellaceae bacterium | reverse complement strand
GCAGCCACGAGGGATGGGATGACCATGCTTTTCCGGAACGAGCTGCACGAGGAATTCGGCGCCTGGCCACTGGCCTACATACCCTATGGCGGTGCCGATTTCGGCGAGGTTCGTGCCGTGGCGGAGGCGATCGGGGATGGCGATGACGGCGCCTATCACGATGCCTGGGTTGCTGCCGCCGACCGGTTGAAGGCGGAGGGCGACACGGCCCTCGGCAAAGGCCACAGTCTCAGCGCGCGCGAGCTCTATCTGAGAGCGAGCGCCTTCTACGCCGCCTCCTTCCATCCGCTCTTCGGCGCTCCCGTCGATCCCCGCCTCCTCGCCGCGTTCCGCAAGCAGGTTGACGCTCTAGAGAAGGGCCTGGCATTGGGTCGCCATCCGGTCCGTCCCCTGAGCATCCCCTTCGGCGTCACTCCGATGCCCGGCTATCTCATTCCCGCGCAGGGGTTCGAGGACCAGGTACGGCCGCTCATCATTCTGAACAACGGCTATGATGCGACGATCACTGACACCTATTTCGCTTCCGCCGTCGCGGCTTCGCGCAGGGGCTATCACAGCCTCCTGTTCGACGGTCCCGGCCAGGGCGCCATGCTCTACGAGCATGGCGTGCCGCTACGGCCCGATTGGGAGGTGGTCGTCAACGCGGTGGTGGATTTCGCGTTGACCCTGCCACGCGTCGATCCCCGGCGTATCGCGCTCTACGGCTGGAGTCTTGGCGGGCACCTCGCGCCTCGCGGCGCCTCGGGCGAGCCGCGCATCGCCGCTCTCATCGCCGATCCCGCCGTCTGGAGCATCGCCGACGGCTTCCGGGAGGTGATCGTGCACAAGTTCGGCGTGGCGCCCGAAGCGGCGGCCGATCTCGGCGCCCTGGACCAGGCGGTGCTGGACCGCATCGACGCCGTCGTCCGCAAGGACCGCGGGCTTTACTGGAAGGTGGTCCAGCGTGGCTTCTGGGTGCATGGCACGGACGATCTGCGCGCCTACTTCGCCTCGACCGAGCCCTTCACCATGCAGGGCCGCGCCGAGCTCATCCAATGCCCCACCTTGATCACCCAGGCGGAGAATGACGCGCTTGCCACCGGCGCGGAAGCCTTCCTCGCTGCATTGCGCTGCCCCAAGACGCTGAAGCGCTTCACGGCGGCCGAGGGAGCAGACGGGCATTGCGAAATGCAGAACCGCTCGCTCCTCAATCGGCGGGTTCTCGACTGGCTCGACGAGCAATTCCTCTGACGCGCCCGAGGCTCGGCATCTCCGTGCCCACGCAGGCTTCCGGCCGCCTCGCATTCCCGAAATAGGGCGTCCACTCGGATCGGCGCCGAGCGTTCCGACGTGTCGGTCCGGCGCCGATAAGCAACATGGCGACTGGCGCCTCGCCCCCGGAAAATTCGGGAGCATTTCGCCACTTGACAGGCAACCGAACGGTTTCATATTGTTAGGGAACCACGAGGTTCCGTGTTTTGGACATGAATGACGACGCCGTATTCCACGCCCTGGCCGATGCGAGCCGCCGGCATTTGCTCGACCGGCTCTACCGAAAGAGCGGTCAGACGCTGGGCGAGCTCTGCGAGGGCCTCGACATGACACGCCAGGCCGTCGCCAAGCACCTCGCGGTTCTCGAGGCGGCGAACTTGGTCGCCTGCAAGTGGCGCGGCCGCGAGAAGCTGCACTTCATCAACCCCGTGCCGATCAACCAGATCGCGGAACGCTGGATACGGAAATTCGAGCGCCGTCACGTGACCGCGCTCGCGGCATTGAAAAAGAAATTGGAAGGAGAGGACCATGACTGACCAAGGCACCAGCAGTTTCGTCTATGTCACGTACATCCGCACCACGCCCGAGCGCCTGTGGGCGGCGCTCACGAGCCCGGAATTCGCGCAGCAGTATTGGCGCGGCGCCCGTCCGGAAGCCGAATGGAGAACGGGCGGCGCATGGAAGCTCGTGCTTCCCGACGGGCGTGTCTGCGATACCGGCGAGATCCTCGCCTGCGAACCCCAAAAGCGCCTCAGCATCCGCTGGCGCAACGAGTTCAGGCCGGAGCTCAAGGAGGAAGGTTGGTCTCTTTGCACCATGGAGATCGAGCGGGTCGATGAAACGGTGAAACTGACCGTGACCCACAGCATGGAGCGCAAAGGCTCGAAGTTCATCGGTGCCGTCTCCGACGGGTGGCCGCAGATCCTGTCGAACCTCAAATCGCTCCTCGAGACCGGATCGGTGATCTTGGGACCGAAATATTTCCCGAAGTGACCTCAGCGACGGTGTCATCGGCGGCATCCGCGCGCGCCCTTCAAGCGCGCGCGGGTTTCTGGCACTCTCCTGTTCCGGGATCGCAACGGGAGGTTAGCCATGGCCACCTATATTGCGCTCTGCAAATACACAGCCGAGGGCATCAAGGCGATCAAGGATGCGCCCAAGCGCATCGACAAGGGAAAGGCGCTCCTGCGCAAGCTCGGCGGCTCGATCGAGGGCGTCTATCTGACGTTCGGGGGATACGACGTGGTCGCGGTCTACGATTTGCCCGACGACGAGGCCGCCGCGACCTTCGCTCTCATGCTCGGACGCTCCGGCGCGGTGACGACCACCACGCTCAAGGCATTCCCCGAGGCCGATTACCGGCGGCTGGTGAAGGGGCTCCGCTGAGCCCTCACATTTGTCACGACGCGAGCGCGCTCGCGCGCGGACGATTCCTGCGCGATCGCTCGAATGCTCGCGAAAATTCCGCCGTTGCGCCGCAAATCGGTCAAGATTCCCCGGGATCGTCGAAGCAACGGAAGCTTGCTCCTGGAGGGGTCAATGCGGAAATGGAAGATCACGGTGGTTGAGCCGAGCCTCGAGGACCTACTGGCGGACGAGATGATGGAGCCGGTGATGCGCAGCGCCGGCGTCAACGCCGAGGAGCTCCGGGCGGAGCTGCGCCGCGCCGCCTGCCGCCGCGCTCGGCGCGAGGGCGGCGGCGACAAGTCCTGCCGCTGGGCGATGGCCTGAGGCGCGCTCAGACGCTGCCGGCGGAAGTGCGCTCCGGAACCGCGGCCGGGGCCTGTCCGAGCGGCAGCGTCAGGATCACTCTGAGGCCGGGGCTCTTCGCACCGGGCCTTGCATCCTCGAGCCTAAGGTTCCCTCCATGCGTCCGCGCGACGGCGCGGACGAGACTGAGACCGAGCCCGTTTCCGGGCGTGCTGCGGCTCCCTTCGAGCCGCACGAAGCGGTCGAGCACCGCATCCCGCGACGCCGCGGGAACACCGGGTCCGGTGTCCGCAACCTCCAGCCGCGCCCAGTCGCCGTCCGCGCGCGCGGTGAGGCGGACACTGCCTGTGGGCGTGTATTTCAAGGCATTGTCTAAAAGATTCGCGATCGCCTGCGACAGCAGATGGCGGTCGCCGCGCACGGCGATAGCGTCGTCGACGGCGGTCACCAGCGCGAGGCCGCGCTCCTCCGCCACGGGCTCGTAAAGCTCGGCGACGGACCGCGCGATCTCGTCGAGCCGCACCAGCGAGTGCGTCTCGCGCCTCGAGCCCGCCTCGGCCTCGGCAATGCTGAGGAGGGCGTTGAAGGTGCCTAGGAGGGTGTCGGCCTCGGCGATCGTCTGGCGGAGCGCCTCGCCGTAGCGTTGCGCGTCAGGCTTCTCGAGGAGCGTCACCTCGAGCCGCGCGCGGAGCCGCGCAAGCGGTGTGCGGAGATCGTGGGCGATGTTGTCGGTCACCTGCCGCATCCCCGCCATCAAACGCTCGATCTGGTCGAGCATGGCGTTGAGGTTCGCCGAGAGCTGGTCGAACTCGTCGCCCGCGCCGGTGAGCGGCACGCGCTGGCTCAAATCGCCGTTCATGATGCGCTCGCTGGTGCGGTTCACGGCGTCGACCCGACGCAGCATGTTGCGCGTCATGAAGAGCCCGCCGACGACGCCGAGGCCGAGCGTCAATACCGAGGCCCAGCCGAGGGTCTCCGCTATGTTGTTGCGGAAGAGATCGGCCGCGCGGAGATCGCGGCCCACCAGCAGGTGGAACTCCCCAGCCCGGCCGCTGAGATCGGCGGTCTCCGCGAGCACGTCGTGCATCTCCGTGCCGTCCTGCTCCTTGATCTCGAGCGGGAAGCGGAGCCAGCCGCCCTTGAGCGGCGTCACCTGAGGCCAGGCCGGCAGATTGCCGGCCAGCGGATGAAAGTTCGCGTCGGTCATGAGATAGATGGGGTCGTCGCGATGACGCTCCCCGCCGCTCCGCTCCGCGATCACCTGCACCAGGCCCACGAGACCATGCTGGCGAAATTGGGTGCGGAGGCGCGAGACCTCGGAATCGAGCGCCGCCTCGGTCTGCCGGTCGATGAAGCCCTCCGTCGAGAGGTAGATGAAGGCGAGGAGCGCCAGGACGGAGGTCGCGAAGAGCAGCATGTAGAGCGCCGCCAAGCGAAAGGCGTTGGTGCGCAGCAGGCGGATGTGGGGCCGCTGCATCGACTCAGCTCCGGCCGCGGAGCATGTAACCCGCGCCGCGCACGGTCTGCAGCATGGCGTGGGGGAAGCCGCGGTCGATCTTCTGGCGGAGCCGGCTCACATGCACGTCGATGACGTTGGTCTGGGG
Organism: Allostellaceae bacterium; assembly: GCA_035581425.1. Classification (GTDB taxonomy): domain Bacteria; phylum Pseudomonadota; class Alphaproteobacteria; order ATCC43930; family CGMCC-115725; genus DASZHJ01. The sequence continues at coordinate 10,170 of DATJVP010000046.1, read as the reverse complement.
ATCGAAGTGATAGTCCCAGACGCTCTCGAGCAGCATGGTCCGCGTCACGACCTGGCCCGCATGGCGCATCAGATATTCGAGCAGGCGGAACTCGCGCGGCAGCAGGTCGATCTCTTGCTCCGACCGGCGGACGCTGCGCGCGAGCAGGTCCATCTCGAGCTCGTCGACCTTGAGCTTGGTGTTGGCCGTCGAGGTGGCGCCGCGGCGGAGCAGCGCCTCGATCCGCGCCAGCAGTTCCGAGAATGCGAAGGGCTTCACGAGATAGTCGTCGCCGCCTGCGCGCAGGCCTTTGACGCGGTCGTCGACCGCCCCGAGCGCGCTCAGGATAAGCACCGGCGTGTGCCTCCCCGTCGCGCGCAGGCTCGCGATTGCTTGCAGCCCGTCCATGCCCGGGAGCATGCGGTCGACGATAAGCGCGTCGTAGCTGCCCGAGGTCGCGAGGAACAGCCCCTCGCGCCCATCGCCGGCATGATCGACGGCGTAGCCGCTTTCGCTCAGCCCCTTCACGAGATAGGCGGCGGCTTCGCGATCGTCTTCGATGACCAGCAGTTTCATGGGCGGCCAGGCTCCGGCCGCGACCATAGCACTTGCGTCCGGTCAGGGAAGTGCCGCCGCCCTGCGGCGGGGATCCTCCCCGGTCAGGTCAAGGTCACTGCGAGCGCTACCACCCAGCCGACGAACAGCACAAAGCCCGTCTGCGGGTCCAGGATCGGCTTCCAGTCCGCGGGGGCCCGGAACGGGCGCGCAATCGCTGCTAGCATGCTCAACCTCCCTCTTGGAAGGGAACGCTAGCATAGGAACAAATCAAGAACAAGCCGCAAATTTTGACGTTGCCAGTCAGGGTGCCCGGAGCGACGCTCGACGTCGTGTTCCCATCCATGACGAGGCGACTTCGACTGCCGCTCATCGCCCTTCTCGGCGCGATAATGGCGCTTGCGGCGTGCGGGCAGCGACCCCCGGAATATGCGGCGATCGCGGCGCAGGTTCCGCCGGCACGTCCCGGCCTCGCGCGGCTCTTCATCTACCGCGACTACGAGCCCTATGAGAGCCTGTCGCGGCCCTACCTTTATCTGAACGGTGCGATCATCGGGATCTCCGAGCCGGGCGGGGTGATCTATCGGGATGTGCCGCCCGGCAGCTATCTCATCTCCATCGACAGCTACGGGGTCTATCCCAATCAGTTCAAGACGGTGCAGATGAGTGCCGGCGGGACCTACTACTCGAAGATCACCTCGCTCAGGAGCTGGGAGGACGGCAACGATCTCGCCCGCGAATTCGGGGCCGATACCTTCGTCGTTGTGCTCATCGACCCCGAGCAGGCACAGCGCGAGATGGCCACGAAGTGGTTTTTCGGCGGGTATTAAATCCGTCTTTCACCATTTCTTTACCGTATTGGGTGTTGGATGCCGCTGGGGCTATACAGCGGAGATCGGCTGATGCTGAGCCGAACGGGTCTTTCGCGCCGAAAGGCGATTGCGGGCGGCATGGCCGCGCTGGCGACAGCGCTCGCCAAGCCGCTCTTGGCGGCGCCGGGTTACATCTACTACCGGCGCGTCGCGTTCCACAATCTCAATACCGCGGAATCCCTCGACGCCGTCTATTGGGCGAACGACTACTATATCCCGCAATCCCTGAAGCGGATCGATTGGGTTCTGCGGGATTTCCACGCAAACGCCACGCACGCGATCGATCCCAAGCTCCTCGATCTTCTGGTGTTGCTGCAGCGACGGCTCAGTACCGACGAGCCCTTCCAGGTCACCTCGGGCTATCGCTCGCCGAAGACCAATGCGCGGCTCGTCGCGCTCAACGAAGGCGCGGCCGCGCACAGCCTCCACATGAAGGGAATGGCAGTCGACGTGTTCCTCAAGGAGCGCAGCCTTCGCGACCTGCATTCCGCAGCGCTCGACGCGGGTGCGGGCGGCGTCGGCTATTATCCCACGCACGGCTTCGTCCACCTCGACGTGGGGCAAGTGCGGCAGTGGACGGAAACCGGCTGAGGGCAAGGCCCGCTCAGCCGAAGGTCACCTCGGCGATCGGCGCGTAATCGCCCGCCGGCGCCGGCGGCCAGGCCAAAAGCGCATCCCGGATGTTTCCCGCGATCTCCTGAAGTTTTGCCACGCTCATGAGCGAGCGTTTCCATTCCGGAAGTCCGCGAAAGGCGCCCGCGAGATCGACGCGCCAGACGTCGCCGGCATCGCCTCCGGCGACTGCAGGAATGGCGAGCAGGTCGAGCGAGACCTCGCTGTCGATATAGCGGAAGCGTAGTTTGCCCGCGACCGGCGACGCCTCTCGGCGGAGCATCACTCCATCCTCGCGCACGAGCGCGCCGCGGCTTCTCCAATAGGCCTTTGCGGCACACTCCGGCTGTCTCGACTGAACCGTCTTCAAAATCCACCCCCCTGTCCGCGCATTCGCATCGCGCGATCGCTGGATAGACGGAAGAGAGCGGGCATCGGTTCACCCCGGCACCCTACCCATTTGGGGTGGCAAGAGGGGCTTGGCGCAGGCTCGGGGGCGCGGTCTAAGATGCCGGAGACGCCCACCATTCGCGGAATTCGCGATGAGCCTTATTCACTTCCGCAACGCGACGGTTCTCGATTGCACCCGGCCGGAGCCGCGGCCGCAGTGCGAGGTTGTGGTTGAGCACGCGACGATCCGCGAGGTCTCGGACGGTCCGATCAAGCTCTCGGGTGCCGAGACCATCGATCTCAAGGGGCGCACGCTGATGCCGGGCCTCATCGATGCGCACGTGCACGCGATCGCGCTGGGCGTCAATCTGGGCCTCCTCCCGGATGTCCCGCAAAGCCTCGTGGCGCTCGAAGCGGGCGCCATTCTCGAGGGCATGCTCCGGCGCGGCTTTACGACCGTCCGCGATGCCGGCGGCGCCGACCGGGGCCTCGCGGAGGCGGTCGAGCGGGGGCTCGTCGCCGGTCCCCGGATGCTCGTTTCGGGCCGCGCGCTTAGCCAAACCGGCGGACACGGCGACCTCCGCGCCCCGACGGCGGGCTTCGATAGCTGCGCCTGCTGCCAGGTCGGCGCGGGCATCGCGCGGATCGCCGACGGCGTCTCCGAGGTCCGGCGTGCCGCCCGCGACGAGCTGCGAAAAGGCGCCTCACAGATCAAGATCATGGCGTCGGGCGGCGTCGCATCGCCGACGGATCCGATCTGGAACCTGCAATATTCGGAGGAGGAGGTGCGCGCGATCGTCGAAGAGGCCGCGCACTGGCAAACCTATGTGATGGCGCATGCCTACACGCCCGCGGCGATCCGGCGCTCGATCGATTTCGGCGTGCGCTCGATCGAGCACGCGAACCTCATCGACGCAGAGACCGCGGCCCATGCCGCAGCGAGCGGCACCTTCGTGGTGCCGACGCTGGTCACCTACGACGCGCTGGAGAAGCAGGGGAAGGCGCTGGGCTTTCCCGCCGTCAGCCTCGCGAAGCTCGCGGATGTTCGCGCGGCGGGCCTCCAGAGTTTGGAGCGTCTCCGGGCAGCGGGCGTCAAGATCGGCTTCGGCACGGACCTCCTGGGCGCGCTCCATGAGCATCAAAGCCGCGAGTTCCTGATCCGCGCGGAGGCGTTGACGCCTTTCGAGACAATCCGCTCGGCGACGCTCGTCAACGCCGAGCTCCTGCAGATGGCGGGAAAACTCGGCGTGGTGGCGCCGGGCGCCATCGCCGATCTTCTCGTCGTCAACGGCAACCCGCTCGAGGATCTGGGCCTCCTCCAGGATCAGGGCGCCCATCTCGCGGCGATCATGAAGGGCGGCCGGTTCTTCAAGCGGACACTGCACTGAGCCATGCGAGCGTGGCCCGCAAGCGGGGCCGGAGGGGCGCTCCGCCGGGAGCGGCACTACGACGACCGCGAGTTCCTCTGCTTCTCCGACCGCTGGCCCGATCTCAATGCGATGCTCGACGAGCTCGTCTCGCGCCATACCGCGGGCGAGGCGGTCGTCGGCGACGACGGCAGGCGGCTCACCTACGCAGAGCTCGATAGGCTCGCCGCGAGCGCCGCGGGAAATCTCCGCAGACGTGGCGTGACGCCCGGCGATCGCGTGGCGCTGCTGCTCGGTAATTGTCCGGAGTTTCCGATCTTCCTCCTCGCGTGCTTCCGGCTCGGCGCCATCGCGGTGCCGCTCGGCGTGCGCCAGCGCGGGCCGGAGCTCGAATATCTCCTCGGGGATTGCGGCGCCGTGGCACTGATCTTCGAGGCGGAATTTGCAGCCAATCTTCCGCTGCCGGGTCTGCTGCCGGAGTTGCGTCTGCGGTTCGTCGTCGGAGGGGAGGGTGCGGGCGCCGAGCCCGCTGCTCCGCTGCTGGAGCCGGCAGCGTCCCCGCCGCGTCCGGAGAGAGCGGAGGAGGCGACGGCCGTAATCCTCTACACCTCCGGCACCACCGGGCGGCCCAAGGGTGCGATGCTGACCCATCTCGGCATGGTGCATTCGCTCCTGCATTTACAGCGTTGTCTCGGCCTGCGCTCGGCACCTCGCTCGATCCTTGCAGTGCCGGCCTCGCATGTGACCGGCCTCGTGGCAGTCCTCCTCGCGACCCTCTCCATGGGCGGCGCCGTCACGCTCATGCGCGCCTTCAAGGCGCGAGAGTTTCTGGCGCTCGCGGAGCAGGAGCGCGTGACCTTCACGGTATTGGTGCCCGCACAGTACATCCTCTGCCTGATGGAGCCGGATTTCGGCCGCTTCGATCTCCGGCATTGGGAGGTCGGCGCCTTCGGCGGTGCGCCAATGCCGGAGGCAACCATTCGCGCGCTTGCGGAGCGGCTCCCGCGCCTTACCCTTGTCAACGCCTACGGCGCGACCGAGACAACCTCGCCGACGACGATCATGCCGCCCGGCGAGAACACCGCGCACACCGATAGCGTCGGGCTCGTGGTCCCCTGCGGCGAGGTCCGAGTAGTGGACGCCGACGGCAATTCGGTCGCAGCGGGCGAGACCGGCGAGCTCTGGATCGGCGGTCCCATGGTCGTGCCGGGCTATTGGCGAAAGCCCGAGGCATCCGCGCAGAGCTTTACCGAAGGATTCTGGCGCTCCGGCGACATCGGGGCGGTCGATGCCGCTGGGTTCGTGCGTGTCCTCGACCGCGTCAAAGACATGATCAACCGCGGCGGTTACAAGGTCTTCAGCGCCGAGGTCGAGAACGTGTTGAGTGCGCATCCCGGCGTTGTCGAATGTGCGGTCGTGGCGCGCCCCGATCCCGTGCTCGGCGAGCGCGTCCAGGCCTTCGTGGTGCCGCGCGCGCAAGGCCTCACCGTCGAAGAGCTTCACGACTTCTGCGCGGCGCGCATGGCCGATTACAAGGTGCCGGAATTCGTAGAGCTCGTGACGGCGCCGCTTCCACGCAACGCCAACGGCAAGGTGCAGAAAGCGGCGCTTCGGGAGCGGGCGAAGGGAAGCAGGACCGGCTAATCCTGGGTTTGGGGAATAGGAAACATGTTCGAGGAGATCGGTAGCGTCTGCGTCTTCCTCGCCTGCGATGCCGCGAGCTACATGACCGGACAGAACATCCTCGTCGACGGCGGAATCAATCGAGCCGTGCGGTGAGTTGGCGATGCGAGCCCTGCGCGCTGAGAGCGCGTCGTTCATGAGGCGCCCGTCACGCCAGCGGCTCGTTCTGCATGGTGCCGCCTACAGCGTCTATACGCGGATCGTGCGCCTAGTCCTCATGGAGAAGGGGCTTTCCTATGACCTCCGGGAGGTCGAAGTGTTCGGTCCCGGAGGTCCGCCGAAAGCATACCTTGCCTTGCACCCCTTCGGCCGCATTCCCGCGCTCGAGCACGGGTCGATGCGCCTCTACGAGACGGGCGCGATCACGCGCTATCTCGACGCTGCGTTTCCGGAGCCGCCGCTACTGCCCTCATCCCCGCGCCGCCGCGCGCGCGTCGATCAGATCATCGGGATTCTCGACAGCTACGCCTACCGCGCGATGGTCTGGGACATATTCGTCGAGCGGATTAGGGCGCCGGCGCAAGGTCGGGTGCCAGACGAGGCTCGCATCTCCGCCGCCCTACCGCACGCCCGAACCTGCCTCGAGGCGCTCGAGGCCCTTCAGGACGGCCGGCGGTTTTTGGTCGGATCGCGCCTGACACTCGCGGATCTGCACGCAATCCCGATCCTCGCCTACTTCGTGATGACGCCGGAGGGGAGGGCGCTCATGCGGGAGTTCCCGGTGCTTGGGGCGTGGTGGGCCCGGATTTCCGCGCGCCCCAGCGTCACCGCCACTCGCTCGCCCTTCGAATAGGCGGCCTCAAGCCGCGCGCTCGGCGGCGGGGGCACGGTGACTCCGCTCCCATTCCAGCATGTAATCCCGGGTGATGGGCACCGCGTCGATGTTCTTCGCGAGCTGCATCTGGAAGACGACATGGCCTTGCTCGCGGAAAGCGATCTCCGAACCCGCGAGATAGAATTCCCACATGCGGCAGAAGCGCTCGTCGTAGAGCGCGCGGATGCGCTCGCGGTTGGCGTTGAAGCGCTGGCGCCAGGCGCGGAGCGTCTCGGCGTAGTGGAGGCGGAGGATCTCGACGTCGGTGATCCAGAGTTTCGTGCGCTCCACCACGGGGATCACTTCCGAGAGCGCCGGCGAGTAGCCGCCGGGGAAAATGTATTTCCGCAGCCAAGGATTGGTGCAGGCGGGCCCATCCATGCGCCCGATCGAATGCAGCAGCGCCACGCCATCGGACCCGAGCAGCTCGCGCATCTTCGCGAAGAAGTCGGGATAGTGCGGGACGCCCACATGCTCGAACATCCCGACGGAGACGATCCGATCGTAGCTGCCGCGATGGGCGCGGTAGTCGCAGAGCTCGAAGCGGACGCGATCGGCGAGGCCCGCTTCCTCCGCGCGACGCTCCGCCACCTTGAGCTGCTCGACCGAGAGCGTGAGGCCCGTGACCTCGACGCCGCATTCGCGCGCGAGGTAGAGCGCGAGACCGCCCCAGCCGCAGCCGATGTCGAGCACGCGCTGTCCCGGACGCAGCAGCAGCTTCGAGGCGATGTGGCGCTTCTTGTTGGCCTGCGCTTCCTCGATGGTGAGACCGGTCTGGCTGAAATAGGCGCAGGAGTATTGCCGGTCAGCGTCGAGGAAGAGGTCGTAGAGCGTCTCGGAGAGATCGTAGTGATGCGCGACGTTCCGGTGCGCGCGGTGGATCGGATTGTGTTGCTGCATCCGCCTGATGCCGCGTCCGAATCCGTAATAGAGCGGGGTGATCCATCCGGTCGGTGCGAGCTCCATGTTGATCGCTAGGAAATGCAGGAGATCGTAGATCGAGGCGCGCTCCACGGTGAGCGTGCCGTTCATGAAGGCCTCACCGAGATAGAGGCGCGGATTCAGGAAGAGCTTCCAATTTAGCTTCGGATCGTTGAGGCGCAGCGTGATCTCGGGTCCTTGCGCGCCCGAAAACTCGCGGCTCCTGCCGCGAGCGTCGATCACGGTCAGCTTTCCCCTTCGGACCACGTGCCGGAGCAGGATTGACGCCAACATCCCCTTCTCCCCGACCTCGCAAATTCCCCACTGTCATAATTGGGCGATTTCTCAGACTCGGCAAGGCCCTATGCGAGGATTGTGAGAGGGGATCAGATCATCTCCAGTGGCTGGCGTCGGGCGGGCGGAGGGAAGGCGCGATCGAGCTCCTTTAACTCTTCCGGAGTGAGCTCGAGTTCGAGTGCCGCACGGTTCTCGCGCACATGCTCTGCCTGGGCGGCCTTGGGTATCGCAACCACTCCTTCCTGGTGTAGGAGCCAGGCGAGGGCCACCTGAGCGGGTGTGACGCCGCGCCCCGCCGCGACTTGGCGCAGCGGCCGTTTCGAGAGCAGGCTTCCTTGGTCGACCGGCGAATAGGCCATGACGGGGACGCGGTGCTTTCGGCACCAGGGCAGCAGGTCCCATTCGACGCCGCGGCGCGCGAGATTGAAGAGCACTTGATCGGTTGCGACCGCGCTTCCGCCCTTGAGCTTGCGCCAGCGCTCCATGTCGGAGGTGTCGAAGTTGCTGACGCCGTGGCTGCGGATCTTGCCGGCCTCCAGCAGCGTCGCGAAGCCCGCAAGCGTCTCCTCGAAGGGCACCGAGCCGATCCAGTGCAGCAGATAAAGATCGAGATAATCGGTGCCGAGGCGCTTGAGACTGCGCTCGCAAGCAGCGACAACGCCTGCGCGTGTGGCGTTGTGGGGATAGACCTTGCTCACCAGGAAAACCTCCTGGCGCCGCCCGGCGATCGCTTTGGCGACGACCTCCTCGGCGCCACCCTCGCCGTACATCTCCGCGGTGTCGATGAGCGTCATGCCGAGATCGATACCGAGGCGCAGCGCGTTCACGATATCCGCGCCGCGCGAGCCCGACTCTCCCATCCGCCAGGTTCCGAGCCCGAGCACAGGAATGGGAGCGCCGGAGGGAAGGTGCAGGTATCGCATGGCGGTCTGCCTCGCCCGAGTTGCCGCGCGGATACTGCCGCGACCGCCCTCTCCGGCGCCAGCCCCCTTTGTCGGGAGGCGCGCGGGTGCTAGATCGGTTCTCGCATATTCAGAAGGAATGTCGCCATGAGCAGCAACGCAACGCATGACTCCGTCCTCGCGGTCGAGGCCGGCTGGGTCAAGGTCGTGGAGAGCGGCGAGGGCAAGTTCGCGCAGCATCTGCTAGATGGCCGGCATCGCCTTGCGGCGGACGAGCCGGTTGCCTCAGGGGGACTCGACCGCGGGCCCAACCCCTACGAGTTGCTGCTGATGGCGCTCGGCGCCTGCACCTCGATGACGCTCCGCCTCTACGCCGACCGCAAGGGGTGGCCGCTCGCGCGCGTCGCCGTGCGGCTGCGACACGAGAAGATCCACGCCCAGGATTGCGCGGAATGCGAGACGAGGCAGGGAAAGATCGACCGCATCGAGCGCATCATCGACCTCGAGGGCGCGCTCGACGCTGCCCAGCGCCAGCGTCTGCTGGAGATCGCGGAAATGTGTCCGGTGCACCGGACACTGACTTCGGAAATCTCGATCGTCTCCCGCCTCGGCGGGTGAGCGAGGGGCTCAGGCCTTCGGCGCTGCCTCGGGCGTCTCCGCCTCTGCGCCGCCGAGCACCGCTTCGGCGGCGGCAGAGGCTTCGCGCGCCGCGGCCTCCTGCGCGAGCCTCAGAGGATCGACGCCCTTCGCCTGCATTTCCGCCTCTTCCGTCGATTGCGCGACGTTGACGGTGACGGTGACGGAGACCTCCGGGTGCAGCACCACGCGCTGCTTATAGAGGCCCAGCGTCTTGATCGCCTTCACCAGCACGACCTGCCCCCGCGCGATGGTGAAGCCCGCCTGCGTCACGCCATCGGCAATGTCGCGAGCGGTGACGGAACCGTAAAGCTGTCCACTCTCGCCGGCCTGGCGGATGACGACGACGGAGAGTCCCTCGAGCTTCTGCGCGACCTGCTCGGCCTCGCTCTTGCGCGCGAGGTTCTGCGCCTCGAGTTGGCCGCGCTGCTTCTCGAAATGGGCGAGGTTCTCCTTTGTCGCGCGGAGCGCCTTCTTCTGCGGCAGCAGGAAGTTCCGCGCGAAGCCCGGCCGTACATCGACGACCTGGCCCATCTGTCCGAGCTTCTCGACGCGCTCCAGCAGAATTACTTGCACCATGGCCGAAACCTCCTCCCTCAGCGGACCGCGTAGGGCAGCAGGCCCAGGAAGCGCGCGCGCTTGATCGCTTGCGAGAGCTCGCGCTGCTTCTTCGCAGAGACCGCGGTGATGCGGCTCGGCACGATCTTGCCGCGCTCGGAGACGAAGCGCTGCAGCAGCTTCACGTCCTTGTAGTCGATCTTCGGGGCGTTCGGGCCTGAGAAGGGACAGGACTTGCGACGACGGAAGAAGGGACGCCGCCCGCCGCCTCCGCCGCCGCGTCCACCCTCTCTGCCGCCATCCCTGCCGCCCTCGCGGCCGCCTTCGCGCATGTCGCTCATGGCGCGCCGCCCGCGCCCTGCGGAGCCTCGCTCTCGCGGGGCTCGCGGTCGCCGTAACGGTCGCCATAGCCGCGCCGGCCGCGGTCGCGCTCCTCGCCGCGCGCGCGCGCTTGCATCATCGCGGAGGGCCCGGTCTCGAGCGCCTCGACCCGCACGCTGAGATGCCGGAGCACGTCCTCGTTGATGCGCATCACGCGTCCGAGCTCGCTGATCGCGGCACCGTTCGCCTCGATGTTGAGGAGG
>DATJVP010000045.1:0-22811 GCA_035581425.1 Allostellaceae bacterium | reverse complement strand
GTGAGCGCGGGCTCGACCATGTAGCCGGAAAGCCTCGTGTCCTTGCCGATCACGACCACATGGCGATGCTCGCCCCGGCGGAGCACTTGGCCGGCAGCCATCGCGACCTTGAGCGCGGTCTCCGGCGTCATCGGCTCGCTGTTCGCTTGGCCGCGGATGCCGTCGGTTCCGAAGAGCTTTCGGGTCATCGCTCCCTCAGGGACATTTCCGCCTAGCGGGATTTATACCGCAGGCTATCAGAGGCAAGGTCAACAAACCGCTAACCCGCGGATTCGATGCGTTCTTTGAGGGCGAGCGCCTGGCGCGTTTCCGCCACGTCGTGGACACGGTAAAGCTGCACCCCCTGCCCCGCCGCCGCAAGTGCCGCCGCGAGCGAGCCCGGGAGCCGCGCCTCCGCCGGCTCGCCGCGGCTCGCCTTGGCAATGAAGGATTTTCGCGAGGCGCCCAAAAGCACGGCCGTGCCGAGTCCGTGGAACGCCGCCAGACGCGCCAATAGGGCGAGATTGTGCGCGAGCGTCTTGCCGAAGCCGATGCCGGGATCGACGGCGATCCGGTCGCGCGCGATCCCCGCCGCCTCGCAAGCGGCGATCCGCGCCTCGAGGTAGTCGAGCACGTCGAGCGTCACGTCGTCGTAGCGGGGATCGCGCTGCATCGTCCGGGGATCGCCGCCCATGTGCATGAGCACGACCGCGGCGCCGCTCTTGCGCAGGACATCGAGGCTCCGGGGATCGCCGGTGAGCGCGGTCACGTCGTTGACGATGCGCGCGCCCGCAGCGAGCGCCGTCTCCATCACCGCGGCGTGGCGCGTGTCGATCGAGACGAGCGCGCCTGCTTCGGCGAGCGCGCGCACCGCCGGAAGGACGCGACGCAGCTCTTCTTCCGGCGCCACCGGCTCGGCACCGGGTCGCGTGGACTCCCCGCCGATGTCGACGATATCGGCGCCCGCCTCGAGCAGCGCGCGCCCCTGCGCGATCGCGCGCACGGGATCGAGGAAGGCGCCGCCATCGGAGAAGCTGTCGGGCGTCACGTTGAGGACGCCCACGATCCGCGTGCGATCGAGCGAGAGGCCGGCCCAGGGCGGCCGCGGCGCCGATAGGTTTTCCAGCGTTGGCACCGCGATCTCGCGCCAATCGGGAAAGCGCTCGAACGACGCCGGAAGATGCGCGAGTGCCATCGTCACTGCGTGTTGCTCGCGCTGCAGTATCTGGAGCTGCGTGAAGGCGACGGGGCCGCCGGCAATCCAGTGCGCTGTTCCCGTGGCGACGGCGGACGATGCAATCGAGCCCCAGAGGAGCCCGAGTGGGCGAAGCCGCGGCGGCGGCACCGGCGGTTCAGCCGCCGGGCTGCGGCTCCGGCTCGAAGCCGCCGGCGGCCTTGCCGGTGGGCGGGACCGAGGAGCGACGGCCGGGCGCGGTGCGCTGCGGATCCTCGGCGGGACCACCGGTATCGCGCACGATCTTCTCGCCGCGGATCACGCGGCGGATCTCGTCTGCGCTCAGCGTCTCGAACTCGAGCAAGCCCTTCGCGAGCAGATGCAGCTCCTCGACATGCTCCGTTAGGATCTGCCGCGCGCTCTGCTCGCCTTCCTCGACGATGCGGCGAATTTCCTGATCGATCACCGCGGCCGTCGCGTCGGAGACGTTCTTGCGCTGCGTCACGGAGTGGCCGAGGAAGACCTCCTCCTCGTTCTCGCTGTAGCGCAGCGGCCCGAGCTTCTCGCTGAAGCCCCATTCCGTCACCATGCGGCGCGCGATGTTGGTCGCCTGTTTGATGTCCATCGCTGCGCCGGTCGTGACCTTCTCGTCGCCGAAAATGAGCTGCTCAGCGACGCGCCCGCCGAAAAGGCTCGCGACCACCGCGCGCAGCTCCTGCTTCGACTGGCTGTACTTGTCGCGCTCCGGCAGGAACATGGTGAGGCCGAGCGCGCGCCCGCGCGGGATGATCGTGACTTTGTGCAACGGCTCATGGCCCTCGGCGTAGAGCATGACGAGAGCGTGCCCGCCCTCGTGATAGGCCGTGAGTTTCTTCTCGTCCTCGGTCATGACCATGGAGCGCCGCTCGGCGCCCATCATGACCTTGTCCTTCGCCTGCTCGAACTCCTGCATCGAGACCGAGCGCTTGCCTTTGCGCGCGGCCATGAGCGCGGCTTCGTTGACGAGGTTCGCGAGATCGGCGCCGGAGAAGCCGGGCGTGCCGCGCGCGATGATGCGGGGATCGACGTCGGAGGCTAAGGGCACCTTGCGCATGTGCACCTTGAGGATCTTCTCGCGTCCCACCACATCGGGATTCGGCACCACCACCTGACGGTCGAACCGGCCCGGGCGCAGTAGCGCCGGGTCGAGCACGTCGGGCCGGTTGGTCGCGGCGATGAGGATCACGCCCTCATTCGCCTCGAAGCCGTCCATCTCCACTAGCAACTGATTGAGCGTCTGCTCGCGCTCGTCGTTGCCGCCGCCGAGACCGGCACCACGGTGGCGGCCCACCGCGTCGATCTCGTCAATGAAGATGATGCACGGCGCATTCTTCTTGCCCTGCTCGAACATGTCGCGGACGCGGCTCGCACCAACGCCCACGAACATCTCCACGAAGTCGGAGCCGGAGATCGTGAAGAACGGCACATTCGCCTCGCCGGCGATCGCACGTGCGAGCAGCGTCTTGCCGGTGCCGGGCGGACCGACAAGCAATACGCCCTTCGGAATCTTGCCACCGAGGCGCTGGAATTTCTGCGGGTCCTTCAGGTACTCGACGATCTCCTCGAGTTCCTGCTTCGCCTCGTCGATCCCTGCGACGTCGTCGAAGGTGACGCGGCCGACTTTCTCCGTGAGCAGTCGCGCGCGGCTCTTGCCGAATCCCATCGCGCGTCCGCCGCCGCCTTGCATCTGGCGCATGACGAAGAACCAGAGGCCTATCATCAATAGGCCGGGGAACCAGGAGATCACCATGCCGAGCACGGACGGCACGTTCTCTTCCGACTGGCCCACGCGAATCTGGACCTTGTTGTCCTTGAGCGTCTTCCAGAGATCGGGATCGTTGGTGGGAGCGCTGGTGGTGAAGGTGCTGCCGCCGTCGCGCACGCCGGTAATCGTGTTGCCCTGCACCGTGACGCTGCGCACCTGCTTGTTCGAGACGTCGGTCAAAAAGTCGCTGTAGCTGATCTGCGTCTGCGCACTGCTGCGGTTCGAATTCTGGAATAGGTTGAAGAGCAGCATCACCAGCAGAATGATGATGATCCAAAGCGCGAGATTTTTGCCGAAGCTATTCACGGATAAGGGCCTTTCCCGGGTACCGCTAGCCGCCGCTGCCCCGCTCCCGGCCAAGCCCGGGGAACGGGCGCCGGGCGCCGTCGATACCTCCCACTGAACATAAGATGCCGTCGGAATTAAACAACTGTTAACTCCGCGAGGCAACGCCGACGGACGGTGATGAGCTATTCGCGTTGCGCGGAACTGAGGTCCGGCTGTTGATTGATTGCGAAAGGTTCCGCGGCGCTGGGGCTTTGCAATGCAACCGAAGGTTTTCAGCCCTCATTGGTCCGGGCTCGCAGCAAATCCCGCGGGCACCAGTGGCCGAGCAGGCCGGAAGCGCAATACGTCGCTCGCGAGAAGCGAGCGATATGCCGAGCTTGCCCAACCGACCACCGGAAGAGCCACGACTTGCCCGCGGGAATCGCGGAAGGCCGGCAGGCTCGCTCGCGCTGCTTCCGGTACCCGGCGCAACAGCTCGCGCGCCGTCGGAGGGAGTCCCTCGCGCCCCCGCCCAAGCGGTCCCAGCTCGATCGTCCCTCGCAGCAGCTTCCGGGGCATCGCCGCAGTTGTCCAACCCTTCGCGACGGCGCCCTGGTTCTCGGCGAATTCTCGGCAAATCAGCACGAAATTGTTGCGCGGCAGAATCCGGCATGTGCCGAGCGTGCGCCCTCCGCCGAGGCCATCGCACAGGAGCTCATCATAGAGGCGCTCGAGTCGCGCAAGGCGCGGGGGATAGTCGGTGCCGCCGACGGTGGCGAGGACGGCCGCCAGGACGCGGAGGCCGATCTCGCGCGGCGCGCGCTTGAGGAGTGCGTGCTCGAGCCAAACCCATCCGCCGGGGTCGATGCCGACGGCGCGCACCGTCAGATCGACGGCCGCCGCCTCGAGCGCAGCGCGCGCGCGGCCGAGATGGCGGATCGTCTCGTCGAGCCGCTCGGCGCCAAGACCTTCGGCCGCGAGGACTGCGCGGGCATTGCGCACACGCACGCGCGTGAAGCTCGGATTCTCATTGCTGGGGTCCTCGATCCACACCTGCCGCCGCGCGCGCAGCAGCGCGCGCAACCGTTCCGGCGCCACCGGGAGCAAGGGCCTCAAGATGCGGCAAGATGCCCGCTCGTTCACCGCAGCCATGCCGGCGAGACCGTCGAGGCCGCTGCCGCGTGCGAGCCGCAGCCAGAACGTCTCCGCCTGGTCCTCGCGGTGATGCGCGGTGAGGAGGTGGAGGCAGCCGTTCCTCCGGCACCATTCCTCGAGCAGACGGTAGCGCGCGGCACGCGCAGCGGCCTGGAGATCCGCCTTGGGCCGCTCCCCGCTCCACACGAGCGTCCGATGCGCGATGCCCCGCGCGCGGAGCCAGCGCCCGACCCGCCCCGCCTCGGCAGCGGACTCCGGCCGCAGGCGGTGATCGACGGTGAGCGCCACGCTGCGGCCGCCGCGTGAGCGAGCCCAGCGCTCGGCCAGGAGTGCCAACGCCATGCTGTCGGCGCCCCCGGAGACCGCGACCGCGAGGAGAGGCCGCGGCTCGAATGGTCCGAGCGGCGTCATGAGTCGCGCAAACTGGCGGTCGCTCAGTGAATTTGAATCGCTATCCCCAAGCCTGCCTCCATCGAAGGCCGATCAACCGCAACCAACGCGCCGCTTCTCCGCGAGCTCGCGCTCGCGGATATAGCTTTGTGCCTGCGGGAAGTCGCGGTCGAGGCGCTGGAAGGTGCGGCAGGCGTTTTCCTTCTGGCCGAGATTGGCGAGCGACATCCCGAGCTTCAACAGGCTGTCCGGCGCTTTCGTTCCCTTGGGATATTTCTCGTAGCACTCCGCAAAGGCACTTGCGGCCTGGGTGTAGTCCTTGCGCGCGTAGAAGCTTTCGCCGAGCCAGTACTGCGCGCTCGCGGCGAGGGGGTCGCTAGGGTTGCGCTGGATGAAGGCGCGGAGCGCCTGCTCCGCCTCCTCGTACCGCGCCTGGCGCAAGAGGCCGAAAGCGTAATTGTACTGATCGACCGCCGAGCCCGGCGGCAGGCTCGCGGTCTCCGAGCCCGGCGGCGGCGGTGGGAGGGGCGTGGAAGCGGGAGCGCCCGCCGGATCCTGCCCCGGGGGTCCGCGAAGATTGCCGAGGACGCCGGGGTCGTTGCCCGTGCGCGGCGCGCCGGCATCGCTGGTCGGCGGCGGGCGGAGCTGCGGCGCGCCGGCGCGCGCAGCCGGCGGCGTCTGCGGTGCCGCGGGAGCGTTGGCGCGCTGTTGCTGCGGCGCAGCGGGCTGGCCGCCACCGCCCTGCTCGAGCTGCGTCAGACGGAACTCGAGATCGCTCTGGAGCTGTTCGAGACGGTGCGTGAGCTGGTCGATCTTGTGGTTGGTCTCCTCGATCTGACCGGTCAATCCGCGCATCTGATCCTCGATGCGTCCCACGCGAATCTCCAGATTGAGCGCATTGTTTCCAGGCTGGATGTTGGCGCTGCCGGTCACAGGCGCGCCGCCGCCGCGGTAGACCTGCCGCTGCAGCATGTTGACATCGCGCTCGATGCGCTCGAGCCGATCGAGCAACGGTTGCAGATCGCGGTCATCCTGCTGCGCGCGGCCGATCGCGACCATCGCCACGAACGCCAGCATCGAGACCCCCGCGCAGATTGCCAGGCGTTGCATCGTCATCCCGTCCGATTGCCGTGCTGGAAGCGGCCCCCTTGCTCCGCAACCACTCTCATACCCCAGCGCAGCCTAGCCCCGCTTTTGGGCAAAAAAAGGGCGCCTGCCCCCTCACCCCTCTTGGCATCGGGTAAGGAGGCAGGCGCGTTTAGCATCACGACGCTCGGTCAGAGCGCCTGTAACCGGTCAGTTGATGACCGTAACAGCGCGACGATTCTGCGCCCAGGCCTGCTCGTTGTGCCCGGCGACGGCCGGACGCTCCTTGCCGTAGCTGATGATCTGGACGCGATTGGCCGCGACGCCGAGAGCGATCAGAGCCTGCCGAGCTGCGTTGGCGCGCCGCTCGCCGAGGCCCAGGTTGTACTCGACGGTCCCGCGCTCGTCGCAATTGCCCTGGATCGTCACGGTCCAGGAAGGATTCTGCTGCAGGAGCTGCGCCTGGCGCTGCAAGGTAGCGCGCCCTTCCGACGTGATGTCGCTGCGGTCAAAGGCGAAGTAGACCGTGTTGCCGACCTTCGTGATCTGCTCCTGCGGCGAACCGCCGCTCGTGGTCTGCGTAGTGGTCTGTCCGCCGCCCTTCGTGTTGTCGGTATCCGTGCTGCTCTGGCTGCAGCCGGCGACGAGCAACATTGCCGCGACCAGGCTTAAGATTTTCAGATTCATGTTATGCTCCCTTCGATCATCCTGGGATTGGAGTGGTTTCGGATTGTGAGGACGGCGTCGCCCAAAGGCTTCACCATGGATGGCGGGCGCCGGTCGCAGAAACTCCCATCGCGGCCGGCGACACGGGCGCGACTATAGTTCTGTTTAACCACTGGTTCAAGGACTTCCAAGCGGCGACCACGCTGGATCGGACGCGTCTTGCGGCGTCACGATCTCGCGCTCGTTGGCTCCCGTGAGGTCGATGCTGTAGAGGCGTTTCGCGTCGCCCCGCGGCCCTCCCGGTGACTGCCGCGTATACATAAGGACGCGCCCATTCGGCGCCCAGGTCGGCCCCTCAACGAGGAATCCGTTCGCGAGCAGCCGCTCGCCGCTGCCATCCGGTTTCATCACGCCGATATAGAAGCTGCCGCCGTCGATCTTCGTGAAGGCGATCAAGTCGCCACGCGGCGACCAAACCGGCGTTCCGTAGCGGCCATTGGCGCCGAAGCTGATGCGGTGCACGTTGCTGCCGTCGGCGTTCATGACGTAGAGCTGCTGCGAGCCCGCGCGGTCGGAGTTGAAGACGATCTGGCTCGCATCCGGCGAGTAGGACGGCGAGGTGTCGATCGCACTTCCCTCGGTGACGCGCGTTGCGCGGCGCGTGCGCAGGTCCATCGAGTAGATCGCGCTGTTGCCGCCGCTTGCATAGCTCATGACGACCTTGTTGCCGTCGGGCGAGAAGCGCGGCGCGTAGGTCATGCCGGGAAAGTCGCCGAGCACCTCCTGCTGCCCCGTGTCGATGTTGAAGAGATAGACCCGGGGCTTGTTGCCGGCATAGGAGAGGAAAGTGATCTCCTGCCGCGTCGGCGAGAAGCGCGGCGTCAGCACGAGATCGCGCCCGTCCGTGAGATAGCGGTGGTTGGCGCCGTCCTGATCCATGATCGCGAGGCGCTTCACGCGGTGCAGCACGGGGCCGCTCTCGGCGATGTAGACGATACGGGTGTCGAAATAGCCGTCCTCGCCGGTGATGCGCTTATAGACTTCGTCTGCGATCTTGTGCGCGACGCGGCGCCAGCCCTGCGCATCCGTGGTGTAGGCGAGGCCCGCGAGCTGCTGCTCCTGCAGCACGTCCCAGAGGCGGAAGCTCACGCGAATCCTGCCGTCGCCTTGCGTCTCGACGCCGCCGGTGATGAGTCCCTGGGCGTTGATGATGCGCCAGTCACCGAAGCGCGGCGGCGTGTCCGCGCCCGTGATTTGCTGCACGAAGGCTCGCGGATCGAGCGCCCGGAAAAGACCGGAGCGCTCGAGATCGGCCGACAACACCTGCGTGATGTCGCGGCCCATCTGCTGGTCGTTGGGCTGCGCGCCGCCAAAAGCCGGTATAGCGATCGGCAGTGGCTGCGGGTTGGGCTTGTCGAGCGTGATGTTGAGCGCGGCGATGGCCTGCGACGCCTGCGCGGCGAGCAGGAGCAACCCTAGACACAAGGCGCGGCCGAGCCGGCGCGAGCGAGTATTTGGCGTCATAGCAAATCCTTCGGGTTGAATGTCAATGTCAGGTCCTTCCACTGCTCATACTTCTCCGGCGGCAGCTTCAGCGGGGAGCAGCTCGGATTCAGCACGGCACGGCGCGCGCTTTCGGCGGCAGCGCGATAGAACGGGTCGCCCATACGCTCGGTGCTCACGATCTGCGCGGAAATGACGCGCCCATCGGGCCCAACCGTCGCGCTGATGACGACGATGAGATCGTGCGACTGCTTGGCGCCGGATGGCGGGTTCCAGCACTGCTCGATCTGCTGCTTCACCACGTCGATCTCGCTGGTGGTGAGCTTCGGGCCGAGCGGCGCCGCAGGTTGGGCCGAGGGCCGAGCCGCCTGCTGCTGGGGCGCCGCTTTCGTCGGCGTCTGCGTCGGCTGCGCTTCCGGCCGCTTCGCGAGGTTCTTCAGGAACGCATCGAAGCTCTTGTCGTCGGGCTTCTTTTTGTCCTCGGGCGGCGCGGGCTTCCGCGGCGGAGGCTCCGGTTTCGGAGGCTCGACCTTCGGCGGCTCGGGCTTCGGGCTCGGAGCGGGAGGCGGCGGCGGCGGTGGCGGCGTAGGCGGCTCGGGCTTCGGCTGCGGCGTAGGCGGCTCGGGCTTCGGCTGCGGCGCGGGCGGCGTCGGGGTCGGCTCGCTCTGAGCGACCGTAGGAGCGGGAGCCGGTGCGGGCGGCGGCGAAGGTGGCGGATCCTCCTTCTGCACGGGCTTCTTCGGCGGCTCCTTCGGCGGCTCGACGGGCTTCTCCTCCGGCTTCTCGGCAGGCTTCGGATTTGGATTGGGTTGGGTCGCGCGCGTCTCGGGGGCGATGTTCACGAGCTGCACGGCAATCGGCGTTTCCTCGACGGGCGGCGGCGGAAACAGGATGTCCCAGAGATGCATATAGGCGAGCAGCACCACGCCGATATGCAGCACTCCGGAGAAGAGGAAGCCGCGCCGCATGTTCGGTCACCGGCGCGGCGCTTGCCGCTTCTGATCCCCCGCCCCTGCCCCTGCCTGCTCGCTTACCAGTGCGACCTTGGTGAAGCCGGCACCGTTGATCAGCCCCATCACCTCGAGCACACGCCCGTAATTGACGGAGCGGTCGCCGCGCACGTAGATCGTTGTATCGGGATTGCTGCCGGAGATCGCCTGCAGCCGCGGCACGAGCTGGTCGAGCTCGACCTCGGTGTTCTGCAGGAAGATCTTCCCCTCGGCATTGATGCTGACGGCGAGCGGCTCTTTGGGCTCATTGATCGGCGCGGCTTTGGTCTGCGGGAGATCGACGGGAACGCCGACGGTGAGGAGCGGTGCCGTCACCATGAAGACCACCAGCAGCACCAACATCACGTCGACGAGCGGCGTCACGTTGATCTCCGACATCGGCCGATAGGTCGCGCGCCGGCTGCTGTGCCCGCTGCCGTTGCGTCCCGGGCCTCCTACGAGAAATGCCGCCATCGCTCAGGCCTTCTCGTCGAGCTGGCGGGAAAGGATCGCTGAGAACTCGTTCGCGAAGGCGTCGAGTTTTCCGGCGTAGCGTCCGAAATCCGTCGAGAGCTTGTTGTAGGCGACGACCGCGGGAATCGCCGCGACCAGGCCGAGCGCGGTCGCGAAGAGCGATTCCGCGATGCCCGGCGCCACCACCGCAAGGCTAGTGTTCTTGGCGGCCGCGATCGACTGGAACGAATTCATGATGCCCCAGACCGTGCCGAAGAGGCCCACGAAGGGAGAGGTCGATCCCACCGTCGCGAGGAAGGGCATGAAGCGCTCGAGCCGCTCCATCTCACGCCCGACCGCCACCAGCATCACGCGCTCGATCCGCTGCTGCAGGCTCGTGCGCATGTTGGTGCTGGTGATCAGGCCCTTGGCCGCGCTGCGGCGCCACTCGCGCATGCCCGCAGCGAATACCGCCGACATGGGGTCGACGGGCCGTGTCCCGATGCGGTCATAGAGATCGTCGAGCGAGCCGCCGGACCAGAAGCTCTCCTCGAAGCTCTCGGCGTCGCGGCCGAGCCGCCGCAGCCGGAAGAGCTTGTCGAAGATCACCGCCCAGGACCAAAAGGAGGCCGCGATCAACAGGAAGAGGACGATCTTGACGATCGTGTCAGCCTGCAGGAACAGGCTCACGATCGAGAGGTCGTGAGATACGGCCGCCCCCCCGAGGGCGGATTGATCGATGCTAGTGTCCATGCTGTGCGTTCACCGCTGAGTGTTGGATCCGAATGTGCCGACGCGGCTCTCGAGCCGCGGGGAGCGAGGCAAGCGCCGCGCGGAGCGCTGGCGGCAGACGCTGGGGCCGCCCGTTCTTGCCGAGCGCCGCGATGCGGAACTCGAGCGCAACCAGGACGCTCTCGCCGCGCCGGATCTCCTGCGCGAGGTCGAGCGAGGCGCCGCCGGCAGCAACGAGCCGCGTCGCCACCACGAGATCGTCGTCGAGGCGCGCCGCCATCCGGTAGTCAGCGGTGCAGTGTCGTACCACGAAGACGAGTCCGGTCTCGTGCCGCATGCGCTCCTGCTCGAAGCCCATGACGCGCAGCATCTCTGTCCGCGCGCGCTCCGCGAATTTGAGGTGGTTTGCGTAATAGACGAGCCCCGCCGCATCGGTATCCTCGTAGTAGACGCGAAGGGGATACAGATGAACTCCGTCGCGAATGAGTCCGGAACGCGGCAATTCCGTGGTCACGACGCCGCCTCCTCGTCCCCGGGGCCGAGAAGGTCGAGCTGGGCCGGGGGCGGGCGGAGCGGTGTGAGACCCAGATAGCGGTATCCGTGATCGCTGAGCATGCGTCCCCGGGGCGTACGCTGGACCAGCCCCTGCTGGATGAGATAGGGCTCGATCACCTCCTCGACGACGTCGCGCTGGTCCGCGAGCGCTGCCGCGAGTGTCTCGGCGCCCACGGGCCCGCCGCCGTAGCTCTCCGCGATCAGCAGCAAGTAGCGCCGGTCCATCGCATCGAGGCCGCGCGCATCGACCTCGAGCCGGGCGAGCGCGGCATCGGCGGCCTTGGCGTCGATGCGAGCGAGGCCCGCCACCGCCGCGAAATCGCGCACACGACGCAGAAGGCGTGAGGCGACCCTTGGAGTTCCGCGAGAACGCCGCGCGATCTCCGCGGCACCACCGGGCTCGAGCGCCATGCCGAGGATGCGTGCGCCGCGCGCCACGATGAGCTCGAGATCCTCGGGTTCGTAAAAATTCAGCCGCAGCGGGATGCCGAAGCGCTCGCGCAAGGGCCGCGTTATGAGGCCCGAGCGCGTGGTGGCGCCCACGAGCGTGAAAGGCGGCAGGTCGATCCGTACCGAGCGCGCCGCCGGGCCCTCGCCGATGATGAGATCGAGCTGGAAGTCCTCCATCGCGGGGTAGAGGATCTCCTCGACGGCGGGCGTCAGGCGGTGGATCTCGTCGATGAAGAGTACGTCGCGCGGTTGCAGGTTGGTAAGCAGCGCCGCGAGGTCGCCCGCGCGCTGGATCACCGGACCCGAGGTCGCTCGGAAGCCCACCGCCATCTCGCGCGCGATGATCTGCGCAAGCGTGGTCTTGCCCAGACCGGGCGGCCCGAAGAGCAGCACGTGATCGAGTGGCTCCGAGCGTGCGCGGGCAGCTTGGACGAAGACGCGGAGGTTCTCCCGCGTCTGCTGCTGGCCCACGAACTCGTCGAGGCTCAGCGGGCGGAACGAGGCCTCGCCCGCATCCTCGGTGCGGGGATCGGGCGCGACGATGCGGGGCTGCTCCTTCACCGCGCAAGCTCCTTGAGGCTCGCCTTAAAGAGCGCATCGAAGGCGGACTCGCCACCGAGATTCCGCGCGGCATCCGCGACCGCCGCGAAGGCGTCGCTCCGCGGATAGCCGAGGTTAACGAGCGCGGAAACCGCATCTTGGGCGGCGCCCGCATGCGCCTCGGCGC
This sequence comes from Allostellaceae bacterium, assembly GCA_035581425.1. Lineage (GTDB taxonomy): Bacteria > Pseudomonadota > Alphaproteobacteria > ATCC43930 > CGMCC-115725 > DASZHJ01. The sequence continues at coordinate 10,881 of DATJVP010000045.1, read as the reverse complement.
TGGCGCTCTGCAATGCCGCCGGTCCGAGCGCTATTCCGCCGACCTTGTCGCGGAGTTCGTTCAGGATGCGCTGCGCGAGCTTCGGACCGACCCCGTCGGCGCGCGTGAGGGCCGCTTTATCCTGCGCCATGACCGCCGTCGCGAGCGCCTCCGGCGGCAGCGTCCCCAGAATCGCGAGCGCGGTCTTGGCGCCGACGCCTTGCACAGTCGTCAAGAGCCGGAACCAATCGCGCTCGCCCTCCTCGGCGAAGCCGTAGAGATGGATGTGGTCCTCGCGCACATGGGTCTCGATGTGGAGCCGCACGGGCTCGCCCCGCGCCGGCAATCGCCCGAGCGTCCGCGCCGACGCGAAGACGAGGTAACCGACACCATTCACGTCAATCACCGCGCTATCCGCAGCGACGCGCTCGACGATGCCGGCGAGCAGCGCGATCATCGTGCGTTCCCCTCACCCCAACCCTCCCCCCGAGGGGGAGAGGCGACGGGGCGGGGCGCCCTCCATACCGCCGCGGTCTGCGCGTGATGGGCATGGCAAATGGCGACGGCGAGCGCGTCGGCGGCATCGGGGCTTTCGACGAGACAGCCCGGCAGCAGACGACGCACCATCATCTGCACCTGCTCCTTCTCTGCATGGCCCACGCCGACCACCGATTTCTTGACGAGGTTCGTCGGGTACTCCGTGACGGGAAGGCCGCGCTCGGCGGGTGCCAAAAGTACGACGCCGCGGGCGACACCGAGCTTCAGGGTCGAGGCCGGGTTCTTGTTGACGAAGCTCTCCTCGACGGCGGCGGCCTCGGGTGCGAAGCGCTCGAGCACCTCGCCGACCGCACGGAAGAGATCGACGAGCCGCTCCGCGAGCGGCCGCCCGCCGCGCGAGTGCACGACGCCGTCAGCGACGTAGCTGAGCCGATTGCCTGCCACTTCGATCACGCCCCAGCCCGTGTGGAGGAGGCCAGGATCGAGGCCGATGAGGCGTAGGCGAGCCGCCGGCATCGCTGCCACCTCAAGCCGAGAGCCGCTGCAGCACGTCGTCCGCCACCTCGAAATTGGCGTAGACATTCTGCACGTCGTCGCTGTCCTCGAGGCTCTCGAGGAGCTTCAGCAGGGAGTCCGCGTCCTCGCCCGTAACCGGCGTGTTCATCTTAGGCCGCCAGACCAGCTTTGCCGATTGCGGATGCCCGAAGCGCTTCTCGAGCACATCGCGGACGGCATTGAGATCCTCGGCGGCGCAGGTGATCGCGTGCTGCTCGGCGCCGCTCTCGACGTTGTCGGCGCCCGCCTCGGCTGCCGCCTCGAACATCTGATCCGCGGTCGCGGCACTTGCGGGATAGAGCACCTCGCCAAGGCGATCGAAGAGAAAGCTCACACTGTTGCTCTCGCCGAGATTACCGCCGGCCTTGGTGAAGGCCGCGCGGATCTCGCTCGCGGTGCGGTTCCGGTTGTCGGTGAGCGCCTCGACGATGATCGCGATGCCGCCGGGCCCGTAGCCTTCGTAGCGGACTTCATCGTAATTCTCCCCACCCTCCTCGCCCGAGCCCCGGCGGATCGCGCGCTCCACCGTGTCCTTGGGCATGTTCGCTTCCTTGGCCGCGTTGACGGCCGCGCGAAGGCGCGGATTTGCGTTAACGTCCGCAAGGCCCGAGCGCGCTGCGGTAGTGAGCTCGCGAATTATCTTCGTGAAGATCTTGGCGCGCTTCTTATCCTGCGCGCCCTTCCGATACATGATGTTCTTGAACTGGGAATGACCAGCCATGGCAGATCGCTAATTCCTGAGGCTTAGACGGCGGAACATACCATATCTGGTAGGGCCGTCGCACCCCTGACGATGCCGTGGGAAGACACCGGGCCCCCTTCCGCAGCCTCCGCTCTTTAGCCCCTTAATATGGCAGTAATACGGCGAGTCCCGTTGGTGCGCTGCAGCGAGACCGCTATGATGCTCGCTGGGGAAGCTGGGGAGGCTGGGATCGGCATGCTCGGGCGCGGGTCGAGCTACGAGGCTGTCGCGCGCGCATTTCGCTGGCAGGTGCCGGAGCGCTACAACATCGGCACGGACGTGGCGGACCGCCAGGCGGCGGAGCGCCGCGATGGGCTCGCGCTCCTCTTCCTCGACGAGCACCATCGCGAGCGACGTTTCACCTTCGGCGAGATCGCCGCGCTCTCGAACCGCTTTGCCAATGCGCTCGTCGCACGCGGGCTCCAGCGCGGCGACCGGCTCGGCGTGCTGCTGCCGCAGGCGCCGGAGACGGCGATCGCGCATGTCGCAGCTTTCAAAGCCGGGCTCGTCTCCGTGCCGCTCTTCACGCTCTTCGGCGAGGAAGCGTTGGAATTCCGCCTCCGCGACAGCGGCGCCCGGGCGCTCGTGACGGATGCGGCCGGGCTCGCGAAGCTCCTCGCGATCCGCGACCGGCTCGCCACGCTCGAGAGCATCTTCGTGACGGGCGGCGTCGGGATTGCGGGCACGCTCGACTTCGAGGCCGAATGCGAGGACGCAAGCGATGCGTTCACAGCAGCGGAAACCTCCGCCGACGATCCCGCGATCATCATCTACACCTCCGGCACCACTGGAAATCCCAAGGGCGCGCTTCATGCGCACCGCGTGCTGCTCGGGCACCTCCCGGGCGTCGAGATGCCGCACGAGTTCTTTCCGCAGCCCGGTGACTTCTTCTGGACGCCCGCCGATTGGGCCTGGATCGGCGGGCTCTTCGACGTGCTGCTGCCGGCCTGGCATCACGGTGTGCCCGTCCTCGCCTATCGCGCGCGCAAGTTCGATCCCGAAGAGGCCTTCGCCTTCATGGAGAAGCACGGCGTGCGCAATGCCTTCATGCCGCCGACGGCACTGAAGCTCATGCGCCAGCTCGGGGCGAAGCCGCGGCCGGGCCTCCGCCCACGCACCGTCGCGAGCGGTGGGGAGACGCTCGGGGACGAGCTCCTGGAATGGGGGCGCGAGACTTTCGGCGTCGTGATCAACGAGTTCTACGGCCAGACCGAATGCAATCTCGTCGTCGGAAACAACGCGACGCTCTTTCCGGTCCGCCCGGGCTCGATGGGTCGCCCCATCCCGGGCCACACTGTGCGCGTCGTCGACGAGACCGGCCGCCCACTCCCCGCGGGCGAGCACGGACAGATCGGCGTCTCGAGGCCCGACCCCGTGATGTTCTTGGGATACTGGAGCAATCCCGCGGCGACGCGGGAGAGATTCGCGGGCGAGTTTCTCCTCACGGGCGACATGGGACGCGCGGACGCAGAGGGACATCTCTGGTTCCTCGGCCGCGCCGACGACGTCATCACCAGCGCCGGCTATCGCATCGGACCCGGCGAGATCGAGAACTGCTTGATGAAGCACCCGGCAGTTGCGATGGCAGCGGCGGTCGGCGTTCCCGATCCGCTCCGCACGGAAATCGTGAAGGCGTTTCTCGTGCTGAAGCCGGGACGCGAGGGATCGCCGAGCCTCGCGCGGGAGATTCAGGATTTCGTCAAGGTGAAGCTCGCGGCGCATGAATATCCGCGGGCCGTCGAATTCGTGGACTCGCTCCCGATGACCACAACCGGCAAAATCATCCGTCGCGCGCTGCGCGAGCGTGGCGGATCCCAACCGAGGACCTCTGGATGAGCAAGACCGTTGACTATTTTTTCACCCCCGCCTCGCCTTGGACCTATCTCGGTCACCGGCGGTTCGAAGAGATCGCGGCGAAAGCGGGCGCCGAGGTCCACTATAAGCCAGTAGACTACGGCAAGATCTTCCCGGCTTCCGGCGGTTTGCCCGTCGGCAAGCGCGCGCCGCAACGGCAGTCCTATCGCATGTTCGAGCTCGAGCGCTGGCGGAGTTTCCTGCACGTGCCGTTGACGGTCGAGCCCAAATACTTCCCCGTCGCCTCCGACCTCGCCTGCCAGCTCATTATCGCGACCGAGCGCGCGGGCGGCGCGCCCGGGCCGATCTCCTACGCGCTGATGCGCGCCTGCTGGGCCGAGGAGCGCAACATCGCCGATCCCGACGTTCTCGCGGCGGTCGCGCGCGAGCAAGGCCATGATGGCGCGGCGTTGGTGGCGGCGGCGCGCAAGCCCGAGACCGCCTCGCGATACGACGCGCTGACACGCGAGGCGATCGACCGCGAAGTGTTCGGCGCTCCCTTCTACATCTACAAGAACGAGCCGTTCTGGGGTCAGGACCGGCTCGACTTCCTCGAAAGGGCGCTCTCGGCGTGACCGAGGCACCCGCCCTCGCGGCGCCGCCGCGGTTTCGAGGCCGGCTTCCGCTGTTCCAATTCTTGCGCACGGTGCGCGACAGCTCGGTTGCGACTTATGGCGAGCATGCCTTCGAGCGAGAGGTCTTCGAGCGACGCATCCTCTGGCAACGCTATCTCGTGGTGAACGCGCCCGCCGGCGTGCAGCACGTCCTCCTCGACAACGCCGGCAACTACGTCAAGAGCCGCATCGCGCGGCGTCTCCTCGAGCCGGGCCTCGGCCGCGGACTCCTCACCAGTGAAGGCGAGGATTGGCGGCGCCAGCGGCGCATCATGGCGCCCGCTTTCGACCATCGGAGCCTGGTTGCCTACGTGCCGACGATGACGGAGGCGACGGCGGCGCTCTCGGAGCGCTGGAGCCGCCTGCCCGAGGGCGCCACAATCGACGCCGCCGCCGACATGATGCGGCTCACGCTCGCGATCATCGCGCGCGCGATGTTCTCGACCGACGCCGAGAGTGTGAGCGCCGTGGTCGAGCAGGCGGTCGGGCGCTATCAGGTGGAGGTGCGGCCCAATCTCTTCGACCTCCTGGGCGTCCCGGAGCGCTGGCAACGTGGGCGCGCGCGGGGTTGGCAAGAGATTTTCGGCGAATTCGACGCGCTCATCGAGCGGCTGATCCGGCGGGAGAGCGTGGATGGCGAGCAACCCAGGGATCTGCTCGCGCGCCTCATCGCCGCTCGCGACAGCGAGACCGGCCTCGGCATGAGCGCCAAGGAGGTCCGCGATCAGGTCGTCACCATCTTCATGGCGGGACATGAGACCACCGCCCAGGGGCTCGCCTGGACCTGGTATCTGCTCTCGCAGCATCCCCGGGAGGAGGCCAAGGTTCACGCGGAGCTCGCGAGCGTCCTTGGTGGACGCGTTCCACGCTTCGAGGACATCGCGTCGCTCCGCTACACGCGCATGGTCTTTGAGGAGGCGATGCGCCTCTACCCCCCCGCGCACACGATCTCGCGGCAGGCGCTCGCGGAAGACAAGGTCGCCGGCCGCAAGGTGCGCAAGGGGTCGACCGTCTTCATCGTGCCTTGGCTGCTGCACCGACACCGCCTGCTCTGGGAGCGGCCCGACGTTTTCGACCCCGAGCGGTTCGCGCCGGAGCGAGCGACAGGGAGACACCGCTTCGCCTATATCCCCTTCGGCGGCGGTCCCCGCATCTGCATCGGTGCAGCCTTTGCAATGACGGAGGCGCTCGTCATCCTCGCGACGCTGGCGCAGCGCTATCGCCTGCGTCTCGCGCCGGGACATCCCGTCGAGCCCGTGGGCCTCATCACGCTCCGACCGCGGCACGGCTTGCGCATGATTCTCGAGCGACGGTCCTGAGCGACGGCGCGCGCGCCTTCCGCTAAAGTTGGCGCATGCAGGACTTCGTTTACAACCTTGTCTCGCTGCTGGTGATCGTCGATCCCCTGGGAACCTCGGTGATGTTCGTGGCGCTCGCCGCTCACATCGCGCCCGCCCATCGCCGCAGCACCGCCTGGCGCGGCGCCGCGATCGCCTCGGGGCTCCTCCTTCTCTTTGCCTTCGTGGGACGCGCGCTCCTCGATCTCCTGGGGATCTCGCTGGCGGCGTTCCAGATCTCCGGCGGGCTGCTGCTCTTTCTGGTCGCGACCGACATGGTGCTGGCGCTGCGCTCGGGCATCCGCGGCACAACGAGGCCCGAGGAGGAAGAGGCCGCGCACAGCCACAACATCGCGGTCTTTCCCCTGGCGATCCCGCTCATTGCGGGGCCCGGCGCCCTCACCTCGATAACGCTCTTGATGCGCGGCGCGCCGACCACCGCGGCGCAAGCATGGGTGCTCTTGGCGCTGGCGGTTACGATGACGCTGACGCTGGTGTCGCTCCTCGCCGCCGCCGTGGTCGCGCGCTTCCTCGGCGTCATCGGCGCCAATGTGGTGACGCGCATCCTCGGCATCGTGCTCGCGGCACTCGCCGCGCAATACGTAATCAACGGCGTGCGTGCGACGCTCGCGGGCTGAGGTGCCGGGCTCTCAATCCGGCGCTTCCTCCTCGAGCGAGAGCAGGCTCGCATTGCCGCCGGCGGCGGTCGTATCGACCGAGAGCGTGCGCTCCACTGCGAAACGCGGGAGATAGTGCGGGCCGCCGGCCTTGGGACCCGTGCCGGAGAGACGCTCGCCGCCAAAGGGCTGCACTCCCACGACCGCGCCGATCATGTTGCGATTGACGTAGGTATTGCCGATCCGGAGGCGGCGATGGACGATACTCACGGTCTCGTCGATTCGGCTGTGGATGCCGAGCGTGAGGCCATAGCCGGTGGCATCGATCGCGGCGAGCAATTCCTCGAGCCGGTCGCGGTGCCACCGGACGACGTGCAGGATCGGGCCGAAGACCTCGCGGTCGAGGACGCCGACGCCGTCGATCTCGTAAGCGCGCGGCGCGAAATAGAGGCCGTGCTCGAGCCCCTTCGGCAGTGGACACTCGTAGAGGAGCCGCGCCTCGCGGCCCATGCGCTCGGCGTGGCGCTCGAGCATTGCGCGGGCGTCCTCGTCGATGACCGGACCCACGTCGGTCGAGAGCAGCGCGGGATCGCCAATCGTGAGCTCCGCCATCGCGCCCTTCAGCATCGTGATGACGCGGTCGGCGATGTCGGCTTGGAGGCAAAGGAGACGGAGCGCCGAGCAGCGCTGGCCCGCGCTGTCGAAGGCCGAGGTGAGCACGTCCTGCACCACCTGCTCCGGGAGCGCGGAGCTGTCGACGACGAGCGCGTTCTGCCCGCCGGTCTCCGCGATGAGCGTCGCGAGCGGCCCCGACCGCTGCGCGAGGGTGAGATTGATCGCACGCGCGGTCTCGGTCGAGCCGGTAAAGGCTATGCCGACGACGCGAGGATCCGCTGTGAGCCTAGCGCCGACCTTGCCGTCGCCGGGCAGCAGATGCAGCACATCGCCGGGAATGCCGGCCTCGTGCAGCAGCCGCACCGCCGCGGCTCCGACGAGCGGCGTCTGCTCCGCGGGCTTGGCGATTGCGGCGTTTCCCGCGGCGAGCGCTGCCGCGATTTGCCCCGTGAAGATCGCCAGTGGAAAATTCCAGGGGCTAATGCAGGCGAAGATGCCACGTCCGTGCAGCTCCAGGCTATTGCGCTCACCCGTCGGTCCCGGCAGCAGCCGCGGCGTCGCGAATTCCGCGCGCGCGCGCTGGGCGTAGTAGCGGCAGAAATCGACGGCCTCGCGAACCTCCGAGACGGCGTCGGGAATGATGCGCCCACCCTCGCGCACGATGAGTGCAACGAGATCGGGGAGGCTCTCCTCTAGGCGCTGCGCCGCGCGCTCCAGGATTGCCGCGCGCTCCACCGCGGGTGTCGCGTCCCAATCGGGCGCCGCGCGCTCCGCGCGGGCGAGCGTTTGATCGACCTGGGCGTCTGTCGCCTCTACCACGGCGCCAACGACGCGGTTGCGGTCGGAGGGATCGCGGACCTCGCGCGATCTCCCCGCGAGCGCCGCGCCTCCCACGAGAGGTGCTGCAGACCAGCCTTTGGCCGAGGCCAAGTCGAGCGCCTCCGCAAGCTCGCGCAGATCGCGACGGTTCCAGAGATCGTAGCCACGGGAGTTTCGGCGCTCGATGCCGTAGAGATCGCGCGGCAGCGGAATGCGCGGATGCGGCTTTTCCTGGAGGCGTCGGAGCCGCGCCACGGGATCGGCGATGATCTCCTCGATCGGCGCCTTGTCGTCGACGATGCGATTGACGAAGGAGGTATTGGCTCCGTTCTCCAGGAGACGGCGCACGAGATACGCCAGCAGATCCTCGTGGCTCCCGACAGGCGCATAGACGCGGCAGGGACGGTCGAGCTTGTCGGCGCCAACGATCTGCTCGTAAAGCGCCTCGCCCATGCCGTGGAGGCGCTGGAACTCGTAGTCGCGCCGTGCGCCCGCGAGCTCCAGCACCGCCGCGAGCGTGTGTGCGTTGTGCGTTGCGAATTGCGGATAGAAGGCTTCGGGCGCGTGCAGGAGGCGCTTGGCGCAGGCTAGATAAGAAACGTCCGTCGCGACCTTGCGGGTGTAGACGGGATAGCCCTCGAGGCCACGCTCCTGGCTGCGCTTGATCTCGCTGTCCCAGTAGGCTCCCTTGACGAGGCGCAGCATGAGGCGCCGCCCCGCGCGTCGCGTGAGCTCCTCGAGCCAATCCAGGAGCGGAAGTGCGCGCTTCTGATAGGCCTGCACCGCAAGGCCGAACCCATTCCAGCCCGCAAGCGAGGGATCGAGTGCGAGCGCCTCGATCAGATCGAGCGAGAGATCGAGCCGCTCGGATTCCTCGGCATCGACTGTGAATCCGATGCCCTGACGCTTGGCGTGCTGCGCGAGCGCGAGCAGGACCGGCGTCAATTCCCGGATCGCCCTCTCATGCTGCGTCTCCTCGTAGCGGGGATGGAGCGCCGAGAGCTTCACCGAGATCCCCGGCGCATCGGCGACATCGCGGCCACGCACCTCCGCGCCCAGCGCCGATATCGCGGCCTCGTAGCTCTCGAAGTAGCGTCTCGCATCGGCGGCGGTGCGCGCGGCCTCGCCGAGCATGTCGTAGGAATGGCGATACCCCTGACGCTCCGGCGCGCGGGCGCGTTCCAGCGCTTCCGCGATGGTGCGGCCCATCACGAATTGCCGGCCGAGAATGCGCATCGCCGCCGTCACGGCCTGACGGATCACCGGCTCGCCCGAGCGCGCGACCAGCCGCCGCAGCACGCCGCCGAGGTCGCGCTGCGCGTCATCCGCGCGCACGAGGCGCCCCGTCAGCATCAGCGCCCAGGTCGAGGCATTGACGAAGAGCGAGTCCGATTGTCCCAGATGCTGTGCCCAATCGGCGTTGGCGAGCTTGTCACGGATGAGGCGGTCGACGGTCTCGGCGTCGGGGATGCGCAGCAGCGCCTCGGCGAGGCACATCAGCACGATCCCTTCCTTGGACGAGAGCGCGTATTCATGCAGGAAGGCGTCGATCCCGCCCTTGCCGAGGCGCTGGCGCCTCACCTCAACGACGAGGCCGCGCGCGCGCTCGGCGATGCGGTCTCGCATCTCCGAGGAGAGCTCAGCCGCGGCGAGGATGCGCTCGACCGCCGTCGTCTCGTCCTCGCGATAGCGCGCCGCAAGCGTCGCGCGCAGCTCCGGGGGCGAGGAGCTATAGACGAAACTCATTTCCGTGCGATTTCCGCGAGGCTCCGCGGCATCGGAAAACCGTCGCGGAGCGGATCCAAGGCCTCGACGGTGAAGGTTGAAGTGCCGGAGTAATAGGAGCGCCCGCCCACGCGAGCGATGATCGCCGCGCGGCTCCCGGCACGCGCCTCGCGCAGGAGCTCGCCCGAGAAGGGCTCGCCGGTGAGGCCTCGGAAGACGCGCTTGGCACCGATCGGGAGCCGGCCGCGCGCATGGTCGAGCGCGAGCCGCGCGGTGACACCGCTTCCCGTCGGGCTCCGGTCCACCTGGCCCTCGCCGAAGATGCAGAGATTGAGCGAGGGCTCCGGCGAGTCGGGCTCCGCCTCGTCTGTGAGGATCGTGCCGTAGAGGAAGGCAAGATCTGGCGCTTCCGGATGCTCCAGCACGGTCTGCGCGCGGGTCGCCGACGTAATCTCGCGCGCGGCCGCGATCAGCCGTTCGACCGGCGTCTCCAGCATCGAGAGCTTCAGGCGCGAGGCTGGGAGCATTGCGTAGAAGGCGCCGCCGAAGGCGATGTCGAGTCCGATGCGGCCGAAGGATTGCGTCTCCACCGAGAGATCGACCTGTGCCGCGAAGGCTGGGACGCTCTCGAAGGTTACCTCGCCGGTGCCGCGCTCACTCGTCTCGACGGTGACGCGCACGACGCCGCAGGGGCATTCGAGGTTGAAACGCGTCAGCGGCACGTGTCTCGGCACCAGCCCGTGCTCCACCGCCCAGCGGCCGATCGCGATGGTGGCGTGGCCGCACATGGTGCTGTAGCCGGAATTGTGCATGAAGAGCACCGCGAGATCGGCTTCGGGATCGCCGGGTGCGACGGGGATTACGCCGTACATGTCCTGATGCCCGCGCGGCTCCAGCATCAGGCGGCGGCGGATGTGGTCGAGATTGGCACGGACGTAGCGGCGCTTTTCCAGGATCGTGTCGCCGGGGATCGCGGGATAGCCCTCGGTCACGATCCGCACGGGCTCGCCCGCGGTGTGCATGTCAAGCGTGCGGTAACTATCGGCGCCCATGTCCCCTCGCGCATGAACTCTGCGGTATCAGAGGTAGCATGCGGCGCCGCAAGCGCAAAAGGCCGGCGATACCTTCACCACCCCGTCGCTTCGCAACGGGCCCCACCCCTCTCCCGCGCGAGGCGCGGGAGAGGGAATACAAGGGGCATCTTTCCCGCTATAGGCCGTGGCGAGCGGTGCGGAGGTCGGCGGAGTTAATTTTGCCGGTCTTGCGGGTGTCGATCTCCATGAAATGCGCGCGCGTCGCCGAGAGGAATTCCTCCTTGGTGATCTTGCCATCCTCGTGCTGGTCGAGGGTGTGGAAGAGCGTCTCGCGCCGGTCGAGAGCGCGCTGCGCCGTGCGCTTGCGCTCGGGCTTGGCGCGATCGAGGGAGCGCTTGGCCGAAGCGGTGAACTCGCCGTGATCGACGATGCCGTCGCGGTTCGCGTCGAGGCGGTCGAATTGACCGCTCGCGAAGCGCTCGGCATCCGCGA